>NZ_CBYL010000104.1 GCF_000577335.1 Faecalispora jeddahensis | reverse complement strand
ACAAAGCAGGAGCCGTTGCATCAAGATAAAGATGCAACGGCTTAATTTCATAATCTAAAATAAGGGTAAAGCTTCTTAAGAAAAATACCATGGCTCACTGATAAATTTGATATATATTTTTTTGTTTGCAATCTCAATTAAGCCTTCGTCCTTCATTCGTTTCAGTTCCCTGAAAAGTGAGGGGCGTTGTACACCGAAGTAGTCAGCAAGCTGCTTTTTTGTGATAGGTAGCAAAACAGATTCCGATTTTTGCTGGGTAGAAAGTGCCAGAAGGTAATGAAGCAAAGTTTTTAGGTCCCAAGTTCATGGCCATTCGTTGGGCGCTCACTGTACTTGCCATAATCATCTTCTCATGGATTTCGGCAAAAATTATTCGGGATGAGGATCTACCGGGAGAAATGCTGGCTAAGCCCGGCCTCCATATTAACAAGGATGCCTGTATGGGCTGTACCCTTTGTGCAAAGAACTATCCCACACTGTTTATAATGCAAGGGAAAAAAGCTGTTGTCAAAGCATA
>NZ_CBYL010000103.1 GCF_000577335.1 Faecalispora jeddahensis | reverse complement strand
CCAGGACAATATAGGCGACCATGAGCTCTGCGCCCTCCAGCCAGTTGACCTTATGATCCATAAACACTGTGGCGGTGAGGATGACGCTGATAACAATCCCGAGCAGCTCCATCGAGGTATAGACATATTCCATCGTATTCCCGAGCATTGCGCTCCAGATGACCATGAGCGGCGTCACGAACAACGCAATCTGCATGCTGGAACCAACCGCGATCTCGATGCTGATGTTGATCTTTCCCTTGATCGCCATAAGGCACGCGGAAGCATGCTCTGCCACGTTTCCCAGAATGGGGATCAGGATAATGCCGATGAACGCTTCCCCCAGACCGAACTGCTCTGCGGCACCTTCCACGGTACTGACCAGGATTTCACTCATCACAGCCACGGCTACCGCCGCCGCGGCCATAATGACGACGCCCTTTTTCAATGACCATTCCGGTTCTTCCTCTTCCTCACCGTCGTCAGCATCCTCCAAAAAGATATCCCTATGCGTAATCAAAGAGAAAATCAGCCCCAATATGTACAGCACAAGCATGACGATCGCCAGCGCAAGACTGAATTCCTTTACCGCGTT
>NZ_CBYL010000102.1 GCF_000577335.1 Faecalispora jeddahensis | reverse complement strand
CTCCCCAAGTTGGACTCGAACCAACGACCCTGCGGTTAACAGCCGCATGCTCTACCGGCTGAGCTATTGAGGAATATCAGTGTTGGCGTCATCCTATTGTCCCGGGCCGTTACCAGCCAAGTATCTTCGGCACTGATGAGCTTAACTTCTGTGTTCGGAATGGGAACAGGTGGACCCTCACCGTCATCGACACCAACTATGTTCCGCAGAGGAGGTTTTCGCCTTCCTGTCGGATATTGTAAAAACAGTTTCCTGTTTCTTACGACTACTTCAAAGATTGTTTTGGTGACCCGTGGGGGAATCGAACCCCCGTTACCGGCGTGAGAGGCCGGTGTCTTAACCGCTTGACCAACGGGCCACATCTCAGCCTTAGCCAGGTGCAGAGGTCAGAGATCCTCTCAAAGACCCCCGCCTGACTTCTTTTTGGTGCACCATCAGGGACTCGAACCCGGGACACCCTGATTAAGAGTCAGGTGCTCTACCAACTGAGCTAATGGTGCTTGCCAAGCGAAAACTTAGAGTTTTCACTGCCTTTCGGCAGATGTGCTCGCAGCCCTTCGCCAATCTTTTCGTACCCTT
>NZ_CBYL010000101.1 GCF_000577335.1 Faecalispora jeddahensis | reverse complement strand
ACTAACAGAGGGTGTGCTCATACCCTTACACAATGTTTTCACCCAAAATAATTTTTGGCATAGTGGTTAAGCATCTGTTCCATCGCTTGTAAAAATGCTCTAACCCTAACTTTGACACCCTTGCGTGAGTTTCTTCATCTCTAACAGTCCAATGTAAAACATAAGTGACTTTGCCTACATTGCGTGTGAGGCGAACAGGCAATGCCCCTTCTTTAACGGCATTAAAATCTGTTTGGCGGTGGGTGCGTTTGATATATCTAACTTCAATAACACCATCCTGCTCCATATAAAAGGCGGCAACCTCTTTCATAAGTTGCTCAATTTCCTCTTGCTTTTCAATCTTTGCCTCATAGATACAAATTTCATTAAACATTTATTGCACCACCTCACACATTATATAAATTATATAAAACTTGCTCACCGAGCGTTAATTTCCCATGCTACCGTTTCACAAAAGTTTTACACGGCAGATATATAAAGTGAGTTTACCATAGTAAAGCGGAACTTTCAATTAAACAAATATGAACAATGGAAAGGACACAGATACTATGAAAAAGTCCGTTCGCCATCCTTTTGCAAGGATACTCTGGACGATTTTGGGGATGTAG
>NZ_CBYL010000100.1 GCF_000577335.1 Faecalispora jeddahensis | reverse complement strand
GTAGAATAACCACCGGCTGTGCCGGTGGAGCGGAAAAAGCTTTAGCGTTGAGAGGGACAAAAAAACTCCTTTTGATGTAAAATAAGCTTGCGGTCTGGCAACTGCAAGAGACATCAAAAGGAGGACATTCAAAAATGAATGATAATAAGAGTTTAGCACATACGAAATGGAACTGCAAATACCACATAGTATTTGCGCCAAAGTACCGTAGAAAAATATTTTACGAGGAAAAACGAGCGGAGATAGGAAAAGTACTGAGAGAATTGTGTGGTTGGAAAGGAGTAATCCTTTTAGAAGGAGAGGTGTGCCCAGACCATGTACATATATTAGTAGAGATACCACCGAAGATGAGTGTAGGAAGTTTTATGGGATTTTTAAAAGGAAAAAGTAGCCTTATTATTCATGAAAGGCACGCAAATTAAAAATACAAACATGGCAATAGAAGTTTTTGGTGCCGTGGGTACTATGTGGATACGGTAGGAAAAAATGCAAAAAGGATAACAGAGTATATCCAAAATCAACTAGAAGAAGATAAATTAGAGGATCAATTAACGTTTAGGGAATACCAAGACCCTTTTAAGGGTAGCAAATAACAATCTTTTGCAAATGTCAGATCGTACCAGCCATTGCAATGGCCGCCAGTAACGGC
>NZ_CBYL010000099.1 GCF_000577335.1 Faecalispora jeddahensis | reverse complement strand
AATAGTTACCCCCCGGCAAAGCCGGGGGTTCTTCATATGCGGGCAAAGCCCTGTTTTTCTGGCGGCGCCTCAAGGCGCTGGTACGGTCTGCCACTTGCAAGGGTTTGTTACTTGCTACCCGTAAACGGGTCGACGTACTCTTTGAGCGTCATCTGATCTTCAATCTGGTCTTCTGCCAGCTGATTTTTGATATACTCGGCAATTGCTTTGTCATTCTTTCCTGCCGTGTCTACAAAATATCCTCTGCACCAGAATGTCCGGTTCCCATACTTGTATTTTAAATTTGCATGTCTCTCAAAGATCAACAGTGTGCTCTTTCCTTTGAGAAATCCCACGAATCCTGAAACACTTATCTTCGGTGGTATCTTTACCAGCATGTGGATATGATCCAGACACACCTCTGCTTGTATAATTTCTACTCCTTTCCAATTACACAACTCCCTCAATATTTTTCCTATTTCCACTCGCATATTTCCATATGCTACTTTCCTACGGTACTTGGGTGCAAATACGATATGGTATTTGCAATTCCAGCTCGTATGGTTTAAACTATCTATGTCGTTCGTCTTCATGCGAATGTCCTCCTTTTGATATGTCTTGCTGCAGTTGGCAGACCGCAGCTTCATTATATCAAAAGGAGTTTTTTTACTATACTCACCGCTAAAGCTTTTTTGAACTCCCCGGCATAGCCGGGGGTTTTCGTATTACAAATAAA
>NZ_CBYL010000098.1 GCF_000577335.1 Faecalispora jeddahensis | reverse complement strand
TGATAGATTGTAAAATGAAGTGCGCCACAGACATAGGGTAAAAAAATAGCCCATACTGAAATCTTCGTGTAGAATGGAGTTGCTGAGACAACATTCAAACGGAGGCAACAATATGAGCTACCATCATTTTACCACATATGAACGCGGCAAGATAGAAGAATTATTGTCGCTAGGTTATTCGCACAGGAAAATTGGGCAAAGGCTAGGTCGACACCATTCCAGCATTGACCGTGAGATTCTCCGCAACATAACCAATATTGGCTATGACGGAGAAAGTGCACAGTCCACATACAAGACACGCCGCAAGCGCTCTAAGCCCAAAGGAAAGTGTACAGAAAGTTTAATTGCTTGCATCACCGATAAAATGTTAGCAACTTGGTCACCTGAACAAATAGCCAATACTGTAACCTTGGGAATAGTAAGTTTTAAAACCATATACAATTGGCTTTACTTAGGGATTCTTCCAGCAGCTACCTTGCAGAATCTAAGGCAAAACGGTAAGCGTAGAAGGGTTGAAAAACGTGGCAAATTTTCCATGGGAACACCAATTTGCGAACGACCAAAGGAAGTTAAAAGCAGAACAACTTTTGGGCATTGGGAGCTTGATAGTATGGTTTCCAGTCGTGGAAAAAGCAAAGGTTGTTTTGCCACCTTTGTAGAAAGGAAAAGTCGACTGTACACTGCTTTTAAAACTCCAGACAGAACAGCAGCCTCTATGCAAACAGCAATTACTACACTTTACAACATCCTGCCAAAAGGAGCATTCCAAACCGCAACTACAGACCGAGGAAAAGAGTTCGCCTGCTGTACAGCTATTCAAGAACAATTGGGCTTAACTTTGTATTTTGCTGATCCCTATTCCTCGTGGCAACGAGGTAGTAACGAAAACTCCAATGGCTTGCTGCGAGAGTTTTATCCCAAAAAAACAAATCTTTCTTTCGTTGACCAGAAAGAGCTTACCAATAATCTATTTCTCATTAATTCCAGACCTCGCAAGTGCTTGAATTGGAAATCTCCCATTCAAGTTTTTCTTCACGAACTGGCGCACTTGTCTTGACAATTCATCA
>NZ_CBYL010000097.1 GCF_000577335.1 Faecalispora jeddahensis | reverse complement strand
TTTTGAAGAACTAACAAAAAAGATTAGGGAAGTCTCCTTGACAGTACTGTGTAAAATAAGCCTTGCTCCGATCAAGGGTGATCGCCTCTTCTAATTTTATATTATAATAAAAAGCCTTCTGCTATCTCATTTGATGCGGAAGGCTTTTAATCAAGTGTTTTGAATAATGCTGGTTATTTTCGAATCAGTAAGTACCGGTTCGGAGGTCCAATCGTAGGCTCTCCTTCTAAATAAGCCAGTTTTCCATGGATACAGGAAATCAGAACAGGACCATCATAAACAAGATGTTCCAGAGCAAATTTTAAAGGGAGAGAGATTCCATCATAATTGTTATCAATGGACAGAGGATAACAATCGTCTGGCGCGCCATGTTCATTCAAAAATTGATAAAGAACTTCTATGGAAAAACCGGAAAGATCAATTTTATGTGCGTATTTTTCATCAAAATATTTACGTTCTGTTATATCCCATATAAACCGTTCCCGTTTCTTTTCGTTCCAAAGCTCAAACTTTGCTCTTTCCTTTTTCTGCTTTATAATAAAAGCAGAAATGATCTTCTCTTCAATATTTTTATTCAAATAATTACATCCCCTTATATGTAAATTAAGAGAAAAAGGGGCTGCCCATTTTATTTAATTTTCTAAATCTTTATCGGTAATGATTTTTATAATGTTGTATATCTGATAAGGTATAAAACCGAGGAAGCCAATAAATACTACGCAGGCAAAAGTAATTGGCCACAATAAAGCGGCTACAATCTTGAATATCAATGTCTTTGTAGAAAAGAAACGAAATGCAAAGATAATAGCGGAAAGTATAGCGCTAAACCCAAATCCACCCATACACCCAAAATATAAAAATGACTGTGTCTTATTGAGATTAAATGCTCCCATGCTTCCAACATTTCCATATATGATAAAGCCAGTAATTAACACACACAATGTTATGATCAAATACTCTATTCGTTCTTTTCTGTCCATTTTCTCGCCTCATATTGAAAGTTTTAAGGATGCATATGCAATCCTCTTTAATCGGGATTACATAATGAATTTTTTGTCGAAATCATTGAGATTTTCTTCCATTATATCTTATCATACCATGCTTTACAACGACCAAAAAATACCATCATTCATTCTGCTTTTCCAACTTTTATATTCTCACTTATGAATCTGGTGTCCCAGTACGTTCTTTACTTCCAATATCTCACGCAACAGATCCGGTATGGTATCTATCTGTTTAAATTGTAGGTTTTTGTGTGACGACGAATTTCAAATGAAGCGGATCAAGATTGAGATGTGAGGGA
>NZ_CBYL010000096.1 GCF_000577335.1 Faecalispora jeddahensis | reverse complement strand
GGTAGTGTCAAGAGTTATGCGCAAATTAGTTTGCAGGTTCTGACGGAATGATGTTACCCAGCGATATCAGCGTTGTCGGGAATTGCTTCGAGATGCTTCATATTCATGTATTTCTTGTTTCCCCACTGGGTGCCCGCCACATGCCGGAGCCTAGCACAGACCAGCATCAGGGCGGAGTTCCCATCGGGGAAAGAACCGACCACACGGGTTCGCCTGCGGATTTCTCTGTTCAGGCGCTCAATGACATTGTTTGTGCGGATTCTGGTCCAGTGTTCAAAGGGAAAGGACGTGTAAGCCAGGGTTTCTTCTACGCTGTCCTCTACTTTTTTCGCCGCCTCTTTCAGCTTCATTGACCGCAGAGCGTCGGCAACATCCCTTGCTTTTGCCAGAGCCGCAGCCTTACTCTCTTGTGCGTGGATCGCCTTGAGCATTTTGGACACCAGTTTTACTTTGGAACGGGGAACGACCGAGAACACATTGCGATAGAAGTGGACAATGCAGCGTTGGTATTTGGCTTCCGGATAGACTTCTCCCACAGCTTCCAGCATACCGAGACACTTGTCTCCCACAATGAGTTTCACACCGTCCAAGCCCCGACCCTTCAGCCATTGGAAGAAGCTGATCCAACTGGCTTTGTCCTCTTTCATACCCTCGGCAGCACCCAGCACTTCTCGGTAGCCGTCCTCGTTGACGGCGATTGCAACCAGAATGCTGACATTCTCGTATTCACCGCCCCAGTTCCGGCGAAGATAGATCCCATCGACGTAAACATACGGATACTTTCCACCCTGTAATGGACGGTTGCGCCAGTCTTCGATATGAACGTATGCTTTCTTGTTCAGCTCGCTGATGGTGGCCGGGGATACCTTGCTTCCCCAAAGAGCTTCCGTGATATCCTCTACCCGGCGAACAGAGACACCCGCTAGATACATCTCAATCAAGGCTTCTTCCACCGAACTTTCCCGGCGACGGTAGCGTTCGATGATCGCTGTTTCGAAGGATATCCCCTTAAGCCGTGGGACCTGAAGCGTAACGTCACCGGATGTCGTTGTTAGGTTTCGGCTGTATTGCCCGCTGCGGTATCCCTGCCGGACTTCATTTCGCTCATATTTTGCCGCCTGCGTAAGCTTTTTCGATTCCTCCTCCAGCAGCCCATTTAAGGTTTCTTCCACGCTGCCGCGAACTAATTCCTTGATTTGCCCCTTGATTACTTCCTCGTTTAACTGTACAATTTTCTCAGACATGGTTTGCTCTCTCCTTTCAGAATGGTGTCTCGCAACTTCATTCTACCAGAGACCTGCAAACCTTGTCTTCTTTTTATGCCTTTTTCAATTTGCGCAACTTATTGTACCTTATC
>NZ_CBYL010000095.1 GCF_000577335.1 Faecalispora jeddahensis | reverse complement strand
CGCAGCAGGGGGGTTTTTCAAGGTTTATCCAGATACACGGGAGGCCGTGACGGCAGAATCGACGGCGAATGGCACCGGTTTCATATACATCACATGCATTTCATTGAACTTTTCAATGGCGACTTTTTTCTGCTCCATCAAAGAGTGTGTATACACATTCAGCGTAATGTTTACACTGGAATGACCCAGTATTTCACTGAGGGTTTTGATGTCGACGCCAAGCTCTAAGGCCCTGGTTGCAAAGGTATGGCGGATCGTGTGGAATTTTCGATCTTTGACCCCCGCCGCCGCCAGAACTTTCTTGTACATCCTCTGATAGATTCGCGGGTCGAAGGGGACCGCTTTCCCGGAGAGCATATAACAATCATCCTCCTCAAAAGGGAGGCTGTATTTTTCGATCAGCCGGAGCAAAAAGGCCGGCAGTGGGATTTTTCTTAACGAGGTTTCACTTTTGGGGGTTCCCACATGAAGAACGGTCTTTTCTCCGTTCGGTTCGCGATTCCGGATGCGTGACACCGTGCGCGTGATGGACACGGCACCGGCCTCAAAATCAAAATCTTCCCATTTCAAGGCACAAAGCTCGCCCAGACGGATCCCGGAGTAAAAGCAGAGCATGATCCCCAAAAGTCTTTTATCCTCCGATTGCTGCACGACATGCTCAATCATCCGCTGCTCCTTCATAGAGAACACCGGCACCTCCTTGCTGTTCCTCACTTTAGGGAGGGTCACAAGCTCTGCGACGGAGGGGTGATTCGGAACATCTCTGTATATTTCCCGAAGCGCCGTTTTGAGAATGGAGAGGATCTTCCTTCGGTACGATACGGAAATCGCGGCGTTTTGATTGATCTCTTCCACAAGCTGTTTTATTGCTTCCTCCGAAAGCTGCGCGTTGCCGGGAAGCCTGAAATAAGGGATCACATATCTGTTGATGCAGTGATAATAGTTCTCGTAAGTAGAGGGTTTCAAACGGGTCGTGATCTCCCCAGATAACCATGCCTCGAACAAATCGGCGGCGCTTTCTTTCTTGTTTGTTCTCTTTGTATTGACGAATTTGTTTAACTCCAGCGTATCTTTCATCTTGGAACGAACTTCCCGATAGGTTTTCGCATACAGGTACCGATATTTTCCGTCCAGCTTTAGCACCCTCCCTTCCCATCGTCCATCCTTGCGTTTATAAATATTTTCTCCTTTGCGTGGCATTCTCAAATGTCTCCTTTCAAATGTGACGTTTTTTGCTGACGGCGATACTTTTCAAACGAACGAAAAAAGGTCTGCATTTTCATTAAAAATCATCTGTACTTTCTGCCCAAGACTGTATTGAGCGTCAGATTGACAAGCAAAATAAGATAATATATAATGAAAATTGTCATAGTTTGTCAAATCGAAGCGGT
>NZ_CBYL010000094.1 GCF_000577335.1 Faecalispora jeddahensis | reverse complement strand
TCTATTGTCAATGCTTTTTTTGAAGTTTTTTCATCTTTTTTTAAAAAACTTTCATTTTGTTTCTAAAAGATGCACTTCTGAGAAGTCTGTTCTGCGAAAAGCGTCGGAAAAATCCAGGCCCAGAGCCACTTTTTCCGGAAAGAGGTCAGAAAGGGGCGCCAAAACAAATCCGCGGTTCAAAATGCCGGGGTGCGGCAGGCGAAGCTCCTCTTCGCGCAAAACAACATCTTCATATAAAAGTAGATCCAAATCGATCACGCGCGAACCGTGAAATTCGCGGCGCTCACGGCCAAGGCCCGCCTCGATGCCGAGACATGCCCCTAAAAGCGCGCGGGGAGAAAGCTCCGTGAGAAGCAGCGCGCAGGCGTTGAGGTAATCATTCTGGGCGCTCTGCACCTCTACGGGCGCAGTTTCATAGAAACGGGAAGTGGCAATCACCGTTGTTCCGGGCAGATTCTTCAGCGCCTGGAGCGCGTGTGAAAGGTTCTCGAGCCGGTTGCCCAGGTTAGAACCCAATCCGATCACTGCTTTTTTCAATCAAAATCACTTCGCTTTCTAGTAATCGATACCGCTGTGTACTCAAATTCCGCCTGAATCGGAGCCTCCGGCTTCATAAGCAGGACTTCCAGCTCCACTACCGCGGGGTATTCCTGAAAGATCTGCTCCGCGACCCGCTGGGCTACCCGCTCCAGCAGATCATAAGATTGCTCCGTCATGACGCGGATTGCCGTTTTCATTATTTTCGCATAACTGACCGTGTCGTCGATGCTGTCGCTGGCGCACGCCGCAGATAAATCCACGGACGCTGTGAGATCAATTATGAAATGCTGGCCGTCGCGCTTTTCTTCCGCGTTGACACCATGATATGCAAAAACACGCAATCCCTTTACTATAATTTTATCCAAGACTCGTCCCTCCCACTTTCGCACTGAGCACCGCGTACGCAACCTGCGCCGCCTGCACCGCTTCCCGAACATCATGCGCGCGCAGCAGCTGCGCGCCGCCGGCCTGCGCGAGAGTATGCGCCGCCAGCGTGCCGGGCGTCCGATCCTCCGCGGGCGGATCACCGCAGCTTTTGCCGATCACACCCTTGCGCGAGGCGGCCATCAAAAATGCACAGCCCTCGATGCGCACGGCATCGACGTTTGCAATCAGACGCAGATTCTCTTCATATGTTTTGCCGAACCCCACACCGGGATCAAAGCAGATGCGCTCCCGCGCGATGCCTATTTCCTGCGCCTGCCGCAGCTTGTCCTCGAAAAAGCGCCGCACGCGAATCAGAATATCCTCTTCGGGATCTTCCTTTAACACGTGTCCGTTGTGCATGATAATGCAGCCACAGCTGCTCTGGAGCACCGCGGGGAACATCGCGGGATCGGTAAAGCCGTTCACGTCGTTGATCACGTCAGCGCCCGCAGAGAGGGCCATAGAGGCTACCTGAGGGTAGAAGGTATCGACAGACACCGGAACGCTCAAACGCCCCTGAAGGGCCTTTAGAACCGGTTCAATGCGCTCCCACTCCTCCTGCGGAGGAATGGCGGTGAAGCCGGGGCGGGTGGACTGCCC
>NZ_CBYL010000093.1 GCF_000577335.1 Faecalispora jeddahensis | reverse complement strand
CTGGTGGTGGGCTCAAGTGGACTCGAACCACCGACCTCACGCTTATCAGGCGTGTGCTCTAACCAGCTGAGCTATGAGCCCATATCTTCGGCTAGAGGCCGTCGGCTTTTCGCTGCCTCTGTCACCCTTTTGTGCCATGCAAAGCTTTCACTTCGCACAGTTACGCGTGCACTCTGCTTTCCCTTGCGGTATTCTTTGTGCGCGACGTACGTCCAGGCTTAGCCTGGTGGTGGAGATGAACGGAATCGAACCGATGACCCCCTGCTTGCAAAGCAGGTGCTCTCCCAGCTGAGCTACACCCCCATATTCAATTGAACATGAAGCTTCCCTCCGCTGGTGCGGATTCCTTCATTCCCTTGAAGTCCCTTTTCAGGGCCTTCAAAATTAAACAACGATAGTAGACTTGTCAGAACTTCGTAACCTGACCTTTGGATGTCTGACGAAACCGTAGTTCCATCAAGTCTCCATAGAAAGGAGGTGATCCAGCCGCACCTTCCGATACGGCTACCTTGTTACGACTTCACCCCAGTCGCCAATCCTACCTTCGACAACGTCCCCCTTGCGGTTAGACTATTGGCTTCGGGTATTACCGGCTCCCATGGTGTGACGGGCGGTGTGTACAAGGCCCGGGAACGTATTCACCGCGGCATGCTGATCCGCGATTACTAGCAATTCCAACTTCATGTAGGCGGGTTGCAGCCTACAATCCGAACTGAGATCGCTTTTGGGGGTTTGCTCCACCTCGCGGCTTGGCTTCCCTCTGTTAGCGACCATTGTAGTACGTGTGTAGCCCAGGTCATAAGGGGCATGATGATTTGACGTCGTCCCCACCTTCCTCCGTTTTGTCAACGGCAGTCTGATTAGAGTGCTCTTGCGTAGCAACTAATCACAAGGGTTGCGCTCGTTGCGGGACTTAACCCAACATCTCACGACACGAGCTGACGACAACCATGCACCACCTGTCTCAACTTTCCCCGAAGGGCACCTAATGCATCTCTGCCTCGTTAGTTGGATGTCAAGACCTGGTAAGGTTCTTCGCGTTGCTTCGAATTAAACCACATACTCCACTGCTTGTGCGGGCCCCCGTCAATTCCTTTGAGTTTCAACCTTGCGGCCGTACTCCCCAGGTGGATTACTTATTGTGTTAACTCCGGCACGGAAGGGGTCAGACCCCCCACACCTAGTAATCATCGTTTACGGCATGGACTACCAGGGTATCTAATCCTGTTTGCTACCCATGCTTTCGTGCCTCAGCGTCAGTTAAAGCCCAGTAGGCCGCCTTCGCCACTGGTGTTCCTCCCGATCTCTACGCATTTCACCGCTACACCGGGAATTCCGCCTACCTCTACTTCACTCAAGCCTTCCAGTTTCGAACGCAATTTGTGGGTTAAGCCCACAGCTTTCACGCCCGACTTAAAAAGCCGCCTACGCACCCTTTACACCCAGTAAATCCGGACAACGCTTGCTCCCTACGTATTACCGCGGCTGCTGGCACGTAGTTAGCCGGAGCTTCCTCCTTGGCTACCGTCATTATCTTCACCAAGGACAGAGGTTTACAATCCGAAGACCGTCTTCCCTCACGCGGCATTGCTGCATCAGAGTTTCCTCCATTGTGCAATATCCCCCACTGCTGCCTCCCGTAGGAGTCTGGGCCGTGTCTCAGTCCCAATGTGGCCGTTCAGTCTCTCAACCCGGCTACCGATCGTCGCTTTGGTGGGCCTTTACCCCGCCAACTGGCTAATCGGACGCGAGTCCATCTTTCAGCGGATTGCTCCTTTGATACC
>NZ_CBYL010000092.1 GCF_000577335.1 Faecalispora jeddahensis | reverse complement strand
GCCGTAGGCGGGAAAAGAAACCGCCACGTTCGTATTAGGTTGTTTTGCTGATCCTTATCTGATTTTAATATGAACCTCACGAAGCTGCTGTTCGGTCACTTCGGTCGGCGCGCCGAGCAGCAGATCCTGCGCGTTGCTGTTCATGGGGAACGGGATGACCTCGCGGATATTTTGCTGCTCAGTCAGCAGCATCACCATGCGGTCCACTCCGGGAGCCATACCGGCGTGCGGCGGAGCGCCGTAGTGGAACGCGTTGTACAGCGAGCCGAATTTCTCGCGGATATCCTCTTCGGTATAGCCGGCGATTTCAAACGCCTTTACCATGATCTCGGGGTCGTGGTTTCTCACCGCGCCGGACGAAAGCTCTACGCCGTTGCACACAATATCGTACTGGTAGGCGAGAATCTCTTCGGGATTCTTGGTCTGCAGCGCCTCAAGACCGCCCTGGGGCATGGAGAAGGGATTGTGCGTAAAGATATATTTTCCGGTTTCTTCATCGATTTCATACATGGGGAAGTCGACGATGAAGCACATCTCAAAGCGGGATTCATCGATCAGATTGAGGCGTCTGCCAAGCTCGGTGCGGATTTGTCCGGCCAGCTTTGCGGCAGCGTCGCGCTCGTCTGCGATGAAGAAGATCACATCGCCGGGAATCAGGCCCGCGCGCGAGATCAGCTCCTCACGATTGTCGTCCGGCAGGAATTTATTGATTGGGCCCTTGTATTCGCCCTCGCTCGTCACGCTGATATAGCCGAGGCCCTTCATGCCGATTTCGGTAGCGAATTTCAGCATGTTTTCAAAGAAGCTCTTCGGCTGCGCGGTGCAGCCCGGCACGCGGATGGCGCGGATCGTCTTATTTTTGAAGGGCGCAAAGGTCGTGTTGTCAAAAATGTCGGAAATATCGATAATCTCAAGTGGGTTTCTCAGATCAGGCTTATCCGTGCCGTACCTCAGCATAGATTCCTGATAGGGAATGCGCACATAAGGGGCCTTCGATACCTCTTTGTTCGAGAACTTTGCAAATACCTCGGAAAGCACCTCTTCCGCGACGGAGAAAACATCCTCCTGCGTGGCGAAAGCAAGCTCAAAATCAAGCTGATAGAACTCACCGGGGGAACGGTCGGCTCTCGCATCCTCATCGCGGAAGCAGGGAGCGATCTGAAAATACCGGTCAAAGCCCGACACCATCAGCAGCTGCTTGAAAATCTGCGGGGCCTGCGGCAGCGCGTAAAATTTGCCGTGATGCTTGCGGCTGGGGATCAGATAGTCACGCGCGCCCTCGGGGGAAGAGGTAGAGAGAATGGGTGTCTGAATCTCCAGAAAGCCCATCTCGGTCATTTTCTGGCGCAGAAAGGAAATCACCTGCGAGCGAAGCACGATATTATTGTGAACCTCCGGGTTTCGCAGATCCAAAAAGCGGTATTTCAATCGAACGTCTTCCTTGGTATCTGTGGAATTGGGAACTTCGAAGGGGAGCGGCTTTGCCACCTTGCCAAGCACAGTCAGAGTGTCCGCCTTGATTTCCACCGTACCGGTCGCCAGCTTGGGGTTGATGGTGTCCGCATCGCGCAGGGTCACCTTTCCCTCAACGCTGATGGTGCATTCACGCACCACGTCCTGCAGCATGGCTTCGTCGTGTACCACAACCTGCACCACGCCGTAATGATCCCGCAAATCCAGAAACTGCACACCGCCGTGGTCGCGGATATTCTCCACCCAGCCTGCCACGCGGATCGTCTGGTCAATATCGGTTTCACTCACCCGGCCGCACAGGCGGGTGTGATA
>NZ_CBYL010000091.1 GCF_000577335.1 Faecalispora jeddahensis | reverse complement strand
GTGTTGAGTGTTGGAATTATTGAAAATGTACTTTGATGCCAAAGAGGTACCAGGCTCAATGGCTATCGGAATTGCAGCGACAAAGCATTGTGAGATTTGCTGTCTTATGTCGATGTGACCTGATGGTATTACAGTTCACTCAACATTCAAAATGTGAGTTGCCAGTAAAGGCGGTTACCATGCTAAAAGAAATAGAAAACAGAAGAAGCGTCCGTAAATATCTAAATAAAAAAGTTGAGAAAGAGAAGCTTGTTCAACTATTGGAAAGCGCCAGATTAGCACCTTCTGGAAGCAATACGCAGCCTTGGACGTTCCTTATTATTGAATCGGAAGATATGAAAGAAAAACTTTCCATTGCCGATCATCATCAAAAATGGATGATGACAGCTCCAATATTCATTGTGTGCGTAGCGGATATTCGATATCGCATCCCCATGGATATTCAAGTCAGGCTGGATGAGAACAGTTCTGAACCGGAACTGAAGCAAATTATTCGGGATACAGCAATTGCAATGGGACATCTATTGCTTGAAGCGGAGCATCTGGGGTTGGCGACCTGTTGGACAGCCTGGTTTGAGCAAGATGATGTCAGACCTATCCTGAACATTCCGGATGACAAATATGTGTGCGGAATCATTACCTTGGGATATGGTGATGAGGCACCAAAGCAGCGACCGAGAAAAGCGATGGAGGAAATTGTAAGATACGAAAAATGGTGAGGAAATTTTTAGAAGTGTAAAGGACAATAAACGGTAGATGTTTTTGGGGATTTTCTGAGGCTGACGAAGCAGGTTAGATGTAATTATAGAAATAGAATTTTCGTTCATTGAAGGTGATACGTATGCTAGATTTCGGAATGTCGATGTTATGGTTTTGGTCTTGCTATTTGATCGTTACCATCGTTGGAATTTTGCATACAATTTTTAATATTTATGTGTTGAAAATGGGCCCCATGGACGAAACGGGAATGGGCGAGGGTTATGAAAAAACAAAGCCCTGGCACCCGCTTTATAATGTTGTTCTTTTTTCTGTATTCGGCTGGTTATACATCCGGGGTTTATCCGCACCAAGCCTTAAGGAGGCTTTTATTACCGGTGTAATATGGGCGGGAATTTGTATTGTCTTTGATGTTTTCGGTTGGGTGATAATCAAACACCCTTGGAGTCTTTCTTTTAAAGAGTTTTACATCGATTATCAGCCATGGATCACACTGATCTATTTTGCTATTTTGATCGGTCCCGTCATTGGGTATTTTTTCGTATAGTGCGCCATTTTGAACAAAATGGGTATAACACGAAAGAAATGATATTGGAAGCAATAGGGCTCAAAGAACACCACGATAAGTAATCAGGAGGATAAAAATGAGGAGAAAAGCAGGACTGTTCCTGATCGTGTCTCTATTATCTGCCTGTTTGGTTGGGTGCAGTAATCTATTTGTATTGAAAAATCAGGACGATGAAACTGCAACGACTACCGCTGCGATCGAATCGTCAATTGATGCTGTAAAAGAACCGGATGAAAAGGAAAACAACAATATTCTGCCTGCAGAGGAAGCCGGAAAAGAAGAAGATCCTATTCCAGGCAATACGTCGGAGCCTTTTGTAGGGAGTATGGATTTGGATAGTGAAACTGAGAAGTTTTTCTACGGAACTTGGAGAGTTGAAAAGTTATTAGGATTTGCAGATACATATAACGATGCATCTGAATATCCAGCAGGGCAAAAAGTGATTAAGGTTAGATACAGATAAAAAAAGAAGCAGGCAGTTTCAAGCCGCCTGCTTCTTTTTTTATCCCTTTCACGGTTTCTTGAACATTTGATGTCTGTTTTTCATAGATCAACAAATTGGCGTATTGGCGCCAAAAAGCGCATTATCTCGTATATAGGCACAAAAATAATCAACTTTAATAAAAAATAGTTGACATATTGATGTTTCTCGATTAATATATTAACAGAGTAAATCAATTAACGCCGTGTATCCACACAGAAGCGAGAAAAGGACGGCAAGCGAAAATGACAGGTGCGATTGGCAAAAATAACAGTGATTTGACCGAAATGAATCGCTTCGCTGTTGTGAGAATATTGCAGCAGCAGGAGGTATGTTCCCGAGCGGACATTGCCCGACAAACGGGTCTTACTCAGGCGGCTATTACCAAAATAGTTGCGTCGATGATGGAGATGGGCATTGTATCCGAGGTGGGAATCATAA
>NZ_CBYL010000090.1 GCF_000577335.1 Faecalispora jeddahensis | reverse complement strand
ACCCGCCGGTATTTGCCACCGTATCAAGCTGCACCGCGACATAAACGATCAACAGCACACTGAATTTGCGGAGCAGGCCCTTAAGACTGGCGTTGCTCTCAAAGGTACCGTCAGCGGTCTTTTGAGATTTATGCCATACCAGAGCGATCAAGACGCCCAGCAGATAGTCCACTGCCATGATGCCGATTAAAAACTGTAAGCTAGTATCCCAACCGCCCAAGGCAGAAAGAATAGCAGCGCCCGCAGCGGAAAATACGGTCAGTACCGAAATGTAGATTGATTTTGCGGATAAAGCCATTATGTTGTCCCTCCTCATTATTGAACAATATTCCAGTCTTCCGCCAGGCAGTCGCCAACGGAAGGCACCCAGCCGGGCTGCATATTGCCCTGTGCGTTTTTCAGTCCGAAACAATCTTGCATATCGTGTCCCTGAAACATAGCATTGCCTGCCGGAATGAGGGTTACATATTGGTCTTTCCCGTTCCAACCGCTACGAGCCACTTTCATTCGCTTTTTGAGAGCTTCCAGCGCAAGCCCAAAAGTCATGCCGTTAGTGGGGCGGTATGCTTGTTCGAAAGCATCTTTTGGCGACCAGGAAACATACCCGTCAGGATAAATTACCTTGTATCCATCTTCGGAAGGTTCCATCGTTTTCGGAATCGGGTCGGTTAACGCATAGACTTTTCCGCCCTTCCGAATCGCCGGCTCTGCCTGAATAATTTTCGTGCCGATATACTGTTTCATGATAAGTCCTTCTTTCTTTTATATAACATTGAAATTGCACTGCTGTGTCACACCGTCAGCCGTGACTGTAATATGTCCATGCCTTACGACCGGTTCCGGCGGCAGGCCCTGCACGTCGATCAACCAGCCGCGGCCTTTCGGATCAAGGCGTGGTTCCGATACGGCAATCACGTCGCGGCCGGTAGTAGTAACGGCGGGCTTGTCCTTACATTTGGCAAGCACGGTGTATCGCTCGCCCACAGCCAAGTCTTTGCCGCTGGGGGTGTCGAGCGTTAGGCCGGTGATCGCCGGGGCGGTAAACGTAGGGGCCGTGGCCGTCTGCTTGTACGTTATGCCGGCATACCTGCAGATACCCTGGGCAATCGCCTGCGCAGCCTTTGCGGCATCAAAGCGGGCCATGTCCTCCTGGCTGTCGATGAATCCAACCTCCGCCAGCACGGCGGGCATATTGGTCTGGCGGATCACAGCCAGATAATCGCGCCCATCGTCTCCCTTGCGAGTCTTTACGCCGCGATCGACGTACCCCAGACCCACGAGCTCAGCCTGAATGCACTCGGCCAGGGCTTTGCTTTTACCGCCCGCGATACTGCACCAGGTTTCCGCGCCCCTTCCACCACCGGCATTGAGATGGACGGATACAAAATAATCAGCGCCCCATTTGTTTGCCAGCGGACCACGCGTGTCGAGAGGGATGTCCACATCCGTGGTACGGGTCTGTGCTACGGTGATCCCGCAGCGGGTCAGCTCCGCGCCGAGCAGGGTTGCAATTTGCAATGTCAGGTCTTTTTCCTTGTAACCTAAGGCACAGGCCCCAGGTTGCGCACCGCCGTGACCGGCATCAATCCAGACTCTCATTGTTTATTCCTCCGTTTCCGCCGCATCCAGCGCGGCAATGATCTCCGCCTTTTCAATATCTGTCAGCAGGTTGTAATCGGCAAAAACAGCGTCCCTGTCCTCGCCAGCCTGCACCCGGCGCTGAATTACTTTAAACAAGATTTTCAAGCGTCCTGTCATTTATATTCACCCTCTTTTACAGTACTTCCATATCCACCGCCAGCACCATAAGTTCCAGTCTTCATAAAAGCAATTGCTAACTCCATACCCTTAATAAAACCATCATTATAGGCTCTTTTTGTAGGAAAATTCGGATTCATTCTTTTATAGCCAGATAAGGTATCTTGTAAAGACTTTAGTCTTTTCTCAATCACATCAGAGGTAACTACAGGCGACTGTATTTTAATAATAACGGGAAGATTATTGACTGTGTTATCCATCTTTTCCGCTTACCTCACTCACTATAAAACGTGTCCGCAATCTTGGTCGCCAGCTCGTCCGGGATGTTATCCCCAGCAACGTCCACCAGCTCATCAACAATCCCGGTCACGGTATCCTGCTTGCGAATATAACCGAGCTGCCGCAGCACGTCGATCTGCTCTTGCAATTCTTCGAGACTGTCAACAAATAGGAGCAGGGCCACGTTGGGTGATGCCCGCATCGGCAGAACCTCGGCGCACGGGTGCGGGTCTCTAAAATTGATAAGTGCCGTTTCAGCATCGATCTGCGCCGCGAGCTGTTCAGCATAGGTCTTGGAACTATCTACATCGTTGTGGAAAATAGCCACTCTGATTTGTTTTGGCATTGCTGTTCCTCCTTAGTTGGTATGTTGGATAACGGTAATGGAGCCGATGCCGCCGGCAACACCGTTTATGTCTCCCGTACCGCCAGAACCGCCATTCACTTGTAATACTCCCGTATTTAAATACTCCCCTTTGTGGTAGATATAAATAGCCCCGCCGCCTCCTCCACCGCCTCCCGAACCGCTTCTGGCGGTGGATGACGCAGTTATTGATCCTCCTGCTCCGCCGGGCAGTCCGTTACATAAAATAGATCCGTCTATAATCAGACGTCCCATTACAAACAGCATAATTATGCCGCCACCATAGTTACCAGCACCGCCGCCGCCACCGGATGCCCAATCGGTCGCATTACCTCCGTTACCGCCGGGCCCGTTGCCTCCACGCCCCTGCGTT
>NZ_CBYL010000089.1 GCF_000577335.1 Faecalispora jeddahensis | reverse complement strand
CCGGACATTGAAAACTGAATAAAGAAAAGAAGCAGATAAAGCGAGAAAAATTGTTTTTTATCTAAATCTACAATTTACCAAACGATATGATCCTATCGAGTTCAGGATTGTATCGTATAGAACAAAGCAAGAACCAAGAATATCACATGGTCAAGCTACAAAGAGCGCAAGGGGAATGCCTTGGCACTGAGAGCCGATGAAGGACGCGACTAACTGCGATAAGCTATGGGGAGCCGTAAGTGGGCATTGATCCATAGATTTCCGAATGGAGCAATCCGGCTGGAGTCATGTCCAGTCACTGTATGATGAATACATAGTCATACAGGGGGAACCGCCTGAACTGAAACATCTAAGTAGGGCGAGGAAAAGACATCAACAGAGATTCCGCTAGTAGTGGCGAGCGAACGCGGAAGAGGCCAAACCGAGGGTAGCAATACCCTCGGGGTTCGGACAGCAACATGTACGACAAGGGATAGCAGAATGGCATGGGAAGGCCAACGAAACAGTGTGAAAGTCACGTATGCGAAATCCCCAGTCGGCTAGCTGTATCCAGAGTACCGCCGGACACGTGAAACCCGGTGGGAACATGGGGGGACCACCCTCCAAGCCTAAATACTACTCAGTGACCGATAGCGAAAAGTACTGTGAAGGAAAGGTGAAAAGAACCCCGGGAGGGGAGTGAAATAGAACCTGAAACCTTGTGCTTACAAGCACCGAGAGCCCGTCAATGGGTGATCGGGTACCTATTGTAGAATGGTCCGGCGAGTGAGTATAACTGGCAAGGTTAAGGACTTAAGGTCTGGAGCCGTAGCGAAAGCGAGTCTGAATAGGGCGCATGAAGTCAGTTGTATTCGACCCGAAACCGGGTGACCTACCCATGTCCAGGTTGAAGTGGAGGTAAAACTCCATGGAGGACCGAACCGACTCCCGTTGAAATGGTAGCGGATGAGGTGTGGGTAGCGGAGAAATTCCAATCGAACCCGGAGATAGCTGGTTCTCTCCGAAATAGCTTTAGGGCTAGCCTCGTATTAGATTACTGGAGGTAAAGCACTGAATGGGCTAGGGGCCGAAAGGTTACTGAACCCTATCAAACTAAGAATGCCAGATAATTGATGTACGGGAGTCAGACAGTGTGAGATAAGTTTCATTGTCAAAAGGGAAAGAGCCCAGACCCACAGCTAAGGTCCCTAAATACAGTTAAGTGGAAAAGGATGTGGGGGTGCACAGACAACCAGGATGTTGGCTTAGAAGCAGCCATTCATTAAAAGAGTGCGTAATAGCTCACTGGTCGAGTGCCCCTGCGCCGAAAATTTAACGGGGCTAAATTGTATACCGAAGCTTGGGATAGCACCTTATGGTGTTATGGTAGGAGAGCGTTGTGTAAGGGGTGAAGTCAGAGCGTGAGCGCTGGTGGACTTTACACAAGTGAGAATGCCGGAATGAGTAGCGAGAAATATGTGAGAATCATATTGGCCGAAAGTCTAAGGTTTTTGGAGGAAGGTTCGTCCGCTCCAAGTAAGCCGGGAGCTAAGGTGAGGCCGAAAGGCGTAGCCGATGCACATACGGTGGATATTCCGTAGCCGCCAAAAGATTTAAGTAAGAGGACACCTTGAAAGGGCATAACCCAGGCGTTGGTTGACCTGGGCGTAAGGGACCGAAATTAGAGTAGGGAAGTATGCTTGGACGAGGGCGAGAAAAGTCTTATGTATATCTGAGGCGCCCGTACCGCAAACCGACACAGGTAGACAGGAAGAGAATTCTAAGGCCAACGGGAGAAGGGTAGTTAAGGAACTCGGCAAATTGACCCCGTAACTTAGGGAAAAGGGGTGCCACAGCAATGTGGCCGCAGAGAATAGGCCCAGGCAACTGTTTAGCAAAAACACAGGTTTCTGCCAAATCGAAAGATGAAGTATAGGAGCTGACACCTGCCCGGTGCTGGAAGGTTAAGAGGAGATGTGCAAGCATTGAATTGAAGCCCCAGTAAACGGCGGCCGTAACTATAACGGTCCTAAGGTAGCGAAATTCCTTGTCGGGTAAGTTCCGACCCGCACGAATGGTGTAATGATCTGGGCACTGTCTCAATTACCCGCCCGGCGAAATTGTAGTACCGGTGAAGATGCCGGTTACCCGCGACAAGACGGAAAGACCCCATGGAGCTTTACTGCAGCTTAATATTGGGTTTTGATCATTTATGTACAGGATAGGCGGGAGACTAGGAAACCGTGGCGCCAGCCGCGGCGGAGTCAACCTTGGGATACCGCTCTTAAGTGGTTGAAATTCTAACCTGCGGCCGTGAATCCGGCCGGGGGACATTGTTAGGCGGGCAGTTTGACTGGGGCGGTCGCCTCCTAAAAGGTAACGGAGGCGCTCAAAGGTTAGCTCAGCACGGACGGAAACCGTGCCTTAGAGTGTAAACGCGTAAGCTAGCCTAACTGCGAGGATGACAATCCGAGCAGTAACGAAAGTTGGAGTTAGTGATCCGGCGGTATGAGAGTGGAATTGCCGTCGCTCAACGGATAAAAGCTACCCTGGGGATAACAGGCTGATCTCCCCCAAGAGTCCACATCGACGGGGAGGTTTGGCACCTCGATGTCGGCTCATCACATCCTGGGGCTGTATTCGGTCCCAAGGGTTCGGCTGTTCGCCGATTAAAGTGGTACGCGAGCTGGGTTCAGAACGTCGTGAGACAGTTCGGTCCCTATCTGTCGTGGGCGCAGGATATTTGAGGAGAGCTGTCCTTAGTACGAGAGGACCGGGATGGACGCACCTCTGGCGCACCAGTTGTTCCGCCAGGAGCACAGCTGGGCAGCTAAGTGCGGATCGGATAAACGCTGAAAGCATCTAAGCGTGAAGCCGACTCCAAGATAAGATATCCCATAGCATAAGCTAGTAAGACCCCTTGAAGACTACAAGGTTGATAGGCTGCGTGTGTAAGTGTAGTAATGCATTGAGCTTGGCAGTACTAATCGGTCGAGGGCTTGACCATAAATTCTTGGTTGGGCCTTGCTCAATCGCTTTCTTCTGTTTCTTCTTTATTCAGTTTTCAGTGCCCG
>NZ_CBYL010000088.1 GCF_000577335.1 Faecalispora jeddahensis | reverse complement strand
GGAGTGATCAAGGCCTTTCGGCCCGGAAAGGAGGAAACAGAATTCATGGAGGAAATCAGAAAGTCGCTGCGCGCAGGGGAACAGATAACGCTGACCGCCGCGCAGACCGGGGAGCTTGAAAAACATTTGGAGCAGCTGGAGGCTCTGGCGGAGAGCGGCAGGCAGTACCGCGAAAGCGTGAGCAAAAATGTGGTGAGGCTGTGCGCACTCGGTAAAACGGGAATCCCGGCGGAGGTGATGGGCCGTGCGGCGCAGAGTATGCCGCTCGAGGATCTGCTCTCGCTGGAAAAAGCGCTCAAACGGCAGGCGGAGGGCATTTTGCCGCTGCGCCCCCAGCTCATGCCGGAGCATCCGGAGGCAGCAGACAGCGGAAACGACATGTTCCGAATTTAATACAGAAACGGGAGGAAAGAGCATGAAAGTAGCATTTGGCGGATATGGAGAGAAGCTCGTTACCTTTGAAGCGGCGGAAGGCGTTTTGGCCGGAATGCCGGTGATGATGAGCGCAAATGGAACGGTGGTCCCCTGCGCCGCGGGAAAGGCATTCTGCGGCGCTGCGGTAAATGTGCGCAACGGATTTGCCGCCGTGCAGCTGGCCGGGTACGTGCGACTGCCCTACACAGGCACGGCCCCGGCGGTCGGCTACCAGACGCTTGTGGGCGACGGTGCGGGCAAGATCAAGACGGACGCGGCCGGCCGGCAGCTTCTGGTTGTGGACGTGGATACTTCCGCCGCGGTATGCGGCGTGATTCTGTAATGGAAAAGGAGGAGAACACATGGCTTTTTATGATACGCTCAAACTGGAAAAGGGCATGTATACAGTGGGCAAGGGCTTTACCCGGACTCTGGAGGAGCTAGACCCCTCTACGAATTACGAGGGTACCCCTCTGTCAGGGCTGGACGCCTACCAGCGCCAGCTCAAGCGCTTCGACATCCGCGTAGGAGGCCCCGGCTCCGACCCGGTGGAAAAATTCTTTCAGACCAGCGACAGCGCGGCACTGTTCCCCGAATATGTTTCGCGCGCGGTGCGTCAGGGAATGGAGCGGGCCGATCTGCTGCCCGGCATTGTGGCGACGGTAACGAAAATCAACTCGATGGATTACCGCACGATCACCTCCGATCCCCTGCCGCAGGACAAAGAACTTCTGCCGGTGGCGGAGGGTGCGGAAATTCCCCGCACAGTGGTCAAAACACAGGAGAATCTGGTGAGACTGCACAAGCGCGGGCGCATGCTGGTGGCGTCGTATGAAGCGCTACGCTTTCAGAAGCTGGACCTGTTTACCGTCACGCTGCGGCAGATCGGTGCGTATATCGCCCGCGCGCAGCTCGACGACGCGGTGAATGTACTGCTCGACGGCGACGGAAACGGCAATCCCGCCCCGGTGACGGATGTGACCGGCGCACTTTCGTATCAAAACATGGTCAGCCTGTGGAGCGCTTTGCAGCCCTACGAGCTGAACACCATTCTGGCCTCTACCCCGGCGATAGAGGATATTCTGAACCTGAAGGAGTTTCAGGATTCCGTGGCTGGACTTGATTTTCAGGGTACCGGCAAGCTGGCTACGCCGCTTGGCGCAAAGCTGCTGCATGTGCCGTCGCTTTCCGGCAGCCGCCTGATCGGCCTTGATAAGAACTGCGCGCTGGAAATGGTGCAGGCCGGGGATGTGCTGACCGATTCTGACAAGCTGATCGATCGCCAGCTGGAGCGCGCTTCCATCAGCGTGATTGCCGGGTTTGCGAAGATCTTTGCCGGGGCATGCCGTGCCGTCAGCTATACCGGAGAATAAAAGGATAGGAGGGAAAGCCGATGAATCAGCAGGCGATTCTGGAACGATTTCTTTGCCTTTCGGGGCTTTCCCCGGAAGAAGCGCAGCCCTGGCAGGGGCTGTGTGAAGAGGCCATGCAGGAATTGAACGCTCAGGTACTCACCGGAGCGGAGGGCGGGGCGGTGCTGCTGAACGCCGCTGCCGCCGCCCTGGCCTTTTATCGCTATTCCGCAGCGCAGTCCAGCACCCCGGAGAGTGATTTTACCGCCGGTGACGTCCGTGTGACAAAAGGCTCCGCGGGAATGGAGGCGGCCCGCCGACTTTGGCTGGAGGCGCGCCGTGCCGCCGCCCCTTATCTGCGCGACGAGGAATTCTATTTTGGGCAGGTGCGTTCATGACGCGGGCGGCGTTCCTCCGGCGGATGCTGGAGCGGTATGGCAGCGATACGATAGTGACGGTTCCGGGAGAAAGCCCGGTGACCGTGCGGGCCATGATTCAGGCGATGAACTACAAGAACAAGGTTTACCCCGACGACGCGTGGATGCCGGAGGGGTACTTTGACAATTCCCATTTCTTTTACATCGGCCCGCCGGACTGCCGGCTGGACCAGATGAGCGGCGCGGTGCTGCGCTGCGTGGAAAAGGAATACAAGGTCATCCGCGCGCAGGGCTTTCTGGCGGGGAACCGGATTTTATATGTATGGGCGGTTCTGCGGGAACTGCCGGGGGAGGAAATAGATGGCGGAATTTGATTTGCTGGAGCAGGAGCTGCTGCGGCAGCTGCAGGAAAGGGAGTCCCTTCGGGATATCCGGTTTTCGACAGCGTGGGAGAACAGGCGGGAAAAGTCAGACGGCATCAGCGCCATGTTGAAAATTCTTCCGGTGCGTTTTGTCCCCGCCTCGCTGGATGAATCTCTGCGCCGGGCGGAGCTGACGGTCAGCATCTGGATTTCCGCCCCCCGCGCGATGGGCGGCACCGCATGTGTGGACGCCTTTTCCCGCATCAGCGACGCGCTGTTGTTCGGTGAAAACGGGCTGTGCCTGCAGACCATCTCCTGTGGGAAGGTGGAGTATTCCGAAGCCGCCGAAGCGTTCCGGATGAGCGCCGAGGTGGGCATGACGGCATACTGCCGGGAAAGCGGGGGATAACATGGAGCTTTTGGTGCCGAAGCGTCAGAGCGTATCCATTGAGCTGAACGGCGAGAGGGTCGCCTCCGCAAGCGCTGTAAAATGCGTGTGTGTCAAAGAGCGCAGAGCAATCCGCGCGTTTGGCGAGGCGGAGCCGGTGGCCTGGCTGGACCTTTCCCCCTCGTACCGTCTGGAGCTTTCTCAGTTGAGTGGTTTCGGGCAGAGCATCAGCCGCTCGTCTCTTTGGGAGATGAGCGATTTTCGCCTTGTTACCGTGCAGGACGGCGTACGCACCGTATACAGCGGCTGCGAGTGGCAGGAGCTGACGGAGCAGGCGGACGCCGGGAACGGCTTTCTGGCAGAGCATGCCGTGATGACTGCCCGGAAAAGGAGCAGAGAGGAGGAGCCGGTATGAACGAAACCGAAGGCCCTGTCGGGAGTGTTTCCGCTGTGCAGGAGAGGGAGCAGGCCGAACGGATCAGCCGCGTACTGGAGCGGGATTATCGGCGCTATCCTCACCCGATTTCGGAGGAAGAGTTGACATGAAGCTGCAGCCGATGAAATACGGGGAATACGTCTGGCCGCATAATCCCGAGCACCTGACGGTGAGCTGCCGCAGAGCAGTGCGGGAGCTGCAGGCGCCGTTTGCCGGGAGCATCTTGCAGGATTACGGCGTACAGAAGCGTGTGGTGGAGGGCGAGGGCGAGTTTTATGGTGCGGACTGCATCGGGCAGTTCCAGAAGCTGTATGGGGAGCTGGAAAAAACGGAACGGGCTGTGCTGACCCTGCCGAATGTTCCGCCGTTCTTCGTGCGCTTTGTCACACTCGAACTGATCGGCAACCCGGAGCCGGACCTTGTGCGTTACCATTTTGTGTTCTGGGAGGACGGCGCGGCAGAAACTGCCGGGAACCTGCTTTCCGGGCAGGTGCACGAATGCCGTGAGGGCGACGATCTGTGGCGGATCGCCG
>NZ_CBYL010000087.1 GCF_000577335.1 Faecalispora jeddahensis | reverse complement strand
ACCTGCGCACGGCGGTAATTCTGTTTTTCATTGCCAATGAGGGATTTTCCATCGTAGAAAACGCTGGTATTATGGGCGTGCCAATGCCGCCGGCGATTAAAAACGCTTTTGCAGCGATTAAGAGCAAAGCGGATAAAACCGAATAGATATGACAAATCCCGCCCTGTGTAAATGCAGGGCGGGATTTTTGCGTTGTAGTTCCATTCCTTACCAATGGTAAATTTTATCCATTGTAAATACCGGGATTTTCAGGTAGGCTATAAATGGATATTACATATTGAGGATGAAAATTATGAAAACATTTCAAAAAACGATTGCCTTTCTTTTAACGCTAATTATCATAATTGGTACGTCTGCTTTCTCTTTTCCGATACTGGCAAGTGCGGATACTACTGGTGACTTTGAGATTGATAAATATGGAGTTCTTATTCGTTATAACGGAAAAGATAGTGAAGTGAATATTCCAGAAGGCGTAGTTGAAATAGGCTCCTGGGCTTTTCGCATGAGTAAGGTCACGAAAGTAAAAATCCCCAAAGGAGTTAGGAAAATTGGAAGTTCGGCGTTTGAAAAAAGTTCCTTAACTGAGATTCTCATTCCAGAGGGTGTAACCAGCATCGAAGACTATGCGTTTCAGGACTGTGCACAGCTGGCTCGGATACAGATTCCTAAAAGTGTTACCCAAATTGGCAGACAAGTTTTTACAAACTCTCTCTGGTTGAAACAGAATCCCAGTGATATGGTAATCGTAAATGATATTCTTGTAACATATAAAAATACAAATGCGACGGTTATTACTCTTCCAAAAGGACTCAAGGCGATTAATATTGGCGCACTGGGAGGTTTACCAAAAATGACCTCTGTTTCGATTCCCAATACGGTAACCACGATTGAGGAAGACGCTTTTGCGGGCTCCACTGCCCTGAAGGATGTGATAATCCCCGACAGCGTGACAAAAATTGGAGCAAGCGCATTTAAGGGATGCCGGGGATTGATCAGCGCCACACTTTCTAGGAATGTCAAAGTCCTAGATTATAGCTTATTTGCCTGGTGTACGTCTTTGAAAAAAATCGTTATCCCCGAAGGGGTTACCTCAATTAAAAATTATGTTTTTGATGGGTGCAGTTCGTTATCTGAGGTCACGCTGCCGAACAGCCTAATATCAATGGAATCACCTTTCTTTGAATGCTTCAATTTGAAAAGCATTGTTTTTCCTGATAAATATGTACACATCATCGGTCAGTTTTACCAAACGTCGGATCCTAAAACGGGCAATCCCATTCGCCGCACTTACCCTGATTTTATCATTTGTGGCAAAAAGGATTCTCCCGCTGCCACCTATGCAAGTATGAATGATTACAGCTTCCGTGTGATCGGAGAGGATCTGGTTTATTTGCCAGGCGGCGCACTGAGCTACAACGGAAGATCTTATTACGGCGCAGTCACTATGGATACCAGAACGTACACAATGGCCCCTGGGAACATTTATGACATTGGCGTAAAGTTGGTGGGAAGTGCTCCGGTCAAAATTCGCCGAATGACATCTTCGCGTGACGGCATCGCGTCCGTTCGTCAGCTGCCTAACGGCAATTACCGTGTTACCGGTCTACGCCCAGGAACGACATATATCACTTATACGATTTATGACCCCGAAAGTTATAAGGAAATTACCCACGCTTCCATTAAGTTTGATGTAGCAGCGGGCACCAAACAGCACGGCATTGCCTGCCGCCAGACCACTTACTTTAATTAAAAAGAGACAGTCCCCCCGCAGCTGGAGCAAATCCGGTTACGGGGGATCTTTTTGTTTAGCTGCGCTTGCGAGGTTTGCGGCGCTTATGACGTTTCTTCCGCTTTATGTAAAATTTTGAGCTGGAGTTTCTTCTACAATAAAATGCCGGTTGAATTTTATAAAGCTTGGTGACAGCAACTATTAATTTGACAAGAGCAGTTGCTAAAATTAAGACATCACATAAGATATTCGCATTCATTTAAATCGTTCCTCTCATTCGTTACCGTTTTCTTTCGCTTACATTGGATCTCCAATCAAAAAAGAGCGCCATTCCTCCTTTATCAGAAAGTAATGGTGCTCTGGGCACTCTGAGTATTCATTTGATGTGCTGTTGATGTGTTGTTGCTGTGGGTATTTCTTACGTATAATTATAACACGGCAATCTCCAAAAGCACAAGGGAATCAATTGTGCTTTTTGCAACTTAAAGCCGAAAAAATTTACAAAGGTGCCACAATGCCCCTGCCCCCAATAGGTGTTGGTCAGTATTTCCATTGATATTTTCGAACGCATGTTCTAAGATGTAGAAGCATATAATATGAACAAGCGTTTGGTGGTGATGATGTGGATCGGATAATTTTGCACTCAGACTGTAACAGCTTTTATGCCAGCGTTGAATGCCTGCATCGGCCGGAGATACGCGACAAGCCGGTAGCGGTGGGTGGCGATGTTGAGCAGCGGCACGGTATCATCTTAGCTAAAAATGAGCTTGCTAAAAGGTATCAGATAAAGACCGGAGAAGCCCTCTGGCAGGCAAAGCAAAAGTGTCCGGAACTGGTCATTGTGCCACCGCGCTTTGAGTTATATCAGCGCTTCTCGCGGCTTTGTCACGAAATCTATCTGGATTACACAGACCAAGTTGAGCCTTTCGGGCTGGATGAATGCTGGCTCGATGTCACGGCCGCCGGCGCTGATGGCGTGAATATTGCTCACGAGATACGAGAGCGTATTAAATACGAGCTGGGGATCACCGTAAGTATCGGCGTATCTTACAATAAAATTTTTGCAAAGCTGGGGTCGGACTATAAAAAGCCCGACGCAGTAACGGAGATCAGCCGGGCAAATTTTAAGGAAATAGCCTGGCCGCTGCCGGCGGGTGATCTGCTGTACGTGGGTGGCGCGACACGGCGCAAATTGGAGTCTTACTGTAAGCGCACCATTGGCGATCTGGCAAACACCCCGGAAAAGACGCTGAAAGGCTGGTTCGGCAAATGGGGTAGCGTACTGTATTGCTTCGCGAACGGTTATGATTTGACACCGGTCTCACGATATACTGATCAACAAATTGTGAAAAGCATCGGCAACAGCACCACCACGCCGCGTGATTTAGTGGATAATGAGGATGTTAAAATCATCCTATATGTACTGGCTGACAGTGTTGCCCGGCGGCTCCGTGAGCATGGCTGTAAGGGGCGGACTATCAGCATCAGCGTCAGAGATAATCAGCTCAACAGCTTTGTTCGGCAACATACCCTGTCTAATTATACAAACATTACCGCAGAGATCGCACAGGCTGGCATGGAGCTGTTTATCAAACATTATTACTGGCAGTGTCCTATTCGCAGCCTGGGCATCAGTATTTCCGATTTGGTCAGTGATTCGGCGCCGCTGCAGCTCGATCTGTTCGGCGACGGGCAGGAGCAGCTACGTAGGGAACGACTGGATACTACCGTGGATGGACTGAAAAGGCGCTTCGGCACCAAAGCTGTGCGGCCGGCGGTATTGCTGACGTCACCGGAATTATCGGCAATAGACCCGAAGCGCGACCATACGATACACCCCGTCAGCCTTTTTAGAGACGCATTATGAAAAAATATGTGAATATGATCGTGCAGTATACCGAAGAGGGCCAGATCATCCCGCTCGCTATCCGTTGGTCACCGGATCAGCTCTACGAGATAGATCGGGTGCTGGATGTGCGGCAAGCCGCCTCTTTAAAGGCCGGGGGTACAGGCATCCGGTATTTGTGTAGGATAAAAGGACAAGAGCGTTATATCTGGTTGGAAGAAGATAAGTGGTTTGTTGATGCAAAAGAATAACGCCCTCATCTCCCGGCCAGGAATGAAACTGTTGCTACGGGGTTGCTACAAAACAACCATTAGACCCCCATTCTACCTAAGTTTTACTTTGACTGGGGGTCAAGAGGCCGTGAGTTCAAGTCTCGCCACTCGGACCA
>NZ_CBYL010000086.1 GCF_000577335.1 Faecalispora jeddahensis | reverse complement strand
TTTTGATGGCGTTTTCCCGCCTCTATTTATTCGTTCACTACCCGTCGGATGTGCTCACGGGAGTAGTGCTGGGGCTTTCTGCCGCCAGCGAGCCGCTGGTGCTGGTGTTCGCTGCGCTGTGCGCATGCGTGTACTGCGGCAAAACCCGCTACCGCAGGGGAGAGGAAGAAACCACCGCGGGAGTGGGGGAATCCGGAAACGGATAGGTTTTGTTTGGCATTGTATGAGCAGGCTCGGCCTGCTTTGCATATAGATAGAACCAGGAAAAGGAGTGAAAGGAATGTCTGAAATCACACAGGCCAAGCGGATCGTTGTCAAAGTTGGCACCTCAACCCTGACGTACGATAACGGGAAGGCGAATTTCCGCACCATGGAGGAGCTCTGTAAGGTACTTAGCGACCTGCAGAATTCCGGTAAGGAAATGATCTTGGTTACCTCTGGAGCGCTAGCGATTGGCATGAGCAAACTGGGGTTGAAGGAACGACCGCGTGAGATCGAGAAAAAACAGGCAGTCGCGGCGGTGGGCCAGTGTGAGCTGATGTTCCTTTACGATAAATTCTTTGGGGAGTTCAACCACACTGTGGCTCAGGTTTTGCTGTCGAGCGACGTGATGATCGAGCAGATCAGCAAGCGGAATGTGCAGAATACCTTCCGAACCCTGCTTGATATGGGCATTATTCCGGTCGTGAATGAAAACGATACGGTGTCTATCGATGAGCTGATGGGCGCGCATATTGGCGATAACGATACGCTGTCCGCTACGGTGGCGGTACTGGCGGAGGCCGACCTTCTGGTGCTTCTGACCGACATCGACGGATTGTACGACGCCGATCCGAGGAAGGACCCCAATGCAAAAAGAGTCCCGCGAGTCGAAAAAATCACCGATGAGATCAAAGAACTCGGCGGCGGGGAAGGCTCTGCGAGAGGAACCGGGGGAATGCGCACCAAAATTTCTGCGGCTATGGTTTCTACCGCGGCAGGGATTCCGTGCGGCATCATCAACGGCGCTGCCCCGAAGGATTTGTACCGTCTGCTGGCGGGAGAAGACCTGGGGACGATATTCGAAGCGGAATAAAAACACATCGCGCGCGTACGCCCCATGCCTGTCCGGCATTGGTTTGCCCGGGCTCCTTGCGGGAGCCCGGGCAAAGGCAGCCCCCGCAGGGGTGCTGCCGGCGGCCGCGCATTTTTTATACCCGTGGTTTTCTCGGGGAAGAATATTTTTAAATACAACTTAAGACTTTACGTTTTCTGAAACGGAACTGTTTCTCATAGAAAGGGGAAGCGCTATGACAAAGCTGCAGGAAATGGGCCAAAAGGCCAAGGCGGCCGCCCGTGTGCTGGCCAATGCCGGCGCCAAAAAAGACGCCGCGCTGATGAGCATTGCGGATGGTTTGGTTGCAAATGTGGAAAGAATAATCAGTGCAAATAAAATCGACCTTGAGCAGGCGCGCGCCGGCGGTATGAGTGAATCGATGCTCGACCGCCTGACATTGAACGAAGCCCGCATCAAAGATATGGCAGAGGGTGCGCGGCAGGTAGCCGCGCAGACAGACCCCATCGGCCGCATTCTCTCCGGTGAGGTTCGCCCCAACGGAATGAAAATCGAAAAGGTTGCCGTTCCCTTGGGCGTGATCGGCATGATTTACGAGGCCCGCCCCAATGTAACGGCGGACGCGGCGGTGCTGTGTCTGAAGGCCGGCAACGCGATTATCCTGCGCGGCGGCAAAGAGGCCATTCATTCCAACACCGCGATTACGGAAGTGATGCGCGACGCTGTGGAGAGCACCGGGCTGCCCCGCGACAGCATTCAGCTGATCGAGGATACCAGCCGCCAGAGCTCGGTGGAGCTGATGGGGCTTACCGAGTACCTCGACGTGCTGATTCCCCGCGGCGGAGCGGGCTTGATCCGCTCGGTAAAGGAAAACTCGCATGTGCCCGTTATTGAAACGGGTGTGGGCAACTGCCATGTATATGTGGACGACAGCGCCGATTTGGAAATGGCGGCGAGGATCATCTTCAATTCCAAAACCTCTCGCCCCTCTGTGTGCAATGCGGCGGAAACGCTGCTGGTTCACAGCGCGGTAGCGGAGAAATTTCTGCCTGTCGCAAAGAAAATGCTCGACGAGAAAAAGGTGCAGCTGCGTGCTGATGAGCGCGCCCTGCAGAACCTGGGAGCGTGCGATACGGTGATCCCCGCCGTGGAAGACGACTGGGCCACCGAGTTTTCGGATTATATTCTGGCAGTGCGCGTGGTGGATTCTCTGGATGAGGCGATCGAGCATATCTCGAAATATTCCTCCGGTCACAGCGAGGCGATTGTGACGAATAATTACGGGCACGCCCGGCAATTCACTTCCCGCGTGGATGCGGCTGCAGTGTATGTGAATGTTTCCACGCGCTTTACCGACGGCGGTCAGTTTGGGCTTGGGGCCGAAATCGGCATTTCCACCCAGAAACTGCATGCCAGAGGGCCTATGGGCGTCAATGAGCTGACATCTCAGAAATTCATTATTACCGGCGATGGGCAAATCAGAGAATAGTGACTCAGCGTGACTTTATGTAAAAACAGCGATTCCTTCCCCACCTTTGGCGGGGAAGGAACTCAGCGGCTTTTTTAAGATCGTTAGGATAAAAAGGAGAGGCCATGAACTCAGAGCAAAATGAAAAGAAGCAGGAACAGGCCGGGGAACACGGCGAGCTTCCGGAGGAACTAATAGAGGAAATCGATTTTGACCGCTTTGCCGAAAGCAAAAAGAGCGATGAGACGCAGGTTTCTTCGGACTACCGGTCGGCATATCAGAAAAAGCCGGAGAAACGGAAGAAATCCTCCAAACGCAGCCCGGAAGAAAAAAAGGTGCGCGCAGCGCTGGAGGCAGCGGAGCAGGCCAGGATCAAAGCGCAGAAAATGGCGGCTGATCTGGCGCAGGCGGCGCAGGCCCCAGACCCCGAGCCGGAACCGGAGTTGGATGATTTTCTGCCGGAAGGCGAGACTGCCGGCCGTGAGGATATTCTGCTGATCAAGAAGGACTCGCGTTCACCCGAGGAACAGGAGCAGGAGCAGCAGGAAATCGTGGAGAGTCCGGAAGCAGCGGCTGTACCCGCTGCCGCGGATCGGGTTCCGTCGCTTCGCAGGCGCGGTAAATACCGCTATGGAATCGGCATGGGAGCTTTGATCATGGTGCTCGCGTTTGTGGGCCTTTCGGTGATCGTGTGGGGTGTGAGCCAGCAGATTTACCGGGCCGTAACCGACGACAGTCAGCTGCGCGCGTACGATACCTTCCTGTCCCCGGTTGTGATGCAGGACCCCGAGCCGTTTGAAAGTTCCAAGGAAGCGGATGCCGAAATGATCATGAAGGCCTCACTGTGGCGCGCCGTGACGCAAAACGGAGCCCAGTACAACAGCTATGATGATCAGGGCCGTACGCTGGTTCCTCTTGGCGACGTAGTGGATGCCTGCCACGCTCTGTTTGGCCCGGACTGCGACCTGCAGCCGTCGAATCCGCAGGAGGAAACCTTCTTTGAATACGATTCGGAGCAAAACGTGTTCCGCGTTACTCCGTACAGCTCGCAGAGCAGTTTCGCCCCGTATACGGTCAGTAGTAAGAAATCCGGTGATACCGTCATTCTGCGCGTCGGCTATGTGGTCGGTGACTGGCAGGACGGCACCGAGAGCGAAAGCGCTACTCCCGAGCCGGTGAAATATATGCAGTATGTTCTGAAGAAAACCGCGGACGGCAAAAGCGAATATGTGACGGCTGTCCGTGCTGACAATGCGTCTTAACTAAAATGAGCCCGGGCCTATGGCCCGGGCTCAACCAATCGAAGCGTTTTACCATCTTTGGAGGGAAGAAGAGAAGTGCGTAAGTATGGCTTTCGGCGGCCGACTCTCGTAAAGACTTTTTCTCTCTCAAAGTAGGAGAAAATGGAACCTATCAGAGGAACTTCTAAAAACCGAAATTTTTAAATAATCAAGTACATCAGCGCAAAGATCAGGCCGGTATCGGCCTTTTCCGAAACAAGAATTAAAAGCAGAACCAGAATCAGTGTGCGTTCGCCGTCCTGCAGCAGCCCGTCAAACAGGTTTGAAAGCGTGCTGGGCTGTGGGAGCGGTAAGGTGGGCGGCGCTCCATGTGCAGGGGAAGAATCATGATGACGCTGTGGCTGTGGCTCAGGCTCGGGCGTTTGGGGCTCCGTGGGTGCGGCCTGCTGTGAGCGAGTCAGGCTTTGCTGAGCGCGGTTCTGCATTTCACGCACCCGGCGGATGGCGTCCTGCTGCATACGCTGCATATCGTTGGTATCGTTGGTCGCCACTGCGAAATCCCCCTTCCGTTACAGAATTCCCTGCCCGCGGAGTACCGGCAGCAGGCGCAGCATCGAAAGCATTTTTATGGCTTCATCCACCTTCTTCTGGCGCTCCGGCCCTAGAAGAGGACGCAGGGCGTGCAGCAGCCGGGTATTGTTGTCTTCCTGCCGGAAGGTAGAAAGCAAAGGCAGAATTTTCGAGACGACTTGCAGGGTGTCGCCGTCCAGCCCGCCACCCCCGCCC
>NZ_CBYL010000085.1 GCF_000577335.1 Faecalispora jeddahensis | reverse complement strand
GCCAGCTCATGGGCATTGATGGCATCACCGCCCACAGCCTTGTAACGCCCCACGGTGAGCTGGTGTTTTTTATGATTAAACCGACCAATATCAGTGTTTTGTCTGAGAGCAGCGTGGGGGCAAGAATCTACGCTCTTATGAATGTTCTCAAGGGCATTGCTGAAATTGAAATGCTGTGCCTGAACAGCCGGGAAAACTTCGAGGACAATAAGAGTTATCTCAAAGCAAGAATGGATGCCGAGCAGAATCCTGTCATCCGAAAACTGCTGGCACAGGATCAGACCGCCCTTGACCGTATGCAGGTGCAGATGGCAACGGCAAGGGAATTTCTAATCATCATCCGGCTGAGAAATGAAAAGGAACGCGATGTTCAGCCCTACCTCTCCCGCATCGAAAAGAGCCTTAAGGATCAGGGCTTCACGGTGCGCAAGGCGGGTGAATCGGACATCAAGCGCCTGCTGGGTGTCTATTATGAGCAGAATGTCACAACGGAACAATACGAGGATTATGACGGAGAAAGGTGGGTGATTTTCGGTGAGTAAAAACAGAAAAAGAGAAAAATCAGTGCCGCAGGAGGATGCAAAAATCAAGGATTTCCTTGACATGATCGCTCCGGGCATCATCAAATTCAACACCGACCACTTCATATGCGGCAACACCTACCGCTGTGTGTGGGTGCTGCGGGAATATCCCACAGCTACCGAGGAACAGGCCATCCTGCGCCACCTCGGAGAAAAGGACGGCGTGACCCTGCGCATCTACACCCGTCAGGTAACGGCGGCCGAGGAAAAGAAGATCATCCACAATGCCGCCAACAAAAATCGCATGGATAAGAGCAGTACCAACGATCTCCAGCAGACCGTCACCGCCGAAAGCAATCTGCAGGATGTAGTGACGCTGGTCTCCTCCATGCACCGGAATCGGGAGCCGCTTCTGCACTGCGCTGTTTTTATCGAGCTGACCGCTCACGATTCCGATGCGCTGAAGCTGCTCCAGACCGATGTGCTCACCGAGCTGGTGCGCTCCAAGCTCAATGTGGACCGGCTCATGCTGCGCCAGCGGGAGGGTTTTCTCGCCGTAGGCCCCGCTGGCTGGAATGTGTTCGCCAGCCAGTTTGAACGGGTGCTGCCCGCAAGCTCCGTGGCAAACCTCTATCCTTTCAACTACAGCGGTAAGACCGACCCTCACGGCTTTTACCTCGGCAGGGATAAGTTCGGCTCCAATATCATTGCGGATTTTGACAAGCGCGACGATGACAAAACCAACGCCAATGTCCTGATACTCGGTAACTCCGGCCAAGGCAAGAGCTACCTGTTAAAGCTCATTCTCTGCAATATCCTCGAATCGGGCAAGTCGGTTCTGTGCCTTGATCCAGAGCACGAATATGTGGAGCTGGCGGAAAACCTCGGCGGCTGTTTCATTGATCTCATGTCGGGCCGGTACCGGATCAACCCGCTGGAGCCGAAAACATGGGACGAGGGCGGCAGCCCGGAGGACACCGACGCGCCCCAGGCGTTCCGCCAGTCCACCAAGCTCAGTCAGCACATCAGCTTTCTCAAGGATTTCTTCCGGTGCTACAAAGATTTTTCCGACCGCCACATTGACGCCATTGAAATCATGCTGGGCAAGCTGTACGAACAGTTCGGAATCAGCGACCGCACCGATTTCAAGAGCCTTGCCGCCACGGACTACCCCATTTTGTCCGACCTCTATGCCCTGATTGAAGCCGAGTACAAGGGCTACGACAAAACCAAATACCAGCTCTACCCGCCGGAGCTTTTGCAGGAAATCCTGCTGGGGCTTCACTCCATGTGCATGGGCGCGGAAAGTCAGTTTTTCAACGGCCACACCAACGTAACCTCCGACCGCTTTATTGTGTTCGGAGTAAAAGGCTTGCTCCAGGCCAGTCGGAACGTGAAAAACGCCCTGCTGTTCAATGTTCTGTCCTTCATGAGCGACAAGCTTCTGACCGAGGGGAACACTGCCGCCTCCATTGACGAGTTGTATCTGTTCCTCACGAACCTGACAGCCATTGAATACATCCGCAATTTCATGAAGCGTGTGCGCAAGAAGGAATCGGCGGTTATTCTTTCGTCACAGAACTTGGAGGACTTCAATATTGAGCACATCCGCGAATTGACCAAGCCGCTGTTTTCCATTCCGTCTCATGCGTTTCTGTTCAACGCAGGTAACATCGACAAGCGGTTCTATATCGACTCCCTCCAGCTGGAAGAAAGCGAATACAACCTGATCCGCTTTCCCCAGCGCGGTGTCTGCCTCTACAAATGCGGCATTGAGCGGTATAACCTCGCGGTTCACGCTCCGGCATATAAGGAGAAATTGTTCGGAACGGCGGGCGGCAGATAACATGGAAAGGAGAAAAATCATGAACAGACTGCAACAGCAGAAAGAAAACAAATCAGGACTCCTCGAAGATATGCTGTCCTTCATCCGCTACACACCCAATCGGGAGGCGGATCTTTTAGCGTTTATGGAGAAATACCAGAAAGCGGATTGCGACGAGCGCCCCGCCATTTTGGAGCAGCTCCGGTGCTGCATGGATGGCAAGGAATACCCCGATCCCTACGCCGGGAGCTACCACTATACCCCGGAGGATGTGTCTGTCATGGGGCAGATTCTGGATGACTACATTGACGACCTCACCTTGGCGCAGGGTGATCCCGCCGCCGTTTCAGAGTGTGTGCGGGATACGGTGCTGAAAATCAATGCGCTCAACGAGGAATGCGGGCGGTATCTCATTGATACCTGGCGCAGGGAACGGCTGTGCGGCTTCATCAATTCCGCGGCGGAGCTGGCGGGGCTGTCTCAGGAAAAAGACCTGACCCTGCAGCACAGGATATGGTAAAGGCGGTGAGTAAATGGAGATACAGGGTCAGGATTTCGGGATTGAAATTGAAATGACCGGGCTTACCAGAAGCCGCGCTGCCGAGGTCATTGCCGAATATTTCGGCACCACAAAAGAATATGAGGGCAGCTTCTATGACACCTATTTCGCAAGGGATACCACCGGCCGCAAATGGAAGGTCATGAGCGACGGCAGTCTGGACTGCCAGCGGAAGGAGGGCCGCAGGAAGGTCAGCGCCGACCGGAACTACAGCGTGGAGCTGGTCAGCCCCATCTGCCAGTACGGGGATATCGAAACGGTGCAGGAGCTGATCCGCAGGCTCCGGGAGGCCGGTGCGTTTGTGAATTCCTCCTGTGGCATCCACATTCATATCAATGCCGCGCCCTTTGACGCACCCCACCTCCGTAATCTGGTCAACATCATGGCGGCCAAGGAGGATATGATTTACAAGGCGCTGAAGGTCTCGCGTGGGAGGGAAAGCCACTACTGCCAGAAGATTGACCCCGCTTTTTTAGAGCGGCTCAACCGGCAGAAGCCCGCCACCCTCGACCGGCTGAAAAGCCTCTGGTATAACGGCGGGGACGGCAGCCGGGAGCATTACCACCATAGCCGCTACCACTGCCTGAATCTGCACAGTGTGTTCCAAAAGGGTACGGTGGAATTCCGGGCGTTCAACGGAGAGCTGCACGCCGGAAAAATCAAGGCGTACATCCAGTTCTGTCTTGCCATGACCGCGCAGGCGCTCAACCAGCGGTCGGCAAGTCCTACGAAAACACAGTCCAGCAATGAAAAATATACTTTCCGTGTTTGGCTTCTGCGCCTCGGTATGATCGGGGACGAGTTTAAAACCGCCCGTAAGCATCTGCTGGATCATCTGGAGGGCTGCATCGCGTGGAAAGACCCGGCACAGGCCCAAAGGCAAAAGGAACGGCTGCGTCAGAAGCGGGAGGCGGAGCGTCAGCAGACACAGGCTCCCCCGGAAGAAGCGGTGCCGGAACCTATTATGGAAGCGGAGGACGAGCAGTCCCCCGCTTTTACTATGTCCATGTAGAAGGGAGAACGTATGAAAAGCAAACTGTATATCGCCTATGGCAGCAATCTTAATCTGCCGCAGATGGCGCACCGGTGCCCATCCGCCAAGGTGGTGGGGGCATCCGAAATCAAGGATTATGCCCTTGTGTTCCGGGGCGGCCGAAACGGAGCCGTTGCCACCATTGAGCCCTGCGAGGGTTCCTCCGTCCCTGTTTTGCTGTGGAAGATCACGCCGAAGGATGAAGCGGCGCTGGATGTTTATGAGGGCTTTCCCCGGTTCTATGACAAGGAACTGATGGAACTGCCACTGGATGGACAGTCGGTGTCCGCCATGGTCTATGTGATGACGCCGGGGCATCGCTTGGGGTATCCCTCGGACTATTACTACAACACCATCCGTGAGGGCTACAAAACCGCGGGCTTTGACACCGCTGTTCTGGAGCAGGCGGTGGACTATACCGAGCAGCTCATGGCAAGTGAGCCGGAGCCGGAACAGCAGAGTCTATTCGGCTTTGGCGGTCTGAAATGGTGGTGACGGCATGGCAGATCCCGCAACCATCGCAGCTGTTGTAAAAGCCGCCGCTACCGCGCTCTCGGATGAACGCACCCGGAAAACCATCTGCTGGATCATTGCCGCCGTCCTGTCCCCGCTGATTTTGGTCGTCGTGCTGGTCTGCTCCTTGCTTTCCGGCACCACAAACCACAAC
>NZ_CBYL010000084.1 GCF_000577335.1 Faecalispora jeddahensis | reverse complement strand
GTCGCGGAACGGCAAGCAGAGAAAACTATCTGTTCTCACGCGGAAACAACCTTGTGACAAGCTGCCGAAAGCATCTCTGCGAGCCAACGAGAGCGCTTTGAAAAGGATCGCCGCCGAACGGAAGCGGAGAGTTGCTTTTCTGCACTGATTAGGCGAGTGGGCATTTTCAATGGAGCGCCTTTTCGGAGGCTGTCGTTTGCAATGTTAGGGACTGTTAGACAAGCGGATTCCAAAGGTGTCCTTTGGCGAATCTTTGCTTCCTTTCTTTTCGCAAGAAAGGAAGGGCCGGCCCCGGCCTGAGGGGCAAGCCCGCGCAAGCGGAAATCCTGCGGTTGGCCGCAAAAAAACCTTTTGCACATGGCAGAACAAGAAGCTATCTTCCCTGTTACGAGGGGCAAGCTAAGAAATTGATTGCGAGAAAAGAAGGCATGTCCTTCTTCAATGGAGCAAATATGGAATATCTCAAGGCGGAACATGTGTCGTTTTTTTACGATGCGGTGGAAGAAGGGGAGCAGGCGCAGCAGGTGCTGCGCGATGTTTCCATGAAAATCAGGAAGGGCGAGTTCGTCGCCCTTTTGGGGCATAACGGTTCGGGAAAATCCACCATGGCCAAGCACTTTAACGCCATGCTGCTGCCCAGCGGCGGGCGGGTGTATGTGGATGGAATGGACACGATGGACGAAAACCTGAAATATGAAATCCGCCGGCGCGTGGGGCTGGTGCTGCAAAATCCCGACAATCAGCTGGTGGCCAGCATTGTGGAGGAGGATGTGGCATTCGGGCCGGAAAATCTGGGCATCCCTCCGGCGGAAATCCGCCAGCGGGTAGACGCGGCGCTGGAAGCCGTGGGAATGTCGGAATACGCTTCGCACTCCGCACACAAGCTTTCCGGCGGGCAGAAGCAGCGCGTCGCCATCGCGGGAATCATCGCCATGCAGCCGGACTGCATCGTGCTCGACGAGCCGACCGCCATGCTCGATCCCCGCGGTCGCACAGAGGTTATGGAGACCATCCGCCGGTTAAACCGCGAGCGCGGCATCACGGTGGTGCTCATCACTCATTACATGGACGAGGCCGTGCAGGCCGACCGGGTGATCGTGATGGACAGCGGTGAAATTCTGCTGGAGGGCGCGCCCCGCGAGGTGTTCTCTCATGTGGAGCTGCTGCGGCAGCACAGTCTGGACGTACCGCAGGCCACGGAGCTGCTGTACCGGCTGGGCAAGGCCGGCTGTACCGTGCCTGAGGGTGTTTTGAACGAAGAGGAATGTGTGGCCGCCCTGGAGCTGCTGCTGAACGAATAAACTTTTTGCACCGCTTAGAGTGCTGCAAGAAATTCGTTGATCCGCGAAACGGAGGAACAAAACGGCATGTCCGAAGTCATATTGGAAACAAAAGAGTTAACATACCGGTACGGTGTGGGCACCCCACTGGAGCAGGTTGCGGTGGACAACGTAAATATCTCGATTCGCCGGGGAGAGTTTCTGGGTGTGATCGGTCACACCGGCTCGGGAAAATCGACGCTGATTCAGCAGCTCAACGGCCTGATGCGCCCGACCTCGGGACAGGTGCTGTTAAACGGGAACGACATCTGGGCCGAACCCAAGAAAATCCGCGCGGTGCGTTTTCAGATAGGGTTGGTGTTCCAGTACCCCGAATACCAGCTGTTTGAAGAAACCGTGTTCCGCGACATTTGCTTTGGCCCGCGCAACATGGGGCTTTCGGAGGAAGAGATTAAGGAACGCGCGCTCGGCGCGGCGGAGTTCGTCGGCCTCAAAACGGAGCTGTTGGAAAAATCCCCGTTCGAGCTTTCGGGCGGTGAGAAGCGCCGTGCGGCGATTGCCGGCGTGGTCGCCATGGACCCCGAGGTGCTGATTCTGGACGAGCCCGCCGCGGGGCTGGACCCGCAGGGACGCGACCAGCTGCTTGACCAAATCCGCAGCTATCACCAGCAGCGCGGCAACACGGTGCTGCTGGTATCGCACAGCATGGAGGATATTGCCCGCGTGGCGGACCGAGCGCTGGTGATGAACCGCGGAAAAGCCGCGATGCTCGACACCGTGCAGCAGGTCTTTTCACGCCGCAGCGAGCTTGAAAACATGGGCCTACGTGTGCCGCAGATCACAAAAATCATGAGTCTGCTGCGTGCCAAGGGCTACCCCGTAAACGAGGGCGCGCTCACAGTGGACGAGGCGCTGCGCGATTTGCTGCCGCTGTTGCGGGAAAGGGGGTGCGTGCGATGATCCGGGATATTACGCTCGGCCAGTATTTTCCGGGGAAATCCCTTGTTCACCGCATGGATGCCCGCGTAAAGATCGTACTGACCTTTGTCTTTATCATTTTCATTTTTATCGCGAATAATCTGCCCGCCATGCTGCTGATGGTGGGAATGGTGCTGAGCGCCATGCTGCTTTCGGGCATTTCAGTGCGCCAGTATCTCAAAAGCCTCAAGGCCGTGATCATTGTAGTGGCGCTCACGTCGGTGCTGAACCTGTTTTACGGCAGCGGCGATATTCTGGTGCAGTGGGGCTTTTTAACCATTCGTACCGGCGGTGTGATCAACTGCATATTTATCGCGGTGCGCATTATCAGCCTCATTCTGTTCAGCTCGGTGCTGACGTTCACGACGTCCCCGACCGATCTGACCGACGCGCTCGAGCGCATTATGAAGCCGCTGAAGATCTTTCACGTGAAGGTGCACGAGATCGCGATGATGATGACGATCGCGCTTCGCTTTGTGCCGACGCTGCTGGAGGAAACCGATAAGATCATGAGCGCGCAGAAGGCGCGCGGAGCCGATATGGAGAGCGGCGGGGCCATCCAGCGGGCCAAAGCGCTGATCCCGATTCTGATTCCGCTGTTTGTGTCGTCGTTCCGCCGTGCTTATGAGCTGGCGATGGCGATGGAGTGCCGCTGCTACCGCGGCGGCGAGGGCCGCACGAAAATGAAGAGCCTGCATATGACAACTCTGGATGGGTGGGCGATTGCGGTCTCTTCCGCCGCGTGCGTTGGTGTGGCGCTTTGCGTGATGCTGCTGCCCAGCCTGTTTTAACGGGAGGGAGGCGCCATGCGGAATATTCTTTTCAACATCAGCTATGACGGGTCTGCCTACCACGGGTGGCAGGTGCAGAACAACGCCATTTCGGTGCAGGAGGTCTTTCAGCAGGCGATGCTTCAGGTGGTTGGCTGTGTGCCGGACGTAAAGGCCTGCAGCCGAACCGATACCGGCGTGCACGCCCGGCAGTTCTGCATCAGCGCGAAGATCGAACGCAACATCCCATGCGAGCGGCTTACGCCCGCAATGAATCATTTTCTGCCGCCGGATGTCGCGGTGCTTTCCTGCCGCGAAGTGCCGATGGACTTTCACGCACGCTATTCCTGCCGGGGCAAGGAGTACGTCTACCAGATCTGGAACGCCCCGGTACGCGACCCGTTTTTGTATGGTTACGCCCTGCACTACTGGTACCCCATGGATTTGGAGAAGCTCAACCGCGCGGCCGCGCATTATTTAGGCACGCACGATTTCACCTCGTTCTGCACGATCGACGCGCGCGACGCCGGCAATATGGTTCGCACCGTTACCAAGGCCGAGGTGAGCCGCGAGGGAGACATGGTACGCTTTACCGTGGCAGCAAACGGCTTTTTGTACCACATGGTACGCATTATGGCGGGCACGCTGCTGCGCGTGGCCCAGGGAAAATTCGAGCCGGAGCAGATTCCGCAGATTCTGGAGCAACGCAACCGCCACATAGCGGGGCCGACAGCTCCGCCCGGCGGTCTGTACCTGAACCGTGTTTTTTACGATGAGGAAGTGATGGGATGACCCGAAAAACCAGGGGAAAGCGCTTTGTAGACGACGAGAGCGATCTGGAGGAGCTGGGCCACGAGGGAAATCCGAATGCCCGGGAACGCCGGGAGAGAGTCGTATTCCCGCAGATGCCCCGCTGGCTGTACCGCGTGATTCTGATTTTGCTGATTTCGGTGGCGGGCCTGCTCGTGTGGTTCAACCGCGACAACCTGTCACCGCAGAATATCGGCGGGTGGATTCAGTCAAAGGTGGTGGGCATGGGAATGGGCGACGGCTACCCTGCCGCGCTCGACAACGGCCGCAACGTGGCGCCCGGCAATTTTTTTGCCGCGGATAAAAATGTGGCAGTGGTCAGCGATACCTCGGTTACCGTGCTCAACTCCACCGCCAAGGAGCTGGTGCGCCGCCAGCACAGCTTTTCAAATCCAGTGGCAAAGGTCTGGGGCCAGCGCGTGCTGGTGTATAATCTGGGCGGTACGGGCTATCAGGTAGAGAGTATCTCCAAGGCGGGGGAACGCCGTATTGCCGACGCGGAAATTCTCGCCGGCGCGATTGCCGGCAACGGGCGTGTGGCTCTGGCGACGGAAAGCCAGGGGTACTACTCCCGCATGACGGTATACGGGGAAAACGGCAAGGCGTTTTATACTTACGATTTTTCGGAATATTACATTACCCATATTGCTTTGAACCGAAGCGGTACGAGAGCCGCCGTGGCCGGGGTGGCCGCAAAAAACGGCGCGATGGTCTCCGTGGTGTACCTGTTCGATTTCGGCAGCCCGAAGCCGGTGTCGCAGCTTGTGTATCAGGACAATCTGGTGCTTTCGCTCGACTACGGGCAGAACGGCGTCATTGTTGCGGTGGGCGACCAGCTCACGAGCATTATTTCAGAAAACGGCGGGAAAACGGATTACAGCTACGGCTCGCAGAGCTATCTCGGCAGCGCGG
>NZ_CBYL010000083.1 GCF_000577335.1 Faecalispora jeddahensis | reverse complement strand
TGTCTTTGAATCCCGCAAATTCACAGCCGTTATCCAGTGTAATTGACAGAACTGGCTTGTCTTTTAATGAACTGCATAAGGTTTGTTTTGTTTCTTTCGCACTTTTATTCTGAATGAGAGATAAAATTAAATATCTGCTTTTCCTATCCACAAGAGAAATTAACCCGCCCTTGTTTAAACCTCCCAGTATGGTATCTCCTTCCCAATCACCTATACGCTTTCTTTCGTCGATTTCATTTGGTCTGTCACCTATTCGGTGTTCCGGATGGATGGCAGCACTCGAGCCCCGAATATATTTTTTCTTCCCTTGCCTGCGAAGGTGCTTCTTCCTGCTGTAACCTTCAATTAAATCCTTTTTTAATGCAAGAAAGGAAGGGCCCGCCCCGGCCTGAGGGGCAAGCCCTGCGCCAGCAGAATTCACATATGAGAGAAGCACAGAAATGATACGGAAAGAGCACGAAGAATCTCACCTTATACGAGGGTACTCCCTGCGCCAACAGAATTTCTTGTGCGGGAACCGCAAGAAAAACTTGTCCTCAAAATGGATATGAAATCCCACCTTTACAACCAAATATCGAAACAAAAAAACAGATGCCTGAAACAGCATCTGTTTTTCTATCCTCATTTTCATTCTCAGGAACGCGAAATCTCTTCCAGCCGGTAAATGTCCGTGCGGCGATTCTCCAGCGTCTGCATGCGTGCACGCACACGGTCCAGGTAATCCAGATCGATCTCCGCCATCGTAACGCCCGGCTCTTCCTTTGCACGGGCGATCACCGTGCCCCAGGGGTCTATGACCATACTGCTCCCAAACGCCGTCAGACGGGCATTACGGCCAATCTGGTTAGGGGCAATCATATAGCAGCTGTTCTCGATCGCTCTCGCCCGCAGAAGCGGTTCCCAATGATCCTTGCCGGTGGGCAGGGTAAAATTTGAGGGATTGAATAAAATCTGCGCGCCCCGCTCCGCCATCAGGCGGTAAACCTCCGGAAAGCGCAGGTCGTAGCAGATGGCCAGACCAAACACGCCCAGCTCCGTTTCCACCGTCACGATGCTGTCGCCCGCGGCTACCTCCTCTGATTCCCGCACCGCCTTGCCGGTGGGCAGAATAATATCGAAGGTATGCAGCTTGCGGTATTTCGCCAGCAGCTCGCCCTTTGGGGAAAACAAAAAGCTGGTATTATACACCCGGGAATCCTCCGGAATTTTTTCAGCCCAACTGCCGCCGTGAATATAGACTCCAAGCCGTTTGGCCACATCAGAAATACGCTGGTACGTTTCCCCCGACTCGTCCTCCGCGAAGTCTGACGCAGGCAGAGAGGCCCCAGCGATCACATTCATATTCTCCGTTAGAACCACCAGACGGGCGCCGTTTTCAGCAGCCTCTTGAATATAGCCGCAGATCCGGTTCAGATTCTCTTCTTTATCCTCACCGGAACTCAGCTGCACAATGCCGACTTGATATTTTCTCATCCGAGTCCTCCTGAAAATCAGCGTGTTTCACTCTGTGCTTTCAAGCAGTCCGGGCAGATTCCATAAAACACCAGACTGTGGGAATGAACCTGCAGTCCGCAGCTGCGCGACATCTGCTGATCAACGGAATCCGGCAGAATCTGGTATTTCAAATCTTTCACGGCTCCACACTGCTCACAGATGAAATGCTCGTGCGGATCAACGATGGCATCAAAACGCTCCTGCCCGTTTACCACACCGACACTGACAATCTTGCCTTCTTCTTTGAAGCGGGAAAGATTGCGGTACACGGTGCCCAGGCTTAAATCCGGGTATTCCAGCTTGAGCTGCTGGTAGATCCATTCTGCAGTGGGATGGGTGTCGGTATTCATCACCACATCCAAAATCGCTTTTCTTTTTCGGCTGAAATTCTGACGTCTCTGCATAAGCACAATCCTTTCAAAAGAAAACGATAATCATTATTTTTCTTATGATTATCATATCATGATATTAGCGGAATGTAAAGATTCCGATTTCTTTTTTATCACGAGGACTTGCAACATACAGGCTGTCGGGCGCATAAAATGCAAAAAACACCGAAAAGAGGGATGTTGCATGTTGCTGTCCTTGCTGCGGGAAGCTATTTCGAATCTGCTGTTCTTTGTGCTGCACGTAACCGGGAACGGATCGTTTCCTCGCCCGCTTTCCGCACAGGAAGAACGCGAATACCTGGAACGATGGAAAAACGGCGACACAAAGGCGCGCAGTAAACTGATTGAGCACAATCTGCGCTTGGTTGCCCACATTATCAAAAAGTACTACTCGAATCTTAACGACCAGGAGGACTTAATCTCTATAGGCACGATCGGGCTCATCAAAGCAATTGACAGCTTTAATAGCGACAAGGGAATCCGGCTGTCAAGCTATGCGGCCCGATGTATTGAAAACGAGGTTTTGATGTTTTTCCGCAGCGGAAAGAAGAGCGCTCAGGACATCTCCCTGAACGAGCCCATCGATACGGATAAGGATGGCAATACGCTGACTCTGATCGATATTATGTCTACGGAAGATAACATTGTTGACAACCTGGACTGCAAAATTAAATCAGAGCAGCTGAAGAAATACATTTGCCAATCCCTCTCCCCGAGAGAGAGAACTATTATCGAGTTGCGCTATGGTTTGAACGGGCAGGCACCTCTAACACAAAGGGAGGTTGCATCTGCGCTGGATATTTCCCGCTCTTATGTATCGCGCATTGAAAAAAAGGCTTTGGGAACCCTGCTCAAGCAATTTGATAAATAAAAAATCCGGTTAGAAAACCGCAAATTTTTCCATATTATACCATAATAATCTAACTTAGTAAAGAGAAATATGAATCAATTCTATTTTCGATTTCACTTATTTTCAAACATAACCATGCTCTCTGTTTTGAAAAGGCCCAGGAAAAAGCGCAATCGCTTTTTCCTGGACCTTTTCCGTTTTGCGGTAAACGAGAGAAAAAACAAAACATTAGAACCATCTTATGGAAATTGCTCTCCCTACCGATAGAAGGATCATGATCGAAAAGAGAATCAGAAATTTTTTGTCCTTCCATAGAGCATTGTTTGGCCCGTATTTTCTTCTAAGATAATACATATAAGCCAATAATAGTATCAGTAAAAGAATCTCTATTCCTGTCCTCCAGGGCGAAAAAAACAATGCCCTGTAAGGAGCAGGAAGAAGATTGATGAAAATCATGACCAACAGCCATAGAATCGCAAATACGATAACCTGATACCATTTCTTTCTGACTGTCTGATTCATAAAGACCTTTCTCCCTAATATTTTCCTTTGTAACGAATCGTAAATAACGCTTTGCTTCGCCGGCGAATCAATATAGCCTCATCCCCATTCACGAAAAATTGTATCAAATCAATAAAACCATCAGTTTAATTACAATATATCACTTAAAAATAAGTATGTAAACAATAACATATTGATTTCTAAATAAATTTGGGTATAATAGAATTATTCTTACTACTTAGGAGATTAGTCGCTTGCCTAGAGAAAAGGACACTACAACAAAAAGCGGAACCCCGGCCGGGATGAAGGAATTGCTCAAAAAAGCAACGACAGACATGCTGGTATTATTTTTGCTGCGTCAAAAACCAATGTACACCTATGAAATGATGCAGGAAATCGAAAAGCTCAGTGGTGGAGTTCTCACCTTCAACACGTTATACATTGCGATTTATCGCCTTCAGAAATACGGTTATTTAACAGAATCGGACAAAGTCCTTTCTGAAGATAACCGCATGCGCATTTACTTCTCCATTACAGAAGAAGGAAAAACGTATTTGGATAACATTATTTCGGAATATGCGCTCATTACAAACACGATTGACCATATTCTGTCGATAGAGCGACCATTTTCGAAAGAAGAGAGGTAAACCGTGGGACTAGAAAAAGAGCTGAACCGTTACTATAAGGAAATCAAAAGGCACCTGACGTGCCCGAAAAAAGAGCAGGAAGAGTTCCTGACCGAAGTTCATCATCTGGTTGACGACTTTTGGGGGAATCAGCCGGAGGCTTCCTACGCGGATCTGGTGGAAGCCATTGGGGAGCCCGGCGAGCTTGCGGCCACCATGCTGAAAACCCTGCCGGATCAAGCGGTAGTACAAACATACCGCAGAAAGCGAAAAATGCGTACTGGTATCGTCATTGGTTTTCTTGTGCTGGTGATCGCCGCACTGTGCTTCATGATCAATTACATAGGACATATGAGAGCCAATACAATAATTACCGAAGAAACAACCACGATCATTGAACCTGAAACAACTGTCAGTTAAAGCAGCAGCGAAAGTGAATAAAATTAATTTTTCAGGAGGTTCCAATCATGAAGAAATTATTTTCTAGTCTCTTAGCGGCAGTAATGGCAGTTTCCATTCCCCTTTCCGTCTCTGCACAGGAGGCAAAGCAACCCCTTTCAGCAGAACCCAAGACAGTAATTACCACTGAATATTTAGGAAACGGTATCACCGTAGAGACCAAAACGACTACCGAATCTATCAATAAAATCTCGAATTTCAAAACTGTAGCAGCTGCCGCTAAAACCTCTTCCCGCAGCTCTACACGTGCAAAAACCTATAAGGCCAACGGAAAAACTATAGCTACTGTTACTTTAAAGGCAACCTTCCAGTATGACGGTTCTTCCGCCTGGGTGACCAAGAAAAGCGCCAGCCATACCACCAAAAGCGGCTGGAGCTATGGGAGCGAATCTCTCAGCGCCAGCGGCGATACGGCTTATCTTTCGGCGCTGCTGACACAACGTTCCGGGGGAATTGCCATTCAAACAGTTGACGTTGATATCTCTTTAAGCTGCTCGCCGACTGGACAGATTTCTTGATAAATGATCTCTAACAGTCATTTTAGCTAACGGCAATGATCACTGCGCTGCGCAATTTCAAATAAACTGAAAAGTAAACATAAAAAAGCAGCACCAGACATTTTAAAATCTGGTGCTGCTTTTTTGGTGGGCCATCAGGGACTCGAACCTTGGACCGACCGGTTATGAGCCGGCTGCTCTGACCAACTGAGCTAATGGCCCCTACGCACTTTCTCTGCAAAGTAGAAAAACGCCGCCGTTATTGACTAGCGGCGGCACTTCTCTGCATTTGCTTGG
>NZ_CBYL010000082.1 GCF_000577335.1 Faecalispora jeddahensis | reverse complement strand
CGCCAGTCGGGCCAGTGGGACCGGTAGGTCCAACAGCACCGTCAGCACCAGTCGGTCCTGTGGGGCCAGTGGGTCCAACAGCACCGTCAGCACCAGTCGGTCCTGTGGGGCCAGTGGGTCCAGTGGGACCGGTGGGGCCAGTAGGAGTGGTATCCTCAATTGTTACAATTGCGGAGCCCTGAGTTACAGTAATATCCAGCGTAGAGGACTGGAAAATCAAGCTTTCGCCAAAACCAACAGTGGCTGTTCCTACAGGTCCAATTACATTAAAGAGCGTTTCTCCGGGAGCAAATGTCCCGGTGGGGCCAGTGGGGCCGGTGGCTGCATTCCAAATAGGTCAAATCTGAAAAATTCCAGAAACAGTGGGCTTTGGTGCACCCGAAAACCCTTGCAATCGCATGAAATGCGGCAGGCAGCGGATTTCGTTTGTGCGAAAACGGTCCAAGGATTCTTATGGATCAGTTCATTTTTGATATAAGTCGACAAGGCGGAGATGAAAAAATGTAATTTGTATAGATGCATAAAACACAGGCTGAAAATATATCTAAATTCCAGATTGAAAAACGCAATATCCTATGATATTATACTAAAAACGAAGTTAATTTTGTGCAGATAGAAAACGTTTTCTATACTTTCTGATTTTAAGTAAGTGAATGGAGCTAAGTGCTCTGATTTATTTTTTGTACTTATAGAAAACGTTTTCTATCCGTTCTATGCTTTCCCGAAAGGAGTTCTCTGATGAAAAAATCATCTGACCGAAATGCACGTCGACCGACCATTTTAGATATTGCACAGCTGGCGCAGGCTTCTCCTGCGACCGTTTCCAGAGTACTGAATGATGCGGACTATCCTGTTACGGAAGAACTGCGCGAACGGGTGCGCAGCGCCGCCAGGCAGCTCAATTATCAGCCGAATATTTTCAGCCAGATGCTCAAAGGGGTTTCCAGCCGAGAGATAGGCATCATTGTCCCCGACCTGATCAACCCGTTTTATGCGCAGCTGGTTTCTGCAGTTGCAAAGCAGTGCGTGATTCACGGGTTTGCGCCAATTGTCTGCTGCTCTTACGACAGCCCGCAGTTGGAGGATCGGCAGATCGATATTCTGCTTCGTCAGCAGGTGGCGGGTATTCTGCTGTCTTCTATCAACGACAGTGACGACTCGCTGAAGAAACTCACCGGCCCCGGCGCCCCGCCCTTGATTTTATTTGACCAAAGTCATGAAGGCTTTACGGGGAACAGCGTTTCCTTCGATTTTTTAAAGGGCGGGTACATGGCCGCCCAGTACCTGATCCAATGCGGGCACCGAAACATTGCGTTTATGAGCCATCCGCTTACCCGCAGCAGCCGCAAGCAGATCTTCGACGGCTACTGCCGCGCCCTTTCTGAGGCCGGTATCGAAATCAAAAAGGAAATGGTGCTCATCCGTCCTGCAAAGCAGAATACGGAGAGCGATGTCGATTTCGATAACGGCAAGGCTTTGGCGCAGATGCTGCTGGGATGCTCCTGCCTGCCCGATGCCGTGATGGCGATCAACGATATCACCGCTATCGGCATCATCGATTCACTTTCCCAGCATGGCGTCAAGGTGCCCCGCGATCTATCGGTTATCGGGTTCGATAACATTCCCATGTCTGCCATGATCAGCCCTCCGCTGACCACGATTCACCAGCCGGCGCTTGAAACCGGCCACGCAGCGGCGGATATGCTGTTTGCACATATTGCAAATCCGGAACTGGATTCGACGCAAATCATGATTCAGCCCGAACTGGTGCTTCGCCAGTCGGTTAGAAAAAACAAAAATGCGATAAAAGGAGATCAGATCATGCATACCAAGTATGAAGAAGTAGAGCTTCAGATTTTTGAAAGCAGAGAGGAAATGGGCAGAGCCGCGGCTCAAGACGCTGCGGATACCATCCGCAGCATTCTGGAGCAAAAAGCCGCCGTCAACTGCATTTTTGCCGCTGCCCCTTCACAGAACGAGTTTCTTGATGCGTTCGTGCAGCAGAAGCTTCCATGGGACCGCATCAACGCGTTTCATATGGACGAATATGTCGGTCTTCCTCTTGGCAGCCCGCAGTCGTTCAACGGTTTTCTCAGCCGGTCGATTTTTGACCGTGTTCCGTTCGGTTCCGTTCACCTGATCAACGGCGCGGCGGATCCCCAGCAGGAATGCGCGCGTTACAGCGAGCTTCTGGAAAAGAACCCTCCCGACGTGGTGTTCCTCGGCATCGGCGAAAACGGCCATATCGCGTTTAACGACCCTGCTGTCGCGGATTTTCACGATTCGAAAAAGATCAAGGTGGTTCAGCTGGATATTGCCTGCCGCATGCAGCAGGTTCATGACGAGTGCTTCGCTTCCCTTGACCTGGTGCCCAAAGAGGCGCTGACCCTGACCGTTCCCATGCTGATCAGCGCACCGTACCTGTTCTGCATCGTGCCGGGTGAGCGCAAAGCCGGCGCGACTGCCGCCGCACTTACCGGGGAGATCAGCGAAGCCTGCCCCGCCAGCATCCTCAGGACCAAAAAAGGCTGCCGTATGTACATCGACCGCGACTGCGCCTCCAAGCTCTGATACGAAACGCGTACCGCACGCAGGAACACAGCAGGAAAGAGAGGGAACAACATGAAGTGGAGAAGCTCCAACGTATGGTATTTAGCGGGCATCGGCATTCCGCTGGCCATCATCGCCGTTCTGGGCATCAAGGCGCTCTGGCCCTCGATCTGGGGCGGCGCTGCCATCCTTGCCGTCACGGTGCTGCTGCTCAGGGCACTGATCGGCAAGACCCGGTTTATTCCTCATCCCCTTGCACAGTATGGCGAGCTCAAACCACAGGAGCTTGACCTGCCCGGGAACCCGGGTGTCGATCTCTATACAAGCGGTTCCATGTGCCGGTATGATTTTGTTCTGCGCATCGTTGAGTTCCTTTCGCCGTTTTCCTTCGAGGGCGGCCGACCCAAGGTCGTCATCAATCCCCGTCTGCTGGAAGAAAAGGGCGAGAGGTTTATGCAGATCGCCGTGATGCGCGAGGTGGAGCGCTACCGCAGAAATTATCAGGCAGTTTCGATTTTGCGGCTGGTGCTACCGTTGTTTGCCTTCGCGATTGCCGTCTTGACTGTTTTTGCGTTTGATATTCCGCTCACCGAGCGTCTGGGCGTCTTTTGGGTACAGTTTGCAATGCCGTTCCTGTTTACTATTTTGTTGGGTCTGCACCTGTTTTTCTGGAACAAGCGTATTTCCGCCATGGATGGGGAATTGGATTTGTTTTTAACGTCCGTTTTTACTGTCGAGGACGTTAAACGATATATCATCAGTGTGGGAGAATTGGAAAGGGGGTATGAAAAGTCCAAGACCAGCACACTGAACCAGCATTACATAAATACGCGGCTCAAACAACTGGAAAACCACAAAACTTAATATGAGAGGGGATTGTACTGAATGAATGTAGGGCATATGGAAAGTTTGGATTATGTCACCCTGGCGCTCTTCTTCCTGGTCATCATCGGCATCGGTATCTGGTCCAAACGTTCGATCAAAAGCTCGGAAGACTTTTACGTGGGAGGCGGAAAAATCCCATGGTGGCTGTCGGGCGTTTCCCATCACGTATCCGGATATTCCGGCGTTGTATTCGTTGGATATGCCGGTATCGCGTATGCGCACGGCACATCGATCTATTTTTGGTGGGCGGTCAACATCGCGCTTGCAACCGCACTCGGCGCAGTTACACTCGCGCCCAGGTGGCCCCGCCTGCGCCGCGCACTGGGAATCCAGTCGCCGACAGAGTACCTGAAAATGCGCTATAACACCGCCGCACAGCTGATCGTCGCGACCTCCGGCGTGATCGTAAAGCTGCTGGACGTGGGTGCGAAATGGGCGTCTCTCGGTATTCTGCTGCACGGCTTTACCGGTCTCCCGATTTGGATGGGCATCATCATCGGCAGCCTTGCGTCCATGATTTATGTATCCATCGGCGGCCTGATTGCAGACCTGCTCACAGATTTTGTGCAGTTTGGCGTCAATCTTCTGGCCGGGCTGCTGCTGTTCTTCGCTGTGCTGAATCACCTTGGCGAATACGGCCTGACCCTGACCACCATGTTCTCCGCTCTGCCGGCGAGCAGTGTCACGGTCTTTAACGAAGGCCGCGGGCAGGGCTCTCTGTCCTGGACTCTGCTGTATTTCTTTGTCGTATACTTCAGCTATAACGGCGGCACATGGAACCTTGCGGCACGCTTTATCTCCACTGAGGATGACCATCAGGCGAAAAAGGCGGCTTTCCTGTCCTCCGCGCTCTACCTGATCTGGCCGCTGATCCTGTTCTTCCCGATGTGGTGCGGCCCGATCCTGTTCCCCGGCTGGACACAGGCCGAGGCGGAAGCCTCCCTGTACGCGAGCCTTGCAGGCAGATTCCTCCCGGTTGGTCTTGTCGGCCTTGTGCTTGCCGCAATGTTCGCACAGACCATGTCTATGTGCAACTCGGATATGAACACCATTTCCGCGGTCATCACACGCGATATCCTGACCAAAATCAAGCCCTCGCTGAGTAAGCTGGGGGACAGCGAATCCCTGAAGCTTGCCCGTGCAACAACGATCGCTTTCACTGTCGGCACAGTTGTTATCGGTCTGCTTCGCGATCAGCTCGGCGGCGTTACCGGCATCATTCTCACCTGGTTTGCGGCGCTGCTCGGGCCCACCGCCATCCCACTGCTGTTCGGTCTGCTCCCGCAGTTTAAATACTGCGACAGCAAGGCGGCTATCGCCTCTATGATCGGCGGTCTGGGCGTGTTCGTCGTCACCAAGATGGGTGTACAGCTGTCTACCGATGTGGCGCTGATTGCTCCGCTGCTGACCTCATTCATCATCTTCCTGGGCGTCGGACTGTATAACCAGTATGTGAAGAAGATCGAGATCGACCCGCAGATTGAAGATTTGATGGCGAAATTGGAGAGTACAAAATGAATCAGAAACAGCTTTTTACCCAGTATGTTGATCTGATTCAGGATGATTTTGTCCCCTACTGGAATCGCTTTTACGATGAAGAAAAGGGCGGCATCCTCAACTGCATCAACAATGAGGGGGATCAAAAACTCAGCGACAATAAATTTACGTGGTCCGAAGGGCGGTATCTGTGGATACTCGGGCGCCTGTACGAGCTCAAACAGCAGGGCGTTCTGCCAAAGCTGGACGAAGAGGGCCTGCTGCGGCAGATGCAGGGCACCTACGGTTTTCTGACCCAGCATTCCATTTATGGCGACAACATCTGCTGCTATCTGCTTGACCGCGACGGGAATAAGCTTGAGGACAAACGAACCGGACGGTATGACGCAAGCATCTTTGCAGATTGCTTTGCGCTGATCGGAATGGCGCAATATACAAAAGCCGCCAGGCTGAAAGAAAACCTGACGGCAGTAGAAGCACTGTATGAAAGCATTGTCGCGCGGATCGAAAGCGGGGAGTTCCTGACCGAGCCGTACCCGATCCCCGAGGGATACCGTGTGCATTCCATCCCGATGATCATGGTCAATACCACTTACGAATACATCAAAATGCGCGAACGCTTTGACCTGCCCTGTGAGCAGCAGATTACCTATGGACTGGAAAAGGTGCGCAGTATTCTTGAAGACCTGTACCGCGGCGGCTACATCCGAGAGCATGTCTCTACCGACGAAAACTACGAAGCCCGCCTGCTCGACCGCCATGTCAACCCCGGGCATACGCTGGAGGACATGTGGTTCTGCGCGGAATTCCTGAAGGATTACGGCGATCTTCCGGCGTATCTGCCCCGCATTCTGGAGCTGGCGCGCAATGCCTTCGACATCGGCTGGGACCCCGAATATGGCGGCCTGCTGCGGTTTGTCGACCGTACCGGGGGAACACCCAAGGGCGTATCGGGCGACAGTGATTTTGAACGCCTGATTCAGGGCACATGGGACATGAAGCTCTGGTGGCCGCATTCCGAAGTCTTGTATGTATTTCTTTACTTGCATTCGCTTTCCGGCGAGCAGGACCTGCTGGAGCGGTACGAAAAAGCCAGCGCGTATGTATTCTCCACTTTTCCAAACAAGGAGCTGGGGGAGTGGATTCAAATTCGCAAACGTGACGGCACTCCCGAGGAAAAACTGGTGGCGCTTCCGGTCAAGGATCCGTTCCACATTCTTCGAAACTTCATTAAGATCGTTGAACTGTACCGGTGATCTTGCACGGCCACCCCGTGCTGCAACACGGGGTGGCCCACATCGCCGTTTCTTTCAGCCAAACAATGGGAGGGACCCTATATGCAGCTTGGAACTGCAAAACTGACCATTACGCCGCCGATGCCTGTGCGTCTGTGCGGATATGCGACGCGTACAACCTTGTTTGAACAGGTAAAAGAAGACATTTTCGTTCGCGTTCAGCTTCATCGCTGCGGGCAGGAACAGCTTCTGTTCGTTTATGGCGATCTTTTGTGGTGGGGTTCGGATTTTGTCGCGCAGACACGCGAAAAAATCTCATCTGCCTGCAAAATCGCGCAGGAACAGATTTTCTTTGTCGCATCGCATAACCACTCCGGCCCGCCCACCTGCGACCTGTTCACACCGTCTTTGGAAACTTACTCCCCCGCCTACGCACAGTTCCTGCAAGAACGTGTGCTTGAGGCGGTCGCGC
>NZ_CBYL010000081.1 GCF_000577335.1 Faecalispora jeddahensis | reverse complement strand
GGGTGGAGGCTTTTTCTCTGGCCTCCTGTTTCTTTTTTCTGTTCATATTCATCCCCTCCATTCGTAGGTCTGCTGCTTGCCAAAGAAGAAAGCGACGGCGTAGCGGATAAAGTCAAGGATGCTCACATCCTCGAAGCGGATGGATAAAAAGGCATAGACCGCCGTCAGAACAATGGGCGGCAGCCAGCCCAGCCGGGAGAGGGCAAAGACAGAAATCAGGCATTCGATGCCGATGATTCCGATGTCCCGCAGATCCCACAGCCACAGGGTCGCCTTTGATTTTAAGTTGTCGGGGTAGATGTACATCGGGGTGATCCCTCCTGTTCCTCATAGATTTTTCGTAAAAAATAAGCGATGCCTCGGAGGACAAAGTCCACGCAGGGTATCGCCACACTATTTCCAAGAGCTTTATACCGGGCGCTGTCAGATGCCCCCGGAATTAGCGTCCAGCCATCGGGAAAACCTTGGAGCCGTTCACATTCCAGAGGGGTAAGCCTGCGGATGAGGTTGCGCCTTTCCACAATGCATTTGTTCTGACTGACATACTGGCTGCCGATGCCTTTCTCATCTCCACGGCAAAGCGCGCCCACCACCTCTTGGTATGGCTCACACACTGCGTGCCGGTCGCTGGTTGTAATGGTGTAGCTGATGTCCGGCTGACAGCCGAGGCCGTTGCCGCCGTTTTCCGGCTCCCGGTCGATGGTGTTTCCGGCAATGCAGATGGTTTCCTGCAAAATAGCAATGCCGCCTTGGTTCTTGCTGGGATCGGGGCTGGTTGTGTCAATGGTTCTGGCAACCTCCGTTTCCCGGCATCCCGAATGGGGATTTGCTGATTTCATGCTGTTGGATTCCTTGGAATCCAGCGAAAAGGCAACGGCACTGCCCACCAGCGGAACATTATTGCCGCCTGTTCCCATCCGGGCGGACATGGTGGGCGCTACTGCATGGGGGCCGGTGTAGCGGCTGTCAATGCCGTGATTTTCAAATAATACCGGCTGATTATTGCCACTCATCCCGGCACTTGCCGTAATGGTCGGGCAGATGCCCTCGCCAATTTCAGCGCCGCCCTGCTGGGTCGCCATGACCAGCGGCTGATTGTTCCCGCCCTGCCCGAAGCCTGCGGATACTGTCTGCGACACATCCACCGGTCCGGTAAAGCGGGAATCTTGTGCGTGGTTGTCAAACACCAGCGGCTGGTGTCCATGCTCCTGTGCGCGGAGGGTGCCGGTGATATCCTCGGTACAGTGCATCTGACTGCCGCCCTGATCGTTGAGGCACAGTACCGATGGGGCCGTGCCGGTTTTAATGGTGGGTGAGCACTCCGCCTGATAGCCGATTCCTCTCGCATCGGCGCTGGCATTTCCGCAGAAGCCCGCGGTAAGCACACAGGGATAGCCCTGTCCGGCCTGCCCACCGCCGCCGGTAATAGAGGTGTGTACCTCCGGTGAGAGAAAGCAGTCGCCGTCACCCTTGCTGACAACGCCTGCCGCAAACAGAAGCCCTGCCGGGTTTCTTCCCCCGCCGCCGTCCGCACCGGCAAGAGTCGGCGCCACACCCTCCGGCGTGAACACACGGCTTTGCTGGGTATCCCAGCCGTTCAGACAGTTTGGCTGAGATACAAGGGGAGGATGCCCGCCCATACCGGCGCGCAGCGTGGACGCCACATCCTCGGTGACATCCATCCGTTCGCCGCCCTGATCGTTTAAGCACAACAGCGGTTCTGCCACAAAGGTCTGCTGTTTCATCCCCGGCTGAGCCTGTACTGCCCCTGCAATATCGTGCAAATCCCGCACTTCATCACGTTGGTTGGCGGCGAAAGCAATGGGTATTCTTTCTTCTGTCTGAATATATCCGTGCCCACCGCCTTCACCACTATAGAGGGCGGGCCATGTTCCGGTTTCTTCAAAAATGCGGCGGCTCTGTACATCCCATGGGGTCAGGCAAGCCCCGCCTGTATCATCAGTGCGTCCCTGAGCTGGGGCGGCAGCTCCTTGCCGCGGGCCTCCGCTCTGCGCAATATCCCCAAACAGGCTGTCTTGCTTAAATAGTATTTCGGGTGCGGTCGTGCCTCCAAAATCTGCGACAAGGAAGATGCGACGGCGGCGCTGGGCGACTCCCCAGAATTGAGCGTCCATGACTCTCCAAGCCAGGCTGAATTCATTTCCCAAAAGGACAGCCCCAGCAGATTCCCAGCGCCCGGACTCAGGTCGAGGCACATCACAGGCACTGTACTTAATGCGGACGATCTCCTCAATGACCGCCCGGAAGTCCTCCCCCTCTGCGGAGCTGAAGGCTCCGGGGACATTCTCCCAAACGAGGTATCGAGGTCGAACAAGGTGAGCTGGTACGTTTCGTTGCTCATCGGATTTTCTCATCTCCTTCGCAATGCGTGTCTGCTCCATAAACAGGCCGGAACGCTCACCCGCCAAGCCCCGGCGCTGGCCAGCGACCGATAAATCTTGACACGGGCTGCCGCCGCAAATGACGTCCACAGGCGGCAATTTCGCTCCGTCCAGCTTTGTAATATCCCCGACATGGAGCATTTCGGGGAATCGGATTTTCGTCACTTCAATGGGAAAGGCTTCGATTTCACTGGCCCATACGGGAGTGATACCGTTGCGGATAGCCGCCAATGGAAAACCTCCGATCCCATCGAAGAGGCTCCCCATCGTCATCATCAGGCCATCCTCATCGCCTGCTGGGGAGCTTCGGCCGGTTCGGTGCCTTTGGCTCTGCCGATGGCAAAGCCGTTTTCCTGTTCCATCACCCGGCGAACCGGGATTCCGATTCTGACCGCTTCCTCGATTTCAAGGTGCATTCCATAGGAGATGCGGTCGCCGTAGCACCACAACTCGTCACAGCGGGGCAGCATGGCAAGTCCCATATCCAGACCCGCCTGACGCTCCTGCGGATTGGAATCATCAAGGAGCTGCGGATATAACAGATGGGGCGCAAAAAAAGCGTGCCCCTCGTTCATCACATGGCGGCACGCTTTCCTGGCAAATGCGGTGTTCTGTTCGATGTCCCCGGCATAAGGGGACGCCACATAGATTAATTTCATAGGCTTTTCCTTTCTGTGCTTATTTCGGCGCTACCGCCTGTACGATGGTGCGGGTGGTGTTGACGGCAGCCTGTGCGGTATACACGGCGCTCATCACGTTGGCCTTTGTACTGGTATCCAGCCCGAAGGCTCCGGCAATTCGCGGTACTTCTCCTGCGGCCAGCATCAGACCAAGCCCCAGCAGAGCGTGGGTTCGCAGCACCATAAGCCCCGCCGCAAGGATGGTTGCCTGCAAAAATGTGGTGAGGCACAGACCGATGATCTGCTTGCACCACTGTGTAAAACCGTCGATGTAGCCGCGGGGAACGGAAAACATATACAGGCTGCCCACGGCAATCTGTATGAGCAGGATGCCGCCGCGCTTCAGGTTGGCAAAGAACACCTTAATGACCGCGTACCCCATCATGATGATCATAAAGAGCAGCAGGATGGGGCTTGTAATGACAGCCAGCCCTCCGAACACGCCGGAGCCCATGGCGCCAACCATATCCGGTGAGCTGCCAAGCTCGGAAATGATGTTCCCGGCAAGGTCGCCAAAGCTGGTTCCATAGCCGGTGATCCCCGCCGTGAGGCTGCTCTGGAGATTGACCGAGAGCTTGAACAGCTCCACCGGCACGATGGTAAAAAGGGACACCGCCATAAAGCCCTTAATGGCGTTTAAGGCGGTGTCCTTGATGCTGCCCCGGCCGTGCTGGTACTCGATGCCGGTTTCAAACGCCGACACCACCAGCCCGGTTCCATACAGCGCCCAAGCCAGATAGGAAAAAAACAGGACGATGGACTGCACCCAGCTCATTTCGAACAGCTCCACGCCCATATTTCCCATCTGTGCAAAAAAATCGGCCAGAAAACCGACCACCTGTCCGTAGAGCCATTCGATGATCTGATCCATCACGGTTCCAAGGACAAAGTCCCATATGAACATTGGATTCTCACCCCTTTCTGTGGAAATAAAAAAGGCACACCATGCAATAAAATGCGGTGTGCCTGCATATCTGTCTGAACGGATTTCTGACAGGGTGCTAACATTTAGAAAACTTCAGAAACGACTTGACAATCCGTCCGGTCAGAGCTTCAATACCACACAACGGTGGCCGCCGAAATAAGGAAAAGGAGGTCTATTGTGTGGCAGATTACAAAAAAATGTATGATTCGCTGTTTAACGATGTGACGGATGCCATCTCGCTGCTTCAGCGTGCGCAGCAAAAGACGGAGGAGCTTTTTATCTCCGGTGATGACGGCGTTATTGTGGAACTCAAAAGAGATTCAGAGCCCGACGGCAACGATAAATAGCATAGCCCGTTTACAAAAAGCAAGGAGAGCGGTTCTGCCGCCCTCCTTGTTTTGCTGCTGCAAACGTCTTTTGGGGGAAATAAAAAAGGCACACCGTGGGTTCATTCACAGTGCGCCTTGGAGAATAGTTGCAACTCGCTGCCGACAGGGGTTTCAGACTATACCGCAATCGTTTCCATGTGTTCAAAGTCAATGACCACATCCGCTTGGTCAAAGGTGATTTCGAACAGGATAAGCGCAGGAAGTACATCAGGGATGCTCATAATGTATTCCGGCAGCTTCAATAGAAACTGATCCTTGATGGCTTCCACCGAAACAGAGCTTTTCCGAACAATCCCATTCCTGACCCGAACGTGTTCTTCTCCACTTTCCGGAATCGTTGTGAATGCAGCATGAGGATTTTTCTCAAACTCCGCAACCTTTTGGTTGTCGCTAAAGGTGGAGAAATACAGGGCTTTCGTCTCTGCATCATAATAAAAATTGACGATGCGTACATTGGGCGCTCCGTCTGCCGCTGTAGCCAGCGCCATGGCTGTTTGTGTTTGCATCATGCGCTCAAATTCTTTTCTATAATCCATTTGTTATTTCGTCTCCTTCTTTTTAGGCATAGGCAATTGTGTAGCTGCTTATTTGGTAAAGGAACCAATTTCAATTAAGTTGCCCTCTGGATCTGCAACATAGCAAGTCCGCTGTCCCCACGGCTCTGTTGTAGGTTCTAAGACCGGCACGGCACCGTTTGACACAACCCGCTTAAAGGTATCATCTACTGCGGCATAGTTTTCTACACCCATCGCAATTTCATAATGGCCATGGATGCCATTCGCATAAGAAAACGACCTTTTTGCCATCTGCTCAAAATCTGTTCTGCGATAAAGTAAAAACAAAGTGCCATCTTTCACCAGATAGACATTGCTGGAATCTTCTTCCTCCTTGATTTCAAACCCAAGAACATCACGGTAAAAACGCACCATAGTCGGCATATCTTTCACGAAAATTCCGAAGCCTTCTAATTTCATACGTTTCCCCCCCTTACTTCAGAGCAATGTAGATATCAATATCACAGTTTTCCGGGTCGGCATTTCGGTATTCCTCGAAATCGCCTGTAAAGCTGCGGTCTAAATCCGTCTGCCAAATCTCTCCCCATGAGTCAGAGACGGCCTTTTCCATATGCCCATGCACAGAGAATTTTGCGTATTTTCCGGCAGGGATTGTTTTTACGGTCAGTTCAGGATTTTCTGCCTTGGAAACCTCATTACCCGCTGTTACACAGTACCCATCGGCCGTATAATCGGAATACAGCCCAATGGCGTACTCGTTTACCTTGTTTTTTATCACGGCATTGATGCCGCCTTGGTATAACTTCTCCCAAAGCCCGCCAATGATTTTCCCCATTTCAGGGTCGCTGTTGCTGGTCGCAGCACTTACCCCAACAATAATCTTTTCCTCTAAATGCACAACTTCGTAGTTCATTTGATCGTCCTCCTTGTCTTTGATACTATCATCATAGCAAAGACCAATTGACAGCAGCGTGTCATATTATAAATATTGTGCCAGTGTTTTTTGCAGCTTATCCTTGATTTGCAGGCGGATATCCTCCGGTTCTATGATCTCACAATCCTCACCAAAGGTCGCAAGATATTGATAGACCCAATCGCCTCTGGGCATGGTGAGCGTCGCAATGAAATCACCGCTGGGAAGCGTTTTGTATTGTGAAAATTCATCATAGACACGATACGCCATTTTCTTTGACAGCTTCAGTGTGATTGTCACGAAATCATCTTGAAATATTTTTGTGCCTTCAAATATCTTCGCGGAGGCAGTGCGTTCAAAGCGCTCGTCAAGCAGCTTCAATTCTTTCATGCGCCGCAGTTTGAAAAACCGATAATCTTGACGCACTGTGCAGAAAGCATAAAGATACCAGCTCTGTCCCTTAAAGCAGAGTTTCATGGGTTCTGCTGTGCGCTGCGTGCTGCCCTCACTGCTGTGATACTGAAACGCCACTTTTTTCTTTCCGAGAATGGCGCTTTTCAGCAGGCTGAACAGCTGCGCTTCCTCATCGGCGTTTGCCCAGCCGGAGAAATCAACTTCAACCCAATCGGCGCTGGTGTTTCCAAATAGGGAGGACAGCTTTTGCACCGCAGTATTGGTTTGCTCCAAGTTGACCGCATCTACTGCGTGAAGTGCAGCGAGAATATCTGACTTTTCGCCATCGGTCAGGACAGTTTTATTGAGAACGAAGTCAGGGGGCAGTGAAATTCCACCACCCTTGCCCTTGGTCATATAAATGGGTATTCCCGCCGAGGATAGAAGCTCTACATCCCGGTAAATCGTGCGGGGTGAAACCTCAAAGTGTGTTGCGAGCTCCCCGGCGGTCATACTTTTTTTGTTCAGCAATAGATAAACCATTTCGAATAGCCTGTTAATCTGCATATTATCACCTCTACTGCTTTTATTATAAGATGATAATATGACATCTACAAGACATATTAAAGCAACGAAACATTATTTGTTCCA
>NZ_CBYL010000080.1 GCF_000577335.1 Faecalispora jeddahensis | reverse complement strand
CCAAAGAAAACCACCAGTAATTACTGGTGGTTTTTTCTTTGCTTTTTCATTTTGAAGTAAAATCAAATGGAATTGTGTGAAATGATTATTGTGAAATGGATGGCAAGTTACCAAGATTATTGCTTTCCTCACCATCGGGCAAAGAGCGAAGATACTCACTGCCATTTCTTGTGGCAACGGCAACTCCTCGAATTGCTCCAGCCTTGGCCAATTCCACACCCTGCTCCTTCGAGATGATTTGTCCGCTGGAAAGCTGATAGCCCTCAATGCGGCCGCTGTGCTTTACCAGCTGTGTAATAGACTGTGCATCGGGCTTCGGTGTGGGTGTAACGGCGTTAATATTCATTGGCAAATTTCCGACAGATTGATTTTCTTGATTATCCATACGATCACTCCTTGCCATATAGTTTGTCGGAATTCCCTTGAAATATTACGTTGAAAATCTTTCTAAAAAATCCTTTGAAGCACAACTTTTTGATATTGATCAAGGGACTCTTTTGAGCTCCTTTTCTTCGCATCAATTTGTGTGAGAATCTGATTTGCTGAGAGCGCTCCTCAATATTTTTGTGAAAGAGATGTCATTGTTTGGAAATCGTGTTATAATAACCTCACGGCGCAAGCCAAGGTGAAGCTTCGGGCGCCTGGGAGAACATTGAATCATCAGTCGTGAGAAAAACGAAAATTGTTTCTTTGATGTGGACTGAGTAGAGAACGGATGATATAATCACTTCGCGCTGTTCATAAAAATCTGATTTTGATATTGATATGGGAACAATATCATCGAAAATTTCCTTAGAGAAGGGCTGGATCAATTTTGCGGGAACTCGGCAAATACTTAAAATCGTATCGTAAACAGGTCATTCTTGGCCCTATATTTAAATTGATTGAAGCCATATTTGAGCTGATTATTCCAATCGTAACCGCGCGGATCATCGATGAAGGTGTTCGCCGGGGAGACATCGCCTATGTTTGGAAGATGGGCGGTGTCATGCTGCTGCTCGGCGTTGTGGGTCTGTGCTTTGCGCTGGTGTGTCAGAAGATGGCCGCGGTGGCCTCACAAGGCTTTGGAACGGTTTTGCGCAGGGAATTATTTCGCCATATCAATACGCTCTCTTATGCAGAACTTGACCGTTTTGGCACGCCGTCGCTGATTACCCGCCTGACGAACGATGTCAATCAGCTTCAGCTGGCGGTTGCGATGCTGATTCGTCTGGTGGTGCGCGCGCCGTTTCTGGCGGTAGGCGCTGTCATTATGGCGATGACGATCGATGTGCCGCTGGCGCTGATTTTTGTGGTGGCGACTCCTCTGATCGGCCTCGCTCTGTATCTGGTGATGAGCCGTTCCGTTCCCTTCTTCAAGGCGATTCAAAAAAAGCTGGACGCCATTTCCCGTTTGTCGCGAGAAAGCCTGTCCGGCGTGCGGGTCATCCGTGCCTTTTCCCGCCAGGAGCAGGAAACCGAACGATTTACAAATGCGGCGGATGAACAGGCTGCCGCGGCAATTCGGGTCGGCAAGCTTTCCGCGCTGCTGAATCCGATTACGTTTGCTATCATCAATTTTTCGATTCTGGCGATTGTGTGGTATGGCGGGTTCCGCGTCGATACCGGTATCGTCACACAGGGCCAGATCGTGGCTTTGATTAACTACATGAACCAGACGCTTCTTGCCCTCGTGGTGGTCGCAAATCTCGTGGTGATCTTTACAAAGGCCTCAGCCTCTGCTGCCAGAGTCAACGAGGTGCTGCATACCGAAACCACCGTTCAGGAGTCTGATTCCGCGGCAGAGCCGCAGCCGGTTTCCGGTGCGCCAAAAGTAGAGTTTCGCGGCGTCAGCTTTTCGTATCATCTTCCCGGAGAATACGCTTTGCAGGACTGCAGCGTCGAAATCGCCGCCGGAGAAACGATAGGGATCATCGGCGGTACGGGTTCCGGAAAATCGACTCTGGTGAATCTGATCCCCCGCTTTTACGACGTCACAAAAGGCCAGGTCCTGCTGGACGGAGTGGATGTGCGGGAATATCCGTTTGCTGTGCTGCGCAGCCGGGTCGGTATTGTTCTGCAGCAGTCTGAGCTGTTTACCGGAACCATCCGCAGCAATCTGCAATGGGGCAATGCGGCGGCCGCGGATGAGGAATTGTGGCAAGCTCTGAAAACAGCGCAGGCGGAGGATTTTGTGCGCGCTCTGCCGAAGGACCTATCCTCACTGGTCAGTCAGGGCGGAAAAAACTACTCCGGCGGCCAGCGCCAGCGCCTTGCGATTGCGCGAACCCTGGCGGCAAATCCACAGGTGCTGATTCTGGACGACAGCTCCAGTGCGCTGGATTTCGCAACCGACGCAGCTTTGCGGCGTGCTCTTCGCAATGATACGGCCGGGACGACGGTTCTGATTGTGTCCCAGCGGGTCAGCTCCATCCGCCATGCGGATCGCATTATTGTCTTGGACGACGGGGCCGTTGCTGGTATCGGCACACACGAAGAGCTGATGCAAAGCTGCCCTGTCTATCAGGAAATCTGCCTGTCGCAGATGAACCGCGAGGAGGTGGCCAGATGAATCGCTCGGTACTCAGGCGAATTATCGGCTACATGAAGCCGTATTTTGCTTATCTTGTGGGCGCGCTGATCTGCGCGATCATTTATATCTCACTTTCTTTGTATGCCCCGATTCTGATTGGCCATGCGGTCGATCAGATTGTCGCTCCCGGCCAGGTCAATTACGAAAGGATGCGCCAAATTCTGCTGCTGCTTGCCGCGACAGTACTGGTCAGTGCGCTGTTCCAGTGGGTTATGACGTACTGTACCAATCAGGCGACCTACCGCACGATGCGTGATTTGCGCGTGCAGGCCTATGAGAAGGTGAACCACCTGCCGCTTCGGACTATCGACAGCCATGCGCACGGCGATCTTGTCAGCCGTGTCGTTAACGATGTGGACCAGGTGTCCGACGGTCTGCTGCAGGGGATTACCCAGCTGTTTACCGGTGTGGTCACCATTGTGGGCACGCTGCTGTTTATGCTGACGATCAGCCCGGTCATTACGCTCGTGGTGGTGTGCATCACGCCGCTGTCCCTGTTTGTGGCCGCTTTTATTGCCAGAATTTCGCGTAAGCGCTTTTTTGATCAGCAGGCGTGTCAGGGGGAGCTCAGCGGATTAATCGAAGAGATGATCAGCGGAATCAAAACGGTGCGCGCGTTTCACTATGAAAACCGTGCGGAAAGCACGTTTGATGAAATCAATTCCCGCCTGTACGAGGCGGGGGAGAAAGCCCAGTTCAATTCCTCGCTTTCGAATCCCTCCACCCGGTTCGTCAACAGCATCGTGTATACCTCCGTTGCGGTGATCGGTGCTATCTGCGCCATTACCGGCGTTCCCGCGCGATTGAGTGTGGGGCAGATCACCAGCTTTCTGGCCTATGCCAACCAGTATACCAAGCCGTTTAATGAGGTAACCGCTGTGCTGACGCAGATTCAGACTGCGTTTGCTTCGGCCCGGCGCCTGTTCGAGGTGCTCGATGAGGAAGAGGAGCCTGCGGAGCCGGCCGACGCACAGGAAATTCATAACGGGGGCAGCCATCAGGTGGAGTTCCGGGATGTCGCTTTCTCTTATCGGTCCGGGACGAAGCTGCTGCAAAATATCAATCTGGCCGCTCACGCGGGGCAGCGGATTGCCATTGTAGGGCCGACCGGCTGCGGCAAAACGACGATCATTAACCTGCTCATGCGCTTTTATGATGTCGACAGCGGCAGCATCCGTGTGGACAGCACGGATGTGCGGCAGATCACGCGCGACAGCCTTCGTTCTCTGTTTGGAATGGTGCTGCAGGATACCTGGCTTTTCTCCGGCACAATCCGCGAGAATATCACCTACGGTAAGCCGAATGCCACTTTGGAAGAGGTGACCGCGGCCGCGAAGGCGGCGCTGGCGCATTCCTTTATCACCCGTCTGCCGAACGGCTATGACACCATGATTTCGGAGGATGGGGGAAATCTTTCGCAGGGGCAGCGGCAGCTGCTCTGTATTGCCCGGGTAATGCTGGTTGACCCGCCCATGCTGATTCTGGATGAAGCGACCAGCAGTATCGATACCCGAACCGAGCTTCTGGTGCAGAAGGCGTTCCAGCGGATGATGGAGGGCCGCACCAGCTTTGTGGTGGCACACCGCCTTTCCACCATTCAGGGGGCGGATCTGATTCTCGTGATGCGTGCCGGCGAAATTGTGGAGCAGGGAACACACCAACAGCTGCTGGAGAAAAACGGATTTTATGCCGAGCTCTACAACAGTCAGTTTGCCGCCAGCTGAGTTTGGGTTGTCAGCAAATATTTTCCTTCCGCTGTGCGAGCCCTGCTTTTCCATGATTGCGGAAAGGATATTCTTCTATCAGAAAAGGCGATACCATACTACGGTATCGCCTTTTAACAATTTTTGATCAGAGAGAGAAGCCGCAAAGCTCCGCGCCCGACAGAGCCGCGCCGATGATTCCCGCATCGTTGCCCAGCTCAGCAGTCACTAACTTTGTTTTCAGCGGGGAATTGGTCACAAACTGTTCCCGTTCCACAATCGCTCTCACCGGCGCGAGAAGGGTTTCCCCTTCGCGGCTGATGCCTCCTCCGATGCAGATCACATCCGGCTGAAGGCTGTTGATGATGTTGATCACGCCGCAGGCGATGTCTTCGGTATAGACCTCCACGATCTTCCGCCCCAGGGCGTCGCCCTGGCGCATGGCGTCAAAAGCGCTTCTGCCTGAAATCCGGTTCAAATCGCCGTTCAGCATTTCCCAAATTAGGCTCTCGTGGGCCGTGTCCTGCTCCAGCAGTTCCCGGGTCGTCAGAATCAGCCCGGTGGCGGAGGCATAGCGCTCCCAGCAGCCGTGTCTTCCGCAATTACAAGGCCGACCATGCCGTTCAATGACGATATGCCCCATTTCTCCCGCGGCACCGTTTTGCCCCGCGTAGATTTTTCCGTCCAGAATCAGCCCGCTGCCTACCCCTGTTCCAAGGGTGATGGCCACGGCGTTCCATGCGCCCTGCAGTGCGCCTGCCTTAAACTCTCCCCAGGCCGCGGCGTTGGCGTCGTTATCCACACCCACAGGCAAATGAAGGCGGCTCTCCAGCTCCTCACGCATCGGAAAATGACGCAGCGGAAGGTTCGGCGTCAGCTCAACCATACCCGTATTGCGGTTTACAGAACCGGGGCAGCCGATTCCCACAGAATCTACCGGCTGTCCGGCTGCCGAAATGGCTTCCCGGGCGGCCTCGGAAATCCGGTCGCACAGCTCCTGCGGTGTGCAGGAAGCGCCGCTCGGCATAGACTGTTTTGAAAGAAGCTTGCCGCTTTTGTCGATGACGCCGGCGGCAATATTGGTGCCGCCCAGATCGATGCCAAGATAATACATCGAAATACCCCGTTTCTGATGAAATTACGCCGTGAAGGCGTTTCCGCTTTTTTATGTAAGATGGTTAGATAATAACAACTTTTTACCTATAAAAATTTTTTGCGTCGTGAGGCTATTATATCATCAAGTGGCGGTTTCGTAAATTGTTTCGTTGGCGCGATCGACAAAAAGAAAAAGGATTTGACAAATCTTCTTTCTTTGGGTACAGTTTAAAAGGAGAAATTTCTGCCATAATGATAGGTAGAAGCTTCCAGGCAAAGTAATGAAGGAAAATGGTGAAAAACGTGCAGTATCAGGAGTTACCCCAGTGGATGCAGAAGGAAGAAATCAAACCTTATATAGAGCTGCTCAATCGGCAAAAGGCGTCGTTGTTTTTCAAGCGGGTGTTCGATATCATTGTGTCGGCGCTGATCCTGCTGCTGCTTTCGCCGATTTTTCTGCTGCTGGCCGCAGCGATCAAGATTGATTCCAGAGGGCCGGTGTTTTACCGACAGGTGAGAGTTGGGCAGTATGGGCGGGATTTTCGGATTTTCAAGTTTCGTTCCATGGTGCAGGATGCCGACAAAAAGGGCTTGGCCCTGACAACAGAAGGGGATTCCCGTATCACCCGGGTAGGGAAGCTGATCCGCAAGTGCCGCTTGGATGAATTTTCACAGGTCCTAAATGTCCTTGAAGGTACGATGAGCCTTGTCGGCCCCCGGCCGGAGGTGCGAAAATATGTCGATGCCTACGAGCCGGAATATCTGGCTACGCTGTTGATGCCGCCGGGCGTAACGGCAACGGCGAGCATCCGGTTTAAGGATGAAGACGAGCTGCTCAATTCTGGCGGCGACCCGGAAGAAATCTATATTCATCAGATTCTGCCGGAGAAGATGCGCTATAATCTGGAGTACCTTGACCACATTTCCGTCTGGCAGGATATCAAAATTATGGTTCAGACTGTTTTGGCGGTGTTCCGGCGGTGATTCTCTGCAAAGGAACACCGCTTTTCGCTGTAAATTTGCAATTGATTTTGCGTATCGGTTCGTGCTATAATAACCGCACGCCGAAGCGAAGCTTCGGACGGCTGAGAGAGCATGGAAGCACCGACCCGGTGATTTTGTTTTCCCGGGCGATTTTGTTGTTGTTTTGCTTTTGAATTTGTGCTATAATAAACTCCGTTCCACACGCTGGTGTGGCGAAATCGGCAGACGCAAGGGACTTAAAATCCCTCGGTGGCAACACCGTACCGGTTCAAGTCCGGTCACCAGCACCATAAAAGACATAGCTTTCCGTCAAAAGAGGCTATGTCTTTTATTATGCAAAAAAATCTGGTAATATGGATACAAGCTTCCGTAAAATCACCCAATGGATTATTTATATTAAACGCATAAGGAGGCAAGAAGAACTGTGCAAAGCAGAACTGTAATAAAAACTTCCAGATTCCCGGCGTCGGGGAGAAATGTTTTCAACAAGCTAAAATCCATACAAACGTTACAGTACATAGCCTCGCCATATGCGACGTTTACTCCGTTAACCGAAAGTAATGATTTCAATTGGAAAGCAGGAGAAATTTTTTCTTTTCGACTTAAATTATTTGGCGTTATTCCATTAGGCAGACACACAATTAAGGTAATTGATTTTAACGAGGAAGCATACCGGATTCACACAACCGAAAGCAATGCCTATGTGCCTATATGGAATCACAGTATCGTGCTAAAACCACTGGGCGATGATGCTTCACAGTACACGGATGAAGTCGAGATTTATGCAGGCTGGAAAACACCGTTTGTATATCTATGGGCAACATTTTTTTATGCCCATAGGCAAAAGAAATGGTTAAAGCTTTTGAGTAACCACGAAGCATTATGAGCATAACGAAATCTTAATAAAGTCCGGTTTGTTGGCCGGGTCATATCCAGCACCTTGTTATCTTGAAAAATATTTTTCTCACCATTTTTAAAAGAGGAAAGATCCTCGAGTGGTTATAAAAACAAAAACAGGCTGATAAATCATCAGCCTGTT
>NZ_CBYL010000079.1 GCF_000577335.1 Faecalispora jeddahensis | reverse complement strand
CCCGCCATAAAACTGACGGCCTGAATCATTCCGCGCCCCTGGCGCTCCATATAGGTCGGGTTCATTTCATACACTTGGTTTTTTTGAACAGCTTCCAGCTTTTTGTATTCGGCGGATTCCTGCAGCTGCTTTTTCACACCCTCAGCGCAGAAAATGTACTGCGGGTTCGAGATGGTCAGCGCCTCGGTGGAGGCCTGTCCGCCGTTGCTGCCCGCAAACGCATTGACCAGACCGGCGCTTTCAATCAGCTTGCCGGCGAGCATGTCCCCGGTGGCTGCCTTACCCTTTGCGTCATACAGGTAGCAAACGGTTACAGGGGAGTCTTTCTCCGGAATGACGCGTGTAATATCGTCAAGCGTCAGGTAAATATTGTTCGCTGTTTTGATGCCTTTTTGGTAGCCGGTGGAACCGCCCTTGATCGCCGCGCCCACTTCGGAGTACAGGCGTTCCAAATCGGAGCGGCTGGCAGCGGCGGGGAGGATCAGCGAAAGGATGCCTTCTTTCTGTAATGCAGCGGTAACCTCATCACCGGGATTCGTTTCAAACAGCGCCAGTGTGGCGCCGGTTGCCTTTACCGCAGCGGGATCAGATGGATCCACATTCGGAAGAACGGATAAATCCTCCTGATCGCAGTCCTTCGATTTTGCTTTCAGAGAGATTTCATATCCCATCGCAAGGATCACATCGGCAAGACTCGGCGAAAACACGGCAACCCCGGCCGGCTCGCTTTTTAAAGTCACAGTCCCGATTGTCACGGGGAAATCCTGTTCGGCAGCGCCGGAACTGATGTCGCCCTTACCGGCGCATCCCGTAAACGCGGAAACAATCAGCACCGCCGATAGTAATCCGGTTATCATTCGTTTCAACTGTCCCATACAATCCTCCCTGATCTTTCGTTTTCAACCCTTTACAGAATGTTAACATAAAAATATAAATAAAATATGAAGCTGCCGTAAAGTCTGTCATTTTATAGGATGCTTTTTCCCTGACGGATTCTGGATTCGGCCAGACGGACATACTGCTGCGCGCAGCGGGGAGAACGTCCGGCGCGCTCAAGCGCAAAACGTTCCGCGCCGATCAGAAGCTGCGGCAGATGCTCCGAAAGGCCATGCTGATGGGCAAGCTTCTCCACAATGTCCAGGTATTGTGCCTTGTCCGGCAGCATAAAGCGTACGGAAAGACCGAAGCGGTCTGCCAGAGAAAGGCTTTCCTGAATCGTGTCGACGCGATGAATTTCATCACCCTCGCGGTCTGAGAAGGTTTCCCGCAGCAGATGCCGCCGGTTGGAGGTGGCATAGATCAGCGTGTTTTCCGGTCGGGCAGCCAGACCGCCTTCCAGTACCGCTTTCAGGGCGGCATAAGTATCGTCCTGCCGGGAGAAAGAGAGATCGTCGATAAACACGATAAACTTCATCGGCAGCCCCGCCAAAATTTCTACCAGATCGGGGAAATGGGGGATTTCTGCTTTCGGCATTTCGATCAGGCGCAGCGACGGAAATTCATGCAGCAAGGCTTTTACGGTAGAAGATTTTCCCGTACCGCGGTCGCCGTACAGCAGGCAGTTGTTGGCCGGCAGACCCTGCACAAAGGAGCTCGTATTTTCCAATACCATTCCTCGCTGCAATTCATAGCCTTTCAAATCCTTTAAGAGAATCGGGTCGGGGTGCTGAACGGGGGACAACATCCCATTTCTCCAGATGAACGCCCGGTTGCGCGCAAACCGGCCACAGCCGTTCTGTGCGTAAAAGGATTTCAGCTGTGCCAGACAGGCCTGTGGCTCTTGCTGCAGCTGTGCGATAACCTGTCCGTTTTCCCAGCAGGGAAGGTTCAGCTCCGCAGCCTGCGGGAAGGCGCTTCCGGACAGTATTTCCTGCGGAGTAATGGCCGACAGCTCCGTTAAAATTTTCAGATCACGCAGCGCCGCCGCTTCTATCAGAGAAGAAACCTCTTTTCCAGATGCCGCGGCAACTGAAAATGCGTTTTCATCGTACAAAACAGGCTCAGTCAAAGCCTGCGCAAAGTTTGTGTCGGCATTTTTTTGTCCGAGCAAAGCGATCAGATTTCCCCAGGCCGTTAAAAACGTCTCAGGCTGATTCGCCTGTGAAGCATTCAGCAGACGAAAAAACGCCTCCGGCACGCTTCTTTCCAAGATGCCTCTGTATACAGAAAGTGAGGCCATTTTCCATGCAGCCTCCTGAATTTGATTCACAATTGTTGCCCCTTTCCTGAGATTCAATGCTATTGTACCGTTCCTGTCACTTTAAGTCAATAAAAGTGCTTGACTTTTGCGGACATTCTCTATAAAATAAATAGGCATGGACAGCAAGTGCCTTCCTTGTAATCATTGGAAGCGTATCGAAGTGGTCATAACGGGCCTGACTCGAAATCAGGTGTACGGCAACGTACCGTGGGTTCGAATCCCACCGCTTCCGCCAAGTTATAAGCTACATTTTTGTTGGTAATAAACCAATGAAGATGTAGCTTTTTTCATATCTAAAATAGTAATTGAAGTTTGCGGTACCCAAGTGGGTGCTGCATTTTTGCGTTAAGGAGGCTTTGAAATGAGCAAACAAATTTTTACTATCCCGGCAAGACGAAATCAAGCTGATAAAAAGTTAAAGGTTGCTGCCTATTGCCGTGTCAGCACAGAACATGAGGAACAAAGGCAGAGTCTAAAATCACAAGTAGTTTACTATATGCAAAAAATCTGCGATAATCCTGATTGGGATTTTGCCGGTATTTATGCTGAAAAGGAATCCGGTACAAGAGTAGATAATAGAGATGAGATTCAGCGCTTAATGAATGATTGCAGAAATGGAAAAGTAGATTTGATTTTGATGAAATCCCTTAGCCGTTTTGGACGCAATACGTTGGACGTCCTGCTTATGCTTAATGAATTATCAAGATTAAATGTGGTTGCCTACTTTGAAACTGAGGACATTTGGTCTAATGAACCTCGGGTAAAAAAGTATATTACGATGGCAGCTGCGGCTTATCAGGAAGAAAGCAGACAAAAAAGTGAAGCTATTAAATGGGGTATTCACCAGAGTAGTTATCACGGACATATCAAGCTAAATCATTCACAATTTCTTGGCTACGGTAGAGATGAGAATGGAAATCTTGTAATCATTGAAGAGGAAGCTAAAATGGTGCGACTTATTTATGATTTGTTTCTGCAAGGTTATGGCTGTCGTAAGATCAAGAAACATCTTGAAGATCATGGTATAAAAACTGTTACTGGTAAAGAGCAATGGAGTATATCAACCATTGACCGAATTCTATCCAATGAAAAATATATTGGTCGCAATATTACTCCCAAAACTCATACTCCCGATTTCCTCATAGGTAAACAGGAAGAAAACCAAGGACAAATTGATACGGTTATCATTGAGAATTCGCGTCAAGCAATTATTAGCCAAGAGATATTTGAAGCTGTACAGAACCTAAAAGGAAATCTTACGAACAAAGAGATAAATATAAATGGAATCTGCTTCTAAAGCAGAAATTTTGCTATTTTTTAATGAGTTTCAGCATAACGCTGTGAATATTTCCATAATTTGCATGAATTTAATTGCTTTATTCGCTGTTGCGATATATAATATATACAATAGTTATTCGATAAAGGATATTTTAATGGATTATATGACAGCGAAAGAAGCAGCGGAAAAATGGGTAATAACTCCACGCCGGGTGCAGGTGCTTTGCTCACAGGGCAAGATACCGGGCGCTGTTCGGTTTGGGGTTACTTGGGCAATACCCAAAGATGCAGTAAAGCCCAAGGATAGAAGATATAAAAATACTGACAATCACTAAAACAAAACTTGATTTAGCAATTGGGTACCATTTTACTATCGCAATAGTATAAATCTAGAATAGTGGTTCGTATTGAATGCGCTTTTTCTTATTTTACTTAGATTGCAGAAACTATTGTTTACTTGATACTTAGTTGCGATACCATTTCAAATTAATTGAGAGGAGTGATTATTTGCATTGAAAGAGTATAGATCGAAAGAAATGAAGTCCCTATTGCTTGCATATTTTCTGTTGTTCTTACTATGGGGCACTCCGATTTTTTCGCAAATTCCTGAAGCTACAGAAAACAACTACAAAACCATAATATCTATTATGGAAGGGGTGACGATTTCCGGAGTTTTATCGCTTATCACTTTTTTAGGCGATTCGTTAATCAGCAGCAACCTAAAAGATAAATTAGTTGGTCTATTTTTTATCCCTCGATCAGGACAAACCATTTTTTCACGTATTTCAAACAAAACAGTTAATGATGATCGATTACTGATCTCTGATGCTATTTCTCGTTATTCCGGCATTATAGAAAATAGACCGTCGCAGAAAAGGGATAAACTCTATTATGAAAATGCCAACTGGTATAAGATTTACAGCGAATATAAAAAAGAAGGGGCCATTATGCAAGCACAAACAGATTATTTACTCTGTCGTGACTTATATATTGAAACCTTAGAATTTCTAGTGCTATATATAAGTTCATTATTTTTATTCAATGGCACTGTCCTATTTTCTTGGCGCTTCATTCTTGCATTATTGGTAATGGCAATAATAACAAATATCTCAACGCACATCAAGATGAACCGCTTTGTTAATACAGTCATTGCTATTGACCTTTCAAAAACACAAAATTAGGAGGAGTACATAATGAGTCAAAAATTTACTTTTTATCCACTTGGAAATGCAGAAACTTGTTTGTTGGAATTATCCACTGGAGATAAGTTACTATTTGACTATGCTGCTATGAACGATGGATCGGCCACTGATGAGCGCATAGATATAAAACAGGAACTTTCCGGAATTGACGAATTTAAAGTTGTAATGTTTTCACATGCTCATGATGATCATACCAAAGGGGCAAGCGAGTTTTTCTACCTTGATCATGCTTCCAAATACCAATCTGAAGATAGAGCTAAAATTAATGAGTTGTGGGTTTCGTCTGCGTTTCTTTTAGAAACTGACCTTGAGAATGGGGCTGACGCAAAAATAATTAGAAACGAAGCCAGATATCGCTTAAAAGAAGGCTATGGTGTAAAAATATTTGCAGATCCTGACAGTCTTTCCTCATGGCTAGAAGCACAAGAAATTGAGTACGACGACATTAAACATTTGATTGTTCATGCTGGCGAAACTGTTGAGGTTGATGGCGCAACAGATGAAGTTCAATTTTTTGTCCACGCTCCTTTTTCCGAGGATAGTGAGGAAGTTCAGGATAAAAATGACCCTTCGATTGTATTGCAAATGAGATTGTTTAATAATGATAGAGAAACAAACATCCTCATCACAGGCGACACACCATATAAGGTTCTTGATAAAATTGTAGATATTTCAAAAGCCAATGGGAACGAAAGTTTCTTGATTTGGGATATATATGACATCCCCCATCATTGCAGCCATACAGGACTTAACGAGAAAGGGGAAAAAGACACATATAGAATCACGCCAACAGAGAATGTACAATGGCTTTTGCAGCAGGCGCAGCAGAATGCAAAAATGGTGGCTTCATGCGTAAAAATTACTGAGGAAACTTCTCCTCCACATATGATTGCAAAAAGAGCATATGAATATTATACTGCCGCAGATGTGAAATTTATGGCAACAATGGAGCATACTTCGCTAAAGAGCAGTAAACCAACACCGATTGTTTTTGAAATAGATAATCTGGGAGTTACTCTTAAATCCGAGAATATTCAAGCAACTTATCTGAAAAAATCTGCGCCGAGAGCCGGGGACGAACTATGAGCACATTAGCGACCCTACAACTTGCTTTTTCAAAGGAAATTGTAGTAGCTCTTGAGCGTACTGGAATTGGAAAACTCATTTCAAGCAGCGCGGCAGCGGAGCATAGTTGGGAATTATTAGAGGTAGATATTGTGGCAATTGAATTGCCACAATATCCTGTTTTCCCAGTTAAAGCTATAGAACGTATTAAAATAAAGATAGTAGACGATTGTCTTCCAGAGGTGTTTTGTCGTCGAGATTTTCCTATAGTTCCACATTTAAATGTCTATGAAAACGGTGATAAAACGCTGTGCTTATTTGACGTGTCGTTTCACGATATCAAATATATGTTTAACGCAAGCATGTTTATAAATCGAATTGTGTACTGGTTTTCAAAAACAGCGCGTGGTGAATTGCATCAGCCTGATCAGCCTTTAGAACCATTTTTTCCGTCAGTAAATAATGCTACAATCCTCAATGTAAATAAACATGCTATTGATTCTCCGTTTATTCGTTTTGAGGAAATAAAAACAAGATCTGGTCGTTTGTTAACAGAGATACCCCTCCAAGAAAACGGACGGGGTAGGTTGTTTGCATGTTTGCGTATAGCTATAAAAAAGACATACAGTGACAATATAATAAATTGCCTTCCACAAACTTTATTTGACTTAAATTCTGCGTTTGATGAGGATATTCTTCAAGAAATCGACCGGTGTATACTGCCTATATGGGCGATAAAGCAGAATGCAAAAGAGTATATGCAATTATTTCATCAGCAAGAAACTGCTCTAAAGAATTGTTCTTTAGTGTTATTGGTACGTATATCACTTGCACGATCTCCTGAAGCTGAGCCTGAAAGGTTTGAATTAAAAGCCTTTACTATAGAAACAACATTTCAAACATTATATCGGGCTTTTGGATATTGCAAAGAAGGAACTAAATTAGTAAAGAAACAGAATTTAATAAATGCGCAAGAAATAACGATCATGCAACATGAGGTCTTGTGCCATTTAAATCGTAGTTTTGCTCAAGATCTCAATGAAGCTCAAAATTCCGGTTGCAATAGTAACTTTTTTCAAATAGGTTTAGGTGCTTTTGGATCTCAAATTGCGAACAACTGCATTAGATCAGGATATGGAAAATGGACTTATATTGATCCGGATGTGGTATATCCTCACAACCTATCTAGACATTGCCTTAATGCTTCAGATATTGGACAGAACAAAGCGAAAGCAATGTGTGCTTATGCCGAACGTATATTTCCGGATAAAGCAGATTCCTGTGTAAATACATTTATGGAAACTAATATTTTATCACCCGACTTGAAAGATGATTTTATTGAAGCGATAAAAAGTTCTAGCATGATTATTGACACAGCTGCTTCTGTTGCAGTTGAGCGCTATATATGTCATGAACTTGCCGGACTTACAAGATGTGTCAGTTTTTTTATGAATCCAACCGGCTCCTGTGCCATAATGCTTTTGGAGGATGAAAAGAGAGAAGTCACCTTAGATGTTCTAGAGATGCAATATTACAATATCTTAGTCAACAATCCCAAATATCACGAACATCTTAAATCGGAACTTAGGGTTATCTATTCTTCTAGTTGCAGAAGTACGAGCTTAAAGTATCCGCAGGATAATGTTGCAATCTTTGCAGGGATATGTAGTAAAGCTGTAAAAGATGCTATTAATAATACTAAAGGACTCATTGCTATTTGGAAAGTAGATGGCCTAACTATCGATTCCGAAATATACCCAACTGATTCATATAAGAACCTTACTTGTGGTGACTGGACAATCAAAATTGCATACCTGGTTGAAACAAAATTTTATGAGAATAGAAAAAAGAAACTTCCCTGTGAAACAGGTGGAGTATTAATAGGTTCATACGATTACGAGCGGAAAATTTGCTATATTGTAGACTTTATATCTTCTCCAGAGGATAGTATTGAGTCTCCTTGCTCGTATATAAGAGGCAGTAAAGGCCTACTGAAAAAAATCAGGGCAATTGAAAATATTACGGCAGGTAACTTAGGCTATGTGGGCGAGTGGCATTCTCATCCTAATGATTGCACAGGGCAAAGCCAAGATGATAAAATGCTAATGCAATCAATAGCAGAATATAATGCGACTCAAAGTTGCCCCGGATGTATGATGATTGTTGGAGACACACATTTCACTGTATATCTTGAGAATATATAGTTATGACTTTTGTTGGAAAGTGAATTTCTCATTATGATTTTGCTAAAATGGTTTCTACTTTATAAAACGGGTGGATTTCATTTTATTTGTACTAAAATGGTGCATCTATTTTGACCTAATGACACACCAGAAAGAGTCTGGACGCAATTTGCGTTCAGACTCTTTCTTTTTTTGGCAGCTCGGTGCGCGTTTATAGCTTACATCTTTTAT
>NZ_CBYL010000078.1 GCF_000577335.1 Faecalispora jeddahensis | reverse complement strand
GCCGATGATACCGATCGACGCCGCCTCCTCTGGGGCAAAGCCCAGGGCCACCGCCACAATAAATGCAATAACAATACCGAACTGCGCTCCCGCGCCCAAAAACAGACTGCTCGGCCGGGCAATCAGCGGGCCAAAATCCGTCATGGTGCCGATCCCTAAAAAGATCAGCGACGGGTAAATCCCCAGCTTTACGCCCTGATATAAGTAATAGAGCAAACCGCCCGCCTGCCCGTTCGCCGGTGCGTCCATCAGCCCGGTAATGGGCAGATTGATGAGCAGCATTCCGAATGCGATGGGCAAAAGGAGCAGCGGCTCGAATTTTTTGACGATCGCAAAATAAATCAACACAAGTGACAGTACAATCATGACTAAGCTTTGCCAGGTTAGAGCCGCAAAACCCGAACTCTGAATCAGCGTTTGAATCGCTTCAATAAACAATGTCCTTCCTCCTATCTATGATCTGTTTTTTCTGTGCGCCCGCTTTCAAATTTGCGGATTCCAACGGTAAAAATTCGAATCAAGAAGTACAATACCGCCAAAATCCCAAATACGAGAGACATGCAGAAAACACCAACCAATGCAGCTTCCGACACAGTCATTTCGATCCTCCCTTTCTCTCTTAACGCCATGACCGGCTTACCAAAGGGGGAGTTATGCTCTGTAAGAAGCACCGGAAAAAAGACGACAAAAAAGGGCGGAACGCTTCATACAGAAGCTTCCCACCCTTAAAGCTCAAAATCTTGAAAACAAGAATCCGAAAACGAATCCTGCCCAACCGGTATTTTGTATTTTCAATTTGTGCCTATTATACTCAAGTTTTCGACAGAAGTCAAGCATTCCTCAAAAATAGATTTTTCCATCCTGCTTGTCTCATAAAGAGAGCGTAAAGCCCACGCCGACTTCTTTTACGGGGATTTTTTCATGGATTGCCGCGCGGACGGCAAACGAGGTACAGTGGCAGGGATACAGCTGCCGAATTCCCGCTTCCTCGAAATATCGGATGGTAGCCTTTACTCTTTCATTCACCTGAAACAGATGAAACCCGCCGATCACACCCGTGACTGTTTGAGTACCGCACACCCTTTTCGCCTGCTCTATAATATTGCAGATGCCGCTGTGCGAACAGCCGGTGATGACAAAAACACCGTCGTCCCCGCAGTAGGCCAAGGCAGAATCATCCATCACATAGTCGTCGCAGAAGTCCTCCCCTGCTTTTTGTTCCCCCAAAGCCAGGCGGGGTTCAAAATCGCACACGGTTGGAATCTCACCGAGGAAGAAAAGATGCTCGCTGAGCCGGATCGGCTCCTTTGTCAGACGCAGACGGCCGATTCCTTCGATTTCCCGCTCTGAAAAAGACGCGCCGATGCTTTCCGTTTCAAACCGCTTTGCTTTCCAGGTATCCGGGTGCGAAATGATCTGCACGTTTGACAAATCGTATTCGTCCTTCAAATACTGCAGCCCGCCCGTGTGATCGTTGTGCCCGTGGGAGAACACAATCTTCGTCAATCCGCCGAGGTCGATCCCCATTTTGCGTGCATTTTTCCCGGCAATATCGGAATAACCGGTATCGAGCAGGATTTTTTCGCTGCCATCCTCAATATAATAGCAGGCGCCGGGCTCCCCCAGATAATACTGATTGATATAGGTATTGTTATCGACCAGAACCGTCAGTTTCAATGATACGCCTCCTCTTTCTGAATCATTCCATCGGGCGCCTGCCCGATGGCCAGAACCGGATAGGACAAAAGGCATCTTACGAAAGTAAGATGCCTTTTGCCGCAGCAGCAGAAAACGCTCTTCCGGAGAAACATTCCCTTTCGGAAACCTTTTTCTGCTGCGATTTGAAACAAATAAAGGCACAGAGTGTGAATTACAGCTCTGTTTTCCACAGGCCGTGCAGATTGCAGTATTCATAGACCGCAACCGGCTTTTCATCGTCCTGTAATGTAAATACGGCTTTCGGGGCCTCGCCGGGCTGAAGAGCCGTGCGGTGGCCGCCCGTGGTGGTCAGCAGATAAATCCACTGGATATAGTGCTCCGGCAGCATGGGATGCTCTACACTGCCGACAACAGCAGTAACGGTATTCCCTTCAACGGTCACAACGGGAACGTGCTTCTCGGTAGCGGCATCAGTCGTATTTGCAACCAGCTCGGTCATTTTCTCCCCACAGCATACCATGGGTACGCCGGAGCTGAAGATCATTCCAACCAAATTGCCGCAATGCTTACAGATAAAGAATTTTTGTTCCTTGTTCATATTTTTGCTCCTTTCCAATTGTCGTAAAACGGCGATTGCCGTCACATAAATTATATCTCATTCCGTCGGTAAAATCTACCTGTGACGGCAAAATTCATTTACAAAGATTACCAGGGCGCCAGCTATTTTATATCCGCTGTTTTCACCTGCTTTGCAACAATCAGCAGGCGGCCATCCTCCCTGGAATACTCGCAGGTTGACAGCAGCAGAAGCCGATCCCCGAATGATACGCTTTCGCCGGTTTGGTACAGCTCGCGCTTTTTACACGCAGCGACAAACGTTTGAAATTCCTTTTCATCCGAAGAAAAGGCGGCTTTGGTATAATCGAACGCATTGGGGTCATTCAGCAGCGCGGTGGTTTTGACGACCATCACAATCTGATAAAAGCCATACTGCTCCAGCGTATCGAACAGGATCATCGGATGCTCTTGATAATAGGACTGCTTTTCGTAATCGACAAGAGCGCCGAACATCCCCTTGTTTTTGGTGTGATGCCCGTAAATCAGCACATTGCCGCCGGACAAATCGCTGCGGGAATCCGCATACGGAACCCCATAAGGGCTGTACTTGTGCTGAAAATCGTGATCGAGGTAATAATCCGGGTCTTTTGGGGTCTGCATCACCGGGTAATTGATCGAGGTGCCCTCAATCTGAATCCACCCGGCCAGGTCGGAGTTTTGCTGTGCCAACTGGCCATACCGTTCCCCGGGTGTTTTGGGAATAGCCGCCGGAGAGGAGGTCTCTCCGGCGGCTGATGGCACATCTTCAGATAGAGTTATGCGAAGATCTTCAAACCCTTTGTCTGCCGTGATCTGACGCTGGTAATCCAGAAACAGGATCGTTCCGGAAATCAAAGCCAAAACGCTGAACAGGATGCATCCCGCTACGGTCAAACGGCGTTTTACCGTCTGCCTATTTGTCGACATGACGGCCCTTTTTCCTGGAAACCAGCAGAGAAATCACGGAATACCCCAGGCCGGCCAACGACAGGCCCAGCATCAGCGCCCACAAAGGCGATGCGCCGGTATAGCCGGTTTTCGGCCCAAAGGTTTCGACGGTTCCCTTTGGAACGTCGTTATCGGGAATCTCTTCTACAGGTGAGGACGGTTCTGTTCCGCCTCCACCGCCCAAAGGAACTTCGTCCGGCGGAATGAATTCAGGGAGCAATTTGTTTTCGAAGTTGAGCTTTGTGCCTACTCCGGAAATACGTACTGTCTGCGCCTTCGGGAGCTCGTATCTGTCTGTCACTCCCTCTTCCGCAATTTCACGGACGGTATAAGTTCCCTTCGGCAGCTCGCCAGTCATAATGCGGCCGTCTGCATCCGTTACGAAGCGTTCGGTATAGGTATTGCCGTCCGTAATCTCAAAGGTAAAACCGGAAAGCACACCATCTTCGGAGGATTTCTGGATCACGATATAGCCCTCGTCGCTGCCGCCTCCAGGATTACCGCCTCCGCCTCCGCCGCCTCCACCGCCACTGGAACGACGGGCATTGGCGATCAGAATTGCGTTGCCGCTGTCATCTGTTGTGATTGACTGCTTATTCTGATTGACCGTTACCGTAAACACCGCACTGGTATTCACTAGATACCGCCCGGGTGCAGCCACTTCGGCAATCTTGTATGTTCCGTAAAGCAGGTTAGAGAAGGTAAAAGAACCATCATTTTCGCTCAAAACGGTAGCAATGGCCTTGTCTTTGATCAAATTGGTTTCTGCTGCGTTAAACAAGCCGATGGTCGCGCCAGCCAACGGAAGGCCGGAACTGGCAATCACTTTCTGACCGACGATGGAACCAACAGGCACATTGGTAAAGACATCGCTGCCATTATTGCTGATTTGGACCACTTGCCCATTCGTCGTGATGGAGAAATCATGCGAACGAAGCGGCTTCTTCGGGTCAGCAGGATCGACATCCGGCTGATAACTTTTGGGCGTGGTGGTTTCTTTCAGAGTATAATCACCCGCCATCAATCCATCTGTCTTAAAATACAAATCGCCCGCCGCATTTTTAGCCGGTGTGTCTAAATCAGAAAGTTCATACAGTCCGGGGGTGGTACTGCTCTCGATCAGATAGGCCACCGCCTTATCCTGACCCTTATCGTCCTTTTCGGTTTTACTGTACACTGTAAATTTCGCGCCAGTCACGGCAGAAGCATCGACTGAATCCTGTTTTTGCAGCGTTACCGTTCCCCGAATGCGGGTGTTGGAGACGATGTAGCCATCATCAACAGATTTCTGTAAGAAACCGTCAGCCGGCGACACAGTAAGGTCCCCAGTTGTGCTAATGGTAACCGTGACAGAGGCGGACAGAAGACGGAACCCGCCGGGAGCAGTCGTTTCTTTCAGCGTGTAGCTTCCGGGATCCAGATTCTCAAATTTCACCGAGCCATCTTTATCGCTATTTACTTGCTTGGTTTGCAAACCAGCTTTGGTAAGGGTAAACGTTGCCCCCAGAGCGGGATTTCCGTCGTCGCTCTGCTTTGTAAAGGAGAAAGAATACGTATTCGCATCCGCTTTTTGAGGCACGTTTACAATAACGGTATTTTTCGCATAGTTCTCAGAATAAATTTTATTGATTTTTTCTGGAAGGTTAACCGGCAGGGTGGAATCGTCGGTTTTACTGGGGAATATATAGTAGCCTTCTTTGGACTCCTTTTTGTAGCCCTCAGGAGTCACTGTTTCTTTCAGCTGATATACCCTATCCTTCTCCAGATAGAGGAAATAAATCATTCCGTTAGATGCAGTTTTCTTTGTCAGCGTCTCACCATCCGCTACCCATTTTCCAGCCTCATATTTCATCGGGGTCAAGGTGAATTCTGCCCCGGGCAGTCGGAAGTCAGGTGCATTTGTATCCAAGCCAGTGCTATTGCTGCTGGTTTTCAGCACACGCAGCTGCGCTCTGGTGCTGGCACTGGCAAAATCGCTCCACGTTACTTCCGCAGCGTCATGGGGCTTTTGGTCATTGGTATTCGTCGTGTCGCCATTGCTCCATGTAAGCGTGACTTTGTTGGTCATATCCTCCGGTTTAACCGGGGCGACCACCAAAGTGGTAAACGTAACCAGCAAGGGGGTTTTGGCATACGTATTCGGGATTGTGAAAGAGAACCCGGAATTTTTCACCGTCGGGTTAAATTCACTTTTCAATTCCCCGCCGGTTGTCGTATATTCCTTCATCGCTTTAGGGTCGGCCTCAAAGATAATGGGTCCTTTTTCCGAAATGCTTGACGGATCAACCGCTTTGATCGATAGGGTCGTCTGATCCAACTGGAAACATTCTTTCAGTGTATCCTCCAGTTTGGCACCTTTCATATCAACGCCACCGGCATTCAACAGAATCTGCCACTTCACATGGGGAACCACCTCTGAGCCATCCATCTTAGCGTATTGCCCCTGCTTCCCGACGGCGGGAACCCGAACCGTATGTGTCGCGGAATCGTTTAGATCGATTGCACCGTTTGATTCTTCCGGTACAGCATTCACCACTTCGCCAGTCAGGTTAGAATCATTTGTAAACGGGTATGCAGTACTTAGATTTTTACCCATTGTTGTACGGTAAGTATCGTCTACTTTTGTGGTAAAGACCAACTCGTAGGTGTCATAGAAGGCACTCTCGAATTTAAATTGTACCTTCTGACGTGGATTTTCAGCATCACTCGTATCGAATCCATCATTCTTCATTTTAACGGTTTGGCTACCGATGCTTATGGATTCCTCGGAGCCATCGCTTGGGACCGACTTATTCACAGGATATGGTGTCGCCGTACCATCCGAGCCATCAGAATTCCTCGGAATCTGCTTGACGGAAACCAGTTGATCAAATGTCGTATGCGTCGGCACGGTATCCGTCAGAACTGCTCCTGCCGCAATGTTCGCGTGGTTCTGGTTGATTCTCACGCGCCAGTACAGCTGGTTGCCTGCAAAATCGTAGTAGTTCTTTACCGTTCCATTCGGATCGATGTTGTCCTTGACCAGAATGGTGTTGGGCAGGTTCGCTTTATCGGAAGCGATCTGCGTTTTGGACTGCCCGTCAACAATCCCACTGAAGGTTGCCGAATTTTCAATCAGGTTTTCGTTATCGTCAGAAGGGTCTGTGGAATTAGAATTAGGATTCGAATTGTTATTGTTTAAAATATCGGGGGCTACCACAGTGGTTTTCAGGGTTAAAACATAAACTTCACCTGCCGCAATATCTCCCAAGTTAATCGTCAAAAGCGTCGTATTCGGGTGTTCCAAATCGGTAGAATCAATAGGCGTTAAGGTATAGTTTGGTTCTGATGAGCCGCCCTCAGGAATTTCAACAGATGTTCCGTCAGGCTCCGCTTCCGTCTTTTTAACGGCGATAAGACTCTTAAACTCCTGCACATCGTTGCGCAGGTAGTCCTTAACTACAGCGTCTGTAATATCCTTATTGCTGTAATTGACCTCAAACGTCCATGTCATTGTACGTGTTTTGGGGTTATAATCTTTCGTGTCCCACTTGCTATCGAGGTTTCCTGCAGTTTTCTGCAGAAAATCGTAATTCATGTTTACGTTCTTATCAATATTGAAAGAAAACTCGGGAATTTCACCGCCGCCGCCCGTGCCCGGGCCGCCCGGACCGTACACACCATACCACAGCATGGTCGCCTCGTTCTTCAGTGTTTTGTTTACAGCCTCATTCCCAATCGTATCAATCGCTTTTGTTTGATACGTAACCTTTAGCGGTTTGTTCAGCTCACTAACATCCAGCGGAATAATCAGAACCGCTTCGTCCCCATTGGTATAATAAACCGGTTTATGCTCGGGATTTTCAACAGTACCGAAATTGGTAATGGAATCAAGCCAGTTTTTCTTCTCGGCAGAAGTTTTGCCTGTACCCGACAGATCCGCATAGGAATATATTTCTGAGGGCAAGGAAGATGTTTTGTCCTTCGCTATATCATCCTTTTCATTTAATTGAAATACTACCTGATGCAAATCGTTTTTTTCATACATATGAGTATCTTTGATTCCCTGAATCGAGTCGATCAGGTACACCGTACCAGTCGTTCCGGTAAAATACGTGTTCGCGGTGATCGTCCAGTCCCATAAAGGGCTGTTCAGGCCAACACGCTCGCCCTGTTTATCCATAAACTGACCGTTCAATTTAGCAGTTATTTCACCACTTACGGCGTCTGGTTTTTGGGAATCCGTTCCATAGAGCTCCGCCTTGTTTTTGAACTCTACGATGGGTTTCCCGTTCTTAATATTAATATATTCTCTATAATTTTCTTCAGTCAACATGGTGGTAACCGTGAGTGTTATCGTATTGCCAGTATAGTCCTCCGGAATTTTATACTCCAAGGAGTCTCTGCCCGACTCTGTTTTAATCGTATAATCCGTGTCCCTGGTTAAAGCTTCTCCTACGTCATTCAACTTCACTTCACTCACGGCTAAGCCTGCGGGAACCAGATCTTTGATGGTCATATCGGCCAGTGATTTGTCCTTTGGCGCTTTCGCGGTAATGACATAGGTCAGGAAATGTTCGTTATCCGTCTTACTTATAACGATATTTCCAGCAGCATCCACAGTATCTTTGGCGAATTCTTTCGTAATCGTATAAGGGTCAGACGTACCGGGGTCGGTGCTACCGCCGCCGTTGAAGCCTACTTCAACGTTGATTTTGTCTCCCTCTTCTTTGATTATGGGCTCTTCTTCGCCAGTGCCATCTTTTATAATCTTCAGCCCGATAGACGCACCCGCGGAAACATCAGCCCATTTATAAACGCGCGGATCCAGCGTCGCGGTAACGGTCAGTAAGTTCGGTTTGCTCGCGTCGTCCTGCGTAATGGAATAGGTTCCTACTGTTTCGTTTTTTAGACCGCCCTCTTCTGTAATGACCAAGTCCTTTGTTTTAAGCAATTCTTTCAGAACATCTTCGCTTAGGTCAAAAGCGCCCTCCTCCAAAGACAGCTTGAACTCAAAGCCAGTGTTCAGGGCCAACAGTTTATTTTTTATCTCAACATAGCCAGTGAAATCATCTGCATCATCATCAGTTAAATTCCCGTAAATCTCTTCACATTTGAATTGTTTCGCCTCATCAGAAGTTAGCTCAGGAAACGTCTCGTTTACATATTCTGCTATTGCCGTTTCAAAATTGGATTTCAATTGCGCATCAATTAATTCAAAATTAAAATTTAATTTAAAAGATTTTTTTTCATCAATAGTGGCGGTAATCTTCGAAGTATCCTTAAA
>NZ_CBYL010000077.1 GCF_000577335.1 Faecalispora jeddahensis | reverse complement strand
GGGGAGGACCCCAATTACCAGTACCAGAAAGAGAATCTGGAGAAACGGCCGGATATTTCCCTGGTGGTAAAACTGGGCTACGGCCACTGCGGTTTTTTAATGCAAAGCCCGCTTGAATTTGCCCATCTGTTAAAGGAGGAATGAAACGATGTCGCCTGTACTGTCTGCTGTTTTGGAGGGCCTGGTCTGGTCCGCCTTGTGGATCATTATGCTGATGTGCCTGTTCTACCGGTATCCCTGGCTCTTGGTGCACGATTATCCGCCGGATGCCCGCGCGGCAGCCCGTCTGCCGGAGCCTTCGCCCGCACAGCGCCGGAACGGAATCCTGTTTACCGTATGCTGCTATATCATTTTGATCGGTACGCTGCTCGCAGCGGGGCTGGTTCACTACGCCGCCGCCCCGGTATCGTTCGGTACAGTGCTTTTGCACCTGTGGATCATCTGCATGGCCTGGAATGTGGTGGACCTTCTGGTGATGGATTGGCTGCTGTTCTGCACAATTACCCCAAAGAGCTTTATCTTACCCGGAACGGAGGGCTGCAAGGGGTATAAGGATTATCGGTTCCATCTGGTCGGTTTTGGGAAAGGGTGCATTTATATGACGCTGTTTGCCCTGATCTTTGCCGCCATCGATTTTGCAATCCTGAAATTCCTTCTTTGGTAAGCATCGGAGCAAGCAGTTTGGGAACAGTCTTTCATTTCCGGATAAAAATACATAAGCGTTTGGCAGAGAGAAAAGTGCCCGATCAGCACACCGTGTTCTGAGGAGAACCCTTTACAAAGATGGCTGGAAATGGTATTATCTGAATAAGAATAAAAGAAAGGATACGACAGAAAATGGGAGTAATCGGAAGTGCAGACGGCCCAACTTCTATTATCGTGTCTCAGGAACCCTCAGGTATGAGTATGCTCGGTATTTTAGCCATTGCTGCTATTGCAGTCGTAATCGTAATTATCGCTTTGGTAGCATGGGCGCTTACCAGACACGGGCGGGAATAAGAAATGAGCTTCGGGTAAGGGGCTTTCTTTTGCTCGGCCTTTTGTCGGGGGACAGATGGACCTAATAGAAGCAAATACAAATGAAAAGCGTTTGAATCCCTATCGCAAACAAGGATCTTCCTTGTTTGCGATTTAGCTTTCAGAAAAAAGATTGAACATAGAATCGGGCGGCAAATGTAACGGTAATTTTGCCTCTGTTTGGTTGTTTGCCGCGTGCTGCGGACAGAGATGGAACGAATTCCATTTGGACCATATGGCCGAGGCGGTTTTTTATCCTTTGAGGTCCACTTTGCTTTGTTCTTTCGTTTTACAGGTATTTTGTACGATTGGCTTAGGAAGAAACTTTTAGTGAAATTGCAGTCACGCCTTGTGTTTTCCCGTTGATGCGGCAAGAGAAAGCGAAACGTGAAATGCAGCATCGGCGGGATCGGAAAGATCCGGCTGTTCCGAACGGGGGGTCTTGACAATATCGAATAACAAAGCTTCCGTATTTTTTAAAACAACATTCCGGGCGCTCCAATATCGGGATTTCAAGCTGTTTTATTTTGGGCAGTGTATTTCCCTTGTCGGAACCTGGATGCAGCGAACGGCACAGATGTGGCTGGTTTATACCGTTACGAAATCTCCGCTGATGGTCGGCCTGATCGGAGTTGCCCAATTCACTCCGCTTTTGCTGTTCTCTCTTTTTGCGGGCGTCATTGTCGACCGGCTCCCAAAGAAAAAGCTTTTGATTGGCACACAGGCTCTGTTCATGCTGCAGGCGGTTCTGATGACGGTTCTGACGTATACCGAGCAGATTCAATACTGGCATATCGTGGTGCTCAGTTTTCTGTTTGGCCTGACGCAGACGATCGATATGCCCACACGTCAGTCCTTTTTCATTGATCTTGTGGGACCGAAAGATCTGACAAATGCCATATCGCTCAATTCCACCATTGTCAATCTCGCCAAGATCGTCGGGCCGGCTTTTTCCGGCATCGTGATGGTGAAGTTCGGGATGACATTCTGCTTTTTCCTCAACGCGGTCAGCTATATTCCGGTGATGATCGGAATTTTTTTGATCAGCGCCAAGGGGATTTCCGCGAGGGGGAAGGGAGAAAACCTGATTCAGCAGGTCGTGGAGGGGCTGAAGTATATCCGGCAGAGCCGGGTGCTGGTGATCAACGTGTTTGCCACCGCGGCCGTGTGCACCTTTGCCATGAACAACGACGTCATCATCCCGGTTTTTGCGGGCTCTGTACTGCGGCAGGGATCGGACGGCTACTCTCTTTTGCTCTCCATGGCGGGGCTCGGTGCCTTTGTGGCTGCGGTGATGATGGCATATCTGAGCAAAAACGGAGTGAAACGAGTTCTTCTTCCGATCAGCGGGATCGCTTCTGCGCTGCTGCAGGTGCTGACCCTCGTTACCCGGCAGTTTGCCGTGTGCGCCCTGTTGATCGGGCTGGTGGGATTTTTTAATCTTCTCTTCGTCAATACCTCCAATTCTCTTTTCCAGACGAATTCCTCAAACGAGTTCCGCGGCCGCGTGATGAGTGTGTATTCTTTTCTGAACCTCGGTTCCACTCCGATCGGGAACTTTCTTGCCGGCTCGGTGATGGAAAGCGCCGGAGGAGGCTTTGGATATGTGTTTTGCGGCGGCATGACACTCATGCTGCTTCTGGCTATTTTCGCGGTGCAGCGGGAAGAAATTTTGAAATGGTTCTCTCCTTCCAGGGAGAAAGTACCCCAGGAAGTATAATTTCTCGGGCTTGCCGGGAATTGCCGATGTACGCGCCGACGGGTCTGTTGGCTGATACCAGATCGCAAACGAGGAGGCTCCTTGTTTGCGATTTTTTCAGGAGGATGTATGTGGAATTATATTTGGCCGATTTTAATGGTGGTTGGAGCGAATGCGCTGTATCACGTGTGTGCAAAGTCAACCCCGCTTACCGTGGAGCCGCTGGCTTCCCTTACCGTTACCTATCTGACGGCTGCGGTCTGCTCTTTGATTTTGTTTTTCCTGGTGGGAGGAAATAAAAATCTGCTGCAGGAGGTTCATAAGGTCAACTGGACAAGCTTTACATTGGGGCTTTCGATTGTCGCACTGGAGCTGGGGTATCTGTTTGTATACCGCGCAGGGTGGAAGGTCGGCATGGGCTCGTTGGTTGCAAATGTGGGGCTTGCGTGTGTGCTGCTCGTGATCGGCTTTGTCTTTTTTAAAGAGAGCTTCTCCGCCCGCCAGCTGGTCGGTATGGGCATCTGTGTGCTGGGTATCTTCCTCATAACCAAATAAAAGGGAAGGGCCGGCAAAATGCCGGCCCTTTTTGCTGTAGTTAGGGAGTAACCAGATACAGGTTGTAGTTCGAGCCTTCCAGGCCATATTCCGCATAGTTTGTGTCGGTAAGGGTAATATCCAGTGTACCCTGAACAGACGGTGTATTGGGAACGCTCTGTCCCGCAGTCTGACCAACATCAACCTCAACGTCATATTCTGTGGTATTTGCCTCATACCCGTCGGGAGCGGCTACCTCTGTCAGCTGATACGTCTGCGGGGTGCCGGTAATGGACATCACGTTCGGGAACGTAAGGGTTCCGGTGCTGTCCGTGGGAGAAGAAACAGAAACCAGGGGTTTGCCGTTGCTGTCTGTAAGCTTAAAGGTCGCACCCGGCAGCACATAGTCGGGGAACCCTGCAACGTGCTTTGTCACCGTGATGGTGCCTGTCTCTGTCGGTGAATTGGTGCGGTCCTCCTCTAAGGGAGTTGCACTGGAAATAGTGATCGTATATTCTGTGGAATCCTGGGTATAGCCCGTCGTAGCGCCGGTCTGCACGTATTTATAGGTTCCGGGCGGCAGACCTGTGAATGCGGCTAGTCCGTTTTCGTTTGTTAGGGCGCTGCCAATCAGTATATCCGCCATAAAGTAAAGACTCCTTTTGATAAGGTGTATTCGGGGTAGTTTTCGTCCCGCAGAGTAATCAGCAGAGAACCTTCCCCTGTTGTGCGGAATGGGAAAGCCAGGCATTTGGGACAGTTCCTATACAGGCAAGCCCCAAAACCCTGCGCTGCAGGCTGAAAGGGACTGCTGTCCGCTGCCCAAATCCGGTAAAATCCGTTATAGTAAAAAGGGAGGCAAACCATCCCCCAACTGTTTGTTATTCCGCTGCTGACACAGTTTCCGGCAGAGTCCGTAAGAAAGATACAGGCTCTGCAAAGCGGCAGCTGTTCTGTATAACAAAACAAATTGAGGAAACCGATATTTCGACAATGGTTCATAAGGCACGGTCCTTTTCCTTCATTTCGGGAGCACTACCTCCGTTTTAGTATATGTGTTCTTTTGGCTGTGTGTGATGTTTTATCACTCTGCAGGACCCAAAATCAGAGCAAATCTCTTATTTTTCTCAACGGAATACCATAGCGAAAATTTGCATATTCTTTCAAACAGACAAGTTGTTTTACAGAATTTTTTGATTTCAAATTCAGTGGATGAAAGGAACATATATGGCTGCGGCTTTGTCGAGTTGGTAAGAGAAAGGGGAGGCCGCCCGGTTGCTTTTTTTCGATGGATACGTTATAATAACCTCACGGCATAAGCGAAAGCAGAGCTTTCGATGCCTGAGAGAGCATTGAAACATGATGGCAGGAATCAAGAAACAACTTTTTATGGATCAAGTGTAATTTGCCCTGGTTATCTGTTATAATAACCACACGGCGTAAGCGAAAGCAGAGCTTTCGACGCCCAAGAGAGTATTGAAACATGATGGTATGGAGCGGGAAAGCCGCTTTTTATAGATGAAAGAAGTTTGTTCCGGTTATCATGTGATAATAACCTCTGAAACAAAACAGAGCGGGTGCTCCTGATCGCGTTGAGTACAAAACGGTATTGCGCAGGGAAAACCTGATATAATAATATTAATAGACAAAAAGAGAGGTTAATCCCCTATGAAAAAATGGATGGCAATGATAGCCGCCGGGCTTATGGCGGTTTCTTTTGCGGGATGCGGCGCGGGCGATGTTGGCAGTGCGGAATATATGGCCAGCAAGGCAGCTGCATCGCAGGCAGCTGCGTCGTCTTCTCAGGCATCGCAGAGCCAGGCTGAGGTACAGTATGAGAACTCCCTGAAGGGCCTGCAGCAGTATATGACGGCTAAGGGAGTGGCGGAAGGTGACCCGATCGCTATGGAAGCCGGCTTGATTGGTGCCAAGGAAGGTGTCAGATACCGCGGCAGCTACGAAGGCAAAGAGAATATTACGCTGGAATTGTATCGATACGATCCTTCCGATCAGAACGAAGCAGCCCAGAAAGTTCTGGCCGACGTGAAGGAGAAGGGCACTTTCACCATTATGGAGAAGCAGGTTCCCGCCACTCTGAACGGCGACTACCTGATGGTCTATACCGACACGCAGACCGGAGATGTTCACGAGAAGCGTGCGGAAGAAGTCAAAACTATTTTTCTGAATTTTCAGAAATAATCTTTCAATACAGCAGTAAAAAAGCCTTTGCTTCATACCGGAGCAAAGGCTTTTTCTATGTGCATAGCCGTAAAGCGGGAGACTGGCCTTTTTCAATGGGACCATTCAGGATTGTGCGTTCAGCAAATCCAGTACGGTCTGGCCGTTATCTTCTTCAGGTTGGCTCGTCCCTTCCTTTAGGTCGTCGGGGATTTCTTCCCAATTCAGAATCACGCGCCCCAGACTGGTATCCAAAGTAGATTTCGAGAAGTTCGAGTCATCCTTGTCATGCGCAATTTCATAGATCCCGATCTGAATGGTCGACTCTTCTTCCTTGCCCGGGAGCTGATAAGTAACCTTTAACGGGTAGTAATACATTCTTTTCGTGACTTCGATGGGTCCTTTTTTCGGATCGGTAATTCCCCATCTTACAAGCTTTACGTTGGAATTCGCGATAGCTTGAATCAATTCTTTCGTCTGTTCGTTGGAATCTTCGGGATAGTATAAATATGGAACCGTGTAATTTCCGGATTTGCTTTGCAGACTGTCTATAAATACCCCCTCCAATTCGTGTTGAGCAAGACTGCGGTCTGGGGGTTCCTCTTCTTTTGACTGGCAGGAACTGAACAGCATTACAAGAGTGAGACAACTGAATAAAATGAGCATTCTTTTCCTCAATAAAATCACTCCTTCTTTTTCACTCCTTGATTTTGGAGCTACATATCCCACGTTCCATAGTATATTGTGTTGTTTTGCAAATCGATGATTCCAAAGACTGCGTTAGGGTACGGCGTATCCATAGAATCGTCAGAGGAAAGCGAGGCCTGCGGATTACCGGTGTTTCTAAAGATATAATATCCGTTCTGTATGTTAAAATCAATTTTCTTTACCATGCTAGAAGAGGTAAACGCGTCAACTCTCTCGTTGATCAGGACGGTTAGGGAAGAGTCAAGGGGAAGAGGACGCCAGCGGCTGAGTGATTTGTCTTGTAACAGTAAGCTCATTTCTTGCGGCGGAAGCTGATAGATATAGAAACAAAAGCCGTCACCCATTGCCCCGTAATCCCTTTCCGCAAATATAACCTTTGTTTCCGTTGGGAGCGTCAGTCCGAATTCCTCTTGAAATCGCTGAATCCCGCGGTCGGGTTTCATAAAAGCTGCATAGCACAGAATGGAAATAAGTGTAACGGCTGTCAGCACCATGATAAAAGAAAGCTTTCTCTTTGTCCTCATTATCATTTCCTCGTAGAAAGTATCGGCCAATCTATAAAAAGTGTGGATAGGCTGCTGCTATTATATTTGTTTCTATTTCTTGATTGCAAGAAACGAGTCGCTCCATTTTGGTTAGCAGTGAATTTCAATAAGTACTTTAAGCAGTAAAAAGGGCCTTTGCCCTGTTACGAGCAAGACCCTTCTAAATCTATTTTTTAAAATAAGCTTCGCGCAAGCAGATAACGAAGCCGGCAATTCCTAAAACAGAGAACACGAAAAGAGAGATAAAATATTGCTCCACCAATAATGCGTTTACCACACTGACTAAACTGATAAACAAATAAGCGATCGCTCCGACGACGAACAGCATCATTCCAAATGTACTTTTTTTCAATGAAAGATCCTCCTAACAGAAAAAATGCGGAATCGCATTTCTTTCATATAGATATGTTGTCAAGTTCTTATCCTTTTTTATCAATGTTGAATTTAGAATAGGAGCGGGGACTTTTCCATGTGTCGGAGCAACTTGTGGCTTATTTCTGAAAGAAGATTCCGATAGATACCGGCTTGTGTAGTACTGTTTATTCTGCCTTTTCCTCTTTATGTTTTTCCAGGGTATATTTTTTAGCACATCCTCGGAAATAGATTTCATAAATGCAAATCCATAAGCCTATCAGACCGATCCCGCAGAAAATGATATAAGGCAGCATCAAATGGGTTCCTAACAGAGCGCCCAAAGTTCCGGTGTATTGCCGGGTTGTTTCTCCCATTTGAGTGATATCAAATGGATTTTGAGCCAGAAACAGACTGAGCACAAGAAATCCGATTATTCCAACAAGAAACAGAATCATTCCAAAAGTGGATTTTTTCAAAGTAAATGAATCACCCTTCCGTATGTCTGTCGATTTTGAATTTGAAGAACGGAAATACGCTTAGTACATCCCCATAGAAATAATCATAACAAATAGCATCGCTACAATCTTTCTTATGCTTTCCATTATACAAAATGAAAACTGCATTGTTTAAAAGGGCTGCTCTTTAAATTTTTAAAAAGTTGCAAATCAAAACACTTATGAATATATATTTATTATAAATAATATAGAAATGAAAGTCAATTATATTTTGAATGATTGTGTTTTTGTAGATGTAAAAAAGATAACAACAAAAAACCGGAGCTGTAATACACAGCCCCGGCCTTTCCGGAGGAATCAATATTCAGATCGCAAAGCGATGCTTGCCAATCGTTGTGATGACCTTGCGGGAGAAAATCCACTTGCTTGTTGATTTTTCGGGATTATAATAGTAGATCGCTCCACCGGACGGATCGGAGCCGTTGATTGCGTCGCGCGCCGCCTTATAGGCGGAATCCGCGACTGGTGCGTTGATGCCGCCGTCGTTCAGGCACGAGAACGCTCCCGGCTGGTAGATCACGCCTGCAAGCGTATTGGGGAACGAAGGGTGCGAAATGCGGTTTAGGATAACTGCGCCCACGGCAACCTGGCCCGCATACGGCTCACCACGCGATTCCGCGGAGATGACGCGCGCGAGAAGGTCGACGTCGCCGCTGCTATATTGTCCCTGTCCGCCGCTGGAGCCCCCGGAGGAAGATGAGGAAGAAGAGATCCCCATCGCTTTGAGGGTCTGCGGCCCTGCGACACCGTCTGCCGTCAGATTGTTCTTTTTCTGGAAGCTGATGACAGCCTGCTTCGTCTGTTCGCCGAAGATGCCATCCACATTTCCTTTGTAATAGCCCCAGTTTTTCAGCTTGGTCTGAATCTGCTTGACCTCGTCGCCGCGCGAGCCGACTCTCGAAAGCGTCTCTACGGACGTGCCACCGCGCAGGCGTATGACGGCCTGTTCGCCTACGCCGCTGACAATGGAGATCATCAGCAGGTTCACAAGCAGAATCATCATAATGCGCCAGATGTATTTTCCGAATTCTTTATACTCTCTCTTTTGAGCATGTTTCATTATTATCACAACCCATTCTTTCAGTCCTTAAGAAAAGAATTCCCATACAAAGCGGATTTATTCGGAATCAAAAAAGCCTTTCATCAGGTGAAGGCAAAATTCTTTTTCACTTGAAAAAGTCGAAAAATGGCTTAAAACCTGGAAAAACAGGTCGAAAAACAGATAATTTTAAAAAAAGATGAAAAAACTTCAAAAAAAGCATTGACAATAGT
>NZ_CBYL010000076.1 GCF_000577335.1 Faecalispora jeddahensis | reverse complement strand
GGTGCCATGCGACACCAATATATTATGCGGTATTAGCGTTCTTTTCAGAACGTTATCCCCCTCTGAAAGGCAGGTTACTCACGCGTTACTCACCCGTCCGCCACTAAGCTAAGTTCAACACCGACTACTCAACCGTTTGCAGTGTTGTGCAGCTTTGAAAGGTCTAAAACGAGCTTCGCTCGTTTACGCCCTGCTCCCAAACACCTGAGTGTTCGGTGTCAAACTTAGCTCCGTTCGACTTGCATGTGTTAGGCATGCCGCCAGCGTTCGTCCTGAGCCAGGATCAAACTCTCTAAAATATGGTATTAAAACGGCTTGAAGCCGGTCTAAACTATTTTAGAGCATTTTATCTGCTCAATAGTACGCTTTCGCGTTTCTCAGTTTTTATAGAGTTCTGAGAACTCTTATCCGGAAGTACTCACTTCTCGTTTCCAAGAAGTTTTCTCTCAAAAATTACGGGTTCCTTCTTGTCTTTCTCGTTGTTTAATTTTCAAGGTCCTGTCTCTGTCGAATTTTCGGAAGAGATGCTTCGTATTATATCACAGCGGATTTCGCCTGTCAAGCATTTCTTTTCGTTTTTCGACATTCTTTTCGTCATTACTGACGAACCGGCGTTTTCGAATTTGAAAACTTTCGTTCATCTTATCGAATTTTCGCCCCCGTCTCTCGACGGCTTAGCTATAATACCACGCCCACAAAACAAAGTCAACTGTTTTTTTCACTTTTTTTCAATTCTTTTTGAAACTCCCCCTTTGAGTACGATTCTTGAACTATCGGAGCTGATTTGCTATAATGGAAAACACCCTAACAAAAGGAGGCTTTTGCTATGCCAATTAAAGTTCAAACATCACTGCCGGCCATTGAAGTCTTGGAATCCGAGAACATTTTCGTAATGACTCATGAGCGCGCCATGTCTCAGGATATCCGCCCGCTGAAAATCGTGATCCTGAACCTGATGCCGACCAAGATTGAAACCGAGACTCAGCTGTTGCGTCTGCTGGGTAACTCTCCCCTGCAGGTGGATGTTGAACTGATGCATATGGCAAGCCACTTTTCCAAAAACACCTCTTACACGCACATCGATACCTTTTATAAAACATTCGACGAACTGAAAGATGATAAATTCGACGGAATGATTATTACCGGCGCGCCGGTGGAACTGATGGACTTTGAAGATGTGGATTATTGGAATGAGCTCTGCGAGATTTTTGCCTGGAGCCGAAAAAACGTGTATTCGCTCCTGACCATCTGTTGGGGAGCTCAGGCTTCGTTATATTATTTTTATCAGATTCCAAAATATACCTTGCCCAAAAAACTTTCCGGAATTTTCAAACACCGTGTGCTGACACCCATGCACCCGCTGATCCGTGGATTTGACGACGTGTACTACGCGCCGCACTCCCGCAACACAGAGGTTCGCCGGGAAGATATTGACAAGCACGACGAACTGGTGATCCTTTCTGATTCCGACGAAGCGGGCGCTCACATCATCGCAAACAAAAACGGGCGGCAATTTTTTGTGACGGGCCACGCGGAATACGACCGCGAAACGCTGTCGAACGAATACTACCGCGATTTGAACAAGGGGATTGAACCTGACCTGCCGGAGCATTATTTCCCGAACGATGACCCTGCCCAGACGCCGGCGCTCACCTGGAGAAGCGGAGCCAGCCTGCTGTTTCAGAATTGGCTGAACTATTATGTCTATCAGCAGACCCCGTATGATCTGAAGGATCTCTCGGAATAAATCCCTGACCTTACTATTAAGTATACAGCTCATCAAAATGTTCAGGCCGGCGAAAATCGTGCCAAGGCGGCAATCCTAAATATAGGAGCATACGTATATTGTATGTAACGGAACTTTGCGGAAGTTCCGCTGCCCTGCGGGCACACGGCAATGCAAGAAACAAAAACGTAAGACCAGTGCGTTGCGCAATGCTTCGATGGTCTACGATAAAAGCGTGGAGCTCCGTTTGATCCCGAGAGATCAGGCGGAGCTCCACTGCCATATTTGGAGGATGAAACTGCTTATGTATACGCACACTTCCAAAGAAGAAGGAATGGATCAGAGTTCTTTTTTCAGTTCATTCAAAGAAAGAACCAGCACGGTGATATCGTCATCATGTCCGTCATTGCGGCGCTTGATCGCCTGAGATACGATCTGCTCCGCCAGCTCCTGCGGCACGGTGCCCTTCCATTCAGTCACCATCTCCCGCACCCAGTCGTCACCGGAAGCCACCACGCCGTCTGAGAACAGCACCAGCAGATCACCCGAGGAAAGCCGAACGGTTTCTTTGGCGAATTTCGCTTCGGTCAGAATTCCCACCGGCAGAGAGGGCGTATCAATGATAACGGCTCTGCCATCCCTGCGCAGAACGCTGACTGTCGCTCCCGCTTTCATCAGTTCTACTTTTCCATTAAACAGATCGACGGCGGCTACATCGAGCGTGGCGAGAGATTCGTCGCCCGATTTGGCCAGAAGCGCCGAGTTTACGATTTTCAACGCGCAGTCAAAGCCGATCCCGGCCTTGATGAGCTTGGCCATGATCCCCGCCGCCATTGCGCCGTCCACCGCCGCCCGGCCGCCGGTACCCATGCCGTCGCTGATGATCGCGATCTGGCGTCCGTTCCCGTCCGGGAAAAGCTCCTGGCTGTCGCCGCAGAGCTGGCCGTTCCCGCTGACATGCTGGAAAAATCCGCTCTGCACGCGGTACACGGGGCGCTCGCTCATCTGCATTCTGCATTTTCCCTGCGCCGAGCTGATGCAGGGCATTTCAAAGGTACGGCCGCACACCTGTGAAATCTGCCGGGTCAGATCCGCCTTGTTCAGGCGGGACTTGTCCACCTGCGCGGCTTCTGCCTCGATCGTCATGCGGTCGTAGCGGTCTACACGGCAGCTGACATCGATGGGAATGATGCCGTTCTGGGTCATCACATCGCTGACGCGCTGGGCGGCGGTAAAATCGAACCGCTCAAACAGCTCCAGTTCTTCGGCCATGTTTTTCAGCATCTGCGAGGTGGTATCGAACTGATCAGCCACAACGCCGCGAATCTGTGCGACACGCCGCTCCGCTGCCTCGCGGGTCAAAAACTCCGCGTACTGGCGGTTAATGTTCTCGACGATCTCAGTCGTATGACTGCAGTGGTCGGTAAACTGCTTCGGGAAATCGTCTTTTGTGATTTTCCCGCTTTTCCGCAGAATCTGTGTGAGAGTGCCGAACGCGCGCATCGTTTCATCATAGTTGCGTTCCCAGCAGTAAACGCGCAGTCCGCACCGGACGCAGGTGTTGTCGATAACCCGGTTGTAAACGGCGTTGATGTCCGGCGCGCTGAACTTATCGAGCCTGCGCGACACCTCTTCCACGGAATCCGAAATGCCTTCGAGAGCCTGTGCGGCATAATCGAGCTTCATGATCACGGAGCGCCGCAGCCCCTCGCTATGTAACAAATCCGCCGGCCGGGCAAACACCGCGGAGAGCCGGCTGCCGACATCCTTTGGCCAGATCATATAGATCACGCTCGCGGCCATCACCTCGTACAGACCGGTCAGAACCGATTCGCGGCTGCCGACCTGCAGGGACGCCACAGCGTTCGAGATGACAAAGGCACACGCGGAAACGAGTCTTCCCAGCGGAGAAAACACACCCGCCATCAGCCCGCCGAGCGCATACGCGCCGGAAAGATAGCTGACCCCGGCGGTGGAAAGGCTTAAAATCACGCCCGCGCCGATTCCGGTGACGCTGCCCCCGGTCACGCCGCCGTAGCGCGCCGCCAGCAGAATCCCCAGCACGGCCAGAACATGCCCCAGCGAAAGTCCGCCAAGTGTGATGCTCGAAAACGCTAAAATCAAAATTCCCGCCGAAAGCGTCACGCAGGCCAGATCCTGACTTTTCATCGCGTTCAGGCCTGTCCCCTTGAGCAGCAGGGTGCCCGCCCTTACCAGAAAATACGAAGCGCCGGCTGCCAGCATCGATTCAGCGACATACATCGCGATGCCCGCGGCATCCGTACCGTTGACCAAAGCCATGGCCAGCCCCGTCATCAGAACCGGGGCAAATGAGATCAGCGGAGCGAAAAACGGATGCATCCGCAGCTTGACCAGATCATTGAGCGTCCACCGAATGGCAGCCGCAGCCAGAAGAGCGGCAACATACCGAACCGGGAACAACGTGCTCGACGGCAGAAGATAACCGAGCAGAACGCCCAGCACCATTCCCCACATGCCGCCAAATGGAACCGCCGCAATCGCCGCCACCCCGAATGGAGCATACCGGCCAAATACGATTGCCCGCGAGCAGGCAAATCCAACAGCAAAACAGGCGGCCTGTACCATGATTTTTCTCGCGACCGGCGTTTCCAGCAATTCCCCAACCGTCAGTCTCTGCCGTACAACAGCTTTTTCTTTCATCTTTTCCGCACCACCATTTTCATTTAAGCTTGTCCTTCTATTATACATAGCGTATATATCCAGAATTGTCATAACGCGCTGTTTTATTTTGGCAAAAATTGCCGTAGTTTTGTCCAAGTGAGCAGAATTGATTCTTTTTCCAATTTGTGTTAGAATATTTGCAAAGATTTTAGCCGGAAAGGTCGTTTTGCCATGGAGTATTTATTTTCAGACCGGGTGCAAACCCTGAAGCCCTCCGCCATCCGCGAAATCCTGAAATCGGCCACTGCGCCCGGAATGATTTCCCTTTCTGTCGGGAATCCCGCGCCGGAAGCGTTCCCCGCAACAGAAATCGGGGAGATTTCTTCGCAGATTTTTCGGCAGCGTCCGATCGACGCCTTACAATATAATGTAACCGAAGGGTATCCTCCGCTGCGCCGTACGCTCACTGAGTATATGAAAGAAAAGCACGGTGCGGGACGCGATTTTGATGATCTGCTGATCACCTCGGGTGCGCAGCAGGTGATGGATCTGGCGACAAAATCCTTGTGCAACGCGGGCGATGTCGTTATCTGCGAAGCGCCGAGCTTCATCGGCTCGCTGAATTCCTTCCGTTCCTATCAGGTGCGTCTGCGCGGCGTTCCGATGGAATCCGACGGCATCGACCTTGCCGAGCTGGAACGGGCCCTGCGCGAAGAGCCAACGGCTAAATTTATTTATACCATTCCGAATTTCCAGAATCCCTCCGGCATTACGATGAGCGCCGAGAAGCGCCGCGGCGTTTACGCGCTGGCCAAACAATACGGCGTGCTGATTCTGGAGGATAACCCATACGGCGACCTGCGCTTTGCGGGCGAAGAGATCGCGCCGATCAAGGCGCTGGACGAGGACGGCCTTGTGATTTACGCCGGTTCCTTCTCCAAGGTGATTTCCCCCGGCATGCGCGTCGGCTATACGCTGGCACCAAAGCCCATCGTACAGAAAATGGTCGTCTGTAAGCAGGGTGAGGATGTTCACACGAATATCTGGTCGCAGCTGATTTGCGAGGAATTTTTGACAAACTATGATTATGCGGCGCATCTGGACCGCATCCGCGGGGTATACCGCGAAAAAGCGAAGCTGCTGCTGGAGCTTGTCGAGCGTCACCTGGCCCCGGACATCACCTGGGAACCGATTGAGGGCGGCCTGTTTTTGTGGTGCCGCCTGCCGGACGATATCGACATGATGGATTTCTGCCGCAAAGCGATGGAGCGCACTGTCTGTGTGGTGCCCGGAAACGCCTTTTTGGTGGATGAAACCCAGCCGTGTCAGTCGTTCCGCATCAATTACACCGCTCCCACCGACGAGCAGCTGACAAAAGGCATTGAAATATTGGGCCAGCTCGCCAAAGAGCTGCGCACCAAATAATAGATAGGAGTCCCGCTCATATGGAAATCGAAACAGAAGCCCAACCGAAACAGATTATTTTCAGCGCCGTACAGCCCAGCGGCACCATTACGCTGGGCAATTATCTGGGCGCCATTAAAAACTGGGTGACCATGCAGGAGGATTACCGCTGCGTATTCGCGCTGGCTGATCTGCATACTATCACCGTCCGTCAGGACCCGGCAACGTTTCGCCGCCACACGCTGGAGGCTTACGCCCTCTTTTTGGCCTGCGGGATCAATCCGCAGGAGCATCCGTTCTTTTTACAGAGCCATGTTCACACCCACGCGGAGCTGGCCTGGATTCTGAACTGCTACACACAGTTCGGCGAGCTTTCCCGCATGACGCAGTTCAAGGACAAATCGGCCAAACACGCGGACAACATCAATGCCGGGCTGTTCACCTACCCCAGCCTGATGGCGGCCGATATTCTGCTGTACCAGTCGAATCTGGTGCCGGTCGGCGCCGACCAAAAGCAGCATCTGGAGCTGGCCCGCAACATCGCCGAGCGCTTTAACGGCGCGTACAGCCCCACGTTCACCGTACCGGAGCCGTATATCCCGAAGGTCGGCGCGCGCATCATGTCGTTGCAGGACCCGGCCCGCAAGATGTCCAAATCCGATGAAAACGCCAACGCCTATGTGGCCGTACTCGACAAGCCGGATGATATCGTGCGCAAATTCAAGCGCGCCATTACCGACAGCGAGGCAAGGGTTCACTTTGCCCCCGGCAAGGACGGCGTCAACAACCTGATGGGGATTTACTCCAGCGTTACCGGCCTGACCAACGAGCAGATCGAGGCGGAGTTTGAGGGCAAGGGTTACGGTGACTTTAAGCTTCGGGTTGCCGAAGCGGTGCTGGAAGAGCTGCGCCCCGTGCAGGAGCGGTATGAGAAGCTGATCGCCGACAAGGCGTACCTGGAGCAGTGCTACACCGAAGGCGCACAGCAGGCGCTGGCGATTTCGACCCGCACACTGAGCAAGGTCATGAAGAAGATCGGCTTCCTGCCGAAGAAGTTCTGATTTGAGGTCGTTCCGTTTTTTCTTTTCAATCAAAAACAGGTTTCCTTTTTCCCGCACACGCCGGGAATGGAAACCTGTTTTTTTCTGCCGCCAAAACGAAACTCCCGGCTCACCCGCCGATTCACCGATAAAAAGCAGAGAAAGCGCTTTTTAAATGCAATCCCAACCTGCATTGCTGACCGTTACGATTAGATGGCAGCTCTCCCTTTCGCAAATGACAAGGGCCTTTCAACCGCATGACTGTGATTGAAAAGCCCTTAAAGCGCGTATTTCATTGCCGATTTCACAAGAGACCTGGCGGCAAATTCATTTGATCATCGGCCAATGGCACACATCTTTTTCACACAGCGGGATGCCTTCTTCTCTTTATTCCGTTCCCGCCTTCAACGCTTCGCTCATCGGAATCCGAGCCACCTTTTTCCTGCACATCCATTTGGCGAACTCATAGGTCGCCATCACAACGATAAAACCGAACAGCATATAAATGGCATTCAGCTTGACGGGCAGTACGACCTGCAGGCTTTCCGTCAAAGAGCCGAAGAAGGCCCCTGCCGTACCCAGCAGGGCGGGAACACCAAGCAGATACCCCAAAACAACTATCAGGGTATTGCTGTTCAGCACCAGCCTTGCGATCTCTTTTCTCCGGTATCCGAACACCTTCATAAGCGAGATGCTGGTTCGGCTTTCGTCGACCACCAACCCGGTTACAATATAGATGATAATCAGGCCAAGCAGAAAGGCGGAGGCGATCAGGCCGTAAATCATGGGGCCCATCTGGTCGATCATCTTGCCGAGCCCCGAGACAACAGTGTCGATGGATTTGGTGCTTTGAATCTCGCCCTGGGCAAAGGTCATCGCATCGCCGCTCCAGATTCCGAGATAAGCACCGGCGGGGTAACCAAATTCCGCGTTGAACCGGTCGAGCGGCAGGAACAAGAAATCGCCCGCATAGGTATCGGCCATTTTCTCAATGGTGAACGTGTGTTTCTTCCCGTTTTCCGTATCGAATACCGTCACGCTGTCACCGGCTTTCACATTCAGCTTCTGTGCAAGCGTTGCCGTAATCGTGGTCTGGTCCGGCTGGAACGACTGCCCGGAAGCATCCTTCAGCCGAACCATTTTGGTGTCGGGCAGAAGCCCGGTGACATAAAAGCTTATATCTTCATTGTCCGCAAAGCTCACGTATGCAGCGTTGAACTGTTCGGTTCCCGCCGGGGGTGCTCCTGTTTTTGCCGACGTGAAAACATATTCGTATTTAAAATCGTACAGCTCGCTGATCCCTTCCTTCAGCATATAGTCGACGGAGCTTTTCATCGTCAGTCCGTACAGCATGAGCATCGTGGCGACGACAACGCCGAACAGCAGGAAGAAGGTTCTGGACAGGCTGCGAACCTGTTCCCTGATTTTGAATTTCGTGCTGAACCCAAAACGATCCAACCGCAGGCCGCGCTCGAGGAAATTGACCCTGTTCTTTGCTTCTCCGCCTTTCATCAGAACCGCCGGAGCTGTTTTCAGTGTTCTGCCAATGATGCACCAGGTAACGCCGCATAGAATGATGATCGGCAGTGCGGCGGCGAAGACAACCAGCCACGGATTCAGAATTGTTTTCTGAACGGGCATGGGAAAAGCGGTCAGCATGAAGCGGATCTCACTGTCTACCAGCAGCAGCCCCACTACAGAGCCCGCCACAGAGCCGATGACGGAGATCAGCAGAGGGAAAGTCAGATAGTGGCGGCGAAGCTGATTCCTGCGGTAGCCCTGGGCGTAAAATGTCCCGATGATGACCGATTCACTTTTGATCGTGCGCCACATCAGCATCCCGAGCAGAACGCAGGCAAGCGCAAGCATGGCGAGCGGTACGGCGGCGCTCATTGTAGACAGCACATCGATCTCCATGGGGATATAGGATACGTTGACCTTCCTGCTGGTACTCTGCCAGTTGGTGATCTGGATTCCCTGAGAACGCAGCGCGTTCTTTACCGAGGCTTCCTGAGATTTGATGTTTTCCCTGTTATCAAAACGAATGGCGTAAACCTGATTTTTTCCCGGCAGGGCTTGAAAATTCTCTTTCCCCACCACGGCAATGCCGAAGGTGCTGGGGTCATTCATCATTTCTTCTTTCGACTGGATCACATAAATGTAATTCGGCAGAAACGCATAGCCTGAAACGGTAAACTCCCTGCCCGCAACGGTGATTTTGTCCCCGATTAGATATCCGTTTGTTTGCGCGAACGGGCGGTCAAGCAGGATTTCGGAGCCGCCCGGGAGCTTCCCCTCCTGAACGGCGGGGATGTTCACCTC
>NZ_CBYL010000075.1 GCF_000577335.1 Faecalispora jeddahensis | reverse complement strand
GGTTTAACTTCACCTACACAATAAAATCTGACTTATCACGAATTTGAGCCGTTGCATCTTACTTGACGCAACGGCTCTTGCTTTGTCTACATGCCAAGAATAGTCCAGTCAATGCTTGCATATAGACGGTGAACGGATTTTAATTTTCATAGCACCGAACCCCTCCCTGTTGTCTATATTTAATTAATTGAAACTTCCATTTTGCTATGGTAAACTTATTTTATATATTTACCGAGTAAAACTTTTTTGAAACGGTAGTGAGGAAAAATTTGCCCCGAAGGGGTGTATTTATATTTGCTTGATTCGCATTAGGCGGATAAACATAATGAAAACTTTACTTTGAAGATGAGGGGGAATAATTTGATTATAAAAGATAACAAGCAATTCAATATATTCCCCTCGCATGTGGGGCTGAGAAAATATATTCAATATTACAACGTCGTATTTCCATCGAATAATACATTTACCGCACAATATACGCTTATGCCTAACGCTTGCGGAACATTGTCGCTTGCTTTTGACGGAAACGCAGTCATTGCTGAACTGTGGGGAGCATCTTTAACCCCGGTATTGTTAGGAATGGAACCAAATAGTTATCATGTCCTATTGCTTGTACAACTTTCTCCCTATGGTTTGTATCAAATTACTCGTCAAAGCCAAGCGGAGTTTGCAGATAAACGACTGACGCTTGAGGATATTGACAATGAGCTGTTTTATTCGCTGCATCAGGCTTTTGTAGCATCAAAAACTGTATCCGATTTGGTGAATACTTGTGAGGAAATTTTATACCGACGCATGGAAAAGCATGTTGTTTCGGACTCTTTGGTGTTGGCAACCAAAGTGATTTCTGATAATTATGGACAAATACAAGTGAAAGAAGTTGCCAGACAATCCCATTATAGTGGGCGACAGCTAAACCGCTTGTTTCTTGTGCAAATTGGGATGAATGTTAAGGACTTTATACGCTTAACTCGCTTTAATTATGTATTAAAGCACATTCAAAAATCGCCTTGCTTTTTTGCGGCATTGTCGCAACAAGCTGGATATTTCGACCAAGCCCATTTTGATAAAGATTTCAAGGCTATCAGTGGCGTTACCCCACAAAAGTATCTGAAAACAATGTCGGATTTTTACTATGACGGCACAGAGATATACGATACACTATCCTCAAAGGGGGATTGAAAAATGAAATATCAAGGTTGTCTTTTAGCGGTTAAGGATATAGCCGCATCGAAACATTTTTATGAAAAGGTGCTTCATCAAAACGCGGTAATGGATATTGGCGTACATGTGACCTTTGAGGGGTTTTCTCTGCAACAAGGATATGCCGAACTCGTTGGCATATCAGTCGATAGCGTGAAAGAGCAATCGCACAACTTTCAAGTTTATTTTGAAGTGGAAGATTTAGACAAGGTATACGCCAAACTAAAAAGCATATCCAGTTTGCAGTGGGTACACGAAATCAAAGAATACCCGTGGGGGCAGCGTGATATTCGGGTATATGACCCCGACAAGCACATTGTAGAAATTGCAGAGGATATGACCACGGTTATCAAACGCTTTTTTAATCAAGGCATGTCGGCAGAAGAAGTTGCTACACGCACAATGTTCCCTCTTGAGGTTGTAAAACAGTATGCGTTAGGCTTTAGTATGTGATACACGGCGGCTTTGGTAAACCAAAGCCGCTATTTTATTCCAAACAAGATTGGAGGAGACGGACAATGAGTAAATATGAGCCGCTTTGGAAGGCGATAGGTCAACGCACGGAGAACAGCTTCGCGCTGACCTATGCCGAGATTGAACAGATTCTGGGCTTTCCCATCGACCACGCCTTTTTAACCTTCAAGAAGGAGCTGCCCGTCTACGGCTATGAGGTGGATAAGATCTCCATGAAGGCACAGACGGTGACGTTCAAACGCTGCACTTGACAAGCGGTGCGTTTCTGCCATCATCGGCTTCACCCATCCAAGAGGAGGAATACTATGAACTGGGAGCCATGGACAGGCTGTTACAAGATAAGTGATGGCTGTACAAATTGCTATTTTTATGGGCCGTATGCAAAACGCTATGGTCAAAGCACAATACAAAAAACAGATAAATTTGATTGGCCCGCAAGGAAAAATGCAAAGGGAGAATACAATATCAAAGGCAACAAAATTCTTCCAACCTGTTTTGCGACTGACTTTTTCCTGCCAGAAGCAGACGAGTGGCGTAAAGACATTTGGGCTATCATCAAGGAAAGAACAGATATTGATTTCTTGATTTTAACAAAGCGAATTGACCGTTTCCCCCAATCGCTTCCGTCTGATTGGGGTACAGGCTATGACAATGTGAATATTGGCTGTACTGCCGAAAATCAAACACTCGCCGATTACAGGCTTCCGCTCTTTTTATCCTATCCGATAAAGCGGCGCTTTATTGCCTGCGCCCCACTTTTAGAAGCGATAGATTTAACACCATATCTTGATGGCATAGACCATGTTACCGTTGGCGGCGAAACAGGACGAGAAGCCCGTATGTGCGATTATGATTGGGTACTTAATATCCGTGAACAATGCGTAACAGCAGATGTAACCTTTTGGTTCAAGAATACAGGCTCACTTTTCAAACGTGACGGTGTAGTGGAAAAAATAAATCCATTTAAGCAAAACAGTGTGGCAAAAGAGCTCGATATTGATATTTCAGATGGGAAAAGGTTGTTCTGATCAAATCAATGGAGTAAAGCATTATTGCCTATTTTGTTTAACAAATATTCTGTATGAACCAAATGAGCAGACAGCTTATTGAGACTAAATCGGTTCTACCAAAACTAATCACGATTACTATGAAAATATGGGCAAACCTTGCTATCAGGCTCGGGTTGCCTACTTTTTGTTTTACAGTCACATCCCGAGTATAGTCCAGATATAGGTCGGCGCCGTGAGAGTGAACACCAAGCAGGCGAACAGAATGGCGGGCGCCGCCCACTCAAACTGCCCATGTTTGCGATAATCGAAGTACGCCATCCCAAGTTTGGCAAAGAAAAACACCGCCAGAATCAAGTCGATTGCAGGGAACACCACCTTGTTGACCACCGTCTTGATTTGCCCGGAGGCATCGTTCCACGTTCCCTCAATCGCCCCGGCCACGTCGCCGTTTGCCGCAAAAGCGGTTGTGCCAAACAGCAGGCTTACCATGAGAACGAGCGTGAGTGCCAGCGCGATTTTTTTATATCTTTTCATAAAGACCACCTTTCCGAAATGAGGAACAAGGCCGCAGGATCGCTCCCGCCGCCTTGTTCTTTTTCTGTTTTTATAGCTGCATGGTCATGTCCATGCCCGGAGTCTGTTCCTCCAAAAGCGGAGCTACCGCAAGCACTTGCGGGTTTTGGTAAAACTTCAGGTCGCCCCGAAATCCTTTTTTCAGCGCACTGAATTCCTTCGCTTGTGCAAGGAGCTCAGCGGAACAGCCGGGCGGCAGCTCCTGATTCCAGCGCACCCAATCGCCGTTCTGATAGCGCGGCTCCAGCTGGAGAATCACATAATCCTCCGGCACAAAAGCGGGGTATTTCCGCCAGAAGCCCTGCACATCCACGTAAGGATGCCCCTCCTGCATGACGGTCATTTCCATAAGCCGCAGGGTATCTGCAAGAGAGGTGCAGAACCAGCACTCCCGATCTCCGAACCGCCGGATGCGGCCATCCTTGAGAATTGCCTCCAGCCGATCCGTTTTTGTGTAGTGGTACACGCTGCCTTTTGGAGCCTCAATGCGTTCATATGCCATCCTCGTCCCTCCTTTACGGCTGGATGGGACCGGCGTGCCAATCCTGCCACAGATTGCCGCGGATAGTCAGGCTGTCGGTCAGGTTGGCGGACAGCATCCCATCGGGCGTCCACGCATCTATGAGCCATGTGTTGACGGTATAGGCGCCGTCCAGCATCCAGATGGGGCTGAAATGAGTCCGATTCTTGTAGGTGGAATAGGGATTTTTCTGAAATTCAAACCGCCCCGATCCCATACGATCCAAGAGCCGCCAGTAGGCTTCGTAGCCGAATTCAGGGAAATAGCTGACCGCATTCTGCGGCTGGGTAACCGCCGAGCTTTGGCTGGAGCTGACACTCCCGGTGACGGTCTGGTTGATACCGTATCCTGACTTCATAACTCTTCCGCTGGCGGTGGGATTTTTATCATCGCACTGGATGCTCATGGCTGCGGTTAGACTGGCGCTGTAGCGATCCAGATCAAATTCCCACCATCCATGGTCACACCAGTATCCGTCCTCATCATCCCCATGCCATACCCAATATTCCTGCCACCACGGGCGCCAGACACTCCAGCTTGCCGTGCTTTTCACCGCTCTGCTTGGAACAGAAGTGCGGGAGAAGCTGTCATTGCGGTCATCGGCTACGGGATTGGGCGGCGGGTTCTTATCAAGGTCAACGATTTTTACGTTGAGGGTCGTTTTCGCCGTGCTGCCGGGGCCGGACACCGTCACTTCAATGGTCATGTTCTGCTCGGTATCAGGGGTTCTCCATTTCACCCACGCAAGCTGGCTGTCGCCTTCAGGGTAATAAACATTGCCCACGTTGTAGGTCTGGCCGCCAATGTTGAAGCTGACACGGGTGGGGCTGTCAGGGTCGGACTGGCCACCGCTGATGCGCACCGCCGTGATGACGTCGGTGTTGACCCGGTACTCATAATCGTAGGCGTCAATCTGCGGTTCCTCCGGCTTTTCCTCAAAGCGGACGATGCCAAGCCCAAGGCTGGACTTGATATCCGCATTGGTGGCGGCGCTGGTTTTGCTGCCTCCCCATGCGGGATAGCCGAGATCGCTTACCTCCAGGAACATGGCCAGCGGCAGATTCTTGTGGGTTAGGGATACCATGCGCCGCCTTAACAGGCCGCTGGTCTGCTCATCATAGAGCGCCGCTTCAGTAGCGGTGGTGGCAAACATATTGCCCTCAAATTTATAAAAGGCAAAGGGTTCAAGGAGCAACTTGTACTCACCGCCAATCAGAACATCGTAGTCCATGCCAGTGTGATTTGCGATGAGTTGCACCAAAAACTCAGAGCAAAAGTATTTCTTGAGTGCATCAATATTATTGCTGCCATTGGTACTGATAACTTTTGGAATTGCCTGAGGTGGTTTTATGGTGGTATAACCGCCTTGGACAGCTTGCAAGTTCCTGCCATTGTTGTACTGTATTTTGCTGACCTTTCCGAAATGATAAATCGAAGATGATGGGGACTTATTGCTTAAATCAATGGGAGTAGTAACTACCGCATGGTCGCTTGCGCGAACCACCGTGACACGTACACCTTCATTACCGGGACTCCATGAATTGGTGCTGGTTCCCTGACCCATCCCGCCGCCACCGCCGTCAATGTTTCCGCTGCCGCCGGTGTCGGCAAGCGCAGTCATCGGGCAGAGCAGACACAAAACGAGGAACAGCGGCAGGGCTCTCAAAAGTAATTTTTTCATTTTGCCCTCCTGTGTTTTTGCAAAATAAAAGCACGGTATTTTTCAACCGTGCTCTTGGGATATATTGTATTAAGTTTTAGTCCATCGTACCGACTTGCTTGTTGATGTCGCCATCGCTTTTTCCCTCAATCACTTGATTTTCGCCCAAGTTTGGCACGTTATCAAAGCCAGGAATGCTGTTTCCGCCATTGCTGGGTTTAGAGGAGGATTCCTGTTTCGGGGTTTCCTTCGGCTGTTCCACCTTGTCATGGTCGACTGCCGCGGGAGGCTCGGTGACCTTTTCGCCGTTGGGCTTCTGTGTGGGGTCTTGAAGCTGTTCCTCGGTATATTCCGGCTTGCTCACATCGCCCTGAATGGTCTGCTCCGTGCCGCTGGAAACCGCGCCGTTGTCGGTGCTCACCGGCTGGGTGGTATCGGGCGGAGTTACGGTGACCTCTTTTTCTTTCTCTGTGCTGTCCGGCCCGGACGGGTCTACCGTCACATCGCTCACCTCGGAGCTTTGGGACGGGAGGGGCGCATCCACCGGATTGGGTGTCTGGAACCGCTGCCCGATCAGCACCACCAGTATCACGCAGAGGGCAAGTCCCCCGGCGACAGCCAGCCACTTCTTCATTTTGGGATTCATATTTTTCATAAGAGCATCCTCCTATTTACCATATTTTGATAAGCCTCTTGTTATTTCACACCCTACCATGAACGTTTCCGGAAGTCTACTGTTATTATAGAAAACTTTTTGATAACAGTCAAAATTTAGGCGTGTATCCGGCGCTGGTCTTGACCTTGATGGTCATGGGCGGCAGCAGCTTCCCGCCAAAGGATACGGGAACCTCCAGCAGAATGGTGCTGTCCGCTTCAAAACGGGCGGAAGCTTGGTCACCCGATGCAAGAGGCGCGTTTCGGATGTCCACCTCCAGATTCCAGACCTTAAACTCCAGCTTGCCGTCCGGCGTGCGCTTTTCATGGTATCCGCTGCTATAAGAGAGTCCAAGGATGTTGTCCAGCCGGTCATAAATATCGCCGTAATCGAGACTTTCCTCGAAATCTCCGGCATAGGGCTGGTAAGCGCCCGAATAGCCCTCCCGCACACCGTGGTACACATCATCGTAATTCTCCACCACGGTGGAGATGACGGCGGCCTGCACTGCATCCCGCACACCCTGCGCCACAATCATCAGACGGAAGTATTCTGAAATGCCCGTGAAGATCATGACCAGCGACAGGGTAATTGCGATAATGAGAGGAAAGCCCGCACCGTCTTTTCTCCGTAAAATTTGCTTGATTTTATCCGTCATTTCCAGTAAACCTCGCTCTTTCCCGCCGCATCTGCTCTCAGCGTAATCGGGAACGAGCCGAAGCCGCCAAACAGCCCGATGTTGGTTTGGTAGGTGACCGTTACCGTGACTTCCTCATTGAGCTGGATTCTGCCGGTTTCAGACCATTCCACGCTGGGAGAAAGCCCTGTCTTTTCCCGCAGAAGCTGCTCACGGCGGCTGGTTTCGCTGCCCACCTGTCCGGCAATTTCGGCCTCCCGGATGAGCTCCGTGGCGAAGGTGTCCAGCTGCTGCTTTTGGATGTAGACGGGGAACACCTTCACGGCAAGGGCAATAACCAGCATGGCGCACAGCACCAGCACGGCCACGTCGATATAGCCCTCGCCGCGCTTGTTTTTCAGGATTTTTCTCAGCACATGGTCACCCCCCGCTCAAAGGGCCCCTGCTCCTGCCGGGGTTCCGGGTTGTGGTCACTTAAGATACGCCATGCGCCCTTGCTGAAATCAGCAGTGCAAATCTCCTGCTCCAGCAGTTCATCCGCGGGGACATCTCTGGCAAATTCAGCGCTGCCGGGGTTTCCTTTCACACTCTGGCCGGAGAGCAGAAGCTGTGCAGTTTCCGGCGTCAGGTACACATAACCGCCGGGCGTCATCATGTCAAACGCTGCGTTCGGGTGCGCTTCAATAAATTCCCGCACCGTGATTCTCACTTCCTCCGCAGAAACAGGCGCATATTCCGGGTCGAGGGTATACTCTGCTTCCGATTCGCCCTTGTCCCACAGCGTCCAAAGGGCATGGGTGAGTTCCTCGCTGAAATCCACGGTCTGCTCGGATATCCACTGATCCTTTACCACCTCCAGCGGGTTTTCGAAGCGCAGGAGGTATTCCATATAGTCAGCCGAATAGCTGCTGCCGGATAATTCTCCGTACACAAACTTCACAGCGGCAATTTCACTCGCCAGCTCTACCAGCTCAGAGGCCGGTTTCTGCTGCCATTCCTTTCGATACTGCGCCATGCCTCTGTCCAGCTTTTTCCGCAGAAGCGTCATCATTTCCTGTTCTGTCATCTGGTTTACACCTCCCTGTTAGAACATCCCGGAAAGGGATGTGATGATTTCATAGACAATAATCGCCATGTAGGTCATGAGAAAGCACATGAGCATGGCAAAGGAGAACACCCGGATTTTCGGCGGGATCTTCATGGCCTGCGCTTTCAGCCGCTGAAGCTCCAGCTGTTTCATATCGTGGGCCAGCATCTGAAAATACATCCCGCCGTCGTCCCCGCGCAGTACGCCGATCAGCCCTCTGGTAATATCCGAGAGCATGGGCGAATTGAACCTTGCCTCAAAGCGGGTTAACGCCGCCTCATAGCTGGAGGAACGCATATCCGCCGTGAGGATGTCCAGCTCCGCCGCAAAGTCCTCGCCTGCGTTTTTCTTGAAATTCTCCAGCATGGACAGCACATCCCGGCTGGCTTTCAACTCCTGAGTGACGGTCTCAACGAAACGGGGCAGCTCCTGTTCGATTTTTCCGCGCTTGGCTGCCAGCGCCTCGTCCGCCTTGCGGATTTCCTTGAAATAGACCAGCACGGCGGTAAACAGTACAATGGGCGCCAGCAATGGCAGAACCATCAGGCAGGGAATGATACACAGCCCGATAGCCGCCGCCTTCACAATAGCCGTTGCGGTGAACAGCTCCGGTGAGTCGGAAAGCCCCGCCGCCGACAGCACATTTGTCATCCGGCTTCTCTTGTACGCATCCATGCGGATATACCGGGAGAGCCGGACGGCGGCGTTCCGCAGCAGGGCATCGGTGGTTTTGGGCTTGGCCTTGGCCTGCTTTCCTGCTGACAGCATCGCCTTTTGGGTTGCAAGGGTGGGCAGATGCAGCAGATCGGCGGCAATGAAAAAGAGTCCCGCCGACAGGAGGACTCCAAATAAAAACAGATAGATTGTCATGGGTTCCTCCTTATCTTCGATATTCGATGGGCTGGGTGAGCTTGATCACAAACGCCGTGGAAATGAAAATCACGGCAGCGCAGATGGTCAGGATTACCTGCCCCAGCGGGGTATGCATCAGGGTGTGGTACCAGTCCTGATTCAAAAAATACAGGAGCGGAATGTTGCCTATGACAAGGACCACCATGGTGATGAATTCCTTTCTCGGTTCGAACACCATGGTTTCCAGCTCACCGTTGACCACCCGCATATCACTAAGCTTGCTGACAATAGGCGTCAGGGTGGTTTTCAGGCTGCGGTCGTGCTGACAGGCAATGAGGGCGTCGCACCATTCCTGAAACACCGTGTTGTCAATTCTCATTTTCACATCATGGAGCGCCGCCGTCACATCGGGGTCAACCAGCCGCACACGGGACACAAAGCTCTGAAATACCGACAGCACCGGC
>NZ_CBYL010000074.1 GCF_000577335.1 Faecalispora jeddahensis | reverse complement strand
GGGTACATCCGCCGCGAGCTGGGCCTTCGCCTCAAGCTGCGCCACGTGCCGGTGCTTTTGTTCCACGCCACGGATTCCATTGAGTACGGCGCCAACATTTCAAGGCTGCTGTCGGACTGGAAGGACGGGGAGGAGCAGAACGGGGAGGAACGCGATGATTGATCTGGAGCGGGTGGTTTCTCTGCTGCGCGGTGCGCAGGACATTGAGATTTTAAGCCACCATTTTCCCGACGGCGACACGCTGGGCTGCGCTGCGGCGCTCTGCCGCGCGCTGCAGCGCATGGGCAAGCGGGCCCGCTGCACCTGCGCCGACCCCGTTTCGGAGAAATACAGCTTTTTGTTCGACGGGATTGAGCGCCAGGAGTTCCCTGCCCAATTCGTTGTCAGCGTCGATGTGGCGGACAGCAAGCTGCTCGGGCCGGTGCTCGCGGCGAAGCACGCGGGCAAGATCGACCTGTGCATCGACCACCACGGCTCCCACCAGGATTTTGCGGAAAACTCGTATGTGGACAGCACTGCCGCCGCGGCCTGCGAGATCATCTATGAGGTGATCTGCCGCCTGGGCATTGAACCGGATCAAGTGATCGCGCAGGCGGTCTACACGGGCATCACGACGGATACCGGGTGCTTCCGCTATTCCAACACCACGGCGCGCACCCACGAGATTGCCGCCAAAGTGATCCGCACGGGCATCGACGCCGGGGACATCAACCGCCGGATGTTCGAGACCAAAACGCGCGCCCGGTTGGAAATGGAGCGCAGCGTTCTGGATTCGATCGCGTTTTACTTTGACGCGCGCTGCGCCGTCATGTGCATCAGTCGCGCGATGATCGAGGCTTCCGGTGCGGACGAGGGCGACCTCGACGGCCTTTCGGCCATCCCCCGCCAGATTGAGGGCGTTCTCGTGGGTGTGACGATGCGCGAGCGTAAAATCGGCGGCTACAAGGTCTCTTTGCGCACACAGCCGCAGGTGAACGCGGCGAAAATCTGCGCGGAGTTCGGCGGCGGCGGCCATGCGGCGGCGGCCGGCTGTACCCTTGAGGAAGACTTTGAGCCCGCCCGAGAAAGGCTTTTGGCCGCGATCGGCAAGGTTCTGGAAGCAATGTGAGGTGACCCCGATGAACGGAGTCCTGGTAATAGATAAGCCCTGCGATTTTACCTCGTTCGACGTGGTGGCGGTCGTTCGCCGCCTGAGCCGGGAGAGAAAAATTGGGCATACCGGTACGTTGGACCCGATGGCGACGGGAGTTCTCCCGCTGCTGCTGGGCAAGGCGACCCGCGCCGCCTCTCTGCTGGAGGATTCCGACAAGGTGTACCGCGCGGAGTTCCAGCTCGGGCTGGATACCGACACGCAGGATAACACCGGCACGGTGCTGCGGCGGAGCGATGCGCCGGTAAGCCGCGAGCAGCTGGCAGCGGCGCTGCCCACCTTTCAGGGCGACATTCTGCAAACGCCGCCGATGTATTCGGCGGTGCGAAAAGACGGCCGGCGTTTGTACGAGCTGGCGCGTCAGGGAATTGAGATAGAACGCGAGCCCCGTCCGGTGACGATTTACCGGCTGGAGCTGTTGGAATACAGCGAGCCCGAGCGGCGGGGAAGCCTGCTGGTCGAATGCTCGAAGGGAACGTATATCCGCGCGCTGTGCGCCGATTTGGGACAGGCCGTGGGCAGCCTCGGCTTGATGACGGCGCTGCGCCGCACCCGGGCCTGCGGCTTTTCGCTGGAGCAGGCGCTTTCGATCGGCGAAGCCCGCACGCTTGCGGAGCAAAATCAGCTCGAAAGCCGGGTTCTGCCGGTGGAGAGCCTGTTTCTCCACCTGCCGCGGGTTTCGGTGACAGAAGCGCAGAGCGTGCGGTTTCAAAATGGCGGCGCGCTGGCGCTGGAGCGCCTGCGGCTGGGTGATTGCCCCGCGCCGGGAGCGCGGATGCGGGTTTGTTCGCCCGAAGGGGCGTTTTTGGGCCTTGGCCGGGTGGACGCCGAAACGCAGGAGCTGGCCGTGCTGCGCCTGTTTTGCGACAGCGGCGCAGAGCGAAAGGCCTGACATGCCGCCGGTTTTCAGAGGTATGGGCGAGGGCAACAGCGCGGATCGGGAGGTTTTGGTTTGAGATTACAGGTGTTCCATGATTTAAAACAGATTGCGCCGTCGGAGAGTGCGGTGGCCATGGGTGTTTTTGACGGAGTCCACCTGGGGCATCAGAGAGTGATTTCTTGCGTGACCTTTACGGCCCGTAAGCTGGTCCCTACGGTGTTTACCTTCGACGCCAGCCCGCAGGAGATGTTCAAGGGCGACGGCGATTTGCGCCTGACCGCCAGCGAGAGCAAGCTGCGGATATTCGAGCGTCTGGGTGTACGCCGAGTGTACATGCCCCGTTTTGAAGAGGTGCGCACATTGTCACCGCGGGAATTTGTGGAAAACATTCTGCATGGTGTCATGCACGCCAAAGAGGTGAGCTGCGGCTTTAATTTTCATTTTGGCCGCGGCGGCAAGGCCGGCAGCGCGGAGCTCAAAGAGCTGTGCGCGGAGTTCGGCATTGAGGTGGCGGTCGTACCGGCGCTTACTCTCGATGGCAGACCGGTGAGCTCCACGCGCATCCGCGAGGCGCTGCAGGCAGGCGATACCACGGAGGCTGCCCGTCTTCTGGGCCGGTTTTACTCGGTGGATTTCCCGGTGGCGCATGGACGTCAGCTGGGGCGCAAGCTGGGCGCGCCCACCATTAATCAGCCGTTCCCGCCGGGTTTTTTGTGTCCCCGGTTCGGCGTGTACGCCTCGGTCGTAACCATAGGCGGCAAACGGTATGCCGGAGTGACAAATATTGGAATACGGCCTACCGTCGGTTCCGACGGGGTGTTGGCCGAAACGATGATCGACGGCTTTTCGGGCGACCTGTATGGCCGCCGCGTGCCGGTGGAGCTGGTTTGCTTCCTGCGGCCCGAGCAGAAATTCGACGATCTCGATCAGCTGCGGCAGGCGATTCTGCGCGACGCTGAGACGGCCCGCAGCCTGGTAAGCCCCTATTTACAAACCCAGGAAGCTATGGTATAATCAATCAGTTAGTTGATAGCCCCTTTCCCGGAATAAGGAATAAGCCCCTATGGGGAATTCACCGGCCTTTTGCTGGGATTGAGGGTACAATGTGCGTAACCCGCACGGAAAGGGTGGAAAAACCATGTTAAAAGAAGAAAAGCAGCAGATTATTGAGCAGTATGCTCTGCACGAGGGAGATACCGGCTCTGCCGAAGTTCAGATCGCGATCCTGACGAAGAGAATCAACGATTTGACCGATCACCTCAAGATCCACAAGAAAGACCATCATTCTCGCCGCGGCCTGTTGAAAATGGTCGGACAGAGAAGAAGTATGCTGAAATACCTGACCAAAACGGATATTGTGCGTTATCGCGCCATTATCGAGAAACTGGGCATCCGTAAGTAATAGCACGCTGTTTCGGGCAGACGGCTTTTTTAGCCGTCTGCCTTTTAGGCATCTGTGCGAAATTATTTTGCTTACGGGAGGAACTGGGTTTTAGCAGTGAAACGAGTTTCTAGGCGGTATGCATAGGAATTGGTTTAATTGCTAAGCCTGTTTCCCTCCCGGGCATTCTGAAAAAAGAAGTTACAAGGAGGATTTTTTGATGTTCGAAAATTTCAAGGTATATGAAACTGACTTCGCCGGCCGCCCGCTGGTGATCGAAACCGGTAAAATGGCTCAGCTGGCCAATGGCGAATGCCTTGTGCGCTACGGCGAAACCGCCGTTCACGTGGCAGTAACGGCCTCGGCCAAGCCCCGCGACGGCATCGACTTTTTCCCGCTTTCCGTTGACTTTGAGGAAAAGCTGTACGCAGTCGGCAAAATCCCCGGCTCGTTCTTAAAGCGTGAAGGCCGCCCCTCCGAAAAAGCGGTTTTGGCTTCCCGCGTAATCGACCGCCCCATTCGCCCGCTGTTCCCGAAGGACATGCGCAACGACGTTTCCGTCGTCTGCACTGTTATGTCCGTAGACCCCGACTGCTCCCCCGAAATCGCCGCCATGGTGGGTACCTCTATTGCGATCAGCATTTCGGACATCCCGTGGAGAGGGCCGATCTCTGCTGTTTCTGTCGGCTATGTGGATGGTGAGATCGTCATCAACCCCACCGCCGAGCAGAAAGAGAAGTCTCAGATGGCCGTTACCGTGGCCTCCACCGATTCCCGCATCGCAATGATCGAGGCTGGTGCGAATGAGGTGAGCGACGATGTGATGTACAACGGCATCATGGCGGGCCACGCTGCCAACCAGCCGATCATCGAGCTGATCAAGAAGATGAAGGAAGAAATCGGCAAAGAGAAGTTCAGCTACCCGAGCAACGAGCCCGACGAGGAGATGCTCGCCGCGATCAAGGAATTCGCGATCGAGGATATCCGCCTGGCGCTCGACACCGACGACAAAACGGTGCGCGACGCCCGTTTGAAGCCGGTTTACGAAAAAGTGCATGAGAAGTTCGACGAGCTTTACCCCGATAGCGCGGCAAAGATCGACGAATGCCTGTATAAGACCCAAAAATACGTGGTGCGCCGCTGGCTGCTCGATGAGCGCAAGCGCGTAGACGGACGCGGCATGGATGAGATCCGCCCGCTCGCGGCGGAGGTTGGCCTGCTGCCCCGCGTACACGGCTCCGGTATGTTCACCCGCGGCCAGACCCAGGTGCTCACCATCGTCACCCTCGGCCCGGTCACAGACCGCCAGCTGCTCGACGGCATTGACGACGAAGAGTACAAGCGCTATATGCACCACTACAACTTCCCGTCCTACTCTGTTGGCGAAACAAAGCCCAGCCGCGGCCCCGGCCGCCGCGAAATCGGCCACGGCGCTCTGGCTGAGCGCGCTCTGCTGCCGGTGATTCCCCCCGTGGAGGAATTCCCCTATGCACTGCGTCTGGTTTCTGAGGTTCTGTCTTCCAACGGCTCCACCTCTCAGGGTTCCGTGTGCGGCAGCACCTTGGCTCTGATGGATGCCGGTGTGCCGATCAAGGCGCCGGTAGCCGGTATTTCCTGCGGCCTGATCACCGAGGGCGATCGCTGGATGACCATGGTGGACATTCAGGGTCTGGAAGATTTCTTCGGCGATATGGACTTTAAGGTGGCCGGTACCCATGAGGGCATCACCGCCATTCAGATGGACCTGAAAATCGATGGCCTGACCCCCGAAATGGTTAAAGAGGCTTTGGAAAAGACACACAAGGCCCGCGATTATATCCTCGACGACATCATGCTCCCGCAGATTCCCGCGCCGCGTGCGGAGCTTTCGAAATACGCGCCCAAGATGCTGTCTACCGTGATCCCCACAGAGAAGATCCGCGAGGTCATCGGTTCCGGCGGAAAGGTGATTCAGAAGATTTCCGCTGAGTGCGGCGTGAAGATCGACATTGAGGATGACGGCCACGTATTCGTTTCCGGCATCGACATCGACAATTGCCGCCGCGCAATGACGATCATCGATACGATCGTAAACGATCCGGAGCCCGGCGCCATCTACAACGGCAAGGTAACCCGCCTGATGGACTTCGGCGCGTTTGTCGAGATCGCCCCCGGCAAGGAGGGTTTGGTTCACATTTCCCGCCTTGACGTCAAGCGCACCGAGAAGGTGACCGATGTAGTCAATGTCGGCGACGAAGTGATGGTCAAGGTGCTCGAGATCGACGATAAGGGCCGCCTGAACCTCTCCCGCCGTGACGCGCTGATCGAGGTAGAGGGCCTTGTGCCGGAGAACGAGATTTCCGACGCTCCCCGCCGTCCTGCTCCCCGCAGAGACGATCGCCGTGACGACCGCCGCGGCAGCAACGGTTTCCGCCCCAATAACAATAAGCCGCGCCAGTAAGAAACGCTTTTATTTTTCACAAAGTTAATGAGGAAAAGGCCGCCCAGTGAGGCGGCCTTTTTTTAGATAAAAGCGACGCGAAGAAAATGAGGGGGCAGATTCGCTTTTTTGGTGCATTTCAGTTGTTATTTCTGCATAATGGAGTTATAATGTTAAGCAACTAAACAGAGGGAGGCCTGAGTGTGGACGATGGAACGATTGCACAGATAAGCACCGCACTGTTTGATTTTGTCAAGAGCTATAAAAGGCTTGAAAAAAATCAGCATTACATGCTTGAGGAAGAGAAGTGTACTGTTGCGGAAATTCACACCATCGCAGAGATTGGTAGCTCGGAGGGAATGAATGGAATCAGTCTTTCGCAAAAGCAAGGAATTAGCCGAAGCGCGGTGTCTCAAATGGTATCCAAATTGGTTCAGAAGGGCCTTGTTCTGAAAACCCCTTCAGAGGAAACCGAAAATGAAGTATCGTTGTCTCTTACCTCTAGGGGAAAAGCGGTATGCCAAAAACATCGGGAACAGCACGAGTATCTCAATCAGAGGCTCAACAAGGTGCTGCAGCGGTATCCGGAAGAGATGCTTTCTCTGCTGCCGCAGCTGATGCAAGAGGTTCAGCAGGTATGGGAAACCCTGCCGTGGAGCAATGAAGCGGGCCCAACAGACTTTGACAGGAGATGACCGTTACGAAAGAAGAAAGCATGTCCGAATTTAAGATAAAAAGCGACAATCTGCAAGCGGATTGTGAAATGCGAATCAGCATAACTCATTTACCGGCCAATACGCAAATCTGCATAAAGGCGACGGTAAGTGATTATTATTGCGTGAATGCCTCCATGGAGTTAGATCATAATGTCGAATGGAGCGCGCAGGCAACCTTTTTGTCGGATGGGAACGGCAGTATTTCTTTGGAAAAGGACCCGGCTCTTTTTGGCAGCTATACGGGTGTGTGCCCGATGGGACTTTTCTTTCGGCTCAAGCCCGTCCATCCGCGCAAGAAGGCCCTTGTGGATTGTTTTGAGGAGGTGCCTTATTTTGAAAGTTACCGGGTTTGCCTGCAGGCGTTCGAGCAAACCCGATGTTTGGCGGAGACGGAATTCAAAAGATATTATCAGCCGCCCACGGTTAAAGGGGAGGTTGTTTACGGGCTAGGGCTTCAGGGGCGGCTGTTTTTCGGGGAGGGATGTGTCAACGCCCCTGCGATTATCGTAGTAAGCGGCAGTGAGGGAAGAATTGAAAAGGCCCAGAATATTGCGCAATTGTTGTCGGGGTATGGTTTTGTAACACTGGCTGTCTGTTATTTTGGAATGCAGGGTGTTTCCGAGTTTCTGGAAAGAATTCCACTCGAAATTGTAGAGGAGGCCATCTCCATCCTGAAAAAAAGAAAGGAAGTAAACCCAGACAGAATCGGAATTTACGGGAGATCGAAAGGTGCGGAGTTCGCGTTGCTTTCGGCCAGCCGTTTTCCCGATTTGAAATGTGTGGTGGCAAATTCCCCCTCGGCCTGGGTGATGGAGGGAATAAAAAAATGGAAGCCCTCGAAATCCTCTTCCTGGACAGAGCATGCAAAGGAGGTTCCCTATACGCAATTCAGTATGACGAATTATCTGAAGGAGAAGCTTATGAATCGAAAATTGGAATACCACTCGGAAGAAAGTGTGATTCCAGTGGAACAGATCAACGGGAGCGTGCTTGTGTTGGCCGCCTATAGCGATGAAATATGGCCCGCGTTTTCCTCTGCGGTGTCCATTTCAGAAAGACTGCGGCTATCGGGGTTTGTGTTACCGTATCATAAATACATTTATCCGAACAGCGGGCATATGATGACGGTTGCGTTTCAGCCAAATTCCAGATCCCCCAAAGCCTCCTGGTATGGCGTTATGAAAGAAAGCGAACATTCCTGGAAGAAAACGGTCGCTTTTTTTAAAGAGGAACTGTAGGAATTATGCTTGGTATCGTAAAAATCAATAGGAGGTACAGCTGTGAAAAAAAAGAAATTTCGGGTAATTGTCGCCGTTCTGGCTGTAATTTTGCTCGGTTCAGTATGGGCTGGAATTCAGCTGAAAAACGGCAGGGATTACTTTTTTGTCTTTCAACAGAATTGGAATGTTTCGATGCCCACAAATGCAAAACAGCTGTATGAAACTCAAAGTGAAGCCAATATTCATGGGGACGGCGAGCGGTACCATGTGTTTCAGTATGATAAGACTCCCGCATTTCCCGAATCAATGAAGCCAATTTCAGCTGTGCCGGAGGAAGAAAGGGAAGATGTATTAAAAATACTGTCCAGTGGAATCACGGTAGAGCAGAAATACCTTCCTGACTTTGACGGCGCAACACTGGGAATGAAAGCAAAGAATAAAGGTAGCACCAGAATGTACCTTTATTACGTGGAATCCTCAAAAACACTGTATATGATCGAGCATTTTCTATAACCGGTATAGCAAAATAAAGTGAAAATTCCGAAGGCGGCTTTGATGGAATCAGAGCCGCTTTTCAATCTCAACTGTGCTTTTTTAACGGCTTTTTCGCGAAAACTTTTCACTTTTTCGCAGCTTTTATCCCTTGTGAGATATTTTCAGATAGGGTATAATAACTATAAGTAGCCTATTATACCGCTGATTTGTAAATATATTACAACAGCGCGGTGCGTTTGTGGTATAATGACTTCATTCCGCATGCTGAAGCAAAGCCCCGGGGTGAAGAGCGTGTTGAACCATCAGTCGAGGAATTTTACGGTCGGTCATGGATATAAGTATCCGCTCGTAAATGTATGGTATCATACTACATAAGACCATCGCAGCGCGGTGAATCATTGAATGACCTGAATTTGGGAATGAATGGTATTTTAATGGATATGAAATCCCCGGGCCGTATTTGAGGCGGCTTTGTTCGAGGGGATCGGAAAGGAATTATTTGATGTTTGATCGGATACAGACAATCGATATAAAGATGCTGCGCATGATTCAGCGGAATTTTCGCTGCAGCCTGTTTGACGCAGTGATGCCGTACATTTCTCTGGTGGGAAATGTAGGTGCGGTGTGGGCAACCGTGATGGTTGTGTTTTTCCTGATGCCGCATTACCGGGAAGCCGGGGTCGTCATGTTCTTTGTTCTGGCCGCCTGCGGCGTGCTGACGAACTTTGTGCTCAAGCCCCTGGTGGCACGGCCAAGACCCTGCCATACATACCCGGACCAAAAGCTGCTGGTGAACCGGCCTACGGATTATTCATTTCCGTCCGGTCACACGATGTCTTCCTTTGGCGCGGCGCTGATTATTTTTCACGCCAACCATGCGCTGGGGATCGTCGCTTTTACGTTTGCTT
>NZ_CBYL010000073.1 GCF_000577335.1 Faecalispora jeddahensis | reverse complement strand
GCCGTGACGGCGGCCGGAGAAGCTGTGAACGCTTTGACCGCCGTGCCTTTCTGGTGGGCGCCCGCGGCAATTTGGGCTGCAGGCGCTGCGGGCATCCTGTTATATCATACTCTGCGACATATCCGCTTTATGAGCATGGTGCGCCGGTGGAGTGAGCCTGTAACCGATCTGGAATCCCTGGGGATTTTAGATGGCTTAAAATCGGAGCTGAAAATAAAGGCGCCGATCCGCCTCAGCGTATGCCAAAGTATCACAAGCCCGGTACTTGTCGGACTTTTCTGTCCCGCCATTTTACTGCCGCCTGTCGGAATTCCAGAGGAGAAACTATCTCTCATTCTCAAGCATGAGCTGGTGCATTTCAAACGGCACGACCTTTGGTATAAGACGCTGGTGTTGGCAGCATCGATCCTTCATTGGTTCAATCCCGTCATCTACCTGATGGCTAGGTCGACGGCGGCGCAATGTGAAATTTCCTGCGACGCACTGGTGCTAGACGGCGCGGATTCCCAGCAGCGCAGGCAGTACGGCGAAATGATTCTGGATGTTGTCCGGAATAACGCGAAGCTTACAACCGCATTCTCAACTGGTTTCTACGGAGGGAAACAAAGTATGAAAAATCGTATTTCCGCAATCATGGACTCAAAAAAGAAGAAAGCAGGTCTTATGATCCTGTGCGTTGTATTGGTTGCCGTCATCACTGCCGGCGCGGCATTGGCCGCAAATCAAAAGCCCTCGGATTCCTCCGCTTCTGAGTCCGACAAACAGGAGGTCGTATCTCTTGTGGAAGGTTTCGGCGGAGCGCTGAAGATGGTTTCGCTTACAGCTCCTACGGAAATCGCGGCGAAAAGCATAGAGGAACAGTATGCCCAATATGTCACACCGGAACTTTTGGCTGCGTGGAAGGCCGACCCACAGAGCGCGCCCGGACGCAGAGTCTCCAGCCCTTGGCCTGACCGGATCGAGATCACGGAAATCACGCCCTCCGGCAAGGGAGAATACACCGTGTCCGGGAAGATCGTCGAGGTTATAAACACCGGAGTCTTTGCAAAAAATCCGGTGACGCTGCAAGTGACAAAGCAGGATAACCGGTGGCTGATCTCCGGCGTAACGGTTCAGGAGGAAAGCACCACAGAATCAACAGTTTCCGAATAAAAAAGGCACTCCGCCCTGCTGCCCTGCCGCTGTTTTCCCCCAAAAGGACGCGAGCCGCTGCCAAAAGCCCGCATTTTTGCAGCAGGCCCAGCGGACAGAATTCCTGCACTTATTTCTCACAATCCTTTCAAAAACCCAGAACAGCCTGCTTCCTCAGACTTTGAGAAGGCAGGCTGTTTTAATAAGCTTAGTTTTCTTAGGAATCCATCAGGAAGAAAGCGGTAAATCAGACTGCCGGAGCCTCGGGAACCCCGAATCCCGGATTTTCAGTTCTTCTATGGGGAACGGCTTATAAAAATAATACCCCTGAATCATATCGCACATTGATCGTTCCAGCAGCTCTACATGCTCGGCTGTTTCGGCCCCTTCACAGACGATAGGGATATGGAACCCCTTTACCATCTGAATCAGCTGAAGAAGAATATAGGTTTCTTTTTTCCCGTTGCAGTCCCTTAAAAAGGCCCGGTCAAATTTAATCTCATCAAAGGGCATGCTCTGAAGCGCTTTTAAAGAAGAATACCCGCTGCCGAAGTCGTCCATAGAAACCCGGTAGCCCAGCTTATGCAGCTCGCAAATAAACAGGCGCGCATTGTCGATCTCTTGGATATAAGCTGTTTCCGTCAGCTCAAACAGGAGCAGCGAGGTGGAAACGGGCCATTTTTCGCGAAGCTTCTGGAGCCGACGGATAAAACTGTCTACGTCCAGAAGATGAATCCGGGAAACATTCACCGATACAGGAACGTGTTTCTCCCCCGCGGCCTCCTTTTGATGCAGGTAAGCGAACACCTTTTCGTACACGTAAAAGTCCAGATCGATCACATCACCGGTCTGCTCCAGCACGGGGATAAACTCATCCGGGTAAAAGAACAAGCCATTTGGCCGCTGCCAGCGCACAAGCGCCTCGGCGCCGCAAATTCTTCTTTCACGGCACAGCACTTGAGGCTGAACATAAATTTTAAATTCGTCTTGTTCCAGCGCACTGCGGAACAAACAGAGAATCTCTGAACGTCTTTTTTCTCTCTGGCTGAGTTCCTCGCAGTACACAAATACACTGTGAAAAGAGCTTTTGGCAAATTTATGCGCATAGATGACCCTGTTGAGCATCCCGTCAACGGGTTCGCCGGAATCTGAGATGAAATAGATGCCGCTTCGCACGATCAGGCGGCTTCCCTTATAGGTTTCACTCATGGAATCAGAAAAACGCGTGCTCCAGCTTTGCACCAGCTCAACACTTTGGCCCTCTGTTTTGTGGGAGGTATCGACCAGACATGCAAAATGGTCGGAATACATGCGGCAGGCAAACAGGAAGCAGGACTGCCTGGCAAGCTGCTGGGCAAACTGATTTAAAATCCGGTTGCCCTCCTGATGGCCGTATACATCGTTGAAATACCCGAAATGACAGATGTCTGAATACACAATCGCCAGATGTACCTCTTCCCCGCAGGTTTGCAGCACATTTTCAAGGGCAGATACAAACTCGTCGTAATCATAGTGTACCGGCGCTTTTTCCCCTGTCGCCGCTCCGGCCCGCCTGGCCCTTGGCGCTCTGCCGGGCCAGGCTGGGGCCAAATCAACGGACTTCATCTTCTTTTTATTTTCGTACATCTTTTTATCCGCTTCCTTGAGCAGATCGTCCATCAGGTAATAATGCTCTTTGGTGCTGATCGCAAACCCGCACGCGTAGCTGATCGGTATCCCCTGCGCCCGGTTAAAATGGCCGGTCAGCTCTTCGATCCGTTTCAGATAAGACTTCATCATCGCTTCGGTGCAGTTTTCAATGATCGCGACAAATTCATCCCCGCCGAATCGCGCAAGAAAATACTCTTTATTGGAAGCCTGACGCAGCAGAAGGACAAAATTCTGAATCAGCTTGTCCCCCTCCTCGTGTCCCCAATCATCGTTCACCTGCTTCAGATTGTTGAGATCGAACATGACAAAGCCGATGTTCAGCGTGCTGTCCTTGTTGTCCAGCAGGTTCATTCGCTCCATGCAGGCATTCTTGTTCATGATGCCCGTGCTGTCGATGTAGGCCTTCCGCTTGACACCGCGGTTGATCTCTTCGCCGGAGAGGAGTATCGTGATCGCAACCACAGCGAGAATCAGCGTAATGCTCTGGCTGGCCCGCGCGCGGAAATACACAGCGGAGCCAAGAGACAATCCTCTGACACCGGAATACCCTGTCAGATTGTAAACCTGCACGGCGCCGATCAAAACAATGATCACCGCACACAAATAGAGCAAAAAAACATTATACCTGTTTTTCATTGGGTCTCCTATCTGATAATCACTCTTTTGGCCATCTCCCTGCCGATTCCGATTCGCGAGCCCTTTACATTCACAAGAAAATAGTCATTGAACTTAGACACAACCACAATCGCCGTGCCCGCAATAAACCCAAGGGATTCCAGATAATGCTTTATTTTCTCACTGCCGCAGATGCGCACAATGGTGTATGAAGTCCCTGTTTCGGCTAAAAGCAAAGGCATAGTATTCCCCCAACAAGCCATTGTTAGTATTAACTAACTTTGACTTTTATCTTATCACGCGGACTTTTAAAATACAAGTATCAGACGTGCGAAATCGCGCGAAACGCCGCTTCTCTTGTCAATCAGACACGCCCGCCGAAAAACAGGCCGGCCCACAAAAATCATAAAAAATAAGACGACGAACGCAGCAAAGGCAGGAGGATTTCCATTGTATGTAACTGGGCTTTGCAGAGACCGACGCAGTAAGTAAAATAATAAAACCAAGTTTCGGCTGTGCAGCTTTTCAAACGGCCTGAAACGTCAAAAAGCCCGGGGAACAAATTGTTCCCCGGGCTTTCATCCTCAATACTATAAATCAGTCCTCCGGCTTGTCGGAATCGACCAGATAGCGCGAAAGCTGTTCCAGAAGCTCCGGCCCCACCCGCGCAACAATTCTCAGACCATGCTCTGTGAATTCTTCCTCCTGCAATGCACCGTCCTTGCGCACGCGGGCAGCCAGGCCGCTTTCTGCAAAAGGGAGAAGCGCCTCTACCTGTACGGTACGAACCGGCAGATTGCGCTCGATCGTTTCGAGCAGCTCGTCGATGCCCGCCCCCGTAACTGCGCTGATGCGCACGGCGTTGCCGATCATGGGTACGGCGCCGAGCTCCGGAACCAGGTCGCACTTGTTGAGCACCGGAATGACCGGGCGGTCTTTCCAGCCCAGCTCCGCCAATAGGGCGCGCGTCACTTCCAGGTGAGTCTGCGCTTCGGGACTGGATGCATCACACACGTTCAGAATCAAATCCGCCAGGGCGGCCTGCTCAAGCGTAGAGCGAAACGCATTGACCAGATGGTGCGGCAGCCTGCGTACAAAGCCGACCGTATCGATCAACATCACGGTAACGCCGCTGGGCAGCTTTAAAGCCCGGGCCGTGGGGTCGAGCGTTGCGAACAGCTGATCTTTCGCCAGAACGCCCGCCTGTGTCAGGTAGTTCATCAGCGTGCTTTTCCCGGCGTTCGTGTAGCCGACGAGCGCAACGGTGATCACTCCGTCCTTCTGGCGGCGGCGGTTGATCTGCTCGCGGTGTTTTTCCACCTCTTCCAGCTGCTCTTTCAGGCCCTCGATCCTGCGGCGGATGTGCCGGCGATCGGTCTCAAGCTTCGTTTCGCCGGGGCCGCGCGTACCGATTCCACCGCCAAGACGCGACATCGCGATGCCCTTGCCGCTCAGGCGCGGCAGCAGATAGCGAAGCTGGGCAAGCTCAACCTGGAGCTTGCCCTCTTTTGATTTTGCCCGGGCGGCAAAAATATCGAGGATCAGCATCGTGCGGTCGATCACGCGCACCTTTGTCAGCTCATCCAGATTGCGGATCTGGGTAGGCGAAAGCTCGCAGTCAAAAATGAGCAAATCAATTTCGTAGCGTGTGCAGTAATCGGCAATATCCTCGGCCATGCCAGAGCCAACACATGTTGCGGAGTCAGGCGAAGGGCGCTTCTGCACCATCGAGCCAAACGGTTCCGCGCCCGCGCTCCGTGTGAGCTCGTACAGCTCCGCCATTGAGGCCTCTACGTCGTATTCTCCTGTATCTACCGCCACCAAAAGCGCACGCTCGGGGCGAACTTCATTTTCAAACAATTCCATGGTAAGCTCCTATCCGCAGCCCGGAAAATGATCCCATTCCGGGAATGATTTGTACCTTATCATAGTATAAAAACGCCGGTTCGTCAATCACCGTTACCGCAGAGCCAGGTAAACGTACTGCCCGTAAAGCTTGTTCAGATTCAGCATCACACCGCCCGCCTCGGGAGTGGTTTTGCTCTGCTGAAAGGTCACCCTGTTCCCGCTGACAGCCACACCCTGGGTATTGCCCCACGGTGTGGCGATCCCGCTGTTTACCACTATATAGCTGCCGGAAGCGCTGTAATCGGCCAGCGGTTTTTCTTTTGAAAACACAAATACAAGCTTCGGTTCAAAATCGAGCGTAATCGAAGCCTCTTCAGTCCCTGTCCCCGCACGGCTGCCCGCTACTAGACCGTCGCTGAGTTTCAGCCGGTCGGCCTCGGTCAGATGCAGCACCATATCTGCCAGGTGCCCGCTGATCACCGTATCCAGAATCGTATTATCCTGTACAAAATCCTCTCGCCGGGGCTTATCGGTGTCTACCCAGCTATTTAGCCCCAGCTGGGACGTTTTATTCGTGGACGGCATTCTGATTCCCTCCCAGTTGTTTCCATCATTCCAGCTCTCGAATCTGCTCCCAGGTGTATCCGGGCTCCTCGAGCTGCTGAAATGTTTTTTCCGTTTCCTGCAGATAGGCCCAAGTCACTTTTCCGAAATCAAAAATGATTTCCAGATGGGCGGGCAGAAAGCGCAGCGCAGACTGCTTTAAACGGTACCGCGTTACCTGCTGATCCAGCACTTCATAGCAAATGACATACAGCTTCTGTTCACGAGGAGCCTCCCAAAGCTCTGCGCGCAGTCCTATGGAAAACAGCGCGCGCTCCACGCTCTCTTTGGTATTGTCGTTCACCGTCACCGCGCCGCGGTACAAAAGCATTTCTCGCCGCAGCTCCAGCGGCAGATCGGTGCGCTCTGAACCAAAAGCAAGCTCCCGCATCGCAAGACCCAATCCCTCGGCCGTTTCGACAAACGCTTCCTGCGTCAGGCTTTCGAGCGCCTGATAGACCAGATCAAGCCCTTCGGCCGCGGCGGAAAGCTCCGCCTCCACCCGGCTTTCGCCGTCCATTCGGTACAACCGGAGCGGCAAGAGCTTTTCCCGCATGGAATCCATCGCCCTCATGCTATACCACGCTCCCCATCTGCTGCACATACACCGGGTCGGGCACCGCCAGCTGCGAAATCTCCATCTTTTTATCCTTGGTCAAGGTCTCGTCAAAATGATAATTGCGAACCAGCCCGGTGTCGATCAATCGCCTGCCGAGCTGCGCCAGAATGACGGATTCCCCGACGGAAAGCTGATCGAAATACGACTGGATCACCTCGAGGGTTTGGCTGGTGGCCGCCGCAAGGGTGCACCCCGGCGCGGGATCGATGTACACGGAAATTGGGAACCCCACCAGCTCCGGCGGGTGCACCGTTACCTCTACGTTTACCTCGCGCAGGCTGTTCAGCTCTGATTGTATTTTCGTCAGCAAAGCCTGCGGCGGGGCTGCGCCCCGGCCCGCGGCGTAGATGGCGACGGTTCCGCTGCCGTCTGCTCTGGGCAGAACGCTTGCGGACTGAATCCCATCGTACTGCACCACATAACTGCGGTAAAATTCCGCGTTGGTGCCGTTTGGCAGCACCTCATAGCTTTTCAGCAGGCGCTTGCGCAGCTCCTCGTCGGTTTCCTCATCGGCGCCGCCGGTAAAGGCCTGCGGATTTGCCACAGTCTCCACGCCCGCGGGGGGCGTAAGCAAAAGCGTCACAGTTCCCGCCGCTGCGTTGGATTCTTTGCCCCCCTGCTGCGATACCGCCGGCCCCTGCGCCGTCTGCGCACCGGCTGGGAGCGTGATATCCTGCGTTGTTTCAAAGCGCGGGCCGGCCTCGCCCGAAACGGCGCAGACCGTGCCTTTCGGGATCAGCACATCATACGGCAGGGTGCCGGAGCGCCCGAATACCAGCATTCCGGAGGAAGGCGTCGCGCTTTTGCGCGAAAGTCCGCGCTGTGCGGCGTGCATCATCAGGTATTCCCCCTGCGCCGTCTGCGGGAACATCTGATTTTTCAGCCATTCTACTCCGTTCAGCAGGGAATAGACTTCGCCCGCCAGCACTTTAAGCCGGATTCCCAAATCAGACGCATCATCCGCGGAAAAACCCGCCAGTTCCTGAAAGGTTTGCTGCATCCGCTCCAAAACAGAGCCGTAACTTTCCATTGGATTACCCCTCCTGTCCTGTCAGTTCCAGCGAAATGGTGCCCGGGCCAAAGAAAGTGGAAAGCTCCGCCGCAAGGCGCGCGCGTCCCCCGCCGAGAGGTGTGCAGGCGACCTGCTCCACCGAAACCCCCGGCAGCGCCGCCAGTGCTTCCTCCACAAGCTCGCGCGCCCTCGCGCTCAAATCCGCGCCGGACATCACCAGCGTGTGCAGCCTGCTGCCGAGCCCCGGGTCATACGAAAAGCTGCCGCGCGGCACCGTAAGACGGATCAAAGCCCGCTGCAGCAGCTCTTCTCTGCCGCTGACGGAACCCGGCAGGCCGTTCATCCCAACCGCAAAATCGCCCTGACCAAGCCTGATGTCCATTACGATCCCCCCGCAGCGGAAAAGGTCTGGCCGTTGATGACCACCTCGCCGGAATTTTTCAGGCAGATTCGCGCCCCACCGGCAGAAAAGAGCAGAAGCTCGCCGGGCTCAAGCCCTCCGGCCTCTACAATGGTACCGGCGCAAACCGGGTTTTCCGCTCCGCCAAGGATCACCGCCCTTGCCCCTGCCGGCGGCAGATACGCGATTCCCCAGGGAGCCGCGAGCGCAAGACGGCGGTATTCGGTTTCTCCCTGCGCGGCGATACGGGCGTCCTGCCCGCCCGTCACCTCACCGGATGCCACCGCGCTTTCCACAGCGCGTGAAGCAGCCATTTTCTCCGAAATCCACATCCTGTTTCCTCCTTTACTCTGCGGCCCGCCGCAGCGTGACAGTGCAGAGCATCCCGCCGATGTCCAGCTCATACTCCACGCTCCACACTCTGAGTCCTGCTGCCCGGCCAAGCAATCTGTCGCTGATCTCCGCGTTTCTTCCCAGCTGCACATCGGGCCAGCCGGGTAATATCAGCGTGTATTCCAGCGACTTGTGCCGCGCGTTTGCAAGAACCTGCTTCGCACTGACCGCCGAGGAAGCACTCAGGCAGCGCCTGCGGCGAATGCCGTCGCGCTGCGCCTGTTCATCCGTGAGTGAAACGGTATACCGCTCATCCTTGGCCGAGCGAACCAGAAGCTCGCTGATTCTCTCATATTCCCTGCGCGTTCTGGTCAGGGAAAGATACGTCAGCCCCCGCACGGAATCTCCAAACCAAAGTATACCGCTCTCTTCCGATTCGCCGACGGTCAGCTCGTCCCCCTCCTGCAAAACGGGAGAAGCGCTCCACGCCCGGCGGCAAAAGCTTTCGAGCACCTGCCATTCACTCATGCCCTTTGTTACCGTAAACTCACCTATTTTTTCCGTACTGCTTGGTACCCGATACCGCAAAAATCCATATGGCGCGGCATGGCGGGCAAACACGGTAGAAAACGGCGGAGAGTAATACGTCTGCGGCACCGCCTCGTTGTCGAGCAGCAGCGCCGCAAGGCTGCGCCCCTCGACGCGCAAAAAGGCTCCTTTGGGTGAAATCTTCTCCTGCTGTACGTCCACGGGGCCGAAAAATATGATTCTCTCCCCATCCGAAACCCGCAAGCGGTACAGAGGGGGCAGAACGCCCCAGGGAAATTCCCCCACCAGTTCGTCCGCGGGCGCTTCCGCACCACGGCTGATGTGAACGGATAGCGGCGTGCCAAGGGAACAGACCTCCCCTTGTGCCGTGATTCCCTCGAACTTCACGGAATCACCACCCTCTCGCCTTCGCGCAGATAGTTCGGCCAGCGGATCGCCGG
>NZ_CBYL010000072.1 GCF_000577335.1 Faecalispora jeddahensis | reverse complement strand
TATTTGATTAAGGAAAAACCGCATCAGACGGCCATTTGTTGGCTATTTGATGCGGTTTTTCTTTTGCTTTAAAATTGGTGGGAATTGTCCTGAATTCGGGGGCGTTGCTACGGGGTTGCTACGGATTTTAAGAGAGTTTTTCGATCGATTTTGAAAGTTTTTCAGCCGACTGGAAGATATAACTCTCGATGTCAACGCTAAAATTGGAGTGCCCCATCAAGGCAATGAAATCTTCTTCCTGTACTCCGGCGGCACTCATACGCGTTGCAAAGGTTCGTCTGGTCGCGTGAGGTGTCAGCTTTCGCACTCCGATTTCTTCCAGAGCTGCATAGAAGCATTTCTCGCGAAAACTTTTTGCCGTATACGGTTTTCTATCCGGTCGGCAGAAAATAGTATCTCCGCCCTTGTTCATCCACTCGTCCAAAATTGGTTTTACTTTATGATGCACAGGAACCACCTTGTTTTTCCCGGCATCGGTTTTAATGCCTCCGTACAGGGCACACACGCCGTTCTTTTCATGTACGCTCATTTTATTGAGCATGAGAAACTCGGTGATTCGTAGGCCGGTGTAGCACATAAAATAGATACAGTCCGCAAAGGGGACTTTCCCCACCGCGTTTTCTATTTTTTTCAGTTCCAGATCGGTGAAACAATCTTTGACCGATCCGCCCTTTTTCGGCAGCACCAGAAATTCTGCGTAATTCTTGTTGATAATATCGTTTTGCATTGCGTATTTGTAAAGCAGACCCATCAAAACTTTAATATCATGTAGAGCGGAATAAGACATTGGCGGCAGCATTACCGGCTGACCGTCTTTTTCGATGGGCTCCCCTTTTTTATTCAGCTTGGGGCGTTCAATTTGTAATGCGTCAATAATTTTCTGTATTTGTGCAGTACGCAGTTCTCGGAATTTTTCCTGATGCAGCGGGGCCAGTTTGGAAAAAGCCGCTCGATAGCTGTCCTCTAACTGCTTCGATTTGTCTTTCAGACCGATCGGCTGCCATTCGTCGTAAAGCTCTTGCAAAGTTATATTGAGCTTAGTCGTCGGATTGCGCCGATAATCCTCAAGCGCATCTTTTGCCTCTTGTGCTGTGCTGTAATGGCCGATAATCTGCCGCGAACCGGTTTTATTGGCCGGCGTAGCCGCTACCCAAGGGCGGGTTTTTAAGTCCTTGCGTTTGTAAACGGAGCCAGTATAATTTTCTCGTTTTAGGACTCGCCGCTTTGTAACAGGCTTTCGTTGGTCTTGTCCACACCAAGGGCAATAAAGCCACGCATCAGACAATTCTACCTGACACTTTTTGCAAATAGACATAAAAATACCCTCCTTATTGATTTTGGAGGGCTGATCTGATACAATATAGTTATAGTTGCATTTTATGTACCGTCAGCCCCCAAGTTGATGGTTGCCGCTCGTTCCGGGTACCAGCCGGAATGGGCGGTTTTTTTATTTATACTTTCCAGCGGTGGCCGCAGTTGAGGCATGTAACCACAACTTTCCCGGAGCCGATGCCGCCAGCGGCTGCGCCTAAAACTCCAACCGTAAATACGCCAACTGCAGCCTTTCCTACCCCAAAGCCTTTCTTATTGGCACTCAGAGAAGTCGAGCCGCATTTGGGGCAACAGGCCACACCGTTTGCTTTGTTTTCTTTTATGCGTTCTTTCTTCGAGAGGGGCTTAGGTTGGGTTATTTTCGCAGCCTCTTTTTGACGATTAATTTCTCGCCCTTCTTCAACTGTACGCTGCCAGAAACCTTTTTTATCCTCGTGCTTTGCTGCTATGCGAACAGCTTGAATTTGGCCCGAATCTCCAGATTTAATAGTTCGCAGTCCTTCTCCCTTTTCGCCGCATTTGGGGCAACGCTGGGCCTGTTCAAGAAGAATTTCCCCACAGTTCAAGCATATTTTTATGGGGTGGCCTGTGGCTGCGTTCTCAACCCGGATTGGTTCTTCGCCTCCAATCGGAGTCCCACACTCTGAACAAAACTTCCCGCCTGAGAATTCCGCGCCACAATTAGGGCACCACTTAACCGTCGCTAAATTACCTTTAACCGAGGTCGGCTCTACAGGCTTTAAATCCGGCGCATCGGCGGGCGTGGGCTTAAGTTCATCAAAACTTTTCAACGGAACCATTCCTCTAAGCTTTAAATACAACAACTCAAATTCATTGTTTTTGGTATACTGGAACAACACGCTGTTTTTGTTTGTCGCGGCCATGTTTACAGTCACATCGTACCCCGCTCCATCAATGGTACAAACTGTTAGGAATCCATTTTTAGTGAATGAGCCTTTTTGAAAAATGAAATTCGTTACTTCTCTCAATGGAAATTCCGTTGATCCACGCCCAATGTTGTTTGAAATAATAATCGAGTTGTCAGAAACGGATATTGACTTGAAAACCCCTTTTAAAGCTTTATCCATATTTTCCCCTCCTTGTTATTGACATATTATTCCAATATGCTACAATATTTTCAAAGGGTTTCTTTTATCGGGAGCCTCTGCCTTACCCCACATACTACTGCGAATAGTATGTGGGGCTTTTCTTATGCCCTTTTTCTCTGACATGCAGAAAAATAATAGTCCAGCGCTTTTTGGATGAACGGCTCCGGCAGATCAAAATACTCAGCCAGTTGCCAACGCTCGGTATATCCGTGCCTTATCGCGGAATGCAGTTCTTCGAACGGTATGTATCTCTCAATTGCCCAGCGATTGGCCTTATACTCGTGTTTTTCAATTAGATCAAGAGGGCTACTCACTTTATGCGTACAACCAGTCGCACAGTGGCCGAGTTCATGGGCGAGGATGCGTTTCATTTCAGGTATGCTCCCTACTCGGAATGGGTCTAAGAAGATAGCATATCGATCGTTCAGTTCAATGGTAACGCTTGTTTCTTCTCCTACATCGTAGGTGTAAAAGGCGACCTGCTGCGATCTCATATCCTCGTATAGATTATTCATTTCTACCATGTGAGAAATCTCCACAAAAATTATTCGTCTTTTTCTTTGTCTTGCTGCTGTTTAAAAAACTTTGCCATTTCAAGAAGCTTCTGCTTATTTTCCTCTGTCAGCTCCTTGGATTCGTCAAGGAAGGCGTATGTGAAATCATCGAAAGTGATATCGTACTCATCAGCAGGTCCCTCATCCCAACCCATTAAATATTCTGGGGTAGTTTGCAGAGCGGATGCTAGAATTTCCACCTTACTTAAAGGGATATTTTTAATCGCACCAGATTCATACCTTTGTAAAGTTGATTTACTCATTCCAGTTAAGTCCGCCAAATCTTGAAAGCTAAGGTTCAACTTTTGTCTCTGATTTTTGATTCTCTCTACTATGTCCATCATTGAGGATTCATTCATCTGGTCAACACCCTTTCATGAGGATATAATACACCATTCGGATTATATATGCAACATTTATTTTAAATTTGTTGCATTAATGGGTTGACTTTCTCTTCTAGATGATTTATTATGAAATCGTCCCAAATATGCAACAAGGGAGGTGCCTTAATGGATGCAAATTTGCTTCGCGCTCAAATGGCCAGAAAAGGGAAAACTCAATCACAGGTAGCTAAAGCTATTGGTATTTCTGAAAATTCTATGAGCAGAAAGCTTCTTGGAAAGCGAGAATTTAGGTTGTCAGAAGTGCAAAAGTTGTGCTGCTATCTCGACATACTTGATCCTAAAGAGATTTTTTTGCCCGATTCGTCCCAAAAATGCAACGAGCCAAAAGAGAGTTAGCTTTTTAACTTTGCAAGACGATCATCGCGCAGCTTAGAAAGGAGGCAAAGCCATGCCAATCAGGTTGACCGTTCATAAAACACCAGATGCTAGTGCTGGGCTGAGTGGACATGTCCGCATCAGTCCAGAAGCGGAAGTTGTTATCCGGCAGCTCATGCGTGAAACCGGGCTATCTGCTCGCAGTATTGTTTCTCAGATTGTCATTCAGTCTGCTGAGCAAATAGAGATTTGCGAGATTTAACAGCACTAGATTCTTAATCTCAGTATACCATCCCCCTCCCCCATTTCAAGGGGCGAAAAAAGCACTGTCCCATAAACCGGACAGAGATCATACAGTAAATTATGGAAAGGAGGCCACACAACGTGCAAGACACAGAAATTCTCAGTTGTGATAAGGTCACGATCGAAGCGGCTGCAAAGTATCTGAATGCCGACCCGCAGTATATCCGCCTCGGCTTGCAGCAAAACCGGCTCCCTTATGGAAACGCTGTAAAAAATCCCGGCGGCCGATGGTCGTATCACATTAGCCCTGGTTTGCTGGTAGCGTACAAACGCGGAACGCTCTCGATGATGCTACAACCGGTAGAGCAACCCGCCTCATGACCGCCGCCTGCACCCGCTGCAAGCGGGTCTGGATCGTAAGCATCAGGACAAGCCCTGTCGGATATGTCTGCCCGGACTGTGATTTACGGCAGAGGTACATAGCGGCGGGGGTGATTGTGCCAATGGAAAGGAGGAGCGAGCATGACAAAAGAGCAGATTGAGAATCTCGAAAGATTAGGCCTTCCGATTGTGGAATTTTTGAGAGGCTTCGGTAATCCGTACGCGTCTGTCATCATCACAGAAGACTCTATTCGCTGTGTTACGGACGTCGCTGGAATACCTGTAAAAAGCAAGAGCGACCTAAACTAGGCCGCCCCCGAACTTATACCCTGTGATATGGGTGCTGTTTGTCAAGCCTTGATAATGCTGAGCCGAGAGAACTCGAATTCAAAAAGTCTCGGTATTCGGAGCTAGTTACTCCCATGTACTGGTATACAGCTCCGTCATGGAACTCTACTTCCATGACATTGCCTGCCCAGCCAACGCTTCTTATCCGGCTTGAAGATACAGGTTGTCTATTCATCATTTGCACCTCCCTTCTCTGTCAATATTTTACATCTTTTGCAGAAAAGGGGCAAGCAAGAAAGGAGTGAGCATATGAAAACATACCTTCGCGACTTTTACGGCTGCACGGCATCCATCACGGACAAGCGTGACGGATCAGCTCGTTTGGTTGTACGTCTTAGCAACGGCAAGAAGATGCACGACAAGGCCCACAAAAACCGCAACGCTGCGCTCTCTGCGTGGTATCGCATGGGTGCGTGAGTGGGGAGGCTGGAATGGAGATAAGAAAGGAGAGCGACCCACCATGTTTGATGGAGACCCATTCGACACCGGCACACCGAAGTATAGTTCGGCGACAGATATTTACGACGCTCTACAGCAGATGGAGAGTGGAGAGGAAATTGGCATCTTAGCTGATATGTTTTCGGATGTCAGCTGGGAGGGACAGGATTACTACTACACCGACAATGCCGCGAAGCTGGTTGAGCGGTGGGAAAAAATTACCGATTACGGCGATAAGATATGGTTAATGGACGTAGCGATTTGGCAGCTCTCTGACGAGGACGCAAACGAGTGGATGTATCAAATCCTGTGCAATGACGACCTCGCAAAACGGATCGGGTTCAAAAAGTTGTTTGTCGAAAATGTCCTCGGCGGCATGAGCAGTCAGTACAAGGCCGCTGTGAAAGCATTTGAGGAAGAGCTGCAGGAATTTGATCGAAACGATTTTTATGAAAATTCTAAGGCCCTTGCTGCCGCCCTGTCGTCGATCAACTGGTGCGTTGCCTCGAATCCCTACGGAAAACTCTGCTCCGCGGTTTATGACAAACTGAAAGGGTTACGACTGGATGTGGAGAGACAGCTCATAGTCGAGAGCCGCGCCATGCTGACCGGATATGATGACTTTATGTTTGGTCTGCGAGCAAACCAAGCGCTGTATGATGAGCAGGAACGGGCGTACCAAAGCAAGGCGGCCAGATTACAGGCTGATTATGATGTCGCAAAACGGCTTCTGCTATCCATGGCGCAGGAACAAGGACTCGTGCTCCAGCTGCCGGATGCTCCTCTACAACTCGCCGCATCAAATAAGGAGGAATCACCATGCACGACATCTTAATTTTCGCACTGGCCTTGTCGTTCGCTGTGCTGTCGATCTCTTATGCTCGGCTGGCTGGCAAGGTGTACCGGCTGGAACGCCGCACCCGCAACACTTTTCAGGCGACACAGGATGCCCTGAACAAAGGAAAAGCCGCCACCCGACTGCAATCGGATAGCGGCGCACAAGTAAATATTCTACCAAGATTTTAATCTGAAAGAGAGGATTTGTCAAGATGAACAACATTACTCTTGCCCTGCAGGGGATAGGCGTACCCGCTCATGTGGTGGGCTACGAGTACTTAAAATCGGCGCTGTCTATCTGCATGGATAACCCCAAAGCGGTTTACAGCATGACTACCGGGCTGTACCCGGCCATCGCCAAAACGCACGGTACCACGCCCTCAAAGGTTGAGCGTGGTATCCGGCACGCGATTGAAATTTGCTGGGACCGCTGCGATATAAGCACCTTGGCAAGCACATTCGGACCGATCGTAGGGGCCCGGGAAAAGCGGCCCGCAAATTCTGAATTTATCGCCGCGCTGGCGGAGCAGCTGAGGATGGAGGCGGATGCCAATGCAAATTGATATGGCTCAAGAGATTGAGAATACCAAGCTGGAATTCCGTGCACGCTGGGCTCAGGAATGGAAAGCGTCCTACTGCGAAGACCATGGAATTTATCTGTACGGCACGCGCAGACCCGATATCTCTCGCGCCCCAGAACCACCTAGATGTCTCTATAATGACCCGGAATTCGTGGGCGTTCGTTGGGAAACCGGTTTTGCGGTAATCACTGCAGAGGCTTTCAGAAAAATGTCTCAATCCAAAATCAATATATTAATAGGAGGTAGCTCGCATGAAAAACGTCACAATGTCGATCGACGGTAACAAATTGCTGATCGAGATCGACCTTTCGCAGAACTTCGGCCTCTCGAGCAGCGGCAAGTCGATCTGCATCGCGTCCAGTGAGGGAAACAAGGCTGTTCCCGGCACCGAGGATATTAAAATCGGCCTGAATGTGTACAGGCCCAACAAATAAAGGAGGATCCACATATGGATATCAATATCAACGTACGCGGAACGATCACCCTGGCCGCGGACAAGCTGTTACTGGCCGCTCTGTCGGGCTCCGATAACCACCAGCAGGATGTTATCCCCCTGCCGCAGACCGCAGCAGAGCAGACAGCAAGGGCGCAGGTCGTCTCTGCTTCCGCGCCGACGGCTGCCCCTGCTCCTGTGCAGCAGTATCAGCCTGCCGCACCGATAAACCCTACCCCTGCGCCGCAGCAGGCCGCGCCGATTGTCCCGCCCCCCAATGCACCGACTATGGCGCCGCCTGCAATGCCCGCCTCTGCATATCCTGCGCCTACAGCAATGCCGGTTAACCCGGCTCCGGTAGCTACGGCTCCTGCATACGCTATGGAGGATTTGGCACGGGCGGCGTCTCAGCTGATGGACGCAGGTAAACAGCAGGATCTGCTTGGCCTGCTGGCTCAGTTTGGGGTGCAGGCGCTGACCCAGCTACCCAAAGAACGCTACGGCGAATTCGCTACTACGCTGCGCCAGATGGGGGCGAAGCTCTGATGGCAGATCGCAAGCATGCTCTTTTAACTGCTTCCGGTGCTCACCGGTGGATGTCTTGTACCCCCTCCGCACGGCTGGAAGAAACTCTACCGGACAGCACCAGCGAATACGCCAAGGAAGGCACTCTGGCCCACAGCATCGCAGAACTGAAGGTCAGAAAGAAATTTATTGAGCCAATGGGGCCGAAAGCTTTTAATACCAGGATGAACAAGCTGAAAAAGGACCCTTTGTACCAAGAAGAAATGCAGGCTTGCACCGATGGGTATCTGGACTACATTACCGGTGTGTCGATGCAATACCCTTCCCGTCCCTACATGGCCGTGGAGAAAAAACTGGACTTCTCTCGGTACGTCCCTGAGGGCTGGGGTACCGGTGACTGCATCATCATCGGCGGCAACACCCTGCATGTGATCGACTACAAGCATGGCAAAGGCGTACCGGTCAGTCCGGAAGATAATCCGCAGCTGAAACTGTATGGTCTCGGCGCTCTGGAAGCTTACGGCATGCTTTACGACATACACAATATTGTACTCACGATCTTCCAGCCCCGCGCAGACGGTGATACCGTTAAAGAGTGGAGTATATCCCGCGACGATCTGGCCAACTGGGGCGTGTTTACCGTGCGGCCCTTGGCAGAAAAAGCCTTCGCTGGTGAAGGTGAATTCCACGGCGGCGACTGGTGCCGGTTCTGCCGGGCGCGAAACACCTGCCGGGCCCGCGCGGATCAGTATACTGCCCTCGAAGATTTCGGCAGCCCCCACAGCAAAACAGTAACCGGCACACTACCGATGCCGCCATTGCTTTCTGACGCCGAAGTTGGCGCAGTTCTGGAAAAAGCTGTCTCCCTCGAAAAGTGGGTGTCTGACTTAAAAGAGTATGCACTTACCGCTTGCCTTGCTGGCAAAGAGATACCCGGTTGGAAAGCGGTTGAGGGGCGAAAAACTCGGATATGGGACGACCCCGACGCCGCGTTTGCAGATATCACCGCCGCAGGCATCGAAGAAGCTATGCTGTACGAGCGTAAACCGCTGACCTTGGCGGGCATTGAAAAGATGCTGGGAAAAGCCCGCTTTACAGAGGTTGCTGGCACTCACGTCACTGTATCCAATGGCAAACCTGCTTTAGCACCTTTGTCTGATAGTCGCGAAGCAATTAGCTTGAAACCCAGCGCAGCAGAGGACTTCACCCCGAATGCTGGTACCGCCGAACCCGCAGAAGAAAAACCTTTGAGCAAAGCTGAAAAAATGTTTCGAGGACTGCCACCTTATGACGGTCCCTCTAACATAGTACGAAGTGACCCTTATTTCGCAAAAGCAAATAATCTTTAAATAAAAAGGAGTCTTACATTTATGGCTAACACAAATCCCGCACATATCGTTTTGAGGAACGTCCGTCTCTCTTACACACATCTGGATAAACCCTATGCCTCTCAGCCGGGGCAGGACCCCAAATACAGCTGCACTGTGTTGGTACCGAAAAACCCCGCTACCAACCGTGCAATGATCGACGCCGCGATCGCTGCCGCCACCGCAAAGGCAATTGAGAAATACGGCAAGGCCTTCCCTGCAACGCCGAAGGTCAGTGTGCATGATGGCGACGGCGTCCGCCCGTCCGACGGCCAGCCGTTCGGCGACGAGTGCAAAGGATGCTGGGTGTTCACCGCGTCCAACAAATCCCCGGTTACGGTGGTCGATCTTAACCTGCAGCCGATTCTGGACGCGACACAGATCTATTCCGGTATGTACGCAAATGTCGGTGTTACGTTCTTTGGCTATAACGCTCCACAGAACAAAGGTGTCGGCGTTGCACTGGACAACGTCCAGAAGATCGCGGAAGGCGAAGCGCTGGGCGGCTCCCGTGCCAGCGTAGAGGACGACTTCGGCGCAGAACCGCAGGTCTCCACTCCTTACACCCCGGCATACCAGCAGGTACCCGCAGCACC
>NZ_CBYL010000071.1 GCF_000577335.1 Faecalispora jeddahensis | reverse complement strand
TCTGTTGCACTTCTCTTGACAATCCGCCTATTTTAAAAAAGGAGGAAAGTCTTTGTAGGGCGGCCCCGCGCAGGGAATATTCTTTTTTCGTCAGTTCGCCCCTCAGGCCGGGGTGGGCACTTACTTTCATGAAAGGACGGCGTTTAAGCAAAGGCCTTCCAAAGGACTCTTTTGGAATCCGTTTGGGGAACGACTCCTGACAGTGCAAACAAAAGCTATCCGTAAGGCGCTCCAATGAAAATGCCCACTCTCCGAGCTTCATCTGGAAACGAGCCTTGCGATTCCGTCTGTCGGCGGACATTTTCAGAGCGCTCTCGTTGGCTCGGTGTTTTCTTAATGCGGCTCTGCCGCACTTTTTGACTGTTCCCGCGCGGAAACAGCCAGCGCACACGCGACGAATGGAGCGCGAAGCGGAAGTCTTTCCCCAAACTGCCCTGCGATGTGCATGCAGGCTCAGCCTGCCGCGACGAATGGAGCGCGAAGCGGAAGTCTTCCTCCGAACTGTCCCGCGATGCGCATGCAGGCTCAGCCTGCCGCTCAGGCTCGCAGACGGATCGCGCTGAACGCGAGAATCGCCACCGCGAGCAGCAGCGCCTGCGCCACATTGATATTGACCATCAGGCCGAATGTAAAATTGACCACGGCCAGATCAACCGTCACCGGCTTCAGCCCAAAATCGGCGCTCATGCCGAGCCACGCGAGAAATGGAAGCTTTGCCGTTACCGTGCCGAGCAGCTTGCCCAGCACCACAGCCAGCACAAGCAGAATAACCAGAAACAAATTTTTCAGCCAATTATGTTTCATCGTGGTTCTCCTCTTTTCCGTCCGTTACCGTTTTCCGGTGGAGCCGAATCCGCCGGTACCGCGCTCGGTGCTGTCCAGCTCGTCCGCCTCTTCCACGGGCGGCAGAAGCACCGGAGAAATCACGAGCTGGGCGATCCGCTCGCCGGGCTGAATGGTATAGGGCTCCTGCCCCAAATTGCACAGCCCTACGCGGATTTCACCCCGGTAATCGCTGTCAATCACGCCGACGCTGTTGGAAAGGGTGATCCCATGGCGCACGGCCAGGCCGCTGCGGGCATACACAAGGCCCACCCACTCTGCAGTGGGAATCGCCATCGCCAGCCCGGTCGGGACCATCGCCCGCCCGTCTGCCGGCAGAAGCACTGGCTCCTCTATACAAGCCACAAGGTCCATCCCCGCGCTGCCGGGAGTGGCCCTTTGCGGAATCACCGCGTTCGGATGCAATTTTTGAAATCGAATGGGTTCCATGCTTGTTCCTCCTGCCTGCTTTTGCTACTCAATTCCACGATAATACAAACCCCGTGTAAAAGGCTGCTGCTCTTTGTCGCGTTTTGTATTTTCCACAGCCCGCAAACCAAGATAATTCCGAAAGATTTCCTCAATTTCCACAGAGTTTTCCACAGTAAATCTTAAAACCCCGAAATCCTGCCCGCGAACTTCGCGCATCCGGTCCGCCAGGTACAGCGGAACCGAGTTCAGCACCTCGCTCGCGTCGCCGTCGCACATCACCGGGAAGCGCACGCCGCGCCGGTCGGTCAGCCACGCGTTGCCGCCGCAATCAGCACAGCTTTGTGAGCCGTTTTTGCCGGGACAGTTGCGGCACAGCATCAGCGGCTGGCGGCCATACACCACCAGCCCGCGCGGCAGATCACCGCCGACCGCGGCCGCCTGCGCAAGCGTCAGCTCAAACGAAAGCTCGGTGTCGCACAGGCCCTGACGGCTCAGCCACTCGAGCGCCGAGGTATTCATCGCATTCAGTGAAAATCCGCCATGAACCTTCATCCCGCTTTCAAGCGCAAGTCCAGCCGCGCCAAGCGTTCCAGCCCACACATCGCGGACACCGATCTTCTTCAGCGCCTCCAGGCGCTCCTTCAGCCGGTTTTCCGAACCGAAAATGCCGCGCGGTAAAGACGCCGCCATCGGGAAGCCCCGGGAAAGCAGCTCTGCAAACTGTTTCTCCGGCACATTCACCGGCAGATACACGAGTTCGCACTGTTTTGCCAGCTCCGGCACATCTTCCTCCCGCCGGAAGGAAGCGCGCAGACGCGGCAGCTTTGCGGGCTGATGCGGCTCGGCTGCCGGAATGGTCAGACGTGTGAACGGCACCGGCTTTCTCTGCGAGCGCAGGACCAATAATTGCTCCAATACCTCGCGGCGCAGACGGTTCAGCATCGAGATGGGCAGAGAAAGCCCTGGTTCGATTTCGCATTGCACCTCCTGCGCGAAAAACGGGGTGCCGCCGGTCTTTTGCAGCTGTGTGCGGCATCGCTCTTCGTCGATGGGCCGGCTGAGCGCCGGCTCGGGACACTCGCCCAAAGCCTCAGCACGGTGACCACCGTCATCGGCGGCCGAAAGTGTGACCGGCTGCCCAGCCCGCACCATTAACTCCAGCCGCACCGGCACACGCGGCAGCTCGTCCTTGTACAGGGCATGCAGTTGTCCGAACACATCCTTCGTCGCGCCGGTCACATCCTCCCTGGAACGGATGCCGAACATTTCCCTCCCGAACTTGCCGTCGGGGTAGCCCGTCGTAAAGCCCGACCGGGAAAACACGGCGGAAAGATTCTCCGTCAGCTCCGGCGGGATCGACCGGCCATCGGCCGAATACCGGCAGGCCGCCGTTGCGGCCGCCACATATTCCGGGCGCTTCATGCGGCCCTCAATTTTTGCGCTGGTCACGCCGGCATTCTCTAATTCCGAAATGCGTGCGATCATCGAAAGATCTTTCAGGCTCAAGTCATGGCCCGTGCCGCCGGGCACGGAAAAGGGCAGACGGCACGGCTGGGCGCACATGCCCCGGTTGCCGCTGCGCGAACCGAGCACTGAACTGAAATAGCACTGGCCCGATACCGACATGCACAGCGCGCCGTGCACAAAGCTCTCGATTTCGATGGGCGTATCCTTCGTGCCGTCCTTGATTTCGCGAATCTGTGAAAGGGACAGCTCGCGCGCCAGCACCACCCGGGCAAAGCCGTTTTTCGCGAGCAGACGCGCACCCGCCGGGTTGGTGATCGACATCTGTGTCGATGCGTTGAGCTTCAGCCCCGGGGCGCGCTCCCGCAGCAGCGCGATCAGCCCGGGGTCCTGAACGATCAGCGCGTCCACCGCGAGAGAGCAGGCGTATTCGGCCAGCTCCAGCGCGGCCGGCAGCTCCTCCTGCCGCAGCAGGGTATTGAGCGCCAGATAGACTTTAACGCCCCGGGCATGGCAGTATTCCACTGCCTGCCGCAGGGCGTCATCGTCAAAATTCTTCGCCGCCGCCCGCGCGGAAAACGCGCTGCCGCCCAGATACACCGCATCGGCGCCGGAGCGCACCGCGGCGATCAGAGAATCCGGCGACCCGGCGGGAGATAAAATTTCCATGGTTTGTATCCCAACCTTTATTCAGCATAAAATAGAGTCAATTCACTTGATGGCCAGGGTACTTTAAAATCACCTGATTCAAGTATGACAGTTTCTTTCCCCCGCGGCCTACTTCTTCGGCTTTCTGCGGCATTTGTCCAGATAAACGATGTACAGGGCAAACACAATCACCATCACCGTCCCGTACGAGGAGGAAGACGACGGCTCAGACGTAATCGTCCCCAGAACATTATAGCCCACCAGAAATATCACAGCCGCAAGTACCATGACGATGGTATAATCTCGGTTGCTCATCACAGTGTCCCTTTCTTCCTTCGCGCAGGTATGTTCAGCGTTCAGTCAGTTTCTTTCTTTTCAAAAAAACTCATGAAACTGCTGCGGTCCAGCTCCTCCGGCACCTGGGCAGACGCCGGGCGGGAGTAATGGCCGGTATGCACGTTCGGTACGGCGGGCGCGGCGGGCCGGGTTTCCTCCGGCCGCTCCTCCTCGTAAGGAGACTCGGGACCTTCCGGTTCTTCCAAAGATTTTGGCTCCGGCGAAGGCACGGGCTTTTCCGGCACCGGCACCGCAGGCACGGAGCGCGCAGGCTCACGGGCCGGGTTCTGGGCGGCTTCCCCTGCCGAAAGACGGGCGCGCAGGGTCTGAATCTCCTGCTTCATGCGCTCGATTTCGCGGCGGGCCTCGTCGGCCTCCAGGCGGCTGCGGGAGGAATCCTCCAGGTAATCCTTGATCTGCGAGCGCAGATTATCCGCCGCAGCGGCGGCTTTCTTCGCGTCGTCGCAGAACGACAAAGCGGTTATGATTGCGGCCAGGGTTAAAGAAACCCGGTCGTTTTTGGACATAATGCTCTGAATGCTCTTTTCTACTTCATCCCCAAGTGCAAGCACATAGGTTTCGTTATCCTCCGATGTAAGGGTACACTCGGTTCCGCAAATATTCAGACGCACCTTAATCTTATTCATGGTGACCATCCTTTCACAGCCTTGGCAGCAGGCCGGCATTCCATACAATCTCTTTTATTATAAGCCATTTTGCGCAATTAGGAAAGGGCCTGTCGCGTTTTGCCGGATTTTCTTTCGCCGGCGGGCGGAGAAGAGGGCCGCGCACAAGAAATTCATTTTGTTGAATATAACTAAATTTAGACCAATTTTCACCCACTAGCAAAAGAAAGCAGTTTTGAAGGCAGCAAATCTTTTTTATTGAAAATACGGGCAAAATTTACGTTTTTTTCTCTTTTATTCTGTCAGTTTATTGGAATTGTATTTCGGCTCTTTTTGGTATACAATAAACATAAATCTTACTTGGCATATGATAGGGAAAAAGTGCTTCTTTATGTATAGAATCGGAGGACAGGATCACATGAATTATACGCTTTCGAAAAAAGAAATTCAGGCGCGCGTCAAAGAAACGCTGAGCCATGAGATGAGCGTGGAATGGCAGGACGCCACCGACGAACAGTACTACAAGGCCGTGGCCCTCGTCGTGCGCGACATGCTGGTAAAGGGCCGCAAGGAGTTCCGGGAGACCGCAGCCAAAACAAGCACCAAAACCATCTACTATTTATGTATGGAGTTCCTATTGGGGCGCTCGCTCAAAAACAATCTGTTCAACCTTGGGCTGGAGGATTCGTTCCGCGGGGCGCTCGGCGGCATGAATGTAAACCTTGACAATCTCTACGAGCAGGAGCCGGACGCCGGCCTCGGCAACGGCGGTCTGGGGCGGCTTGCGGCCTGTTTTCTCGACGCACTCGCCACACTCGGCTACCCGGCGATGGGCTATTCGCTGCGGTACGAGTACGGCATTTTCCGCCAGAAGCTGGTAGAAGGCTGGCAGACAGAGCTGCCGGATTTCTGGCTGCCGGGCGGCAGCGTGTGGTTTCAGCCGGTGCCGGACCGCGCGGTCGAGGTGCATTTTGACGGAACGATCGAAGAATCGTGGAACAACCAGTATCACGTTGTGCGCCACAAGGACTACACAAAAGTGCTGGCGGTTCCCTATGATCTGTACGTGGCCGGTATGGACGGCCGGGGCGTAAGCCGCCTGCGCGTGTGGGCCGCCACCTCTGCCGAAGCGGATTTTGACATGAAGCTTTTCAACGGCGGCGATTACCTGCGCGCCATGGAGCAGAACGCGATGGCCGAGGTCATCACCAAGGTGCTGTACCCCGAGGATAACCATCCCGAGGGCAAGAGTCTGCGCCTGACGCAGCAGTATTTCCTTGTTTCCGCCACGATTCAGGATATCATCCGGCGCCATCTTTCCATCAACCGGACGCTCGACAATCTGCCGGAAAAGATCGCGATTCACCTCAACGATACGCACCCGGTGCTGGCGATCCCCGAAATGATGCGCGTGATGCTCGACGAATGCGGCTACGGGTGGGATCAGGCCTGGAGTATCGTTCACCGCACGATGGCATATACGAACCATACCGTCATGACAGAAGCGCTTGAGAGCTGGGGCGTGGATCTGTTCCGCCGCCGTCTGCCGCGCATCTACCAGATCGTGGAGGAGATCAACCGCCGCTTCTGTGCCGAAATGCACGCAAAAGGCGTGGACGGCTACAAGGTAGGGCGCATGGCCCCTCTCAACGACGGCTATGTGAAAATGGCAAACCTTGCGGTCGTGAGCACCCACTCCATCAACGGCGTGTCGCAGCTGCACAGCGACATTTTAAAGCAGACCGTATTCCACGATTTCTATACTGAAATGCCGGAAAAATTCCGCAACGTGACAAACGGCATCGCCTACCGCCGCTGGCTGAATCAGTCGAACCCCGAATATGCCGCGCTGATCACCGAGCTGATCGGTGAGGAATACATTCATAACGCCGCCCGGCTCGACCGGCTGCTTAAATACCAGAATGACAAGACCGTACTCGAGCGCATGGCGAAAATCCGACGCGGCAACAAGGAACGCATCGCCGCCTATGTATGGAAAAACAACGGGATTGAGGTCGATCCCGACTCCATCTTCGACGTACAGGTCAAGCGCCTGCACGAATACAAACGCCAGCACCTGAACGCGCTCGAAATCCTCGCCACCTACCAGTGGCTGCGCGATAACCCGAACGCGGACTTTACCCCCAGAACGTATTTCTTCGGCGCGAAGGCCGCGCCGGGCTACTATATGGCAAAGCAGATCATCCAGTTCATTGTCGATCTGGGCAACACCATCAACAACGACCCGCGCGTCAATCAGAAGATGAAGATCGTCTATCTGGAGGATTACCGCGTGACGCTCGCCGAGCTTCTCATTCCCTCGGCGGATATCAGCGAGCAGATTTCGCTTGCGGGCACCGAGGCTTCCGGCACCAGCAACATGAAATTCATGATCAACGGCGCGGTGACGCTCGGCACGCTCGACGGTGCAAACGTAGAGATCCACGACTCCGTGGGCGATGAAAACATCCTGCTGTTCGGTATGACCACCTCGCAAGTGCAGGAGCAGAAAAGAAACGGATATTATCCCGCAGGTATTTACCAAAACCACCCCGTTCTGCGCCAGGCGCTCGACGAGATGAGCCGCGGCTTTGCCGGCGTCAGCTTCCGCCAGATTGCGGATTCGCTGAAAAATTCCGACCCCTATATGGTGCTGGCGGACTTTGATGACTATACCCGCGCGCGCCGCCTCTCGCAGCAGCTGTACCAGAACCCCGAGCAGTGGTACCGCATCGCGCTGGTCAACACCGCCCATGCGGGGCGCTTCTCCGCCGACCGCTCCATCCGCGAGTACGCCACAGAGATCTGGAATGCGGAGCCGGTGCCCGAGGCGGGAAAGGAACCCGCAGAAAAGGCGGAGCAATGACGCTCCGCCGAAAAACGGCAAAAAGGAGCTTCTTAGAACATGTTTGATTCCAGGAACCCTGTGTATAAAAATCCCGTAGGGGCCACTCCCGCCGGGCAGAGTATCCATTTTAAGATCACGCTTCCCCGCGGCCTGAAATGCACCGCCGCCACACTGAACCTACAGGAGGACGGCGGCGAGCAATTTCACTGGGGAATGTTCTGGTGCGGAATGAACGGGGACGACCGGGAATGGTGGGAATGCGATTTCATCCCGCCGCGCAGCGGATTGTATTTTTACTCTTTTTCCTTGCAGACGAACCGGGGCATGCTCGGCTTGAACCGCGCGTTCGGCGGCCGGGGGGAGCTTTCCGGGGCGAGCAAATGGCAGCTTACCGTATACGAGCCGGGGTTTGAAACGCCCCGCTGGCTCCCGGGCGGGATCCTGTACCAGATCTTCCCCGATCGCTTTTATTGCTCCGGCCAGAAAAAGGAAAACATCCCCTATGGGCGAAAAATGCACGCCGGGTGGGGAGAAGAGCCGCAGTGGCAGCCCGACGAAACCGGCGAAATCACAAACCGTGACTTTTTCGGCGGCGATCTGCAGGGCATTCTGCAAAAGCTGCCGTACCTGCAATCGCTGGGGGTCACGTGCCTGTATCTGAACCCGATTTTCGAGGCCCATTCCAACCACCGGTACGACACGGCAGACTACAGCCGCGTCGACCCCCTGCTCGGCACAGAACAGGATTTTGCAGAGCTGTGCCGGGAGGCGGAACGCTTCGGCATCCACATTCTGCTGGACGGGGTGTTCAACCACACCGGCAGCGACAGCGTCTATTTCAACCGCGAGGGGCGCTACCCCGGCCCCGGCGCGTATCAGTCGAAGGATTCCCCGTATTACGACTGGTACGGCTTTTCGTCGTGGCCCGACAAATACGACTGCTGGTGGGACTTTCTTACCCTGCCATGCGTCAACGAGTGTTGCGAGAGCTATCAGCAGTACCTGTGCGGCAAGGACGGCATTGTGCGAAAGTGGCTGCGCCTGGGCGCGGCAGGCTGGCGGCTGGACGTAGCGGATGAGCTTTCCGATCTGCTGCTCGAAAAGATTGTCGAAGCATCCAAAGAGGAAAAATCCGACGCTTTGATTCTGGGCGAGGTGTGGGAAGACGCTTCCAACAAAATCGCCTACGGGCAGCGCCGCCGTTATTTTCAGGGCCATCAGCTCCACAGCGTGATGAATTACCCATTCCGCAACGCGGTTCTGGGCTTCTTTACCGGAATGCGCGCCAAGGACGCGATGGAAATCCTGCTCACCGTGCAGGAAAACTACCCGCCGCAGGTGCTACGCTGCCTGATGAATCACCTTGGCACGCACGACACCGAGCGCGCGCTCACCGTCTTGGGCGGCGAAGCCCTGAACGGAAGAGACCGTGAGTGGCAGAGCCGCCAGCGCCTGAGCCCCACGCAGCGCGGGATCGCCCTGCGGCGGCTGCGCGGCGCTTCTTTGATGCAGTATACCCTGCCGGGCGTCCCATGCATTTATTATGGGGACGAAGCCGGAATGGAAGGCTACCGCGACCCCTTCAACCGCGGGTGCTTCCCGTGGGGAAAAGAAGATGCCGCTCTCACGGAATGGTACCGTTCGCTGGCAAAGCTGCGGCAGACCGCCCGCACCGCGCTGGAGGATTCCCCGCTGGTACCGGTGGCTGCATTCCGCCGATGTCTGTGTTACATCCGTGAGGGAAAAACACAGCGCCTGCTGATCGCGCTCAATTCCGGCAGTGCCGCGGAGCAGGTCGCCCTGCCCGCAGGCTGGGAGAAAGCGACCTGCCTGCTTGGGGAGCCGCCGTCCGGCAGTATTCTAACGCTTCCGCCCATCGGATTTTCGGCCCTGCTGCTGTAATCGGCAGCGGGCCGTTCGCATTCTGCGGAAAATTATTTTTCAGAATCACTTGACTTTTCAGCCTGCTTTGCATATAATAATAAAGCTGTTCGGTCTTAGGACATGTTTCAGCGATTTGCGCTCGTAGCTCAGCTGGATAGAGTGTCTGACTACGAATCAGAAGGTCAGGGGTTCGAATCCCTTCGGGCGCGCCAAGGTTATTAGGCTAAAGCAGATGCAGAAATGCATTCGCTTTAGCCTAATTGTTTATATCAACAAAAGTATGGGGGATTACGCATGGATGAAATCAGAACCATATTGGATAAAGCGGTAACAACTTTGGCAGGGATTTCAGGGGTTGAGGCTATTGTACTTGGCGGCTCGCGCGCAAGGGGAACGCATGCCCAGACATCGGATATTGACATTGGCGTCTATTATGGTCGTACCGCATTCGACCTTGTCGCTTTGAACAAGGCGGCGCAGCTTTTGGATGACGAACACAGAGAAAATCTGGTGGTTCCTCCCGGCGCATGGGGGAACTGGGTGAATGGCGGCGGCTGGCTAATTATGAATGGGTATCATGTTGACCTTATTCTTCGCGATATTGAACGAGTTGAAAATGTGATTGCGGAATGTCGGGAAGGAAATCTCTCGGCCCATTATCAAACCGGGCATCCCCATGCCTATATCAATTCGATGTACATGGGCGAATTGGCAATCTGCAAAATATTGTGGGATAAGCAGGGCCGTGTTTTTGCCCGAAAGAGTGTGGCGGAGCAGTACCCGCCAAAATTGAAGAAAGCGATCGTCGGTTTCTTTGGGTTCGAAGCCGGATTTTCCTGTATGTTTGCGGAAAGCAGCGCCACGAAAGATGACGTTTATTATGTTACCGCACATATCGTGCGAGCGGTTTCGGCGCTGAACCAAGTATTGTTTGCGATAAATGAACAATACTGCATAAATGAAAAGAAGGCCGTCAGTATGATAGATCATTTTCACATTCACCCGATCGGTTACAAAGAGAAAGTAAATTCAATTTTTGCCGCGGCCGGAACAGACAGTACCAATGCCTGTTCACAGCTAAGGGAGCTAATTAACGAAGTAAATGGATTGGTTCCGATTCATGAGTAGTATCCTGCACATCCATTTCGACCGGATGACACAGCGGACGGTGTCCGCTCCCGATTCGCGCCCTCGCTTTCACGAGGACGCGTTTATTTTGTGCACACACCGAAAGCCGTATTTTTGAGCCAATGACTCACCAGTTTGAATCTGCACACAGA
>NZ_CBYL010000070.1 GCF_000577335.1 Faecalispora jeddahensis | reverse complement strand
CTGAAAAGTTCCCCCAGAATGATGCTGAAAATCTTTTCTTTTTCCTTTGCGATTCTCATTACGTGATCCACAAGCCTTTTGATCACGTCCGCATTATAAATATCAATATTATATAACTCTTCTGTATTGGCTGCGCCGACCGAGTTTTTCTTTTCCTGAATCATCTCATCGACGTTCTGATTGATCAGCTCCAAATAAAGCTCTTCTTTGCTTTTAAAGTAGTAATAGATCAGAGCCTGGTTCACACCCGCTCTTTTCGCGATTTCATCCACTCGGGCGCCGTCAAACCCAAATTCGTAGAACACCTCCAAAGCGGCATCGAGAATCCATTGCCGCCTTTCCTGACTGTTTTCTTTTCCGGGCATGCGTTCCAGCTCCTTAATTAACTATTTAGTTAAATATATTTCAAAAGGGAAAAAATGTCAATCCCATTTATTTTGTTTTTTAAATCAGGACATCTTCAATGAAATCACTTCAGGTATTGCATACGTAAACTGAACGCTTGTATTCCCTTACTCACATTGCTTCACACAATAAGACCTGTTCTAAACAATCAGGAGCTTTCGCGCTATCCCGTTTTGTGGCAATGTATAGAATCAATTGAAACATAGAGTGGTATGAAATTCCTCCCTCCAATGAATCCCGGCGCTTCTTTCCGGGCGGCTGTCTGTTTATCGTCTTTTTCACTTTTTTAGTAATCCTCCTATAAAATACAGCGGGTAATGGAATGAACATTCATTCCATTACCCGCTGTATTTCTTTTATTAAGATTGTAACCATAAAAACTTTAGTAAAAGAAGAATGATTGAAATCAAAGATATCTTTCAAGTCATCTTATATCATATCTCTGCCGCGCTTCTGCAGCAATTTTTCCCCTGGGATTTTGCCAGATAGAGAGCCTGATCGCAAAGCTTATAGAGCATATCGATATCTGTTTCTTCACCCGGAAGGATGCTGAAAAAGCCCACGCTTATCGTGTACTTTATGTTAGAGCCGGCGTCTACGGATGAATTCTCTATCGTCGACCTCAGCCGTTCTGCAACTTCCTGGACCGCTTTTTCATCTGCCCCAGGAAGCAATATGGCAAATTCTTCTCCGCCATATCTGCCGAACAGATCGTAATCCCTCAATTGCTTTTTCAGGGTATCTGCAAAATCCTGTAATACCGCATCGCCTACGAAGTGCCCATACTTATCATTGATTTTTTTAAAGTCGTCAATATCAATCAGTAAGAATGAGATTTTCTCCTGCTTCCTCAGGCACAGGGAAATCAGCTCTTTGGAACATGTTATAAAGGTCTTTCGGTTCAATATGTTTGTCAGCCCGTCAAAAGAGGCTGCTTTCAGCAGCTCAAGATCCTGCTTTTCTTTATCCAGAAGGATGAACCCGGTACTTCCCGCAAGCATCACAATGTAGAGCAGCAAAAACAGCCAGGTGTTGAAAATGCTTGTCGATGCTAAGTTCATATCCAAATCTGTCGTGAGTGCCGCAACTGCGCGGAATATCAAAAACAGTATGGTAAGGCTGTAAAGAGCGGCGATTACCTTTTGCAGCGTGGAAGCTTTCTGATCTGTAAAAAGCTTATACACGGGAAATATCATTAAGAGCGCTGTGATGGAGGAGGCAAATGTGATCCTGACGTTCTCCGGAAAGCCATAAGCCGTCGCCCCAATAAATACAGCGATGCAGCAAATCAGCAGAGCCGTATAACGCCTTTTCACTTTTTCGGTGTAATTTCTCTTGATGATCATAAGAGCAATCAGCTCCAGCGCCGCGCCTGTAAATAAGGTTGAATTGCCGACAGCTACTAAGACCATGCTGGGTATTATGCCTCTCAGGCCAAGCATGACCCATGCGGCCGGCTGCAGCAATTTGGAAAGCAAAAACATATTGACCGCTTTGCTTCTGTTTTGTTGATGGGTATAAGCAATGATAAGCGCGCCCGTTAAAAGATGGCCGAACACAAGAACGATCAAAATTGTCGCCATGTTGATGTTAGAAAGAATCATCCATATCCCCCGCAATTCTGGGTTTGTTTTGATAAAGAATTTGTTTCTAAAGTGTACTGCGGTAATACATGTATCTATCAGTTGAATCGCCAGAAAAGTAAAACGAGCGGTTTTGTGTGATACAGGGTAAAAATGAATATTCCGCTTGATTTGTTATCATGACTATTGCCCTATCCCTCGTACTTATTATTTTGATTTCCACTACGCCCGGTATTCCCTGAAGCAAGGGGATATTTTCAAAAGCCGCTCTACTTCAGTTCGGCCTTTTTGTAAAATTATTTTTTCATTATAACATGATGATTCTCATTTTTCGATGTCTTTAAATATTTTAAAAAAGCAAAACCATATACAAACAGAAAAACCGCAACTACTGTTGCAATAGCTGCGGTATGTATCGTTCCTATTCAAATTCCCACGTTTCACTCTTTTGGATTGATCTTCTTAAGAGACCGCTCCATTTATGCTGCGCCCCTTGTATTACTGATCTTTCCCTCGATCTTACGGCTTTGGGTATTCGTTGCAGAGCAAACGGTAGGGCGGCTCGTCTTCCTCAATGGCGGGGAAACGGCCGATGGGTTTCAGAAAGCGGTTGTCGGTATTGTCGTCGTTGCATTGGCTCACCTCACCCAACAGTACCGGTCCCGTGCCTTCCTCCACTGAAAAGTCGTGGTATAAATAGGGCTGTATGGTGATGCTCTCACCCGGCGTCAGGCGCACCTGTGTTCCCGCAGGGACCGTCAGTTCCCGGCCATCCATGTGGACGTGCACTTCCTCGATCTCGTCCAGCCCCTCGCTGGGGGTGGAGTTGTAGACGCGGATCAGAACATTGCCGCCGCCACGGTTGATAATATCCTCCATCTTGCTCCAGTGAAAGTGCATAGGGGCATATTGGCCCTCCCGCAGATAGAGCAGCTTTTCGGCGTAAGTCTTGGCGTATTTGTCCTTCATGGCAAAATTGCCGTTGCGGATGGTAATCAGCGAAAAGCCGACTTTGCCGAAGTCGCCTAGACCGTAGTCGGTAATATCCCAGCCCAGCATGTTGTCGCGGATTTCGTCGTAGTCATGTCCTTTGGACTTCCAGTCCTCCGGCGTAAAGTGACAGAAAGGCGGCAGGGCAAAGCGGTATTCCTTTATGAAAGCCTCCATTTCCATCAGCACCTTGTTAATCTCGCTGCGTTTCATCGTCATCCCTCTTTTCGGTCAAGAAAATCCCTGACCATGTTGATTGTGGGCATCGCCGGTATCCCCCCGCGCTTTTGAACGCACAGTGTGGCGACCGCGTTGGCAAATTCGGTAAAATCCCGGAGCTGTGCTTCGCCGAGCTCATTGAGGCGAAGCCCGCTCATGGCCAGCTGATAGAGGAAGCCACCCCAGAAAGCATCCCCGGCGCCTGTGGTGTCAACCACCGGAACATCGGGAACAGAAACGAGCGCAGACGCGCCTTCCACTGCGGTATAGGCGCCGTTGCTGCCAAGCGTGACGACCGCACAGGAAATTCCTTTTTGAAAAAGGCACCCGGCGGCAGCCTCGGGAGAAGATTCGCCCGTGATCAGCCCGACTTCCTCGTCACTGATTTTGACAATGTCCGCAAAAGGAAGGACGCTTCGCATGATCTCGGTGGCTTCGTCCTCACTTTTCCAGAGCGGCGCACGGTAGTTCGGGTCGTAAGAGATGATTGCCCCGGCTTTTTTTGCGGCTTTCACCGCTTCTATTGTGGCAGAACGCGAAGGCTCATCGGTCAGTGAGAGGGAGCCGAAGTGAAAAATCCTGCACCCCTCTAACAACTCACGCTTCACCTCGCACGCCGTAAGACAGGTGTCCGCACCGGGCTTGCGTGCAAACGAGAATTTGCGCTCGCCCGTTTCAGACAGCTCAACGAACGCAAGCGTCGTAAACACATCTTCCGCGCTGATCAGCCCGCCGGTGTCGACGCCCTTTTCTTCCAGCACCCTGCGCAGATAATCCCCGTGCATATCCCTGCCTACCTTGCCGATAAACGCCGTGCTTGATCCTAAATTCGAAGCGGCACAAAGCATGTTCGCAGGCGCGCCGCCGGGGTTCTGCTCAAACAGGCGCATCCCGTTTTCGCTTCTGCCGTGGTATGTAAAGTCAATCAGTAGCTCACCCAACGCGACTATATCGAACATTCAATCACTCCCGAAAAAAATTTGTAGTCGAGCAACTTCAAAATGACAGCAGTCTCTTTGAAGTCTGCAGCGGTTTCGCCACAGAAGCCCACAAGCAGCGGCCATTGCTCCGACTGCACCGTCAAATGCACGCCTTGCGTGCTCTCGGACAAAACCCACTGCTTGAAAAATGAATGTTCATTTTTAAGTTGTTTGACTATGGCTCTCAAGCTACACTCAATATTGGCGTGGCGTGTGAACATTTTGTCGCTGGTTTGCCCTGGCTTTTCCATGAACGCCATGATTACCGCATTATAAACACCAAGCTTAGAACCTGCTTTCACAGCTCGAAACAACCATTTTGGCGATGAATTTTCCGCCGAGCTTCTTAAATACGAATTACCAATGAAAATTCTTGTCTTATTTTAGCACAAAAGGAGTGCTGATTTCAATTATGTTCCCACTGCTTTCTCCAGCGATTTCATCACCGCGTCCAAAGCAATGTCATTTCACATCAACTACAATTTCATATGAATGTTCCATTCAGCAGGAATTTTCGCGTCTGCAAATCGGACGGCAAAGGAATATCCTCCGCCGTCCCCTTTGCAAGAGCTCAGAACCTGTATTCGTATCCTGAAAGAATCATCTTAGCGGTATTTCTCACTTGCCAATACAGGTTCTTCGGATTGCTTATTTCAGGAGAGCCATACGGCCGGAATCATTCGCGAATACTTCTTTTGCATTTTCCTTGGTGACAACGATCGGAGCCAGTTCATAGACGCCGACGTCTTTCTTGCCATTTTCTACGGTTGTATCGGGGGCGGGCATTCCTTTGCCAGCCTGCAGCGACTTGATAATCTCAATCGTTTTGCCTACCAGAACATCGGTCGGTTTGGCTACGGTAGAATACTGTTTGCCGGACCAAATCCACTCAACGGACTCGTTCTCAGCGTCAAGGCCCGAAACAACGGGGATCTTCTGGCCGGCCTGCTCGGATGCGGTGATGATCGCGCGGGCGATTCCGTCATTGGGAGAGAGAACGCCGTCGATTTCCTTATTGGAGTAGAAGCCGGAGAGGAGGGAATCCATACGGGCCTGAGCCTTGGAGTTATCCCAATCCATGGTAGCGCACTGGGTGAAATCGGTCTGGCCGGAAACGACAACCAGCGTACCATCGTCGATCTTGGGCTGGAGGACTTTCATAGCGCCCTTGAAGAAGTTGGGAGCGTTCGGGTCGGCAGGTCCGCCGCCGAACAGTTCGATGTTGTAAGGACCCTTGCCCTTCTGAGCAGCCAGTCCGTCGAGCAGAGCCTGCCCCTGCAGTTCGCCGGTCTTGATGCTGCCGAACTGCACCACGCCGTCGATACCGGTGGTGTTCTCGATGAGGCGGTCATAGCCGATGATGCTGATGCCGGCCGCCTTCGCTTCTTCCAGAACCGCTCCGAGCTGAGAACCGTCGACAGGGCCGACGACGATCACTTTAGCGCCGTTCTGAATCATAGACTCGATTTGCTGCTGCTGTTGGGGAACCTTGTTGTCAGCGTGCTGGACGATTGCCTTGAAGCCCGCAGCTTCGAGCTGGGCCCGGAACATCTCATCCGCTTCTTTCCAGTTCTGGGTGCCCAGCCAGGGCAGTGCAACGCCGATGGTTGCGTCTGCCGCAAATCCGGCAGCGCCGGATTCAGCGGGGGTGGAAGAGGCGGGTGCAGGCGCAGCGGAAGAAGTAGTTTGCTGTGTTCCGCCGCAGCCGGTCAGTGCTGTTGTCATGGTAAGTGCTGCTGCGAGTAACAGAGATAGACGCTTTTTCGTTTTCATATTAACCTCCTGTTTTAAGTCCGTCGACTAATATGCAAGGCCCGGCCATCAGTCTGTCAGGAATCGCTGCTGGCAGGGGTACCTTTCTGAGGTTCGCCATCCTGGAGTTTGCCTTCCTTTGTGGGAAACAGTCTTCCTGTAATGGAGGGGCGGCCCTGCTGCTTGTTGAACACATCGAAAGCAACCGCAGCGAGCAGCACCAGGCCCTTAATGACCTGAGTGCGGTCAGCGCCAACGCCCATGAGCATCAGCCCGGAGTTGAGAACGGCCATCACCAGTCCACCGATCATTGTGGCAAAAACGGTACCGACACCACCCGAAACAGCCGCGCCGCCGATAAAGACCGACGCAATGGCGTCGAGCTCCCATCCGGTACCATCCGACGGACCTGCTGCGGTCGATCTGCCCACAAACATGATTCCGGCCAAAGCCGCAAGCAGGGACATATTGAGCATCGTGAGGAAATAGGTTTTCTGGACATTGACGCCAGACAATGCAGCCGAGGTTTTGTTGCCGCCGACAGCATAGATATGCCGGCCAAATCTAGTGCGCTGGGTGATCGTGTGATAGATAATGATCAAAATCACGAGAATCAGGCCCGGTACGGGGAAGGATGTGCCGGGGCGGCCAGTGCCGAAAACCCAGGTTAAGTAACCGATGATCACACCGACCAGAACAATCCGAACCACCACCGGCCAAAGCTCCTCTGTTTTTCCGGTCAGGTTGGCCGAACGCGTACGCCCGCGCAGCTGCGCAAAGGCGAAAGCGACGATCGCGATGATCCCCAGCAGCAGAGTCGAGTTATTTATTCCTGTAGCAGGGCCCCAGTCGGGCAAATATCCCGAACCGAACACCTTGAGCTCCTGCGGTGCCGGCACCGAGATGGACCTTGAAATCCAGATGACGCCGCCGCGGAAAATCATCATGCCGCCGAGTGTTGTAATAAAACCGGGAATCCCGAGCTTCGCGAGCCAGAACCCCTGCCACGCGCCGGCGGCCGCACCGATCGCGAGTGCGAGGAGCACCGCGAGCCACCACGGCAAGCCGAAATCCCGCGCGGAAAGGGCCATTACCATTCCCGCGAATCCGGCCACTGAACCGACGGACAGATCGATCTGTCCGATCACGATCACCATCAGCATTCCGATCGCCAGCACCAGCACATACGCATTCCCGGAAATCAGGTTCTGAAAGTTGGAGGAGGTGATCATTCTCCCTCCCGAAGCAATATTAAAGATGATGGTAAGCGCCACTAAGGCAATCACCATGCTGTACTGCCGCAATCCGCCGCCAAGTACTTTCTTAAGATACCTCATAAAGCATTTCTGTCCTTTCCGCGTTAGATTCCAATTTGGAGGTATTTGTCATCATTCTCATCAGTTTTTCCTGATCGGCGTCCTGACGGTCCAACACGCCTGTGATGCTCCCCTCAAAGACGGTGTAGATTCTGTCCGATATACCCAGCAGCTCAGGCAGCTCGGAGGAAATGATGATGACTGCTTTCCCCTGATCCGCAAGATGCTGAATCAGGCGATAGATTTCGTACTTGGCGCCAACGTCGATCCCGCGGGTAGGCTCGTCAAGAATCAAAACATCCGGCTCTGTAAACATCCACTTGCCCAAAACAACCTTTTGCTGGTTCCCGCCGGACAAGGTGGTCACGCCGCTGTTCACGCTGTGCGTCTTGACATTTAAGGAGTCGCGGTAGTGTTCGGCAACCTGAAATTCCTTATCCAAATCAAGGAGTCTGCCGCGCAGAATGCCCCTTAGGTTTGCCGACACGGTGGTGATGCGGATACTGTCCAGCAGGTTGAGCCCCAAGGTCTTGCGATCCTCGGGAACATAGGCGATGCCCTGACGGATGGCGGAGGCAACTGAGGTGACGCGAATCTCTTTCCCCCGGATTTTGATAGAGCCGCCCAGGTACACGCCGTAGTTTCGGCCAAAGATGGACCGCATCAGCTCTGTTCTTCCCGCGCCCATCAGGCCGGCAAAGCCGACGATCTCTCCGGCTCTGACAAAGAAGCTGGAGTCCTTGCAGATCATCCGGCCCGGAATATTGGGGTCTTCCACACGCCAGTCGGACACCTCGAAGATCACCTCGCCGGGATGCGATTCGTGGGTGGGAAAGCGGTTTTCGATGGAGCGCCCTACCATGGCGCGGATGATGCGGTCCTCATCAATTTGTCCCGCTTCAACATAGAACGTTTCGACCGTGCGGCCATCGCGGATGACGGTGACGGCGTCGGCGATCGTCGCGATCTCATTTAGCTTGTGTGAGATCATGATACAGGTGATATCCCGGCTTTTCAGGCCCCGCATGAGCTCGAGCAGGTTCGCGGAGTCGGTCTCGTTGAGCGCGGAGGTCGGCTCATCCAAAATCAGCAGCCTGACGTTTTTGGAAAGCGCCTTCGCGATTTCTACCAATTGCTGCTGGCCCACGCCCAGGTGCTTGATCGGGGTGTCGGGATCGATCGTCAGCCCCACCCTCTCCAGCAGCTCTACCGTGCGGCGCCGCTGGGCATCCCAGTCGATCAGCCCGTGATTGACGGTTTCGTTTCCCAAAAAAATGTTTTCGGTAATGGATAGCTCCGGAATCATTGTCAGCTCCTGGTGAATGATCGCGATGCCGGCTTTCTCCGATTCTTTGATGTCCTTGAAGGCAATTTCATTTTCCATATAAATGATCCTGCCTTCATAGGAACCGTGGGGATACACACCGGAAAGGACTTTCATCAAGGTCGATTTTCCCGCTCCGTTCTCGCCGCAGATTGCGTGAATGTCGCCTTCACGCACCTCCAGCGTCACATCGTCGAGTGCACGCACACCCGGAAAGAGTTTGGTAATACCCTGCATCTGCAGGATCAAGGGACGTTCCATAACTACACTCCCCATACGCTTGCATGTTCACAAGCAAAATTTATATACGATTTTCTGCAAAATTCAACTGTTCCAGTCCCGCGAGCACACCCTCATGGTCGTTGTCTTCCGTCACATTCCGCACCTGTCTTTTTACCTCCGGCGGCGCGTTGCCCATCGCAAAGCAGGTACCGGTGGCAAGCAGCATATCGATATCGTTGAAATTGTCGCCGAAAGATACGGTAGCCTCCATGGGAATGCCATACGCCTCACAAAGATGCTTGACCGCCCCGGATTTTGAAGCGGCTTCGTTCATAATTTCCAGATAGGTGTCTTTGGAGCAGTAAACGGAAAGCCCGGAGAAGCTTTCCTTCAGTGCATGAGTAAGGTCTGCAATCGCCCCTGCTTCCCCCATGCACAAAAGCTTATGTACCTGCCCTTTTTGTGGAACGAAGTCAGAGATTTTGCCTTCTTTCGGAACCGAAGCCGTGATGCTTTGTTCCTGCATGATCCATCTGTCATGAATATTGTCTGAAATCCAGTCACGGTGACAATAGGCGCTGCAGCAAACATCCTTCCATTCCCTTTTCACGAAGTCATCGATCAGAATCGCTTTTCCCCGATCGATGCCGACCGTTTTGACCGGGTCCCCGTGTTCATTAAGGATCAGTGCGCCGCTGTAGCAAACAATGGGTGCTTTGATCCCCAATTCGCGCTGCAGAGGAAAAATTGCCGAGGGCATGCGCGCCGAAACAAGGATAAAAGGGATGCCGATCCGATCCAGCTCCTGTATTTTTTGTCTGGTACCCGGGGAAATACGATGTGTTGAATCCAGGAGCGTTCCGTCAATATCGCAAAAGACCATTTGATACTGCGTTGGCTCGGGAGCAATCATTTGTCTTACCCCCTTTTGCCTGCCGCCGAAAACTTACTGGGCAGCTGCAACACCTTATCCGTTGCTGTGGCGGCTGCGCCATAAAGAGTAGGGTCTACCTTGAGGGCAGATATTTTAATCCGCACCTTGGTGTGCAGTTCGGGAATGACGCGCTGCCTTACCACTTCCTGAACAATCGGCAGCAGCAAATCCCCTCCCTGAGATACGACGTCACCAAGGATAATAATGTCGGGGTTATAAGCGTTGATCAGCGTAACACAGCCGTAACCGATATACTCCGCTGTCTCCCGCACCACATCCAGCGCTTTTTGATTGCCAGCACGGGCCGCTTCAAAAACGGCGGTGCAGGCGTCGCTGCTCTGCGGATTTTCGCTGGGAAGGCATTCCGGCACACGCTCCTGCACTTTTTTCAATATGGCCGGAGCCGAACAATACATTTCAAGGCAGCCATAGTTCCCGCATTCACAGCGCGGGCCGTGGACATCCACGCTGATGTGCCCGGTTTCACATGCGGTGCCCTGTACTCCAAGGAAAAGGCGGCCGCGTTCAATGATACCGGCACCCACGCCGTCGCCCACCAGAAAATATGCCAGCGTGTGCAGCGGCTGGGTATGCCCGCCGAATAACCATTCGGCTAATGCACCCGCGTTTGCGTCATGCTCTATAAAAACGGGCTTATTAAACTCTTCTTTGAATTCCTCAATAAAATTGATGGTGTGCCAGGCGGACATTTGGGTGACGACCGCAATACGGCCTTCATCCCTTAAGTAAGGCCCCGGAACGGCAAGGCCGATGGAAACGACATTTTCATATTTCTTCAGCATGTCGTGTATCTGCTCTTTCATGGCAGAAAGCACCTTCTGGGGATCTTCCTCAAATGGAAACTTCGTTTCCGTGTGTATGTATATCTTGCCTGAAATATCGAACACGCCTACTGCGAACATCTGTCTTGCAAACTTTACCCCAATGATTTGATGCTTATCAGCATTCAGCCTAAGCCCTATGGAACGGCGGTTGTCGCCGCCCG
>NZ_CBYL010000069.1 GCF_000577335.1 Faecalispora jeddahensis | reverse complement strand
GCCGTAAACCAGAATGATTTTTGTGCCACAGCCCGGAATATGCTGCGGCAGCTGAGGGCCAAAGCACGTTTCACAGGAACGGCGAATCGTATCCCGAGTGAGGTTCCGGCAGGAGCGCCGCATTCCTGCGCCGAATTCCCCGTAGTGCGCATCAAACACACTGGGCGTCTCCGGAGCGGCCCGCACCGCCTGAACCAACTGCCAGAAGCTTTCTGTATTTTCCGCGGCCTGCACGGCGCCCCAGCCAAAAGGCGGACTGTCCAGCACCAGGCGGTGAATCGGAATCCGGTGGCGCTGCCATAGCCTCCAGGCCAGCATCGCGCCCAAAGAGCTGCCTGCAGCGGCTGCTATCTCCTGAACCTGTTCTCCTTCCAAATAGGCTTCGATCCGCTCCAGCTCCTCGTCGGCCCCGGGGTACCCCGTTTTTTCGTCAGGGTCATACCCGTCCAGTGTGGGGATCACCAGAAAATAATCCTGTACCAGCGCCGGAATCAGAGCCTCAAACAGTGTACCGGTGGTAAACATGGTGTGCAGCAGCAATATGCAGGGCTTTTCTTTTGAGCCGTAGGTATCTATTCGCATAACTGGCCTTCTTCCTTTGTTAGTTTTATATAACACATATGCAAAAGAAAGGGCCGTTCAGCCCTCCTCCGTAAAGATACAGGAAAACAGCAGCTCATACATTGATTGTAGCGTGCGTTCCAGCGCGTCGGCGTGCAGTTCATCCTGATTGATCTGGGCCAGCGCCATGATCTTCAGCAGATTGGCCACCAAATGTTCATCCAGATCGACGCGGACACCCTCCATCCTCCCGAACAGCCGCATCATCACCTGCGACTCATGCTGTGCATCGAGAAAGCATTCCGGCGGCAGGGCGGCACGCAGCTTTTCCTCGTCCTCGGCGGTCAAATACTGGTAGATGCTTCGTTCACTAAAAATGATCTTTTTCAAGAACTCCTTTGCCTGCGGGATCGGCAGCTTTTCCCGCCCGGCCAGAAGCTGCTGAAAATAATCCATGAGCTGAGCACGCAGATACCCCATCATCTCATAGACAAAGCGTTCTTTACTCGGGAAAAAATTATAAAAGGTACTTTTGCCAAGGCCTACGGCAGCCGTTACCTTTTCTACCGACGTATGGGTCATGCCGTACTGCCGGATCAGATCGTAGCCTGCTTCCAGCATCTGCACCCGAACCTCTTCCCGTTCCTCCCAGTCAAATTTTTTCGGCGCCATGGAGTCCTCCCTTTACGACTGTTCTTTCAAAATAAAGCGACCATTATTTTTATTTTGGTCGTAAAAAGAGAGTACCACTATTTCTCTGCCTTGTCAAGACAAAGCAAAAAGGCTCCCCGCAGCGCGAAGAGCCAAACAGATGATACGTTGAAAAAGTTCACAGGATGTGAAACTACTGACGGTAAACATTTCCCGCAATCTTTTCCAGCGCCGCGATATTTGCCAGCCGGTAACCGGCTTTAGTCTTTTGCAGCAGGCCTTTGTCGCAGAGACTGCGGAAGGTGCGCAGCAGATGCCGCAGGCTGCAGCCAAGGGATTCGGCCAGCAGCGTGTAATTGGCCGAGAACACACCATTCTTCTGCATGACAAGCACATACCCCACCAGCCGCTGCTCCAGCGGATACAGCAGGTTGATGGCAATATTCGAGTTGTTGCGATCCGTTTTGGCGCAGGTTTGGCGGCACACAAACTGCAAAAAGGAGTTGTCGGCGAGCAGCCGCTCCCGCTGATCTTGAACAAAGGCCGCGAGACAGTATGTCTCCGTGAGCGCCTGCACATTCGTTTTGGCGATGGGATCACCGAACAGCTCAAACTCCCCAATCACCTGAATGTCGTCGTAAAGGCATAACAGTACTGTGCGGCCGTTCTCGAGCGTTTTAAATACCTTGCAGCTGCCGGTGAGCAGAATCAGAAAGCAGCCGGCTTGTTTCCCCTCCGTGTACAAAAATTCCCCCGCATCAAACCGGCATAAACGAAAACACCGGAACGCCGCGTCAGACAATTCCGACTGAACGCTGCGCACCTGCTCCATTAATTCCGGCTTTTGCCCAAGCTCCAGATACTTCATCGGATTTCTCTCCTTCTATGACATCTGTCATAACTGCCTGTGCAGATTGTGTGCAATAATAATACCATAAATCAAAGCGCGGAGGGGCTTTTCGATGAACTTTTTCCTTTTGCTTGTGAGCGGTATCTGTTTGGGGCTGATGGTCAGCCTGAACGGAAGACTCGCTGTCGATTTTAACCTGTTTGAGGTCAGCTTTCTGGTTCACCTGATCGGGGCGGTGATGCTGCTGGCCGCCGCAAAGCTGATCCAAAAAGAAAAAATACAGCTTTTGGGCGCCCCGCGCTACGTGTATTTTGTGGGATTTATGGGCGTTGCGATTATCGTGATGACCAGCCTGAGCACCACATACATCGGCGCAGCCCTGACCATGGTGCTTTCCATCACCGCGCAGCTGGTGGGTTCCGCTGTTGTAGACCATTTTGGATGGTTCCGTGTTCCAGTCAACAAATTCAGCTGGCGGCGGGTTCCGGCCTTTGCGGTCATTTTGACCGGTCTGCTCCTGATGATTTTCTCATAAGAGAAGGAGGAAATGTATGCTGTTCTTTGTCCTGCTCGCCGCGGTCAATGGTTTTGTCACGATTATCAATAAGATGATCAATCTGGAAGCCAAAAAATCGCTTGGCACAATAAACGGAACTCTGATCAATTACTTAGAGGCGACCGTGATTTCTCTTGTGATTGTCCTTCTGCTCGGTGACAGCCGCCTTGCCGATCTTTCTCACTGGTCCGCAGTTCCGCTGGTAAACCTGCTGGGCGGCGTTTTCGGCCTTGTAGCGATGGTTTTGACAGTCATCGCGATGGAACGGGTACGCATTTCGTACTCAACCATTATTTTGCTGGCGGGTCAGCTGGGCACCGGCTTTATTCTGGACGCTATTGCGGCAGGAAAAGTAGTCCCGCTCAAACTGCTTGGCCTCCTCATTGTGATCGCAGGGATCTTCCTCGATCAGATGGCTACGGGCCGGAGTGCGGAAACGCATCTGAAGGAGCAGGAGTAAAAAGGAAATGCCCGGCCGCTCAGCGGTACTTCCATCATGAATCAAGAAGCCGCATCATTTTGATGCGGCTTCTTTTCTTTGTCTCCAGCTTTGCAATTCAACAATATTGCCTTCCGGGTCTTTGGCATAAACAAATACCGCTTCCAGGTCGTTCGGGTATTCCGCGGTGATCAATTCCCCAACACGGCTTCCGCCTTTGCTGATCACTTTCATCAAGGTTTCTTCCACATCGTCCACTTCAAAAGCGAGGTGGGCAAGACCGGGGCGGTTGATCTCTGCGGGTATGGCTTCTTTCAGCGTGTCATAAGAAAAGATTTCAAGCGTCGGATGATCCTCTCCGTAACCGGGCAGAAGCAAATGCTCCCCGGTGATATGGGCCTGATGTAAACCGGTAAGCCGATCTACCCATTCCCCACGAAGATCGCGTGTTTCGTTGATGCTTTTGCAATGAAACACAGCCTTATAAAAGGAAATCAGCTTATTTGCATCCTTAGCGATGATATTGGTATGAACATAGCGAAACATTTGAATCCCGCTCCCTTTCTAAATAGCTAAATCCGTCGATGATCACAAAGTCTTTTTCTGCTGCGCTGTTGAGGCGATCCGAATCAATTGCGCTCCTGTATTGTGACGTGGACGCTGTCACCCGATTGCTTCCCGATTTTCGTGCGAATATCCTTGCGCAGACCGATGATGTAGCAAACCGAGCCGTCGGCATTTTTTACGCCCATATTAACAACGCTTCCATCATACGGTACGCCGTCAAAAGTCGCATGAACCTTGACACGCCCTTTCCCGAACTCCGTTTTCACGTCATATGGGAATTTGACATACGCGCCGTCTATATCGGAGACTTTGCAAATGATTGCATCAAACTCATAGGTTTTGGAGTTCATTTCTGCTTTTCCCCCGCCTGTTTGATCCGCCACCGTGTGATGTCGGCAATGAGCTGATAGTCAATCGGCTTATTCAACGGAAACTGTATCGTTCCTTTGGACGTTTTGTATCCGACCAGCCTTTCTGCAAACACTTCTGTGGCCTCGCCGCCTGGAAAAATACTGATGTGCTTTTGGAACGCAGCAAAATGAATGAGATTTTCGCCCTGCCAAAAGGTGGGCATCCGCCACGAGATTTTCTCTGTGGCCTGCGGCGCGGCGGAACGGATTGTTTTACGCACCTGCTGCAGAAGCGGCAGAACGTTCTCAGGCTGTGCGGCGATATATTCGTCGATTGTAGTAATCTGCTCACAATAGTGATCTTGATTTGTATGATTGAACGTGCGTCCGCATTTCGGGCATTCCCACATAGCTTTCACCGCTTTCCGAATTCCATTTTTAGAAACGTCTTTCTTTGCTGCCTGATCAGGTAAAAATAAAGAAATTGATTCCCTGATTGTTAGCTTTCTTTTATTATATCCATATGGCAAAAGAATTTCAATGAATGAACACAAGGGAGCTTACCAATGTTATTTCGCCATTATTGACTTTGCGGCACAACCCGTCGCACCACACCCGCTAAAAATATGCCCCAGACATATTTTCTTAACGCTCCAACTCTTTTTATTTTGTGTCCCGGTAAAAGAAAAACAAAGCCCATCCGCAAGGGGTATACTTTGTTTTTTGAAGTAACCGCGGGAAAAGATTTTCCAGAGATCCAACATGTTGCGAAAAGAGCGATCAACAAATTGAAATTCATCCATTCAGGTTGTATTCATTTTGGCCGTGATACGATGATGCGCTCCGGGTACTCAAAAGGCTTGTTCTTGAAGACTCTTTCTAAGTCTAAGCAGGTTAATTCGTTTAGAAGAATAGAATAGGTTTTCATTTTTGGCAACGGCTCATCAAACCCACTGCCTAACCATATTTGGCTGAGTTCAATTTCATCAGCTTCCATCAAATGCCGATGAATATACTGAATCAAATGTTCCGCCCTGTTTCTTGTATACTCCCATTCTAGATACGCAAAATATTTCTTTTCGGTATAAATATCATCGTAAATATTCTTTCGCTGAAAGGTATGAATCGACAGTTCGCCAAAATTTTTCTCATCATCCACGAATAATATTACATCCGGTTTTTCTCTGTCGAGGTCTGGCTCCAGCAAAAAATCAGGAACCTTTACTCCAAGCTCTAATGCCTGATGTATGGACAGCTGCCGCACATGCGGATTTTCTATCTCTTCCAGGGGATGATTACTTGCAAGATATGTGAATACACTCAACTTATGGTCCACCTCCGGTTATATAAATCATCGTCTCGATCAATAGCCAATTTATCTCTGGCGATATGTTAATGCTATCCTCATACTATCATACATCCACATATAAAAAAAGAGATAGCTTTCTATAATTATAGAAAGCTATCTCTTTTTGGTGGACGCAGAGGGACTCGAACCCACGACCTCTCGCGTGTGAGGCGAACGCTCTAACCAGCTGAGCTATGCGTCCTAATAACGATTCCCCCGAAGAGATCCGGGGGAATGCTGCTTGTGTGGTGACCCGGACGGGATTCGAACCCGTGAACCCGCCGTGAAAGGGCGGTGTCTTAACCACTTGACGACCGGGCCGCTGGTAGCGGCAAATGGACTTGAACCATCGACACTTCGGGTATGAACCGAATGCTCTAGCCAACTGAGCTATGCCGCCATATGAACAACGCACAAGCGGAGCGTTATTAATTATATTATATACTTGTCCTTGTTGTCAATACAAAAAACGAAAATATATTTTTATATCAGAAAGAATCACTCTATCCAGCCTGATTTTCAAGGCTGACGCCGCGCGGATAAGAAATTATTTTTAATCCTCCTTTCACTTTTCACTCTTTCTGCCGAAGTATCAAGTAAGAAGCAGTCGCAGAAAGAATGTGGAAGGAGGATCGCACATGCGGATAGACAGCGGAATCTGGTCCCACTCTTCGGCCGGCCAGCGAACAGAGCAGGGAAAGGATGCGGAAGAAGCAAAATTAACTTCAAACTCAGAAAAGGCTCCACAGACGGAAACCACACCGCAAAAGGAAATTTCGGCAACTGAGCCACCGGAAAAGAAGATTACACCGCAATGCGCATCCTTCACCCCCAAACGCAGGCTGTCGCTTCAGGAGGAGATGGAGCAGCAGGTACAGTTGAGAAATCGCGCTCTGGAGCAGATGCGGCAGCAAATGGCCGATATGGCTGAAAAAGCGGAGGAAGAACGCGAAAGAGAGCGCATCGAAAAGCTCTGCTTCGAGATTTCGGAGCGCGTGTTCGCGGGCGACAAGGTTCCGGCCTCTGACCTGTCTTTTTTGCGCAAGCACGATTCCGGCCTGTACGCCCGGGCCATTCTGCTGCGTGTGAAAAAGCGCAAGCCATATGAACACCGGCGACTCACGCGCGGCAGCGACTTGTACGATAAGCCGGGAACGCTCGTCATTAAGGGCGGGCGCAACGACAAATATCTGATCTCGGGGCTGGCGTGGAAAGAACTTTCGAGCCACTCTTTCGGCCCGGCCTTTGATGAGACCGCAGGCGCGATAGCTTACGGCGGCTCAAGTTCTGAGACAGCCAGCGGCTCTTCTCCCGACACTGCTCCCGGCACACTGCTGGATACAAAAGGATAGATTCTCCGCGTAGCCGGAGCAGGGCATTCGCCTTGCTCCGGCTCTTTTTCGTCTCGGTGCACTTCCTGCGCGCCGGTTTTCCGATCAGGCGATCATTCCACCCGGCCCTGATATTCAAAGCTGATGCCGCGCGGATTCACGCCGCGCATCAGAATCTGGCCATCACGCTCCTCACGCTGAATCTGCAGCACCTCGCCCTCGCGGCTTTCCATCACATAATGAATCTGGAACTCGCGCAGCGCGTGTCCATGCATGCCGCCCGGCACGTAATCACAGAAAATATCGCTGTAAACCGAATTATTCACGTGTCCGTTGTAATCCAGATCGGAATATCTCACTTCGCGCTCACCGACAATGGGCATTTCTTTTGGTAAATTCATACGATCCAGCTTCTGCCCGCTGTTCTCCCCTGCGCCCACTCCGTAATCCAAAAAAACCTTCGGGCGCAGCAGCTTATGTTCCTGCGTGCTGACAACAACGGAGGCCTGCAGAACCTCTGCCAGATGTTCGTCGCCGCAGTAGAAATCAAAGCTGCGGTAGAACTGCACGCCGACCACTCCGCGCGCCCGTGTGACTATAGTGATGGGATCGTGCTGGCGCGGCCAGCGATGTACCACTCCGCCTGCGCGGGTAAACACAAAAATAATCCCGTCGCCCTGCATCTTCTCGTGCGTCAGCCCGTAGCAGGCCAGGTGCAGCTCGCAAGCCTCCTGGCAATAGCGCAGCATTGCAGACGGACGCAGGGTATTGTTTGCATCCATATCATATGTCGTCAGCTTTACCTGCTGTGTGTATTCGCTCAATTTCGGATTCAGACCCATCTCTACGCTCCTTTGAAAGAACCGCCCCGGGAGTGTTCCCGGGGCGGATTGAAAGTTACTGTTCCGCCCGTTTCTGTTTCAAACGGGGATCGGTTCGTTTTACCGGCTGAGTAAGCCGCAACAGCTTATTCAGGGCATTTGATGACATCAACACCCATGAACGGACGCAGAACCTCCGGAATGGTGATACTGCCGTCCGCATTCTGGTAATTTTCCAGAATCGCTGCAACGGTGCGGCCGACCGCTACACCGGAGCCGTTCAGGGTATGCACCAGCTGCGCCTTGTCGCGCTGGGTCGCCTTAAAGCGGATCTGTGCACGGCGTGCCTGGAAATCCTCGAAGTTCGAGCAGGAGGAAATTTCAACATAGCGATTGTAAGAAGGCATCCAGACCTCAATGTCGTAGGTTTTGGCGGAGGAGAAGCCCAAATCGCCGGTAGAGAGACAAACCACGCGGTACGGCAGGCCCAGAAGCTGCAGAACGCGCTCGGCGTCATTCGTGAGGGATTCCAGTTCCTGATAGGAATTGGCGGGATCCGCAAACTTGACCAGCTCCACCTTGTTGAACTGATGCTGACGGATCAGGCCGCGGGTATCGCGCCCGGCGGAACCGGCCTCCGCTCGGAAGCAGGCGGAGTATGCACAGTACTTGATCGGCAGGCTGGCGCCTTCCAGAATCTCGCTGCGGTGCATGTTCGTTACCGGCACTTCCGCGGTGGGGATCAGAAAGTAATCCTCGGCGGTATCTTTATTGATCACCCTATATGCGTCCATCTCGAACTTCGGCAACTGTCCGGTGCCGGTCATAGACGCGCGGTTGACCATGAAGGGCGGGAACACTTCGGTGTACCCGTTTTCGATATGTGTATTCAAGAAGAAGTTGATGATGGCGCGCTCCAGACGGGCACCGAGTCCTTTATAAAAATGGAAGCGCGCGCCCGTGACTTTTGCTGCCGTTTCGGGGTCGAGGATCCCGAGCTCTTTGCCCAAATCCCAGTGCGCTTTTGGTTCAAAATCAAACTGAGTGGGCTCGTGCCAACGGCGCAGCTCCTTGTTCTCTGTATCGTCCTTACCCAAAGGCACGTCCGCCGCCGGAATATTCGGCAGGGTCAGGAGCAGACCGCGCTGCTTTTCTTCCAGCTCGCTGAGCTGCGCATCCTTCTCCTTAATTTGGTCGGAAAGCTTCTTGAGCTGAGCCATCAGCTCGGTGGTATCTTTCCCCTCTTTTCTCAGAATCGGAATCTGCTTGGTATCCGCATTCTGCTGGGCCTTTAGAGCTTCCGTTTCACCGGTGACGCGGCGGCGGTCCACATCGATCTGCAAAATGGATTCGATCACCTGATCTGCATCCATATTTCTGCTTTTCATCGCCGCTTTGACTCGATCCGCATTTTCCCGGATTACTTTAATATCCAACATGTGAGTTCTTCTCCTTTATTTTTGGTGCGGGGACTCTGTACAGGTTCAGTCTGTGTGAAAGCGCAGACTGTTGACCAGATTTGCCAAATCCTCTTCGCCATAAAATTCAATTTGCAGTATTCCTTTGTTTTTGCCGCCTTCCACCTTCACCTTGCGGCCCAGATGGGTATTGAGCGCAAGCTCTACCTCTTCAAAATAACGGGGCTTCTTTTTTCTGGGCGAAGCCGGTTCCGTTTCCGTTTCATGCGACAGGAATTTCTTTACCATTTTTTCCAATTCTCTGACAGAAATACCATGCTTTACCGTCAGCTGCGCCATTTCGAGCATGTCCTGCGCCGATTCGATCGGCAGCAGCGTCCTTGCATGCCCGGCGGAGAGCTTCCCCTCTGCAACCAGCTCACGAACGGCCTGCGGCAGGTTTAAAAGACGCAAAGCGTTTGCCACGGCGGGCCGTGATTTGCCGACAATCTTCGCGATTTCCTCCTGCGTCAGCTCGTAGGATTCCATCAGGGTCTGATACCCCTGCGCCTCTTCGAGCGCGGTCAGATCCTCGCGCTGTAAATTTTCGATCAGCGCGAGCTGCATCACCTGCTGGTCGGACATTTCGCGCACTACGGCGGGTACTTCGGTCAGTCCGGCCATCCGCGCCGCGCGCCAGCGGCGTTCGCCCGCCACAATCTGGTAACCCCCGCTGACGAGCGGCCTGACCAGAAGCGGCTGTAAAATTCCGTGCTGCGAAATAGAATCCGCCAGTTCGGCCAAAGCGCCCTCGTCAAACTGCTTTCTGGGCTGAGCGCGATTCGGCTCGATCTCGCGCAGAGGCAGCGTGATGGAGGAATTCTGATTCTCCGTATCGTTTTCCGCAAAGATGGCGTCCAGGCCCTTTCCAAGACCGCCTCTTTTTTTCATTCCGTACGCCCCTCTCCTTGATTATTCTGAATGATTTCCATAGCCAGCGCTTCATAGGCAGCAGAGCCTTTTGATGCGCGGTCGAAATACAGCACCGGCTTGCCAAAGCTTGGCGCTTCGGACAGTCGCACTGTACGCGGCACAACGGTGGCGAACACCTTGCGGGGGAAATACCGCTTCACCTCATCCACAACCTGTTGGGTCAGATTCAGGCGCCCATCATACATGGTGAGCAGTACACCCTCTATATCGAGCTGCTCGTTGTACTGCCGCTTGACGCGCCGCACCGAATTCATCAGCTGCGAAAGGCCCTCGAGCGCATAATATTCACACTGAACCGGTACCAGCAGCGTATCTGCAAGGCAAAGCGCGTTCGTCGTGATGATTCCCAGCGAAGGCGGACAATCCATAATAATGTAATCATACTCTGCACGCAGCGGCAAAATCGCGCGCCGCAGGATGGATTCCCGGTTCTTCAGGTTTACAAGCTCCAGCTCGGCCGCGGCCAAGTCCATGCTGGAGGGAATCAAATCCAGATTTTGAAAGCCTGTATGGATCAAAACCTCGCTTGGCTTTGCCTCATCCAGCAGGATTTCGTAGACAGTATTTTTCAGCTTTCGGCGGTCTACCCCTACGCCGCTGGAGGAATTCCCCTGCGGATCGATATCGACCAGGAGTGTCTTCTTCCCCAAACTGCCAAGAGAAGCCGCCAAATTGACTGCGGTGGTTGTCTTCCCCACACCGCCCTTTTGGTTTGCAATCGCAATGATTTTGCCCATACCCTTCGTTCCCCGCTTCTCTTACATGATTTATGAGATCAACATGAAAATCGGCGTTCAAAACCATTGATATGGCCTTTCCCTATAAAACCGATGATCTATGTTCTCTCAGCCGCCAAAGCTGCACTGTAAAATATTATAGCACTCTTCTTTTATTAGATAAAGCCTTTTTAGGTAAAAAGTGCTTGTTTCACGTGGAACAACAGCTTGTTTAACTAATATCTGAATGTTTTGGAGTTTTCTCACCGATTTTCCACTCAATTGTGGAAAGCCTGTGAATGTTGAAAGATATTTGCGTATGCCATTTTCAACTGCAAAGGTGGAAAATTTCATCTCCTCCTTCGCAGAAAAGTTTTCAACAGAAGACTTTGATCGGGTTCTCTGCAATCTTATATCCTTTTAACTATGTAAAAAAGACCGAATCCCTTTATTCACTCTCTCTATATAGTTCTCGTTGACATAGAGCATATGCTCATCAGTCCAAAATCCAGTCTTTCCTCCGCCCTACGAAGATCCTTATCCACGAGAAAATAGTTTGTTTTCTCTGGGGGGTTCCCTCGATGTGCGCACAGG
>NZ_CBYL010000068.1 GCF_000577335.1 Faecalispora jeddahensis | reverse complement strand
TATTTTTCTTTTCCCTCCACATGAGGGATAGCTTTTTTCGCTCGTTCAGTGTAAGATGGTGGTAGCTCATAAGGGGCGCCGCCTTTCCAGTAGTAGTCTTATCAATTCCTACTGTACCACAACGGCCTCTCTTATGGGCCCTTTTTACTCTGTTGCACTTCTTATTTTAATCCGCCTCGCAAAGAAAGTAAGTGCCCGCCCCGGCATGAGGGGCAAGCCCTGCGTCAGCGGAATGTCCCCGTGAGGCAACTCACAGAAAAAACATCTGCTTTATTGAAAACGAAAAACTTCATTATAAAATTACAAACCGCCGCGGGAATCTTCCCGAGGCGGCTTTCTTATACATTTTGTATATTATCATATTCATTCGACAAATAGTACGAAAAGTATATTCTTTTCCTGAAATTCCGGTGTTTTTCCGTGCATAACCGAAAGCCATACTTTGCAAATAATCCCCTGCAGTGCAGCCGGTTATATACGATTCTCCGGCTCCTCTGTCTTTTGAAACAGAACATTCTTTTCTTTCAAAGAAATTTTCTCAACCTGATAGCCGTACTCTTTTGCTTCCTTTTTATAATTCAAAAAGGAATGGTCGATCTCGAAGCCGAGAACCTGCCTGATTTCTTCAAAAGACAGCTTAAGCGGGCTGCGGCCATCCTCTTTCAGATGCTGCCACAGAGGATCATATTTACTCATCTGTACACGCTCTTTCCCTTTGCGGCACGCACGGAATGCCCAACATTCCGTCTGCCGGAATATTGAACACAAAACGGCCGATTTCAAAAATACAAATGGGCATTTTTCAACTCATAATACCCATTGTATACTTCCAGGCCAGAATCCGCAGTACGCTTTCGTCCAGCCGCTCCTGCGAAATGGAACCGTCCTGCACGGCGGCGTACAGGGCATCGAAATCCCCCGAAATATCGGTGGAAAGCATCAGATCGTTCCCCGCCAAAAATGCGGCGGGCGCGGCGGAGTTCTCCCCTGCCTTGTCGCGCAGCCCCTGCATCGAGAGGTCGTCCGTCATCACGACGCCGGTAAAGCCAAGCTCCTCGCGCAGAATGCGGTGTACCTCCGCCGACAAAGACGCCGGGTTCTCCGTGTCCATTGCCGTCACGATGTTGTGCGAAACCAGCACGCACTGTACACCGGCCTCAATGCCTGCCTGAAACGGCAGAAAATCGCTGTCGCGGAAGCTTTCCATATTCCGGTTATCCGTCGCGATACCGGTGTGCGTATCCGAATTGCCGCCGTACCCCGGAAAATGCTTGAGCGTGCTGGAAAGGTTTTTGCTGTTCGCGGCCTCCACTACTGTTTTGACAAACTCCGCCGTACGCGTTCCATTTCTGCCAAATGCGCGCGGAAACATATAGGTGTTCCGGTCAAAGGTCACGTCCGCCACGGGGGCGAGATTCACGTTCAGACCATAAGAAAGCAGAAAATCGGCCTTATCGAGCGCATCCTGACGGATGCCGTCCATGCCGCCGTTCGCGTAAACCACCTGCGGAGAAGCGAATTTTTTCGGTGAAAGAGCGGGGAACTGGCTGACCCGCGTAACGGTGCCGCCCTCTTCATCCACGGCCAAGGCCATTTTGACTTTGTTGGCCTCCTGGTAGCCCTGCAGCATCGCGCGCACCTGCTCCGGCGTTTTGTCTTTGAAGCTGTCCGCCCCAAAGAAAAAACCGCCCGGCTGGTATTCGGTTACTGTCTGCACATCCCCTTCGGTCGGGGCGCGGAACAGAAAGACCTGCCCCACCTTTTCTTTCAGAGACATTCCTGCCAGCGTCTGTGCGGCCTTGGGATAAGCGTCCTTAAAAATCCCCGTCCCCTCCACCACCGGCACGGAGGATGCCTGAGAAGCAGCCTCTGACGACTGCGGCTGCTCCGCCTGAGAGGAGCTTGTCTGAGGGGTGCTTGGCACCGGATTTTTGACCGCAAACGGTGAAAATGGTCCAAGCAGGGCAAACGCCCCCGCCCCTGCCAGCAGGATGCCTGCCAGCACGAGCATGGGGACGATACTTCTTCTTTGTCTGGTATATTGAGGTCTGTAATGCTTTCTACTCACTGTTTCAGCAGCTCCCTGTAAAGTCGGATGTATTCATTGGCCGAACGGCCCCAGCTGTTGTCGCATGCCATAGCACGGCGTACCAGAATCTCCCAGCCCTCCTTGTTGGCGTAGCCCTCCAGCGCGCGGTACAAGGCATACAGCATATCACCGCTGTTGTAGGTCTGGAACGTAAAGCCGTTGCCCTCGCCGTCGCCGCTGTCCTGAATGGAATCCTTCAGACCGCCGGTCTCGCGCACAACCGGAATGGCGCCGTAGCGCAGGGCGATCATCTGCGAAAGGCCGCAGGGCTCGCTCTTCGAAGGCATCAGGAAAATGTCGCAGCCGGCGTATACACGGCGCGAAACCTCCGGCACAAAGCCGATATACGCGCATACACGGCCGGGGTAGCGGCTCTGCATCTCACGAAAAAAGCTCTCGTACTCGTAATCGCCGGAACCGAGCAGCACAAACTGCGCGTTTGTTTCCGTCATGATCCGCTCAAACGAGTCGCGCACCAAATCAAGGCCCTTCTGCGCGACCAGCCGGGTCACCATGCCGATCAGCGGAGTATCCGCCTCCTGCTCAAGACCAAGCTGTTCCTGAAGCGCGCGCTTATTCTCGGCCTTGCCGGTCAAATCCTCCGCGCTGAACGGCGCGGGCAGCGTGGCGTCGTTCTCCGGGTCGTAATGAACGTTGTCGATGCCGTTCAGAATCCCCGAGAGCTTCCAGGAGCGTGAATTCAGAATCCCCTCCAGCCCATAGGCGAACCAGGAATTCAGAATCTCTTTCGCATAAGTAGGGCTGACCGTCGTTACCCAGTTGGCGCACTCGACAGCGCCCTTGAGCATATTGACGCAGGTGTCGTATTCCAGAAGCTGCGAGGCGGAATCCGGAATGCCGAGAACATCGCGCACCAGCTCCATACCGTATTTGCCCTGATACTGGATATTATGGATCGTCAAGACCGTTTTGATTCCCTGATACCAGGGGTTATTGGCATAAAACAACCGGAAATACACCGGAACCATAGCGGTCTGCCAGTCGTTGCTATGGATGATGTCGGGTTTAAAATCGATGGCGGGCAGCATTTCGAGCGCCGCGCGCGACAGGAACGCGAACCGCTCCGCATCGTCGTAGTGGCCGTACAGGCCGGGACGCTTAAAGTAATACTGGTTGTCGATCAGGTAGTAGATCACTCCGCCCGCTTTCGCCTCAAACACGCCGCAGTATTGTCTGCGCCACGCCACCGGCACCGAAAGACTGGTGACAAAGTGCATTTGATCGCGCAGCTCCTGCGGGATATCGTCGTAAAGCGGCATCACAACCCGGCAGCCGATCAGGCGGCGGCGCAGAGCCTGCGGCAAAGAGCCGGCCACATCGCCCAGCCCGCCGGTAGCGGCAAAGGGCAAGGCTTCACTGGTGCAATATAATACTTTCATCACAACGCCTCCTGTCAGTTACACCAATCGTCCATTCAACAGCAAAGAGAAAAGTTCGGTCCCTCCCCCGCCACAGGCGAGGGAGAAACGTCTGTTTTGCCTGTTTTATGAAAGATCGGTATTATACAATGCTTCCCTTGCTGATAAAGACCGGATAAGATTGGAATCCCATCAGAGAGCGCTCTTCCTTGATTTCCACATCTTTATCGATGACCACGTAATTCAGGCGGCTGCCGCGCCCGATGATGCTGTCCTGCATGATGACGCAGTTTTCAAGTCTTGCGCCCTTTGCCACCTTGACGCCGCGGAACAGCACGCAGTTATGAACCTCGCCGTCCACCTGGCAGCCGTCTGCGACGAGTGAATTGGTCACGTGGCAGCCAAGGCCGTAGCGCGCGGGCATATCGTCGCGCACCTTGGTGTAAATCGGGCGGTCCGGGCAGAAGAGCTGAGCACGCACCTGGGGCAGCATGAGGGCCATATTGGCCTCGAAATACGCGTTCATCGAGTTGATGACCTGCATAAAGCCCGTAAATTCATGCGCGTACACGCGGTAATGCGGAATGTTGCGCTGCAGCAGGTCGCGCGGAAAATCGTACAGATTGCGGCTGATGCAGTCTTCCACCAGCTTCATCAGCAGCTGGCGGCCGATGAGGATGATATTCATGCTGAAATTGCATTCCCCCTCCATGTGGGGGTCGATCAGCATATCGCGCACGCGGAATTCGGGATCGAGCTGCAGAACGCCGATGTTTGACACCTTCGGCGGAATCTTGCCGTACCGGTACACGATCGTAATATCCGCCTGCTTTTCCATATGGGCGGCAATCACCTTTTTCAGGTCGATGTTCGCGACGATGTCGCAGTCGCTGAGCAGCACATATTCCTCTTTCGAGCTGGAGAGGAAACGGAACGCAGCGGAAAGCGAATCGATGCGGCTGTTGGAAATCGAGCTTTGCGCGCCAAAGGGCGGCAGCATGTACAGACCCTCGCGTTTGCGGGACAGATCCCACGCTTTGCCGGAGCCAAGATGATCCATCAGCGACTGATAGTTGCTCTTGGTCAAAACACCGACCTTATTGATGCCGCAGTTGACCATGTTGGAAAGGGGAAAATCGATCAGGCGGTAACGCCCGCCGAACGGCACGGAGGCCATTGCGCGTTTTTCTGTCAGTTCGCGCACTCTTTCTTCGTGAACATTAGAGAACAATAACCCTACCACATTATTTCCACGCATTATTTCGCCACCTCCTCCGCGTCGATCATCGCCTTCGCCGGCACTACGGCGCCGGGTGCGATCACGCAATTTTCGCCTACCACGGCGACGCCCCATTTTGATTTATCGTCCATCTCTTCGGGCCGTGCGCCCACGACGGCGCCCTTCCCGATGACAGCATTTTCAGAAACAATCGCATACTGAACCACGGCGCCCTCTTCCACCCGGCTGCCCGGCATGATGATCGAATCGCGCACCACAGCGCCCGGCGCAATATAAGTGCCGGCAAACAGCACCGTAAAATCCACCTCGCCGTACACATTGCAGCCCTCGGCAATCAGCGAGTTCTGCACCATGGCCTCCGGCGCGAGATAATGCGGCGGCATCACCGGATTGCGGGAATAAATCTTCCACGAGGGCTCGCCCAGATCGAGCTCGGTGTGCGGGTCGAGAAGATCCATGTTCGACTCCCACAGGCTCTCGATAGTCCCTACGTCCTTCCAGTAGCCGTTAAACTCATAGGCGAACATCCTTTCGCCTGCCTCCAGCATCGCAGGGAGCAAATCCTTGCCAAAATCGTTGGAGGATTTGGAATCGGCCTCGTCCTGCTCCAGATATTTGCGCAGCTTGCTCCACGAGAATACGTAAATGCCCATCGATGCTTTGTTGCTCTTCGGCTTTTTGGGCTTTTCGTCAAACTCATAGATCGAACCGTCCTCACGCGTATTCAGGATTCCGAAGCGCGGCGCCTCTTCCCACGGCACCTCAATCTGAGCGATGGTGCAGTCTGCCTCTTTCTCCTTATGGTATGCGATCATTTTGGAATAATCCATTTTATAAATATGATCGCCCGAAAGGATCACCACATAGTCCGGGTGATACCGTTCAATAAAGGGAATATTCTGATAAATCGCGTTTGCCGTACCCTTGTACCAATCGGCCTTGCGCCCACGCTGATACGGCGCCAGCATATGAACACCGGCGTCCATGCTGTCAAGGTCCCAGGGCTGGCCGCTGCCTATGTAATCATTCAGTACCAGGGGCTGGTACTGAGTAAGCACTCCAACTGTTTCAATTCCCGAATTGACACAGTTGGAGAGCGGGAAATCGATGATACGGTATTTTCCGCCATAAGGCACCGCAGGCTTTGCCAGGTTTTTGGTCAGCACCCCCAGGCGGCTGCCCTGCCCGCCGGCCAGCAGCATGGCGACAACTTCTTGTTTTGGCAACATCGTAACTACCTCCTTGGCTTGTGTTTTAAAAAGCGCCGCTGTTTATGATGGCTGTTTTGCCTGTTTTTGCAGCCTTCCGCCGCTCTTTTTCGGACGGCGGCGCTTGCATTTTAAATAAAAGACGGACATGGGAGGCAGCGTGAGGCTGACACTCTGTTCATACCCGTGCATCGGAATCGGGTGTGAGGAGATGGAATCCCCGTTGGTGATGCCGGTACCGCCGAACTCTACCTGATCGGACGAGAAGACCTCTTCATAGACGCCGTCCCACGGCACACCGATACAGTAGTTTTCCCTTTGAATCGGCTGAAAATTACATACGATAACGAGTTCTTTCTCCGCCTGATCGATCCGCCGGAACGAAATGACGCTCTGGGTGTAGTCGTCGTTCGAAATCCAGGAAAAACCCTCCCACGAGAAATCGATCTGCCACAAGGCGGGATTCTCCAAATAGAAATGGTTCAGCGCCTTGAAAAAGCACTGGGCCTGCTGATGCAGCGGATATTCCAGCAGGAACCATTCGAGCTGCTTCTCGTTGTTCCACTCCACAAACTGGCAGAATTCCGTGCCCATAAAGATCAGCTTTTTCCCCGGGTGCGCCATCATATAGCTCATAAACGCACGCACACCGGCGAGCTTTTCATCATTATCACCGGGCATTTTGTTAATCAGCGAGCATTTGCCGTGCACCACTTCGTCATGCGAGATGGGCAGAATAAAATTCTCAGAAAAGGCGTACATAAACGAGAACGTAAGGTTGTCATGATTATATTTGCGGTAAATGGGGTCAAGTGACATGTACCGGAGCATATCGTTCATCCAGCCCATATTCCACTTGTAATTAAAGCCAAGACCGCCGCAGTAGGTTGGGCGGGAAACCAGCGGCCACGCGGTGGATTCCTCCGCGATCATCATCACATGGGGCGACACCTCAAACACTGCTTCATTGAGCTTCTGAAGGAACGTGACAGCCTCAAGATTCTCCCGGCCGCCCTGCTCATTCGGGATCCACTCCCCCGTCTTGCGGCTGTAATCGAGGTACAGCATCGAAGCGACCGCGTCTACCCGGATTCCATCAATATGGTACTGCTCCAGCCAGAACACCGCGCTGGAAATCAAAAAGCTGATCACCTCGCTGCGGCCGTAATCGAATACGAGCGTTCCCCAATCCTTATGCTCTCCCTTTTTGGGGTCCGCATATTCATAGCAGGGGGTGCCGTCGAAGCGGGCCAGGCCGTTTTCATCCTTGGGGAAATGTGCGGGAACCCAGTCGAGAATCACGCCGATTCCCGCCTGGTGGCACTGATCCACAAAATACATAAAATCCTTCGGCGTGCCGTAACGGGAGGTCGGAGCGAAATAGCCCGTCACCTGATAGCCCCAGGAGCCGTCGAACGGATATTCCGTAAGGGGCATCAGCTCAATATGCGTATACCCCATCTCTTTCACATACGGCAGCAGCTCTTCGGCCAGCTGGCGATAGGAGTAGATGCTGCCGTCGGGATTCCTGCGCCAGGAGCCCGCGTGCAGCTCGTAAATATTGACCGGCTGATTGTAGTGGGGCTTCTGCGCCTGCCGGCGCTTCCATGCCGTATCCTTCCAAGAAAAGCCGTCCAGCGAATAATATTTGGATGCGTTGCCGAAGCCATCTTCAAAATGAAATGCATAGGGGTCGCTTTTAAACACCTTGGTACCGTCTGTCTGCTCAATGCAGAACTTATAAGACATATACTCCGGCAGAACAAAAGGCAGATACCCCTCCCAAACGCCCTGGCTGATCTTCTCCATCGGATACTCGTCGGCATCCCAGTCGTTGAACTCGCCCGCAACAGAAACAGAGAGGGCGTTTGGCGCCCAAACCCGGCACACCATGCAGGGGGACCCGTCCTGTTCCGTTTCGTGCATGCCCATATACTCATAGGCCCTGCAGTTCGTCCCCTGATGGAACAGGAAAAGCGGCATACTGGAGCCCTGCGTTTTTGATGACATGTGAATCCACTCCCTTCCAGAGCTTTCTAGTTCCATCATACCATAAATCTCTAAAAATTCAATAGTTTTTAGTAGTTTTCTTAAAACAATTCGATTTGATACATCAGTAATTTGTATATATATCACAAATAATTGCCAAGCTGATTAGGTAATGGGCAATAGAATTCAAACAACAAAAGAAACCAGAAATGAAATGATGCGTTTTTAAGCCGCATTACTGTATCTTACCGGATGATCGGTGTCACATTTTAGAAAAAAAGAGGACGCGCTGTATTTTTAGCACTTTAGCCTTGAAAACGGCAATTCGATATAAAAAAACGGTGCATGTGTTTTTTATGCACATACACCGTTACCAGGCTCCGGCCAGCCGGAGCTTATTGATTATTTATGATCGACACTGAACATGTGGGAAATCAAATCCAGCACCTTGTTGCTGTAGCCCCACTCGTTGTCGTACCAGGAAACCAGCTTGACAAAGTTAGGATTGAGCATGATGCCCGCTTCCGCATCGAAAATGGAGGTACGAGGATCGCCCAGGAAATCGGAGGAAACAACTGCGTCTTCCGTATAACCCAGAATGCCCTTCATCTCGTTTTCCCCCATAAAAAAGCCTCAATTCTTAATACTACAAAAGAACTTCCTAAAAGGTCAATTATCGTTATAAGTGGCTATCGTTATCACAACAGAGTGAATCGTTGTCCCACCTATTTATGAGTAAATTATAGCACGAATTGAGAAAGAAGACAAGATAAAATATGCTATACACGTGTAGAACTATAAGTGAGTTTTAATGTATTTATAGAAGACTGTGTTTTCTCTACTCATAGAAATAATTTTGCAATTGATATAAAGAAAGATGCTATAAAGTTATGTTATGCTTTTTGGCATATGTTTCAATAAGGGGTCTAGTGGCATCTTCTCTATAAGGCTCATCTTTTTTCTCATAAAAAGATAAAAACGCAAGAACATTTTCTTTTGTTTTTGTTGGAAATAAAGTAAATGCTTCACTTTCGATAAACTGCTCCATTCTATTTACTGTATCAGCTAAATCAAAATATTTTTCCATGTTTTTTAAGTCTATCTTCCAAATATCGAAAACAAAATTGCTAGCTCCCTTTCCATGTCCGATAAACGAAGAAATAAAATGTGCCAAACTGGAGTCTTTCTTCAATATGTCCTTCAAATATTCCTGATAAGTAATTTTGATATCTTCATTATCGCTTTTCTCCACCAACCATGTTATAAAAGAAAAATTTGGTTCTTCTATCAAAGTGCCGTCATTGATTTGTTGTCTAATAAAGTCATATATAATATCTTCCAGTTCCAATACATTGTCTATAGTGAATAGAGCTTCTTCTGGATTTTGTTCTTTATTGCTTTCTCCTGTAAAACGATTATGTTCGCGCTCATAGCCCAGTAATAATTGCGTTTTAAGAGATAGCCGTATAGAAGTATCCTTAAACAGGTTTTTTATAGTTGAATAACGTTCCTGCCTATCAATAAATACCCACAATAAGTAATCAACAGTATTTCTCAAGCGCCATTGCCAAGGATAAGAATAAAATTTTTTATCATCAGCATCATGCAATGTATCCCAATGCTTCACTATATAAGTTAACAACAATGTCGCTCTATCTTTATGTATATCTGTATTTTTTAGAGGATTAAATATTGATGCCAAATAATCAAGAAATTGATTGGTTAGTTCTTTTTCATCCAGTTTGGATATTTCATTAACTAGAGTAAGTTCATTCGCATGAAATACGAGATAATTCACTTGCTTTAATGACAAGCTTTCACTAAAAGCTAATGTGAAATATCTATCGTAATAATTTGAGTTATATATACTTCCCAACTTTATTGATCCGTATCCATTATAACTTATCCCCGAAAGGCCCTTTTTCATGGTACTACTGACTTTTGGAAACATGAGCGATAATATTTCTGTGAGGTTATTTCTTTGTGTGTCATTTATATCTTCAGTTAAAATTTCATAAAGCTTCTGGAAGGCATTTTCTTCATTATTATACGAAGAATAATTTATGGAAAATGAACCGCAGAATTGCTCTTTGTATGCGGGCATAACAGCATATATTTCTGGAAGAAAAACTTGGATAGTAGTAATACCAATCAAATCGACAATATCAGTTTCATCCTTTAGAAATGAGTATTTCAAGCTAATGGTATTACTTAATCGAACTACATCCCGAATTGTAGTCAAAAAAGGTTTAATTCCTTGATGAAACATCATCGACCATTTAGTCTTATCGAAATTTTCTTCTGGTATTTCTCCAATAATATCATTTAACTGATCCAAGAATGTATATGTGAGCTGTTGCTCCGTGATGTTCGGTAAATGAAAAGGAACTTGAACTATTTTCTCCAAGTATTTTGCACCATCATATTTCTGTATACCAGATAATGCATTGCTAACAATATCAAAATCAAAAGCTAATACATAAATTGTGTTTGGAAAATCCGCAATTGATTTGACGAGCTGAAATACAGAGCGAATTTCATCATCTGATAATCTGTCAATGTCGTCTATAATGATTATCGTTTTAACTTTTGCCGATGTTAGAAGAGCTATCAAGTCGTCTTTTAACTTCTGAATATTTGTGTTTCTACCCTCGGCATATTTGTTCAAGCCTTTACCTAAATCTTTCGTAAAAGCAGATGCGATTGTACCGATAACTCCAATTTGGGGAATAAGTGTAGTAAATTCCAATGCCCCACCAAAAGTCTCCATTGTCTTGCCTATTTTTTGCACTCTAGATGTACTATTGGAACCGAATTTTGCAGATAGTTGCTTAAAGAATTGAGTAACAAGCTGAGTTTGGTCGGAAAACATCCAAGGATTAAAACGCAAAACAACGGGCATATGCTCCATTTCGGCGGAGAGATTACTTAACGATTCTTCCAGCATGTTAATAACTGAGGTCTTTCCAGACCCCCATTCGCCATATAAACCTATATTGAAACTGTTTTCTTGGTCATAACTCATAATAGTCTGAGCTAATTGACGGGCAAAAGATGCACGGTTCAGGGTATCTTCTTGAGAACTGACTATTGGTGTATCTGAATACATTTACGTTACCCCTTGTCAAAATAACATATATTGGTTTTATATCACAAATGATAACTACATCTTAACTGCGGTAGCATTGTTCTATTCGTAAAAGTTGTATTACAGATTATAGCCTATAACCAAAACTCATACAAATTTCCCATCATTGCTATCATCTTATTTTCTAAAAAATTCCGTACAGAAATTATTCTGCACAATTTACAAATACCGCTACATAATTAAGAGGAACGGCATTTAGTCTACATATGTTTAATTATAACAATTATTATCTAATTATTCAATGATAAACGTTCAAAATGATATTTGGTTATTGATATAGGTAGATATCGTAATCATAACAAAGTCAATTGTTACCCCATCTAATTTATAAGTAAATATGGCATGATTTGAGAAACAAGACAGGGAGATGTATATCGCATATCGCTAAAATTTTATTGATATGTGAATGCCAATCAGCTATAGGACGGACTCCATAAAAATTTGAACTGAGATTTTGTAAAAGCCCCCGCATGTTTTCTCTCCCTAATTTCAAGTCAACATAATTTCACAACAAATATGCAGTCTTATTGTCATACAAAAAGATTGACATGACAAAATCGAAATAAATCCATAAAAGAAATTTAAATTATTTTGCTTAGCATCATAAAAATGTCCTATACTTATTATGACTATGAGCATAATGAACGAGTATAGGAAAACAACCATTTTAAATAGAGTTTTAATCGACATCAATCCTGTTGCATTATACGTATTTTTCTTTTACGGTCCTAGGCGAAAGCCTTTTATTCTCCAAGTAATATTACATAAGATTATATAATAAA
>NZ_CBYL010000067.1 GCF_000577335.1 Faecalispora jeddahensis | reverse complement strand
TATGATAAACAGGCTCTTGATTATGAAAAACTCCAAAGTGTAATAAAGGCATGTCCGGTTCATGCAATAGAATATTCGGAACAATAAAGATAAGGAGTTATATCACAACGTGATGTAGCTCCTTATTTACTTTATTAAAAAGGTTGTAAGCCTATCTTTGTATCCAGGATTAATATCATCGAGAGGGGTTTAAGTGTAATTACCCTCAGGATTCAATCACCCTATTAATCCAATCGCATAAGATATATAAGGGTAATGCTATGCAATTTATAATTTTGTGATGTTACCTAAGCTGAAAAAGGAGGTGTTTTTTTGTGAGTCGATATAATGAAAACAGAAGGGGTTGCGGAAATCAGACCGTAGAGTCATGCCAACAAGACCATGGGCCTTATCCCTATGTTACCAACATTTCGCAAGCAACTGGGCGGAATCAGAACTATCGCACGACATTGTGGACTGGATGTCACCTGCAGTTAACTCTGATGAGTATTCCCGTATGCGGTGAAATTGGGTTAGAGATACATCCAGATACTGATCAGTTTTTGCGTATCGAACAAGGAAACGGTGTTGCTTTGATGGGAAACCGCAAAGAGCAATTGGATTTCCAGCAATGTATAGCAGCAGATGATGTTATTTTTGTCCCTGCCGGAACATGGCATAATGTTGTTAATAAAGGGCGATGCCCTTTAAAACTCTATTCAATTTATGCACCACCACATCATCCGCATGGCACAGTGCACAAAACTAAGGCAGATGCCGATAGATTGGGGGATTGAAACCACAATACATGTAAAAAAAGTAAGAGCCACGTGAGAATTCACGCAGCTCTTATTTTTATTGCATTGAACCATTTTTCAGTTTTTGTCGTTTTACCAGTTTCACTAACTCAAACCAAAACACTGCGATAAATGCAATAATAACAGCCTTTAATAACAGAGAAGCAGAAAGTGGTGCCAACTTTAATAAGCCATTGAGTGGCGAATACAAAATAATGCCAAGCATAGCCAGTGTACCAAGGTTAACTGCCCACATCACTTTGTCTTTCACAAGGCGCTTTACCGATTGAAAGGTAAAATCGTGATCAGAACTATTGACCTGTACAAGAAACAAGTTGGATAGCATGATAATTGCAAGCCCCATTGCCCGGGCAACTGGTGCATTATCAACATTTCCATCGAGGATTACGTAATACGTTCCAAAGGAGGCCGCAAAAATGATAAGTCCCTGCAAAATGCTTTTGGCTAGAGTTTTTGCGGTCAACAGTTTTTCCTTTGGATCTCGAGGGCTTCGCTCCATAATGTCTGCTTCGGCAGGCTGACGCTCTAGTACAATCGAGCAGGTAGGGTCAATGAGTAGCTCGAGCAGAACAACGTGGAGAGGAAGTAAAAGCAGTGCTGAGGGGGCAATGCCAAGGATTGGTGCAAGTAAGGAGGCAAAGGCAATGGGAATATGAATGGTGAACACATAGCCCACAGCCTTGCGAATGTTATCATAAATACGGCGACCGTCTTTTACCGTTTCTACAATAGTAGTAAAATTGTCGTCCATTAGAATGAGATCTGCTGCTTCACGGGAAACTTCACTGCCGCGTTTACCCATTGCAATGCCAATATCGGCATATTTGAGAGCGGGTGCATCATTCACGCCATCACCGGTCATCGCGACAATTTCACCGTTATCTTTGAATGCTTTTACAATACGCATTTTATGTTCAGGAATGACACGAGAAAAAATGCTGACATCCTTCACTTTTTCACGCAGTTCTTCATCGGTCATTTCGCTTAGCATATCGCCTGTAATGATATGGTCGCTGTTTTGCATACCGATTTTCTTTGCGATAGACGCGGCGGTGATGCCATTATCACCTGTAATCATAACAACACGAATACCCGCTTTATTGCAAACGGCGATGTCTGCTTTTACACCTTCACGGGGTGGGTCGGCAAGCCCGATCAGTCCGCAAAGCGTTAAATGGCAGTCTGTGATCTGTGCAGGAATTTCTGCTTCACTTTGTAGCTTTGCAGTGGCAACTGCAATTACACGCAAACCTTGTTTGGACATTTCGGTGATCTTCTGTTCTGCTGTTTGTTTTTCTAAATCTGTAAGCTTACAAATAGTTAAGATACGCTCAGGGGACCCTTTTGCGGCAACGGTAATTCCGTCATCTCTGCGCCAAATATGCCCCATCATCTTCAACTCATTTGTAAAGGCATATTCGCTGATTAGTTCTCCAGCAAAAAGATCTTCCTTTAAAATTCCAAGGGTTTCGCAATGCTTGAGCATTGCCTTTTCCATTGGGTCATAGGCATCGGTCTCGCAGCCCATACCCATTACTTCACAAAGTGCTATGGTGTTGCCATCAGTAGCCCACGTATCCTGCACGGTCATCTGATTCATCGTGATGGTACCTGTTTTATCTACGCATAGCACAGATACGGCGCCAAGCGTTTCCACTGAAGGCAACTTGCGCACCAGTGACTGCTTTTTGGCAAGTCGCCAAGCTCCCATTGATAAAAATACCGTGAGGATGACAGGAAACTCTTCTGGAATCATTGCCATGGCAAGGGTGATGCCCGACAAAATGCTTTCAATCAGCCTGTCGCCAAAGCTGTGGTCAGGAATATTTAGCCATGTGAATATTCCTACAAGGGCAAACAAGACTGCAGCAATTCCTGCGCATAGTTTAACAAGACTTCCGGTTTGCTTTTGTAGGGGTGTGGGTTCCTCTGGTGCAGATGCAACATTAGCACCGATTTTTCCATATTCGGTGCTGCCACCAATTTTATCTACCAGTACCGTTGCTGTGCCCTGTGTAACCAGCGTGCCAGCATAACAATAATCACGCCGCCAATAGTCGCTTGTTGAATCTGCACTCTCAGTGTTGATTTTCCACACACCTTCCGCTTCGCCGGTCAACGAAGATTCATCGACACACAGGTCGTTACATTTTATTATAATGCCGTCTGCCGGGATTTTAACCCCCTCATAAATCATCATTAAGTCGCTGGGCACAAGGTCAGCACTTGCAATGGTCTGCTCCTTGCCATCACGAATAACAGTGACATGCGGGGCAGATAAATCTTTCAGGGCATTTAGGGCTTTATCGGTTTTCCATTCTTGAATTACATCAATGCTAATGATGCCCACCACAAAAATGAGCATAATCGCACCATCCCTGGATTCTCCCAGAATAAAATAAATGGTCGCAGCAACAATGAGCAGTAAGAACATTGGTTCGCAGATAATATGCAGGATTTTTTTGAAAAAGCTTTCTTTTTTCCGTGCGGTCAATTCATTCTTACCATATTGCTCCTGCAATCGTTTTGCTTCGGTGGCGGTTAAGCCAGCCATGTTTTGCTTTTTGTCTGTCATAAAAGTTACCTCCGTTTTAGCCTTTCGGCAGTCGTTTGATAGCTCTATGGCACTCCATTTCGGGGTCATGTGTTCCATCAGGGTATAAAAAATAGCACACCTATGGAACATACTACTGTCCCACAGATGTGCTCAAATTGCAATCTGTTGCCGCTCATTGGGCGGCCCGGCCCCATGACCTTTACAAAAAGGTTCATCGCCTGCTCAGTTTGTACTGTTGATCTCGCATTCATGCTGAATGTAATGCAGTGCAAAGAGATTCTATATATTATATGCAAGATTGCAATCATTGTCAACCAGAATATTATAGAAGATGTAAGCATTCTGGTGATATGTCAAGAATAACTTAGAAAAGATTTTGATATGTTTTAGTTATAAAAGGGTTCACTTAATAAAGCATACAAGAAAAATATGTCTTCTCGAATGCTAGTTCGATTCAATATTTAATTCGGCGTCCAATTTTTCGCCGGTGTACAGTTGGTTTTTGACCAGCAAACCAAAAACGAGTCGTACGAATTTACGAGATGTAAGCGCGAGTGCTCTCTTGTGCTGATGTTTAGTTACTTCAGCGAATTTTTTAGAATAGTATTCACCGTATTCTGGGATGTATCGTCTGACACTATTGGAGCCTTCTCCTAAGTAATAACGCAGATATGTATTACCAGCTTTTGAAACACGGTTATCCTCGGATATAAAGTCTCCAGAATCATTTTTAAGCCAGGTTAGTCCGGCATATTTAGCAAGTGCATCTGATGAATGAAAAGCAGTAATATCACCGATTTCAGCAAGTATGCCAGATGCCCATACAGGTCCTATACCTGGAATGGATTTTAGAATGATAAATGCATTAGGGTTCATGCCATTGATACATTTCTCGATTGCCTGATCTATCAGCTTGATTTCTTTTTGATAGGTTTGGATGCAGTTAAATGAGCTGGCTAAAGATACATTTAGCGGTTCGTACATGCATTTATCCAATCGATAAGAATCTCTTGCAGCTTTCTTTAAAAGTTCAGAGGTTTTTGATATGTCAGTAATGCGTTTTCGGCTCTTTTGAGCAAGGAACTGCAATAGCTCATCTTCAGAAGAATCTATGATTTCCTGTAGAGACATAAATTCTGTCAAAACAGCAGAGGAGGTAGCACCATAGATATTACTAAAAGGTTGTGCATCACCATCTAAAAGTTGAAGTTCACTAAACTTTAAATAGAGATTAGAAACCATATATGTTTTTTCTCTTGAGATGCATTCAGCTAAATGCAGGCGGTGTCTTGTTAATCGCTTTAAGGCTAAGAATTGGCTGCCGCGCCAGGGTTCACATTTTTTAGTTCGTCCGCATCTTGCGAAATCTGCAATAAGATAAGCGTCTAGTGGATCCGTTTTATCCATGCCAACATAAGATTTACGGAAATTGGCTGTCATCTTAGGATTCAGACAGAAAATGTAAGGCTTATAAGGCATGAGTAGTTCACAGGTAGACAGGTAATTAGCTATGTGAATGCTGTAAACGGAAGTAGACTCTAAAGCAACAACAATTGTATTGAGGTTAGGATGACTATTCATACAGTTTAATATCATCTCAGCAAGTTCCTCAGCACCAGGCTGATTGTTCTTAAAGGATGATGAGAGGTATTTGTTTTCATCAAAATCCATTGCACAAACGACATTGGACTTTGAGCTTACATCTATACCAACAAACAAAGTGGACATATAGTTGATCTTTATCATGTTATCACGCCCCTTTCTGATCTAAAATAGTGAAGCCTTAAGTGAAGGTTTATCCTGCGCAACATATGTTGACCGAAGCCTCGCGTAATGAGCATTCACCCAGTCAGCATTTTTTGCTGGTGCTTCGGCTGGAGATGCAACTTCTGTGTTAGCGGAATATACCATATGTGCCAGGCTGCATGCTTAAAGAGCAGACACGGACGAAGCCGGCTGAAAGGAGAACAAGCAGTGCCTTCGGACATCAGACTCTGCTGATATCATAACACAGGATTGACCTTATATGAATTGTAACTAATGACTGTATAGATGGGAATCGGAAGAGGAGAATCCCCAGAGATGTCCTTACCACTATACTTATAAAAAAGAATAAGTCTGAAAGCAATTTTTCTTGCTTACAAACTTATTATACGAGGAGAATTAAAATGAAAACAAAAATCCGTTCACCGTCTTTATGCAAGGATTGTCTGGACTATTCTTGGCATGTAGTAATAATGAGTAGGTCCAGTTCTGCAAGGAGCTGGGTCTGCTCATTTAGGTTCTCATTATGCTCATAATAAGAAATTCTGGTTATTCCTAACTGTTCATTAATATGCCAACACCTCATAACCAGTTTCGGTTACTAACACCTGTTTTTCCCATTGCGCAGAAGGCTTCCCATCAGCAGTGCGAATAGTCCAATTATCGCATTTATCTGTTACTATATTGGATTTTCCCATATTTATCATAGGCTCTACAGTAAAAACAAGTCCTGGGACTAAGAGCATTCCTGTTCCTTGCTTTGTCACATAACCGACCCAAGGATCTTCATGAAATTGTAGACCAATACCGTGGCCTCCGATTTCTCGAACGACAGAATATCCATTTTCCCTTGCATGGTCTTGAACAGCTTGCCCAACATCACCAAGAAATCCCCACGGTTTTACCTGTTCAATGCCCAGCTCCACACACTCTTTCGCAACATCAACCAGTTTTTGTTTCTCAGCGGAAACAGCACCAATGCAAAACATGCGTGAAGAATCTGAAAAAAATCCGTTATAAATTGTAGACACATCAATATTTACAATATCGCCGTTTCGCAGGAATATACGATCAGAGGGGATACCATGACATACAACATCATTAATTGAGATACACACGCTCTTAGGGTATCCGTCAAAATTGAGTGTTGCTGGAACGCCTCCCAGTTCCTTGGTTTTTTCGAAGATAAGCCGGTCAAGCTCTTCCGTGGTGATTCCATCAACCGCATAATTTGCAATGAAATCCAGTAAAGCGATGTTTCGTTTGCTGCTTTCCCGAATACCTTCAATCTGTTGTTTTGTTTTAAGCAATTTTCGATAAGGCACTTCATATCCCTTTAAGCGGTAGATTTCAATTTGCTCATCAATAGGGCCATGACATTTCTTATATTTTCGACCGCTGCCACACCAGCAGAGATCATTTCTTCCAAACTTGTCAGACATTTTATCTCCTCGCATTTACAAATTCGGAGGGAGCAATACGCCCTATAGACTAAGGTGAGCTAAGAGAAACACCGGAAGTTTTCCGATATTGGCGTGGCGAGCATTGAAACGCTTGTGAAAAAGCTCTTGCAAACGCTTCAGATGACGAGTACCCATATCGAAAAGCAATATCGGTTATTCTGTCATTGGTTATGCAAAGATCATTAGCAGCAGCTTTTAATTTACATTGGGCAAGAAATTGTTTATATGTCATACCCATGTGCTCCCGAAACTTTGTAGAGCAGTAATACGGTGAATAACCAACATATGATGACATATCTTGCAGGCTTGGGCTTTCTGTTATGTTATTTTCTACCCACTTTGCCATTGTTTCTATTGTTTGAACAGACATTTGCTTCACTCCTTTCTCCAGTATATCAATTCTCACAGACAATTACCTGATATAAGTTGCACATATGAGATAAAGTGCTTGCCGATAATCTCCGTAATTTGGCTGCAGCAGGAGTTTACGGATGCCTTTAATTACTGTACAGATTATAAATAATTAGCAATTCAAATACTTGTTAAAAGTTATCGTACCATATGTTGCCGCAAATTTCCACTGTCCTTATGCAAGTATTGACTGGACGATACTGGGGATGTAACGGAGAATAGGAAAACGAGGCTGACAAACGCCAGCCTCGTTCTTTATAGTTTGTTGTCAGCGATTCGCTCTCTCAAATTCTCAATTTTAGAGCGGATTGCTTTTATAGTACGTTCAAAGTCCACATCGCTTTTGCCGGTTGGGTCATCTAACCCCCAATCCTCCCTGTGCATACAGGGCAAAAAAGGACACTGCACATTGCAGCCCATGGTCACCACGATATCCACTGGGGGAATCTCCTCCAGCAGCTTACTGCGCTGAGTTCGCTCCATGTCGATGCCATAAATCTGCTTCATCAGCCGCACAGCATCCTGATTGATTTGCGGCTTTACTTCCGTTCCGGCAGAATAGCTTTCAAAGACATCAGACGCAAGGTACTTGCCCAGTGCTTCGGCAATTTGGCTGCGGCAGGAGTTGTGTACGCAGATAAATGCTACTTTAGGTTTGCTCATACTGGAAACCATCCTTTCGTTTTGTTGGCGATTTTTACAAGCAACAGCATCACCGGCACCTCGGTCAGCACGCCAACTACGGTGGCAAGAGCCGCCGGTGAAGTAGTACCAAACAATGCAATCGCCACAGCGACCGACAGTTCAAAGAAGTTGGACGCGCCAATCATCCCCGCAGGGGCGGCAATATCATGGGGCAGCTTCAGCCATTTGCAAGCAAAATAAGCGATGAAGAAAATAAGGAAAGTTTGCAAAACAAGCGGCACAGCAATGAGTAGAATGTGCAGCGGATTATTCAAAATCACATCACCTTGGAAGGAAAACAGCAATACCAAAGTGAGCAGCAGACCAATGCTGGTGGCATTATCAAATTTATGGACAAAGGTGTTTTCAAAATACTCTGTGCCCTTGCGATTTGTCACCAGCACACGGGTCAGAATACCGCCCGCAAGCGGAATGACTACAAATAAAATGACCGATAAAATCAGCGTGTCCCATGGCACGGACACGTTGGAAACGCCCAGTAGGAATTTCACAATCGGCACAAAGGCAACCAGAATAATCAAATCGTTGGTTGCTACCTGTACTACGGTGTAGGCAGGGTTTCCTTTGGTGAGCGTGCTCCAGACGAACACCATCGCTGTGCAGGGTGCCGCACCCAAGAGTACTGCACCCGCCAGATACTCCTTGGCGAGGTCAGGGGCAATCAAGCCCTTAAAAACCACATAGAAAAATAGCGCGGCGATACCGTACATGGTGAACGGCTTGATGAGCCAGTTTGTCACCCATGTGACGAATAACCCCTTTGGGTTTTTCCCCACATTTTTGACGCTCTGGAAATTCACCTTCATCATCATGGGATAAATCATCACCCAAATGAGGATGGCGACCGGAATAGAAACTCTGGCATACTCAAAACGGCCTAAAAATGCAGGAACGGCAGGTAAAAGTTTACCAATTAAAACACCTGCCGTCATACAGAGAGCAACCCACACGGTCAGGTATTTTTGAAAGAAGCCAATGCTTTGTGATTTTTCCTTTGCCATAAATTTACCCCCGTACTTTTTGCAGGATTTTAACGACCTCGTCCTTTTTTAAAACCTTTCCAAAGGAAACGACCTTGCCGTCCACAACCAATGCAGGAGTTGTCATCACACCGTAAGCAGCGATCTGTGTAAAGTCTGTCACATGGTCAATGGTGGCATCCATGCCAAGCTCTTTGAGCGCTTCCAAGGTAGCCGCTTCCAGTTGATTGCACTTTGCACAGCCCGAGCCAAGCACCTTGACGGATGAACCGCTCACTTTTGCTTTTTCGGCTTCCGCAATCGTTTCTGTATTGCAGTCACCGCCACAGCAGCAACCGGAGTTTTTTGCTTTTGCTTCTTCGTCAGCTTTCTTTGCGGCAATTTCGGAGGGCTTGCACATTTCCCCGCAACCACACTGCACCAATTCTTCCTCTGCATTTTTCTTTTTACCAAAACCAAACAATGCCATAATAAAAACCTCCTTAAATTCATGATTAGAAACCTGAATATAACAAATAGAAACCGATGAGCAGGATCACCGCGCCCATGACGATTTTCAAAATAGCGCTGGCTTTTCCATACTTCTCGCTTTGGGAGAGCTTTTGGGCAAAGCCCATGGAAGGCTCCGCAATCACGGCGAGAATGCCGTGCCCAATGAAATAGAGCAGCAGTAGCAAAACACTCCATACAAGGCTGCCCGCCGTGGCCGCAAGGATACCCAAAACCGTAAAGGTCAATCTCGGCAATGACGGCGAAAATCAAAAGTGGAATAACTGTTTTTATATCCTTTGTTTACTCATCCGCAAGTACCTTCAGGGCAGCAACCGGTCTTCACAGCTTTTCCCTCAAAGAAGTTTTTGAGATTTTCTGGAAGTGAATACTCGCCGCAGTCACAAACGGGCTGCACCATGCCGAGCACAGCTCTTAGAATTCCTTCGGCCAGCATGGCTTTGGGCGGTACTTCATAGGCTTGACCTTTGTATGCAAAGGTACGACAGGTCACATCGGTTCCGCTGATTTCACCACAGCAGCCGCAGGTGTTTTCCGCAACAGGTCCGCAGATATCCTGCCCATTTACACGAATGGTGGGCGACGCAAGGAATCGGTAGTGCTCCGCCAGTTCTTTTGTGGCGATCTGTACCTTTTGAAGCCGCATGGTATATCCGGCAGCCTCCAGAGCGGGCGCGATACTGCCCAAAACTTCTTCCAGTACCGCATCGGCGCCGATACAGCGGTCACAGGTATTGAGATCAAGATAGAGATATTCCACAAGCACAGCCTTGGAGGAATCCTCCTCACAAGCCCCGCCGCGGCAGCAATCTACGCTTTTTTTTGCACTGCATTCGCCGTTTGGTGGTGTCCAGCCAGTATCGTCGCCTACATAGGAGATGGCGCCTGCCGGACACTTGTTGCCGCAGCCGTGGCAACGGTCAATGCAGTTTCCGGGTTGCATCACCACAGGGGACGGGGCTTTTGCTTTGTTATAAACACTGTGGGAGCAAAAATCCACGCAGGTTCCGCATTCAGTGCAAGCAAGATAATCGATGACTGGATACCAGTTTTTAGCCATTCTCTTTCCCTCCCATTAAACCAGTAGATACTGGAAAATATTAAACAGATAGCCAACAATGATAATGCCGATGGTGCAGATGGCAATAAATGTGCCCAACAGCTTCGGCTTTACCGCCTTGCGCAGCATGATGATGGAGGGCAGGGAAAGCGTTGTGACTGCCATCATAAAGGAGAGAACCGTACCAAGCTGCGCGCCTTTGTAGAGCAGCGCTTCGGCCACCGGAATCGTGCCGAAAATGTCAGCGTACATGGGAACGCCAAGCAGAGTTGCCAGCACTACCCCAAAAGGATTATTGCTGCCAAGCACCATCTCAATCCAGCTTTCAGGAATCCAGTTGTGGATGATAGCTCCGATGCCCACGCCAACCAGAATGTACGGCAGAACTTTTTTGAAGGTTGACACCACCTGATCCTTGGCGTAAATGACACGCTCTTTGCGGGTTAAGTCAGGCGATTCAAAATCTACGCCGCTTGCCGAGCGAATGAATTCTTCCACATAGTTTTCCATGTGAAGTTTTTCAATCAGCGTACCGCCAACGACCGCGATAACCAGGCCCACAACGACATAGACGATAGCGACCTTTGTGCCAAAGATGCTCATGAGCAGAACGAGCGACCCGAGGTCTACCATGGGTGAGGAAATCAGAAAGGAAAAAGTCACGCCAAGGGGCAGTCCGGCACTGGTAAATCCAATGAACAGAGGTATGGAGGAGCAAGAGCAAAAAGGCGTTACCGTGCCAAGCAGTGCTGCCATGATATTTGCCCACACGCCGTGAAAGCGGCTCATAATTTTCTTGCTTCGTTCCGGCGGGAAGTAGCTTTGAATGTACGAGATGATGAAAATCAGCACGCAGAGCAGTACGGTGATTTTTAGTACATCATAGATAAAGAATTGAACGCTGCCACCAATTCGTCCTGTTACATAAAGACCGAACAACGAGAGCAGATTACCGATTAGGGCGTTGAGCCATTTCATTCCAAGCACTTGGTCTTGAAAGAACAGCCACGTATTTTGAAGGATCTCCATAGGGTAAGCGCCTCTCTTTCTTAAATTCAATAGTCATATCAAAAAAACTTGATATGTTGTGCCGAATAAAAGCCATCTTCCATCAGATGGCCGTTATTGATTGCAACAACGAGTATCTTCAGCGGTTGCATTGGGGGTGGTAATTGCTTTTAACAGGAGCATGGCCTCGTGGCTGCCCTGTTCACTGATTTTATAATGTGTCCATTTGCCTTCCTGTCTGCTTTCGACAATACCCGATTCACATAAAATCTTCATGTGATAGGACAAGGAGGACTGACCGATTTCCATTTGATCAATGAGCACGCAGGCGCATTTTTCACCGCTGCGCAGCAGTTCCAAAATGGCAAGCCGCTTTTCATCGCAAAATGCCTTAAATACATTAGCGTTCTTCTCCGGAGTAAGCTCCAACGTTTATCACCTCACATCAAATTATCTTGATATGATATAGTATATGCTTCACATCAAAAAATGTCAATATGAAAGGAAGCGCTGTTTATGAAAATTAAAATCCGTTCACCGACCTAATGCAAGGATACTCTGGACTATTCTTGGCATGTAGACAAAGCAAGAGCCGTTGCGTCAAGTAAGATGCAACGGCTCAAATTCGTGATAAGTCAGATTTTATTGTGTAGGTGAAGTTAAACT
>NZ_CBYL010000066.1 GCF_000577335.1 Faecalispora jeddahensis | reverse complement strand
AGAACCTCCTGTACGCCGTCGCCCATCTCGATGATGGACACATCGAACGTACCGCCGCCCAGATCATATACCATAACCTTCTGGTCGTTGCCCTTGTCAATTCCATAGGAAAGAGCCGCGGCCGTCGGTTCGTTGATGATTCTCTTGACATCCAGACCGGCAATCTTACCGGCGTCCTTTGTCGCCTGACGCTGTGCGTCGGTAAAGTAAGCGGGAACAGTGATGACCGCGGAGGTAACCGGTTCGCCCAGGTACGCTTCTGCGTCCGCCTTCAGCTTTTGCAGGATCATCGCAGAGATTTCCTGCGGGGTGTAGCTCTTGCCGTCGATATTCACCTTGTAAGAGGAGCCCATTTCTCTTTTAATGGAAGAAATGGTACGCTCGGGGTTGGTGATGGCCTGGCGCTTTGCCACCTGGCCCACCATGCGCTCGCCGGTTTTGGAAAACGCCACAACAGACGGAGTGGTGCGCGCGCCTTCCGCGTTTGGAATAACGACAGGCTCGCCGCCTTCGATAACAGCTACGCAGGAGTTGGTTGTTCCTAAGTCGATACCAATTGTTTTTGCCATACTTATTACCTCCAAAAAGTTAGGTTATTATTTTATAAAATCAAGCCGAACCGATTCGGCAGCCGCCGTCAATTCGCGGCGGATTCTTCTGATCAGACCGTCAGTTGGCCACTTGAACCATCGCGTGGCGGATGATACGATCGCCGATGCGGTAACCCTTTTGCAGCACCTCGGCAACGACATTCTCGCCCAGATTTTCATCCTCAATATGAGAGACGGCATTGTGTACCTCGGGATCAAACGGTTCTCCCTGCTGACCGATCGCCGTAACGCCCATTTTCTCGAGCGTGCCATTCAGCTGGGTGAGAACCATTTCAACGCCCTTGCGAAAATCCTCCACGGTGCCGCCCTGCTGAGCCAGCGCGCGCTCCAGATTGTCGCAGACCGGCAGAACCTTTTCAATGGTATCCGCCGCGGCGTCTGTATAAACCATTGTTTTCTCGCGCTCGGTGCGCTTGCGGTAGTTATCGTATTCCGCCGCGGTGCGCAAAAGCAGATCCTTCTGCTTTGCGAGATCGGCTGCGGACTGCTCAAGCTGCTCCTGCAGCTTTTTCAGCTGTGCGTCTCCCGGCGTTTCCGCCTGCGGCTGCTCCGCCGCGTTACAATCCTTTTCTTTCTCTGTCTCTGCGGCCTGTTCGGCCTGCTGCTCCGCCTTTTTCGCGGCATCCTGTTTGCTCAAGGAGATTGCCCCTTTCCGCTGCCGTCCCGCGGCAGCCCGTCATTCTATTAGTTCAATTTTGAATTGATTGATTATTCCTCCTGACGAAGCTCCGTCAGAAGTCGCCCCACTGTGTGAGACAGGTAATCCAGCTTGCCTATCAGCCCCGCGTAATCCATGCGGGTGGGGCCGATGATGCCGATTGCACCGGCGCGCTGGCCGTCAATTGCATACTGCGCCACAATAATGCTCGATTCCCGCAGCTCGGGATGCCGGGTTTCATCCCCGATCATCACGCGAACCTCTTTCTGCGGCTGCAGAAGAAGCTCCGCCAAATCCTGCGGACGTTCCAGAAAATCCATCACTCTGCGGGCGTTGCCGCGTTCAAACTCGGGGTGGAACAGCAGGTTCATCTGCCCGTTGAGGCGAACCTCCGGTTCAACGGATTCCTGCGCGGCCTCCAGCAGCGCCATCAGCGCCGAGGACATCATCACCGTCAGATCGCCGAGAGAAGCAGCCAGGGTCTGAATATACGCCGGGGTGACGGCGGCCACGGGCACACCGGCCAGGCGCTCGTTGAGCACGCGGAAAAATACCCGCAGAATCTCGGGGGACAAATCGAATTCGCATCGGAAAATCTGGTGCTTCATCGTTCCCGCCGAGGTCAGCAGAATCAGCATGGCGGTTCTGCGGCTCGTCTGCACAAACTGCAGCGCGCGAATGTCCGCTTTTTTGCCCGACGGAGCGGTGGAAACCCGCCGCAAAGCGGGTCAATCCCGCCAGCATATGCGATACGCCCTCCAGCAGCTTCTGCTGGTCGTATGCGCTCGAAAACAGCATTCCCTCCAAATACCGCTGCTCTTCCTGTGTGACGGGTTTGAGACTCATCACACAGTCGATATATACGCGGTAGCCCTTCTGGGAAGGAATCCGCCCGGCGGAGGTATGCGGCTGCTCTAAAAGCCCGATCTCTGCGAGATCGGCCATTTCATTTCTTACCGTGGCGGAGGAAACGCCCAAATCGGCGGCCAGCGCTTTCGACCCGACCGGCTCGCCGGTTTTTACATAAGCATCTACAATTGCCGCCAGCACCTTCAGTTTTCTATCGCTCAGCTCCATTCCTCTCACCTCATTTTCAGATTTTAGCACTCTATGCTTTTGAGTGCTAACTCCTATTTAATAATTTATCATTCCGGGCCGGTATTGTCAAGATTTCAAATGTAAATTAATTATTAATGTGTACCGGAAAAGCCGCAACATTCCCGGATTTCCGCCAAATTGGCAAATTTTCGTTACAGGCTGAGCCTGGCAGGTGAAACCTGCACATAAGTCGCGGGCTAGCCTGCGGGAAAATATCTTTTCTCATCGCGCAGGCGAAATTTGGCGAAATTTTTTTAAAATAAAATTTTTTGCAGATTTCTCCCCGCGCGGAAAATACTGCTTGCGCAGGGCATGCCCCTCAGGCCGGAGCGGGCAGGCCTGTGCCAGCAGTATTTCCTCGTGAGGCAACTCACAGAAAAATCGCTTTTTCACACCAAGATAAAAAAGAAATATTATCCCTGCGGTGAAGCTAAACTGAAAGACTTTCCTTTTTTAGAAAGAAAAGAAAGAACGGCCCCAACATGAGGAGCAAGCTCTGCGCCAGAAGAATTCACACGGGAAACTCGTAAAGAAAAAATATTTACAATTGGCTGGCCGTTTTCGCGTGAGAACAGCCAGCGTACACGCGACGAATGGAGCGCGAAGCGAAAGTTCTTCTTTTCGCTGTCCCGCGACGTACATGCAGGCTTAGCCTGCCGCGACGTACGTGCAGGTTTAACCTGCAAAAATAAGCGCTGTTCCTCAAAAGGAACAGCGCTTATGGCCGGGCGGCCGGGTATCTGCACACAAACGGTGCGCGCAGAAATGGTTCTCTTACAGACAAGGGCGGCAGGGCCGGAATTGGCGATGAACAGAGAACATCGCCTCAGCATGAGATTCGGGGGAGAATGTTCATGAAAAAATTCTCCGGCCCGTGCCGGGGCTTGCCTGTAAGGCAACAAAAAAGCGCGTGTTACGGAACCCCCTGAATAAGGGGCGCTTCCATAAACACAGCGCCTATATCACAAGTGCAATACACAACTCCCGCGTTGGTGGGATTCTCATTCTTGCTACAGCCCCCTATACAAAAGGGGAAAAATGAGTTATACTGTGTCTGCATAGTGCGGCTTTGCCGTTGCTTATGGAGGACCTATCTCCGTGGGCAGGGGGCGGGGTGTTCGCTGCACTCCGTCCCTGCTTTGCACTTTAATCATGCCTTACATGGGTATCCTACCATTATTTGGGATTTTTTGCAAGATAAAATACAGATATGAGAAAAATTGTCACATCGTGTTTTTGATGTGCTCCACACCGGGTGTTTCAAACCCGGTGTTATTTTTTTGCCCATTTTGCAGCAGCACCATCATAAATTGAACATAATATCTTTGTATTTTAAATTGTAAATTGTATAAAACAAACTATAATAAAAACGAGGCTATTTTTAGATTCTAATTTTTTGGGAGGGATTCATAGTGAAAAAGGTATTATCGGTACTGTTGGCCGGTGCCTTGGCCATGAGCACCCTTGCGGGCTGCGGAAGTACCCAGAGCAGTACGCCAAGCTCCGGCGGATCGGCGCAGAGCACAGGAGGAGACAACGCCGAAAAGACCACACTCGTTCTCTGGACGAGAGACCGCGCAGATGCCAGCTTTATTCAGCCGTGGATCGACAAGTACAACGAAACCAACAAAGACGGCATTTTCATCGATTACCAAATGTACACCGACAACTTTGAGCAGGCTCTGGATATGGCCTACTCCACCAACAGCGGCCCCGACCTGGTGGGCGTTTCCGGCATGACGGACATTTTCACCAAGTATGTCAATCAGGGGCAGTATGTCGAGATCGACCAGTATCTTACCGACGAACAGCGCGCACGGTATAAGAGCCTTGTTTCCAATGGAATCGACGCCATTGACGGCAAGCTGTATTACATACCTGTATTCGGCAGCACCGGCCGCCTGTTCTACAACGAGGGCATTTTTGAAAAATGCGGAATCAAAGAGCCCCCGAAAACCATGGCGGAGCTGACCCAGACCGCAAAGATCATCACCGACAAGCTCAAGGGAGAGGGCGTTTACGGTTTCGCGATGAACCTGAAGAGCCCCTCGTCCGCACTGCAGCGCTCCATCGATTTTATCGTGCAGCGTTCCGGCGGGAGCAAGCAGGGCTATGATTTTGGCAAGGGAGCCTACGACTTCTCGATGTATGAAGAAGCGGTGAAGGAATTCCGCACCATCTTCACAACCGGCATCGCGTTCCCCGGCTGTGAATCTTTGGACATCGATCCGCTGCGCACCCAGTTTGCGGCAGGCAAGATCGGCATGTATATCTCCTGGTCGCATGCAGACCCCGGCGTGTATGCAAGCCAGTTCCCAACCAATGAAAAGTGGAATGTGGCGCAGCTGCCCACTATCGACGGAAAAGTGTACTCCCAGTCGATTCAGCCTTATAAGGGCTACATGATCACCAAGACCTGCAAGGCGCCCGAAAAAGCGTGGAAAGCCTGCAACGACCTGTTCTATTCTGATGATTTCGTCAAGGCGTACCATGAAGCCGGCCTCGGCAGCGTCATGGTAGACGACCTGAAGAGCCAGGTACAAGCCCCCGAAATTCTGAAGGGCAAAGAAAACGGACTGCTTGGCGCAACCGATAAGTTCTGGCCTGCCACCCCGCAGGAGCTGAACAGCCAGGCTGTTATTGTAGAGGGCAACGATCAGTATACCGATCTTGCCGGGATGATTCTTGGCACAGGCGATATCAAGGCCGGCCTCACTGCTTTGACCGACCGCTACAACGCCGCCCTGAAAAAGGGAATTCAGGAAGGCAAGGGCAAAGAACTGAAAATTGCAAACTGGGATCCCGCCAATCCCAACGGCTGATCAATCCTATAAGCTCCTTCTGTTACGGCGCAGGCCGCTTTGTATGGTGTGATTTGCAACGGCCTGCGTTTTCCCCGGATTTATGCGGAGCGTCTGGTGGCGCTCCGCATAAAAAATCTAAAATCTCTGCGTGATACTTTGAAAGGAGGGCCGGAATCGATGAAAAAGATCAGGGCAAAAAGGGACTTAAAAGAGAGCCTGCAAATTTACGGGATGCTGGCGCCGAATCTGTTTCTCTTCCTGTTGCTGTCCGTATACCCCATTATCTGGACCTTCCGGTTCATGTTTTATTCTTACGGGGGCCTTGGTACCGGAGCGCCGGTTTTTATCGGGTTTGAAAACTTTAAACGGCTGTTTACCAACGATCCCGTTTTCTGGAGGTCCGTCACAAACACCTTCATCTATGCGGCGGGTAAAATCGGGCTGGTGATTCCGCTCGCTTTTTTCTCGGCACTGATGCTGAATCAGAAAACACTGAAGGGCGCGGGCTTTTTACGCGCGACCTTATTCTTGCCCACCATTATGAGCTCCGCCGTGATGGCGCTGGTCTTTTACCTGATGTTCAACGTTTATAATGGCGAGGTCAATAAATACATCATGAAGCTCGGCCTGTCAGAGCTTCCCATCAACTGGCTGGGGCAGGATTACGCCATGCTGACGGTGATCATCATCGGCATCTGGGGCGGGCTTGGCAACTATATGATCTACTTTCTGGCCGGTCTGCAGGGGATTTCGGAAGAAACCTACGAAAGCGCCAATCTGGACGGCGTGAACTGGTGGCAGCGCATCTGGTACATCACTCTGCCGATGCTCGGCCCCATCCTGAAAATGATCCTGATGCTCTCGATCGTGATTGCGTTCCAGGATATGAGCACCGTGATGGTTCTGACGGAGGGCGGCCCCGTCAACGCGACCATGATCATGTTCCTGTACGCGTACCAGTTCTTCTTCCCCATCGCTCCCGGCTCCATGATCGTTACCCAGTTTGGCTACGGCGCTGCGGTCAGCGTAGTCGCCGCGGGGATCGTCGGCATTGTGACGGTCATTTATCTGGTGCTCGCCAGAAAGCTGGATGATCTGTATTAAGGGCAGGGGCAATCCCGGAAAGCAGGTGGAAACAGATGCAAAAAATCGGAATTTTACTGGGAAGGCTTATTTCCTGGGCCATTATACTTGTACTAATTATCTTTACGGTGTATCCTGTACTATATGCACTGCTCGGCTCGTTGAAAACGAACGCCGAGCTGAACCTGGGCAGCTCCGTTCTGCCCGCAGTACCCCAGTGGGAAAACTACTATACCGCTTTTGTCAAATCCAATTTTCTGCAGTATGGCAAAAACAGCCTGATCGTCAGCCTGGCCACCATGGCGCTGGCCGTGATTACGACCTCGCTTTCCGGTTACATATTGGCCCGGTTCGATTTTGTAGGCAAGCGCCTGATGATGGTTTCTTACGGCGCCATGATGTTCGTCTCCATCGGTTCGGTCGCGCTGTTCCCGATCATGCAGCTGCTTGACAAGGTCGGCATGAGCAAATCGATGCTGTCGCTGGTGCTGGTGCTGACCGGCGGGCAGATCGCCAATGTTTTTTTGGTGATGGGCTTTGTCAAGGGTGTGCCGAAAGAGCTCGACGAGGCCGCACGCATTGACGGCTGCAGCATTTTCAGAACCTGGTGGCAGATCATTGTGCCGCTGGTGCGGCCGATTCTGGGTGTGGTGGCGCTCTTTACCTTCCGCAACACGTGGAACGATTACATCACCACTCTGGTGCTGACCATGTCGAACAAGCGCCTTACCACCCTCACGGTGGCGGTTGTTCAGCTTAAATACAGCGTGTTTGCCGCCGCGGAATGGCACATCATGCTGGCGGGCGCGTCGCTCGCGATTATTCCTGTGCTGACCCTCTATTTCTTCACGAATAAACAATTCATTGCGGGGCTGACGGCCGGAGCCGTAAAGGGCTGAGTTCTGCGATCAATGAAATGCCGGGGAGATTCTTATGATCAATCATTTCAGGAGCATGTCTTTAAGGAATCGAATCATTCTTTTAAGCGTCGCTCTTTCAGTGGCTGTATCGGGAATCTTCTCGGTTTCTTATTACCGCAACATTTCGCGGGACTTGGAACAGAGCCTTTCCGACCATGCGATGTCCCTGTCGTTCCAGATCAGTAAATATATGGATGAGCGCCTGCGCTCGATCATCAGCAGGGTGTATACGCTGGTCAGCGGCCCGTCGTATACCACTACCCTGCGGGAATTCCTGCTGGGGAACAATGAATATCAGTATGCGCTCACCATGACCCGCATCAACGGCTTTATTTCAGAGATCAAGATGAGCGATCCCTTTATCAGCTCGGTGTATGTATACACCCCAAAGGGAACCTTTTACGATCTTGCGTCTTACCCCAAGACCGGGTTTGATTTTCTAAAATCCGATTTGTACCGCGAGTACCAGGAGAACGGGGGTCCCGTTCTTTACAAAAGCGCCAAGATGAAGGACGAGATTTTCAAGGGCGACAAATACGTCATCCCGCTTGTGGTGCGTGTGAATCTTTCGGGCTATTTCGGTGAGGTTTACCTGATCATCAACATCGACAGCAACGAAATGGACAAATACCTCTCCAAAAGCATCATCGGCGGCGAGGATGTTGTTGTTGTGGATACGAATAAAAGGCTGATCGCCTCGAACGGGGCCATCGATACACAGGCGTACCGTGACAAAATCACGATACGCCCAAAGCTTTCTCATTGGGACGAGAATAACCGCGATTACATCGTTTCGGCCGACTGCCTGGATTCCAGCAACTGGGTGGTGGTCGTGTTTTCCGATAAATCCCAGAATAAGGCGGCGCTGAACAGCAGCCGGTATCTGGTTGCGTTCCTGATCGTTCTTTCGGCAGTGATCGCGGGAGCCTTCTCGCTGTTTTTCTCCATCCGGATCATCCGCCCGCTCGAACAGCTCCAGCAGTCGATGCTGGCGGTGACAAAGGGCGATTTTACCATGCGGTACGAGTACGGCTACAACAACGAGGTAGGCCGGCTGGCTCGCTGCTTTAACGACATGGTGGAGAAGCTGGGGAATTTTGTCCGCGAGCTGAATTTGAGCATCGAGCAATTGAAGGTGGAGAAAGAGAACGTCAAGCGCGAGCAGACGCTGAAGCGCAAGGCAGAGCTGAACGCGCTGCAGGCGCAGATTGACCCGCATTTTCTGCATAACACGCTCAATTCCATCATCTGGCTGGCGGAGGAGGGCAAATCCGAAGAAATCAGCACGCTTTCGGCGGAGCTGGCCCGGTTCTATGAATACCGCATCCGCGGCACCAAATCCGTGATCTGCATCAACGACGAGATCGAGCAGGTCAAGAGCTACCTGGCGATTCAGAGGATTCGCTACGGGAATTCCATCAGCTACCATTTTGAGCTGGACGAAAGCCTGATGGACCGCCTGATCCTCAAGCTGGTACTGCAGCCGCTGGTGGAAAACGCCATCTTCCACGGGGTGCAGAGCAGCGACCGGCCGCAGAAGGATATTTCCATCCGCGTCTGGGAGGATGAGCAGACCAACATCGTGCTGGAGGTGCGCGACAACGGCGCGGGAATTGAGCCGGAGCAGCTGAAAAAGATCAACGAGCAGCTTTCTGTGTGCAGCTTTGTTCCGAAGGACGGGTATGGCATTTATAACGTGAACGAGCGCATCAAGCTCTATTTTGGCGACGAGTACGGGCTTGTGTATGAGAGCGAGGCCGGAAAGTGGACGCGGGCGATTCTGCGGATTCCGCAGTGGGAGCTTTTGGAGCCGCCGAACAACGAGGAGAATTTTGATGGATAACAAATACAGTCTGCTGATTGCCGACGACGACGAGATCACCCGGGAGGGAATCCGCAAATACCTGCTGCGGCAGTTCCCGTGCATCGAGTCTGTCTGGACAGCCAGGGACGGCCTGGAGGCTTATGAGCTGTTCGAGCAGAAGCATCCCGAGATCGTTTTTACCGATATTGCCATGCCCCGCTGCGATGGGCTGGAGCTGATTCAGACGCTGCACCAGAACGGGTATTCGCCGAAGGTGGTCATCATCAGCGCGCACGAAAATTTTTCCTACGCGCAGAATGCCGTGCGTCTGGGCGTGGGGGAGTACCTGATCAAGCCGATTCTGCCGGCGCAGATCAAACAGATCACGCAGAAGCTGCTGGATGAAATCATTCAGCACGACACATTTTTGAATAACATCAACGAGATGATGAACAAGTACCAGAAGAATCTTCCCATTTTGCGGGAGCGGTTTTTTCATTCCATCCTGCACGAGGAGCTGAGCGGAGAGCGGATTCTGGAAAAGGCCCGGCTGGTCGATCTGGACCTGACGGGCAAAAGCTATACCGTGGCGGTTTTGAAGGTGAGAGCCCACGCGCAGGAGTACCAGAGCGAGGCGGAGCAGTTCGCCAACTTCTTTCCGGCTGTGATCGACACTGTCTTTCCGCCCGAAATACGCGTGTATCACAGAATGCTTGGCAGCTCGGACGAGGTTTTGATCCTCGTTTCCGACGACCCCGACACCAATCGGCTGTTCCGCGCGGCCAACGCCTCCCTGAACAAATTTTTGGCCAGCGCGAAAAAATATACCGGCCTGCTGGTGAGCGGCGCGCTCGGGCGCCAGTACAACAGCACCGAGGGAATTCGTTCCTCCTACCGGGAGGCTGTCAACACGCTTTTGTCCGACGTGGGGCAGCCCGCGGATTCCATCCGCAATTATGAGGATATTTCTCCCAATCTGGATCAGGAGTTCCGGATGGACAGCGAGCTGGAAAGGAACCTGCTGCAAAGCGTGAAATATCAGTCTTACAGCCATTGTCTTGAGCTGATTGACCGCATGGCGGAGCAGGCGGCCAGCTTTGACAATGTGAAATTCGAGTATATCAAAACGTATTTTCTAAAGCTGACGGTGCTGATTTTGCGGGAGCTTCAGGTCACCTATGCGGAAAAAGCGGATTTGCCCGTCCATTTTGACGGCCTGTTCGCCACGGAGGATCTGGAAAGCTGCCTGAGCTGGTTCAAGCTGTTCATCTGCAACGTTGTTTCGCGCTACCAGAAGCTCAATCAGGAAAAGGGGCATTCTCTCGTTAACCGAGCCAAGCATATCATCAGCGACCATATTGCCGACAGCAGCTTCAACATTGACGACGTTGCCTCGGTGCTGTATATCAGCTCCAATTACCTGCGCCAGATTTTCCGGCAGCAGTCCGGGGAATCCTTTGTGGAGTATCTGACGCGTATCCGCATGGAAAAAGCCCTGAAGCTTTTGCAGGACCCCGCCGCCAAGCTGAAAATTCAGGAGATCGCGGAGCAGACGGGCTTCAACAACCAGCGCTATTTTTCGGTTTGCTTTAAAAAATATTACGGCAAAACACCCACAGAGGTTCGGGGGAATTAACCCTGCGTTTTCTGTTGCGATGTGTTTGAAAAATGTGTGTAAAAAGGGAAAGGCCGCCGGCTGTACCGGCGGCCTGTTTATGTTATTTGTGCTCGAGGAATTTTGGTGTCGGTTTTATTCTAGTTGTTTGTTTTGCCGAAAATCAAATCGTCCATGCCGACAAAGGCTTCGGCCGTCATGGTAAGGCCCAGCCGGTAGCCGTAAATCAGGTTGCCGACCGCCGTGAGCCTGTTCAGCTCCCCTTGGGCACCCACGTAGTTTTCAAATACGTTTTTGTCCTCTTCGTTCAGCCTTGCAAGAAGGCGCTCCTCATTTAGGGACAGTACCCGCAGGACCTCCCCGTATTCGGAATCGTGCCGGAAAGTGCATACCTCCGGCGATAGGTTGCCGTAAGCGAATTCTTCTAAAATGCTTGTCATACAATTCATCCTTTCTTCGTTTCCAACAATGCCTTGAAAGGACCGACAGCGCATGTTATACTATTTACACCGCATTTGCTTTCGGGCATCTGTTGGTTTGGGGGAAGTGGCGTTCGCTTTCGTAGGGAAGCGCCGCTTCCTTTCATTTTCTATCGAGGTCGTCATGTACCTTATGAATGCCCCTGCGAATCACTTCTGCTCTGGAAATTTGCAGCTTTTCACTGCTTTCCTTTAGTTTTTCAAACGTTTCATCGTCGGCTAAAAACTTAACAGATACATTCTTAGGGTTATCGGTTGGACGCCCCATTTTTTTCTTCCCCAAAGAATCACCTCACTTTTCGGGGTCATTAATATTCTAAATTTATATATCCCGAAAAGTCAAGATAGTTTTGCTGTCTTTATCCTTTCTTTGTTGTTCCCAACGATGCCTTGAAAGGGCTGACAGCGCATGTTATACTATTTACGCCGCATGTGCTTTCGAGCATCTGTTGGTTTGGGGGAAGTGGCGTTCGCTTTTGTGAGGGAAGCGCCGCTTCCTTTCATTTTTTCAGGCTGTCATGCACCAGATCGATTCCTTTACGGACAACTTCTGAAAGGGTGAGATCGAGCTTTTGTGTACATTCTGCCAGCTTCTCTTTTGTTTCTTTATCCACCCTTACAAAGATTCTGTCTTTCTTGGAATCGTCCGATGGCGGACGGCCAAGTTTTTTTTGCGCCATTTTCTCACCTCTTTATAGTGCGCACAATAATTATAACTTGTGTGCGCACTATAAGTCAATAGACTCAGGTGAGTTTACATTTAAATTTTTTATTATTTTATGGCTTTGCGGTGAAATAGGTTTTTTCTGCGGTTTTCCGCACAGGAAACTCTGCGATGAAGGCTTGTCCCTCGGACCGGGGCAGGCCCTTCCTTTCTTGACGA
>NZ_CBYL010000065.1 GCF_000577335.1 Faecalispora jeddahensis | reverse complement strand
TGGTAAATGATAATATTATATGTTATTGCTATGCCAACCTATATTATTGGTATATAAAAGAACGGATAATAAGGCTACGCCTTTCTTTTTCTTTTTTCCAGCCATAAAAAAAATATTAAATTGCTTGTATATAAAACACATTTAATATATATTCATTTAATGTTTAATTCGCTTTCTTATTTCATCTACGGTAATTTTTCATTATCAAATAGATACAGGCGGTATTCGCTTTTTCGCTTGTAAGCTATGTGAACCGCCTTACCATCTATTTGCTAATTCAAATATACCCCATCTGATATATCGTCTTAATTGTCTCTTCTATTTTACGGTTAAACGAACGATAGTGAGTAAGGCGATGCCGTCTATATCTATTTTGGATCATTCCTGTAAAGGACAAATCCGATTAGTTAATCATCATCATGGAGAGATATAGAGAGCTAATTCGCGGAAAAGCCTTATAAATTACTATAAATTGGTCAATTTATACTATCAAAATTTAACCACATTTTTTATTCGATGATATAAAGCAAAAATCAAATTGAATATAAAAAACATCAATGTTTTGCTACTATCAAAAAATAACCATACCTGTATATTTCTTTGTTTTATTGTTAAAATTTTGACATTATATATACATCACTATAATCTGTGCCAGCATAATATATTTTAGGATTTATAGTCATTCTCCACGTATTTATTGCATCAGCCCCACGGACTAAGAATGTGACCATATATCCCATACCATCAATTTTCACGCTTAACATATCTTTCTTCAATATATTGATATTCTCTTTTTTATAATTGATGATGTTACAAAACTTACCTAACGTCATAAAGTCAATCTTATTTATATCTGTTTCCAACGGATTATTGCATACTATATTGTAACGCCGATTGATCCATGGAATAATACGGAATATGTAAGACAATTGCTTATGTGATTTTATTGAAGATGAATTGTAAATACTGCGGATACCATCAACATATAGCTTAATTACATCATCATCTGTTTTGGGCAGTTTTCCTTTGTCAAAATATTCTTCGTTAAAAAACACTTTTCCATTGCTTTCAACAAGTATGTCATAATCTTTCGAGCATTCCTTCCAAAACCGCCAAAATGTCGCTTCCTCTACTCCTAATATCTCTTTAATTTTTTCTTTTTTTATGGCTCGTAAATTACTGTTATCTACAATATAGCCTTCATAATTGAGATATGTAGACAGGTATATCAATCGTGTTAGATTTGCGGGCTTAATCTTATCAAACAATGTATCGTTGCAGTTATATACAAGCCACACAAACGCGCCATACTCTTTTAATCTTCTTTGTTTTTCCGCTAAATCATTTTTGTATTTTTCAATTTTGGCTTGCTTTTTATTTTTAGTTTCATTTGTTTCCACAAATACTTGTCTCGTTTCACCAGTATCAGTATTAGTTTCAAAAACTTGAATTGTTTTTGCCATAAATTAAAATCTCCATTTCTAAATTTCAGCCACATATTTCAGTGGCTCTATTTTTCTCTATTGGTCTACGTATACTTGTAAGGCATCACGGTTACCAAATCGACAAGCCCAATATTGAAGTTAAACGTTCATCACGCTCTTATCAGTAAAGCAAATGCTATGTCAAATAATCCCCATGCTAATTTTTGAATATATGTTTTACCATATGACTATCACCTTCTTTCAATATATAAAAAAGACACACCTAACCATTAAAGGATAAGGTGTGTCTTGTTCGCTTATTAGATGCCTGATGCTTATTATATCATCAAGCATAAAATTTGTGAAGTTAAATAGAAATTTATTTTATTTTTATGGATTATATTCATATTATAATATAAACATTACCTCCCATAAATATTTCATATTTATTCTTAATCCTTATATACTTTATTCTGATTTTAAAGATTGCGAATCCAAAAGCGCATTATATAGCAATTTAAAACTCTGCCTATACAAATTATAGTATAAACTAAATGCTTTGTAAACCAAACTTAGGAAAAATTTTTTGACTTTTTTCCAAATTATCTTCAAAAACTTGGATTCAAGTTATAACTGGCCTTGTAAGCCGCTCCATTTGTATAGAACGGTAACCATAAGAGGAGTTCACCTGTACATCTTAATTCACGCTTGCAGACGATTTTAGATAATGTAGGAGCATAGGATGCGTAGGGCGCAGGAGTATAAATTTCAAAATCAAAATTAGAAATTCAAATATATTATAAGTACAAGGAGTTGTTATGTGATGCAAAGATTCATTTCACACATTGTATTTTTCTTTTATGGCAAAAAACAGCCACCCATTAAGGATGGCTATCAGCAAAATTATTCAAATTTCGCTGTGTTCTTCTTTCACGCTTTTATTTTGTCTACTGCTTCAGAATGACTGCTGCTTTGATATTCAAGAATATCAAACTGTAATATATCATCAGTAAATCCTAGCAACATGATTGGTTTATCTGCGGTATCTTGTGATGCAATTATTACATAAGTTGTTTCAATACTTATATTTCGTGCTGCCTTGGTGACGTTTTCGCTAAACTCACGAGTATCCTTAATAACATTGTTCCATTTTATTTTTTCTTTAAATGATTTTTGTTTAGCAAAATTCCATTTTTCATATTCAATCAATGACTTACTTGTACTAAAACTCATAGGATAGATTTCCACCGTTAGAGTAGAATTCTTATCTGACCTATAAATATTTACCTCATTTTTTATTCCTGCCGAATTGAGCCGTTGAGAAATTTCTGATTTTAAAGTATTATCAAACTCTTCATATGTAGCTCCGGGATGATTAAGAATTGTTATTGGCATCGTTGAATTAACAGAGTGTATCATGTCATATGTATCTTTGCCATTATTGACACGACTGTAAATAAGAAAGCATACTGCCAATATTATCAAAAACAAAACCATTCTAATTTTGTTCTTCAATAGAATCTCCCTCTTCATTATGATATTACCGCAAATATTTTAAAGCAATTAAGATTTTTCTTCTTCCACGGCTGAAAGTTCCCTCACTAAGGCTACCTCTGATCATCATCTTTGGGGTATATAGTGAGCTATACAAAGACCAATATCAGTAAGGTGAGTTAAAATAACTCTTGTGTTCTTCTTTCACTCGTTTATTTTTCTTAATTCATCAGAAATAGCCTGTATAATTTGTGTTATGTTTTTTTGATTTTTGCCCATATCATTCATATTTCCTAATGCTCCATTTTTGCATGTAGAAGTAATGGCTATTTCAGAAGCATTCTCATTCAATTGCAAAATTGTTATAGTAATGATTTCCCCCCATGAAAAGAGGGTTTTCCCAGTACTTAATGTAATTGTGTGCATTATTTCATTTACGCTATCAATTTGGATTTTATCCAAATCTCTTACTGCTTCTTTGCATGCTGTGAATGCATCACTCATTGAAAACTGCACTTGAAATTTACTTGTATAATCTGCCATACCCATCATGATGTCCCCCATAAATATAATAATTTTATCTTATATTAAGCTCGTTCTGAAAGTTCTCAAGAATATTGTACTGTGTTGCTCTCACAATCCGTAGACAGCTTGCGGATGCTAATAGAGCTTTTAATCAAAGAAATCATAGCGCAATTCATCGTCGTCAAAATCAAGATATAAAAGATTACTATCCCCCTTTTGCGAAACCATGAATATAGTACGTTCTATATTTGCCAATCTGGCATTTTTGATAATATCATTATTTACAACAGTAACAGATGAAATAACATTGTCCCAGTCAATTTCTTCCCTAACCCTTTGCTTTTTGCTGATGTCCCAACTTTCGTAATTATCCAAAACGCCATTTACATTTAAATCAATATAATAATTCGCAATTAAAATTTTCCCATTTTCAAGATCTTCTACTTCTACATTATTTTCCATATTATTAGATGAAAACGAGTGCCGAATTCTACTGCATGCTTCTTCATAAGTTATAAAGCTTTGATTGCTATTACTTTTTTCTACAGAAGAGATGACAGGATCAAAAGAGTTCTTTGATACTTCACCTGTCTTTTCCTTCATTCGCTCACCACAGGCCGTAAAAAAGAATACTGTTGAAATTACAAGTAGAATTGTAAAAATAGTTTTTTTCATTTTGATTCTCCGTTCAACTAACAATCCGAGCACGAGAAAGTAATAAATATTGTCCATTTCTAACTTTCACGTAAGTTTCGTTTTCAAAATTATCATTATCAATGATGTCGTCATGTCGGCTATTCGAATAGATACAATAATATCCACTCTCCGTTGCCAGCAATTTATATTCACCTGCACTTAAATGTTCACCAATAAGAAACATACCCTCACCATCTGTTGGTAGTGATTTAACGTCTGCTATTGGCTCGGCATAGCACCTGCTCAACTTTAAATACTCACCATTCTTTACCGTTACAATAGAATTGTTCTTAAAATTGCCATTAAAAAGTATGCTGTTGCCACTACTGTCACTTGAAACACTGAAATATCCAGAACTATCAGTAAACAACACATATTCTCCGCTTGGCATATCCGCACCAATTTTATAAGTACCGTTTTCATATGGATGTGTTGGACTAAGAATTTCTTTGCTATTATTCATCTGATTATCTATCATATAAGAAGCCTTGTTGACAGTACGGGGAGATATATGAGAAAAAAACAACAACACAATGCCTATAGCAATAACTAAAACAACAATTATCATTTTTATTGTGCTAATAGAAAGTTTCTTTTCTGAGTTGGTATTAGGTAGTTCTTCAAATGGATTGCTCATGATACATATTCTCCTCCCCGTCAACCTTAATGATATCAATTTCAGACTTTTTCTCTTTAGGCATTTCACCTATTCTGTCATAGATCGCTTTTAGACCATCCATATGCCTATCCTTGGAGCGCAGATTTAATGAGATACAAATAAGCATGATTGCCCCAAGCGCCGCAGAGGAACCAAGCACCATAAACCCAGTGAAATAGTTGCTGTTGATTATGTAGTTGTAGGCATCCCCGCCAACATACACATACTTGTTTAAGGAAGAATAATTTTCGCTTTGATAATAATTATTCTTGTAATCAAACCCCTTCCAGAAACAAACCGCTGACACCAACAACAAAATGCAGGAGAATGCCACAATACCTTTTCTAATACCCTCCAATTACTTACCCTCCTCAATGGTTTCATCTTTGATTTCTAAATTATTCAGCGCATATTCTATGCACATGGAAATAATTTCGTTTCTTGAATGGCCAGATTTGCTCGCAATGACTTCAAGCTTATCTATAATCAAATCTGACAGACGCAATGAGATTACCGACGTTTGACTGGATATTTTTGGTTTAGGATGAATGATAAATTTTCTGTCCATTCGCATCACCACTATAACAATATCAGTACGCATGTAATATTTACAGACTACACTTTGTAGTTTTATGGCATTACAAATTCATGATGGTGCTGGTGTTTTTTGCAGTATCAAGAATATCTCTATCTCTAATCCCTTCTAAATACCGTTGTGTAATGGATATCGATTCATGCCCCATAATGCGGGACAAACTGTAAATATCAAGCCCATTCCGCAATTGTTGTTGACAAAACGTATGCCGCAATGTATGAGGTGATATACGAATATCACTTCTTACCTCTGCGTATTTACCTGCGTCCTTGACGATCTTTTCAACGATGCTTTTGGATAGCTGGTGCTTATAACGGGAAACAAAAACGCTTTCAAACACATCTGATTCAAAATAGTGGTTTCTGACTCGGCGATATTTTTCCAGCCATTTTGACACAACCGCACTTTTCGGCACAATCCGTTCCTTATCTCCTTTGCCATGAATCAAAAGATAGTCGCTGTGAATATCACCATCCTTTAACTGAATTAACTCATTCAAGCGTATTCCTGTATCAAAGAACAGTATTAAAATTGTTTTGTTACGGATGCTTTGAAAATCATTGTCATGATAGCATCCCAGCATACGGCGTATCTCTGATTTGTCAAAGGTGCGTATCACTGTTTTAGGGTGCTTCATGTTCTTGACTTTTTCAGTTACTAAAATTTTAGTATAGCCCTCATCCACGGCATACCGAAAAAATACCTTGAAAGCCTTTAATAAGTCATTGATATACCCCGGTTTGCATCCCGCTTCATACTTTAACATCATGAATGCCTTGAGTTGATTTGTTTTTACGGCTTCCAGTTCCGTTACCTGATATTCTTCTTTGAGAAACTGAATCAGATAGCGGATTTGTTTTTCGTAATTCTCAACTGTCTTTGCCGATAGCCTTCTGCACTCGCAATTGAACCGAAACTCCTTTAATAAATCTTCTAACAACATAAAAAAACCGCTCCTTTCAGATTAGACAACTAACCTAAAAAGGAACGGTTTTATTTTTGTATCGTTGTTTCAATTCAGCGGATTTTATCGCACCAGAAGAAACAAAACACAATCACCGATATTCTGTTGTAGTATCAAAATTTGGCTTACCCATGCGGTTTTTATTTATGATCGACACTGAACATGTGCTTGATCAAATCCAGCACCTTGTTGCTGTAGCCCCACTCGTTGTCGTACCAGGAAACCAGCTTGACAAAGTTAGGATTGAGCATGATGCCCGCTTCCGCATCGAAAATGGAGGTACGGGGATCGCCCAGGAAATCGGAGGAAACAACTGCATCCTCGGTATAGCCCAGAATGCCCTTCATCTCGTTTTCGGAGGCTTCCTTGATCGCCGTGCAGATCTCTTCGTATGTGGCGGATTTCTCCAGACGGCAGGTCAGGTCAACCACAGACACATCGAGGGTGGGAACGCGGAAGGACATACCGGTCAGGCGGCCCTTCAGCTCAGGGATCACCAGAGTCGCAGCCTTCGCCGCGCCCGTGGAAGAAGGAATGATATTGCCGGAAGCCGCTCTGCCGCCTCTCCAGTCTTTCGCGGAGGGACCGTCTACGGTCTTCTGGGTCGCAGTAGTAGAGTGAACAGTCGTCATCAGGCCTTCTGCAACGCCAAACTTATCGTTGATGACCTTTACCAGTGGAGCCAGGCAGTTGGTGGTGCAGGACGCGTTGGAAACAACCGTCATATCGGAGGTATAAACATCGAGGTTGACGCCGCACACAAAAGTGGGGGTATCATCTTTGGCAGGGGCGGAAATAACAACTTTCTTTGCGCCTGCAGCAATATGTGCCGAAGCCTTTTCTTTCGTAGCGAACACACCGGTGGATTCCACAACATACTCTGCGCCGTCAGCACCCCACGGAATATTTGCAGGGTCTTTCTCCGCGTGAACGTTGATCGCTTTGCCGTTTACCAGCAGCTTGCCGTCCTGGGTACCGATTTCGCCCTCGAATCTGCCGTGCATCGTGTCATACTTTACCATATACACCATGTAATTCAGGTCGATAAAGGGATCGTTGATCCCGACGATCTCGAATACATCCGGCTGGGCAACCGCCGCACGGAAGACCAGACGGCCAATGCGGCCAAATCCGTTGATGCCAATTTTAATAGACATAGTACAACCTCCTAAAATCGATTTAAAGCTTTCCTTGTCTTTCCATTATTTTATATGATTTCTGGGAATATTACAAGACTTTGGGAAAAATTTAACTAATTAAAACTCTTTTTTTCATATCTGGCATCAGCATTCCCCGCACATGCCAATTTTACACTCAGCGCGAGCAAAAACAGTGCTATCACCAAATACAAAACGCTGCTCTCCATACTCATGGAGCAGAACGCTCCCCGACCCATGGCATACATCAAAAGATTCGGCACCGTAACGGTCAGCGCCAGCAGACCGTAGCACATACCGGCAGAAATCATCAGTCTGCGGCTGCGCAGGTCATCCACGCCAGCCCAAAATCGCGATTGGGCAAACAGGCATAGGAGCAAAAAGATCACCATAAACATGGAATACAGGCTCTCGATGGTGTTGACCACTTCGGTATACCTGACAAACATCACCGTTAAATCGAGGCAGGACCACAGCGGTACGATCAGCGCGCTGGCCGGCAATGCGGCATAGGGATTTCTTCCCACGGCCAGGCCCCAGGTAAGCACCAGAAAATTGATGGCCGCCAGTGCCCCAAGCAGCGCCAGCGCCCCATAAAGGCCCGGATGCTGCACCCAGATCGGCAGCTGCTCCAGTGTGTCATCGTACCAGGTGTCACGCCCGGCGGCGACCAGCATCAGCTGGTGCAGCGAATAAATCAGCAGCGCAGCGCCGCTAAGTCCGCCGAAAATCACAGCCGGAAATCCGGACAAATCCCCAAAGGTAAACGAAATAGACTTTTCCCGGTGCGACAGCAACAGAATCGCCGCGCAGCCCAAAATCAGCGCAGCGGATACAATCCCCGCTGTTACGTTCCCATCCGTAAAAAATCCCGTCTTACTGTCTACAAAGTTCATCAGCTGATACAGGCGAACCGGTATCGCCAAAATACATGCGACCGCAAATACGATCCACATTTTCTTCATCATGCTTTCTGGCCCTTTCTCATCTTGTTCGGCGGTCGCGCAGCGATGTCCCCCGTTTTGGCAGTCTTTCAAACCTATGACCCATTTTATATCACGCATCCCGCAAAGTCAATACAAGTGACTGCTTTGCGGGGAAAGGAGCCCATATGAAAGGAAAAACCGCATGGTGCATGATTTTATTCTTACTGCTGCTGCTGATCCCCCTGATCGCGCTGGGCGCAAAGATACCGGACAAAGAGTCCGGGCCTCCCGCGTCTTCTGCGGCGGAAAGCAGCCAGTCCGCACCGCAGTCTGCGACCGGCCCGCCGCAAAGCACACAGACAGCCGCCGTTTTTAAGATATTGGATGAACCTACCGGTGAGGTGCTGACCGTTGACGACAAGGAATTCCTTTACGGGGCCGTTGTGACAGAGATGTCTCCTGAAAGCCCGATCGAAGCCCTCAAAGCGCAGGCGGTAAGCGCCTATACCTATTATAGCCGCCTAAGAGCGCAGCAAAAGGAGAAACCGGACGCCTCTTTGAAAGGCGCGGATTTTTCGGCGGACATTTCCGGCTGGAAGCTCTATACCACCAAGGCAGAAATGCAGAAGCGCTGGGGCAGCAAATTCGATACCTACTACCAGACACTTGGAAAGGTCGCGGACGCGGTTTACGGGCAGACGCTGCAAGACGATGGTCAATTGATCTGCGCGACGTACTACGCCATCTCTTCCGGCAACACGGAAGCTGCCAAAGATATCTGGGGCGGCGATTACAGCTATCTGGTGCCGGTTGCGAGCCCCGGTGATCTATACGCGAGTGGTTATAGCACCACCGTCACGTTAGCCCCTCAGCAGGTGCAGCAGGCATCACAGAAGCAATGGGGCATCTCTTTGAACGGCGATCCTTCCAAATGGTTTGGTAAGGCGGAGCGAACGGCTTCCGGTTCCGTAACGAATCAAACGCTCGGCGGAAAAACCGTGAAGGGCGGCGAGGTTCGCACGGCATTCGGACTCCGCTCCGCGAATTACACAATCACTTATGCTAACGATAAATTCACCTTTTCTGTCAAAGGCTACGGCCACGGTGTGGGAATGAGCCAGGCCGGGGCGGAATATATGGCCCAGCACGGCTCCAACTACAAACAAATCCTGGAGTGGTATTACCCCGGCGCCAAGTTAGTTTCTGTCTGATAAACTCTATGAAACACGACAAAACATAGATTGAAACCCAATCTACGAGCACAAAGGAAAGGGACACGGCAGTTGCCGTGTCCCTCATTTTGTCACGTTTCGCGCAGATACGCACAAAGCGGCGGTCTGGAAGATGAAGTCCAAACCGCCGCCACGCAAATACAGCTAACAGAAATTATTCAGTTCGTTATGAACCCTTAATTACTTCAGGGTGGAAACGTTGTTGCCCTTTACACCGACAGAAGCTGCGCCATTGGCGACAACAAACTTAACGGATACATGGGTGTTACCAACAGTAGCCACTACATAAGCAGTGCCGGGGTTCTGAGCTGTTACTCTGTATACGCCGTTGCCACGGGGAGCGATGGAAACAACCTTACCATTTACGGTAACAACCGGAACAGCAGTTGTGCCGGTAGTGGAGAATTTCACATCGTACACTTTGCCAGGAGCAAAGGTGTAAGTGGTGGTGTCAGCTCTCAGAGTGCCATCTACCTTAACTACGTTCACAGTCAGAGTAGCGGTAGCGCCGTTAGCATCAGTTGTGGTGATGGTAGCGGTACCCTCAGCAACACCTTTAACCTGGAACTTGTAGCCGCGGGGATCAGCAGCGTTGAACAGCTCAACAGTTGCGATCTGAGTATCGGAAGAAGTAGCGGACAGAACAGCCGCAGTGGAGGACTTCGCGATATACTGATACACAGCGCCTGTGCCAACGGTAACAGGCTTAGTGGTATCCAGGGTTACAGTGGACTGGGGCTTCTCAATTGCAGTTACGTTGACAGAAGCTTCGAGCAACTCTTCTACCACATTGCCATCTTTATCAATAACAGTAGCAGTAATAGTACCCTGATTGTCAACTGCACGATCCGTGCTATAATCCAGAGCCTTTACGGTAGCTACATTGCCCTCGGTGGTAACGGAGATATAATCATCGTTTACATCAACATCCCACTCGATGGAGTAGTCAGCCGGAAGAGCAGTGCCAGCAGGATAATTAGCAACTGTTACAGTGTCGGAATGGCCTTTTGCAATAACCAGATCCGTCTTGTCAAACTTCACACCAGCAAACTGTACGGACTTAATGACGTGCTTGTCAGTAGTTTTGCTGGAGGATTTGGTCTCCAGAGTAAAGCCCAGAGTGTTCAGATCCGAACCGTCAATTGTGCCTTCATCAGAAGTGAAAGCAGTAGCATTTACGGCCAAACCATCGTTAATGACCAGCTTGGTGCTGTAATCAATGTCGTCATTAACCTGAAGCTTGCCAGCAACAAAACCGAACAGACCTTCACCGGTGATGCTGCCAATGGTAGCTTCTGTTACGTTCAGCTTGGAATCTTCCTCAACTTCCACACTGTCTGTAACCAGTTTGCCAGTCAGAGAAACTGTAGAATCTTCCTTAACAACAACGCCCTCTTTAGCATTTGCCAGCGTCTTAATGCTGCCGGTAAAGCCATCAAAGGTAGTCTCATTCTTGTAATCAGCATCAACAGTAGCAACTGTTACATTTTCACCGGACAGAGTAACTAAGCCCTTAATGGTGCCCTTTACTTCAACGGTCGCGTCGCTGGAAGAATCAATGGTGATATCAGGAACATCATTTTTTGCTGTGACTTTGCCGCCGATAACGGTATTAATATCGTCATCTTCTGCATCGATCTCAACAGTATCACCAACGACATCACCGGAAATAGTACCGCCGTTGATTGTAACCTTTGCATCTTTCGTATTGATTTCCTTGACCTTACCACTTTCAATGGTAACAGAAACTGCATCGTCGTTTTTAATGGTACCAACAGAAGCTTCTTCAACAGAAACAGAGTTGGAAGGATTCAAATCGCCGGTAGAACCTTTTTCCACAACGATGTCTTTTGCGGAAATCTTGTTAACGGAACCGTCCTTCACGGTCACGGTTGCGCCACTGGCAGAGATTTCATCGTAGGAAGCAACAGAAATGATATTGGCGCCCTTTTTGGTTTCGCTCCAATCTTTCTTCTCCCAGTTTGTACCGGCAGGAGCAAGATATGTGCCGCCGCTCATTCTGTTGATTTCATAAGAAGTAGCGCCAGTTGCTTTCCACTTCTTCGCAACAGAAACTTTCGTGTCTGTAAAGCTGGAATCATACTTAGCAGGGGCAGTTGTATTATACAACTTAACCTTCAAGGTATCGCTGCCAACCTTTGCCAGATCCTTATCGGTCTTATACTTTGTCTTCAGAGTAAAACTGTCATCATTAACCGTCAGCTTTTCAAAAGCTTTGGTGCCTTTGAGCTCAATTTTATCAGAATCCAAAACTTTCTTAAAACCAGTAGGCGCCGTGTACTCGGTCGTAGTTGCTGCTGCCCAAGTAGCATCGTTAGCTACGGAATACCAAACCTTAGTAGCGATATTAGCGGCGGTTGCACCAGCAATCTCGTCACCAA
>NZ_CBYL010000064.1 GCF_000577335.1 Faecalispora jeddahensis | reverse complement strand
TCGACAACGGCCGTACGGCGCTTCTGCTTTCCCCTTATGCCAACGCGGATTCTGCCAGCCTGGTGTTGCTCGATGTGAAGGGCAAGCAGGCGGCTTCGGTGCCGCTGGGGCAGAACGCAGGGGGAGTATCGCTGTACGGCGATACTGCCGCAGTGCTGCTCACCGATGAAACGATTCGCGCGTACACCGCGTCCGGCGGCGCGCTGAAGGGCACATGCAGCGCAGGAAAAGATGCCCGCGCGCTCACGCTGCGGGACGAAAGCTCTGTGTATGTTCTGGGCTTCAGCGAAATCCGCCTGGAGCATTTTGCCGCGCAGGAGGGGCAGAATACGGCACAGAACGCCGCTGGGGGCGCAGCCTCCGGTTCCTGAACGAACGGCGCTTTCCCCCGGCCTTTGGCAGGGGAGAAGGAGCCGTTTTTTGCTCTTTTCAGCCAAAGGAATATTTACACTTTGTTTTTTTTCTCACCTTGCCGTAATATTCGCTTTGTGATATATTATTAGAGAGTAATTTCACTCCAAAAGCGGCTTTGCATCAAAATGGGAATTCTCCCCTGCCGAAGGCAGAGGAAGAATGCAATCGCTTTCTGAAAGTGGAAGGTCAGAAGAGAAAAGGCTCGCTCGGCGGGTTTTAAAGTTTGGGAGGTTGCCTGTGAGTTTCATTGATTTAATACTGATTGCGATCCTCACCTGGTTCACGATTGTAGGCTGTGAAAAAGGGTTAATCCGTTCTCTGGCCGGGTTTGTCGGCTATGTGATCGCCTCGATTGCGGCGGCTGTGATCGGCCGTATGGCGGCGGGCGCTTTGTACCAAAATTTTATTTACGACAATCTGGTGGGGAAAATTACAGAGACCCTGCAAGGTACGGCGGGTCAGGGAGCGGAGCAAAAGGTACAGGCTCTTCAGAATTCTCTGCCGGCCTTTCTTCGAACCGGTCTTTCCGGTGACGGCTTTTTGTCGGCGCTTGACAGCTCGATCGAAAAGGCCGCGCCGCAGATTGCAAATTTGCTGTCCCCCTCGGTCATCGGCTTTACACGGCTGGTGATTACGGTGGTTTTATTTTCCGCACTCTATTTTGTCGTACGTATTCTGGTGCGCATGATCGGTTCGGCGTTCCGCCTGCCGATTCTTCGCCAGATCGACATGATGGCCGGCGGTGTAGTCGGCTTCTTCAGCGGCTGCGCAATCGCGCTGCTGCTCTGCATGCTGCTGCAGCTCGCCCTGCCCATGATGAAGGACGGACTGTTCGGCGTTACGCAGGAAGGGCTCAAGTCCTCATGGGTTTACCAGACACTTTATGAAAAAAGCCCGGTTAATTTCCTATTCCCTGAGGAATAATGGGGGATAGCCCAGAGGCAGATGGGAGTGGAGAAATGAGGGACATCAATAAGAATATCACGGTTCCGAATGCGCTTTCTGTTTTTCGGATTCTGCTGATTCCGCCATTTGTATTGTATTTTTTGGCGCAGCAGTGGCGCGCTGCCGGAGTCGTGCTGGTGGTATCCGGCCTGACGGATCTGGTGGACGGTTATATTGCCCGCCATTTTAACCAGATCACCGAGCTGGGCAAGCTGCTCGACCCGCTGGCGGATAAGCTGACGCAGGCTGCCGTGGCGGTTTGCATGGCCATTGCGGAGCCGGTTCTGGTACCGTTTCTGGCGGTGTTCGTCATCAAAGAGACATTGATGATCATAGCGGCCTGTGTGCTGCTCAAACGAAAAAAACGCCCCACGGCCGCAAAGTGGTACGGCAAAGTGGCCACAACGATGTTTTACGTTTCGTTTGCGGTTATTTATGTGCTGAAAGGCTTTTTTGAATACGAAAACTTTTACCTTACCATTACGCTGTTATCGGCAACCGTCGGAATGATGGTTTACGCCTTTCTTCGATATTTTAAGATTTTCTGGACGACGCTTCACTCAGAGGACCCCAAGGATATAGTTGACCTGGAGCTGAAGGCCAGACGCACCATTTCCCGCAAGCAGGGATGACGGTGCGGGTTTGCCCCAATTTCGCCGCAGGGCAGCACCTCCAAAATCACCCGTAGCGGCAGCGGAGGAAAGAATTCACAAGATGATTTGTTCAAGATGCAAAAAACGCCCCGCCGTTGTGTTTGTTGCCTCCAGTGCAGACGCAAAGGATGCCAGAGGATATTGCCTCAAATGTGCCAGAGAGATGGGGATTCAGCCTGTAAAGGACATGATGAACCAGATGGGCATTACAGAGGATCAGTTGGAGACAATGGAAGATCAGCTCGATGAGATGATGGGTGGACTGGCGGAGACCTCCGGCGATGGCGACAGTGACGGCGATGGCTTTGTGCCCGGCGGCGCGGCTACGTTCCCGCTCATTCAAAGCATGTTCGGCGGCAATAAGGCCGCCCCGGAATCCACCGGGGAAACGACCCAGACCGCGGAGCACAAAAAGCCCGAAAACAAGAAGAAACGCCGCAATATCGACACTTACTGCACCGATCTGACGAAGCGGGCCAGAAACCACGAGATCGACCGTATTGTAGGCCGTGACCAGGAGATCGCCCGCGTGATTCAGATTCTGTGCCGCAGAACAAAGAATAATCCCTGTCTGATCGGCGAGCCCGGCGTCGGCAAAACTGCGATTGCGGAGGGACTTGCCATTCGCATTGCGGAGGGCAATGTGCCTGCCCGCCTTCGCAAGAAAGAAATCCACCTGCTCGACCTTACCGCGCTGGTGGCCGGCACACAGTTCCGCGGCCAGTTCGAAAGCCGCATCAAGGGACTGGTGGATGAGGTCAAGGCCGACGGCGACGTGATTCTGTTCGTCGACGAGGTGCATAATCTGGTTGGTACCGGCGACGCCGAGGGTTCCATGAACGCCGCCAATATTTTAAAGCCCGCTCTTTCCCGCGGCGAAATTCAGGTGATCGGCGCAACCACCTTTACCGAGTACCGCAAGTACATTGAAAAGGACAGCGCACTCGAAAGGCGCTTTCAGCCCGTGAAGATCGGCGAGCCGTCCGTAGAGCAGACGACGCAGGTCCTGCTGGGCATCAAGAGCTATTACGAGGACTTTCACCGCGTACATGTGCCGGATGATGTCATCCGGCGTGCGGTGATCCTTTCCGAACGATATATCAACGACCGCTTTTTGCCCGACAAGGCGATCGACCTGCTGGATGAAGCGTGCGCCAGTGCTGCGCTTCGCAACCAGAAGATGGCGGATTACGACGACGCTGTGTTTCGCCTGGATTCCCTGCGCCAGCAGGAAACCGACTTGACCGCCGACGGAGTGGACCCGGACTATGAAAAGCTGGCGCAGGTACGCTACGAAATCGCCAGCTTGGAGGAAAAGACCCATCAGCTGATGCCCGAAGCGCTCGGCGCGGATGTCGGGGTTGAGGATTTGGCCCATGTGATCGAGCTGTGGACGGGAATTCCCGCCAGCCGCGTGCAGGAAAGCGAGCTGAAGAAGCTTGCGGGGCTCGAAGAGCTTCTCAACAAAAAGGTGATCGGGCAGGAGGAAGCCGTTTCCGCCGTGGCTGCGGCCATCCGCCGCAGCAGGGTGCAGATCAGCCCGCGCCGCCGCCCGGCTTCGTTCATCTTCGTCGGCCCGACCGGCGTGGGAAAAACCGAGTTGGCCAAGGTGATTTCGAAAGAGCTGTTCGACACGCCTGAAACGCTTATCCGGCTCGATATGTCCGAGTTTATGGAGAAGCACTCCGTTTCGCGCATCATCGGCTCGCCGCCCGGCTATGTGGGTTACGACGAGGCAGGCCAGGTGACCGAGAAGGTTCGCCGCCGCCCGTATTCCGTGTTGCTGTTTGACGAGATCGAAAAGGCGCATCCCGATGTAATGAACATTTTGCTCCAGATTCTGGACGAAGGCCGGATCACCGACGCGCAGGGACGCACTGTCAACTTTGAAAACACGATCATTGTGATGACTTCGAACGCGGGCAGCGAAAAACGCGAGGGTGCGCTCGGCTTTGCCAAGACGGACGCCGACGTGAGCCGCGAAAAAACGATGAAGGCGCTTTCCGAATTCCTGCGGCCCGAATTCTTGAGCCGTGTGGATGAAGTGATCGTATTCCGCTCGCTGAATGCGGAGGATTACAAGAAGATCGCCGCGCTGATGCTCGACGAATATACCGCAGCCCTCACGGAGCGCGGGATTCGGTTTGCTTACGACGAAAAGGCCGTGAAGTGGCTGGCCGAGCATGCCGTTGGCGGCAAGAGCGGCGCGCGCGACCTGCGCAATCTGATCCGCCGCAAGGTGGAGGACCGCATCACCGCAGAGATTGTGGAGCACAGCGATTCGTCCTTGTCGGGAATTGCCGTAACGGAAGAAAATGACGAAATAAAATTGCAAATAATTTGATGCTTATCTTGACAATTTGTCTTGGAGCGTGTTATAATTCATAACGTCGCTTTGATTGCGGGTGTAGTTCAGTGGTAGAACTCCAGCCTTCCAAGCTGGTCGTGTGGGTTCGATTCCCATCACCCGCTCCAAGACATTCGCGCCAATAGCTCAGCAGGATAGAGCAACTGCCTTCTAAGCAGTAGGCCAGGGGTTCGAATCCCTTTTGGCGCGCCATATATGGTGGATGTAGCTTAGCTGGTTAAAGCGCCAGTTTGTGGCACTGGAGATCGTGGGTTCGAATCCCATCTTCCACCCCACTTAAAGAAGGCGAGGCAAAGATGAAAATTTTTGCCTCGTTCTTATTACCATTTTTTGTCTGTAATGGGCTGTAGCCAAGCGGTAAGGCAACGGACTTTGACTCCGTCATTGCGATGGTTCGAATCCATCCAGCCCAGCCACCAGCTTGAAGCTGGACACAAGTTACGCACTCACGTTTGTGGGTGCGTTTTGTTTTGTACCCGGGAACAGGCTATATACAAATAGGCAGTTACTCCATTGAAAAGATCGTCGGTTTTTGCCGACGATCTTTTGCTTTTCTGGTCTATATGTGAGCCTTCTATTTGAGTAATTCGTCGTATGATGTTCCGAGTACATCACGAATTCCGCGAAGCTGTGTTGCGTAGATATGTTGTGTCCCCCGCTCGATTTTTACGAGAGTTTCCCGCGTCATCTCAACGTTGGAAAGTTGAAGTTGACGGATCAGTTCTGTTTGACAGATCTTCTTTTTCAGTCTGATCTCTCTGATGTTTCGGCCGATATGAATTTCATCCTGCTTGATCTTTTGATCGCTCATCATTATGCCCTCCACATTGAACTGGTTTTAGTCCATTTATCTTGATTGTAGAAGAAACAAATGATATAATGGGACTAATTTGGGTCCAGTTAAAATGAGTGAGGTGAATATGCTTGAAAAAGGTTACCATAATGATGGATGATTTTTTATACCAATTTTATAAAAAGATCGGAGAAAATGCCGGCGGTATAAAGCCGGAGCAAGTGATAGTGGATTCCCTGTTCAAACTCGCAGGTGAGTTATCGGTGAATGCTCTAAATGAGAAAGATCATCTGAAGTCAAAGAGATAAAATCGCCACTAACTCTAAAAAAGAGTCTGAACATAGTTTGCGTTCAGACTCTTTTTTGCAGACGTTTTTATAATAGAAATATAAAAATGCTGATCTTTTCGGCTCCGAAGCTCATGCGGCGAATTCCATCGCATGAGCTTCCTCTCTGTTATTGTATGGATCAAAATAGTTTAGCGATTCCGGCTTTTATTTTCTTATGAAATTTGTCAGCGGTTCAAAAGCCACACGCCAAGAGTTAAATAGCCCGCCAGACTGCCCCAGAGAAAGTAGGGGATCTGTAGAAAGCCCGCGGATTTTCGACAGGCAAAGAACAGGAAGATCATTGCCTCAATGACAAACCACAGGCACGAAATCCAAATAACGGACCAAAAGAAAGCCTGCAGGCGGAAAAACAGAAATGGCCAGAAAAAATTCATCAATAGCTGAACGGCGTATAAGATCAACGCCGGTTTTCTGTACTTGCTGTCTGAAACAAAGACCAGATAGGCGGAAATTCCCATCAGCGCATACAGAATGGGCCAAACCACGGGGAACGTCCATCCGGGAGGAGCAAAAGGCGGCTGATTCAGGGTTCGGTACAGCGCGATGCCGTCTCTGGTAAATAATCCGGCCAGGAATCCTGTTCCCATGCTGATGATGATACTTATGATCAGCGCTTTCCATTGGATCGATTTTCTTGAATACATGGATGTTGTTCCTTTCCCGCTTGATACAGCCTTTTCAGACTATTATGGCACAAAACAAAAATCAAATTCCATCTCGGTTCAATCTGTCTAAAAAGCCAAAACAAAAAAGCGATTCTTTTTTTCCACTGCGTTCTATGATATACTGATTTTCATCGATACAGAAAAATCAAAAACCTGTAGTGTAAATCGGCGCGCTTCCCGAACAGCGCCGTTCGCTATCACAGGGATGGGAAAGGGGATTATGAAGATGATATTCCGAAATGGAGAGCGTTCCGACAGTGCGGACTTGATTGAAATGCGAGTGGAATACCTGAAAGAAGATTGGGGAACTCTGACGGAGGAACAGGAAACGGCGATCAGAAAACAACTGCCGGATTACATGGAACGTCATCTGGGGGGGAATCTGACCGCCTATGTGGCTGAAGAGAACGGGCGTTTGGCCGGTACGGTGCTGATGATGGTTGTGGAAAAGCTCGCGGGGCCGTCTGCGATCAATGGCAAAACCGGAACTCTGATGAACGTTTATGTTCGCCCTGAGTACCGTAAGCTAGGTCTGGGTGCAAAGTTGGTCACCATGGCGCTGGAGGATGCTCGGCGGAAAGAACTGTGCCATGTCGATCTTCATGCAACGGTGCAGGGGAAGAAATTGTATGAATACCTTGGGTTCCAAAAGTCGGAATCGCACTATACCCCTATGGTGTTCGAGCTGTAAGAAGAGCACACCGGATGCTGCGTGAAAGAGAGGCGTTTGCTGCCGCCCGTTTGTTTCAGGGACTCTTTCGCGCGGCTTTTTGCGGCCTTTATAAAAATGATGGCAGACGGTTGACACGGCGGTAAGGATGTAGTAATATAGAACATGCTAATTCATATATGATTACTACGATATAAATGGAACTCTTTTCCGGGAACGCCGTATCATAGAAAAAGTATCTCAAAATATTTTTTCAAAGATTTGATATGACATATGAGGAAGGAATCAGATTTTGGATTTTGAGTTTATCAGACAAAATGTGCCCATGTATCAGACGGCGGCTCTGCTGACACTGCGAATCGCGCTGTGGGGCGTTTTATTTTCGTTTTTGCTTGGGCTGTTCTGCAGCCTGATTCAATATTATAAAGTACCCGTGCTGCGCCGGATCGTCGGCGTATACATCGAACTTTCACGCAATACGCCGCTGCTGGTTCAGCTGTTTTTTCTGTATTTCGGCCTGCCAAAGCTGAGCGTTGTCATCAGCTCTGAAAGCTGTGCCGTGATCGGGCTGGCGTTTCTGGGCGGCAGCTATATGGCAGAGGCATTTCGCAGCGGACTCGAATCAGTGGAGAAGGGCCAGCTGGAGGCTGGGCTCAGCATTGGGCTGGAGCATTCGCAGATCATCCGCTATGTGGTGCTGCCGCAGGCGCTCTCCGTTTCGGTTCCGGCGCTGTGCGCGAACGTGATTTTTTTGATCAAGGAGACATCGGTGTTCAGCGTGGTGGCTCTGGCAGATTTGATGTATGTTGCGAAGGATTTGATTGGCCTGTACTACAAGACGGATGAGGCGCTGTTTTTGCTCGTGACCTCGTATCTCATCATTCTGCTGCCGATTTCGATTGCCTCTTCGCTTTTGGAAAGGAGGCTGCGCTATGCAGGATTTGGGAATTAGCATTCTGCTCGACGGGCGCAATCTTATCCGATTGCTCGAGGGCCTTTGGGTCACGGTGCGCATTGCGCTGCTTTCCGTGGCGATATCGATGGCGCTGGGCGTTCTGCTCGGCATGGTGATGACGCTGAAAAATCCGATTACGAAGGCACTTTCGCGTGTGTACCTTGAAACGGTGCGTATTATGCCGCAGCTGGTGCTGCTGTTCCTGGTGTATTTCGGCGTGACGAAAACATTTGGAATCCATCTTTCGGGCGAGGTCTCCGCGATCATCGTGTTCGTGTTCTGGGGCACGGCAGAGATGGGCGACCTGGTGCGCGGCGCGCTGATTTCGATCCCGAAGCATCAGTACGAAAGCGGCCGGGCGCTCGGCCTGACCGGCGTGCAGATTTACCGCTACATTATTATCCCGCAAACAATCCGGCGGCTGCTGCCGCTTGCTATCAACCTGGCCACCCGTATGGTCAAAACTACCTCTTTGATCGTGCTGATCGGTGTGGTAGAGGTGCTCAAGGTGGGTCAGCAGATCATAGAGGCAAACCGTTACACGGCGCCCAGCGCGGCTTTGTGGATTTACGGTGCGATTTTCTTCCTGTATTTTCTGGTGTGCTTCCCCATTTCGCGTCTGGCGGGAAGACTGGAAAAAAGATGGCAGGACTAAGAGGAGTGCAACAGATGGAGAAAACAGATGCTTTGCTGGAAATTCGGCATCTTAAAAAAGATTACGGTTCCGCCGATGTGCTGCGGAATGTTTCGCTGACAGTCAACCGCGGCGAGGTCGTTGTGGTGATCGGGCCCTCCGGCTGCGGCAAAAGCACCCTGCTGCGATGTATCAACGGGCTGGAGCCCATCCAGTCCGGTGAGATTTTGCTCGGCGGGCAGGTGCTGACAGACGGCACCGCCAAGTGGAGCCAGGTCCGGCAGAAAATCGGCATGGTATTTCAGAGCTACGAGCTGTTTCCCCATATGACGGTGATGGAAAATGTTTTGCTCGGCCCCCTCAAAGTACAGGGACGGAAGAGAGAAGAAGCCGAAAAAATGGCGGAAACCTTGTTGGAACGTGTGGGCCTTCTGGAGAAGAAGAGTTCCTTTCCTCGTCAGCTTTCAGGCGGGCAGAAGCAGAGAGTCGCGATTGTGCGTGCTCTGATGATGCAGCCGGAAATCATGCTGTTTGACGAAGTGACGGCGGCCCTCGACCCCGAAATGGTGCGCGAGGTGCTCGACGTGATGCTGGAGCTTGCAAAGGGCGGGATGACCATGGTGATCGTCACGCACGAGATGCAGTTTGCCAGAGCGATCGCCGACCGTGTGATCTTTATGGACGCCGGTGAGATCGTGGAATCCGGGGAGCCGGAAGAGTTCTTTACGAAGCCGAAAACAGAACGGCTTCAGCGTTTTTTGAACATTTTTACTTTTGAGTAACTGGAAAGAGGGATTATTGATGAAAAACAGAATCAAAGCTTTATCGCTCGCACTCGCATTGACATTGTCCGTTGGCCTGCTTGCGGGCTGCTCTTCGAACAACGCGGCCTCCTCCGGCACGGATGCTTCTTCCGCCGCGCAGGGCACCGGCAGCAGCACGGCCCGCTCCGTGGCTGAAATCAAGAAGAGCGGCAAGGTTGTCATCGGCGTATTCAGCGACAAAAACCCCTTCGGCTATGTGGATGCAAACGGCAAGTATCAGGGCTATGACGTTTACTTTGCGGAGCGCATCGCAAAGGATCTGGGCGTTGAGCCGGAATATGTTTCTCTGGAGCCCGCCAGCCGTGTGGAATACCTGAAAACCGGCAAGGTTGACATTGTGCTTGCCAACTTTACTGTAACCAAAGATCGTGCTGAGGCGGTCGATTTTGCACTGCCCTACATGAAGGTCGCTTTGGGCGTTGTCAGCCCCGAAAAGAACCTGATCACCGATGTGAAGCAGCTCGCCGGCAAAAAGCTGATCGTTGCGAAGGGAACGACCGCAGAGACTTACTTTACTGCTAACCATCCCGAGATCAATCTGGTGAAGTTTGACCAGTATACCGAAACCTATAACGCCCTGCTCGACGGGCGCGGCGATGCGTTCTCCACCGACAATACGGAGGTTCTGGCCTGGGCGCTGCAGAATCCCGGCTTTAAGGTTGGCATTGAGAGTCTCGGCGACGTCGACACCATTGCTCCTGCCGTACAGAAGGGCAACAAGGAGCTGCTCGACTGGCTGAATGAGGAAATCAAGACGCTGGGCAAAGAGAACTTCTTCCACAAGGACTTTGAAGAGACCCTGAAGCCCGTTTACGGCGATGCGGTTGCTCCTGAGAACCTGGTGGTTGAGGGCGGAGAAGTGAAATAAGCTTCTATTCTAAACAAATAGTTCAGGTGACCTGCGGCGAAGTGTTTCTTCGGCGCAGGTTCTTTTTATCCTGCTTTTGCCGGCGCAGATTCAATTCGCCGGGCGAAGCCAGCCCTGCGCGGGTGGGATCGATTGGCGGAAAATACATCATAATTGCTTATGAATCAAAGAACGTCAGATTTGAGGATGTACCTGAAAACACATAAAAGCTTAAAAAAGCCAGATTATATGATTCTAAAACACTAAAATGAAAGGAATTTGACAAGAAAGTGGAGTGGGAACCTTGATTCATCAAGAATACAATAATAATCAATTTTTGCTGATGATAAGGGGATAGACGAATATAAGACGCGCCGAGATTGGAATGAAAAAGCTTCTGTGCTAAAATAGGCGGGTGTTAGTAACATCTGTCGCGGGCACGGCCCGCTGGGAAAAAGGGGAGTTTTTATGGATAAATTCAGATCCTGGACAGGAACGTTCCTGCTGGCCATATTGGCGGGGATCAGCATCGGTATCGGCTGTGTGATATATATGACACAGGAAAATGCGGTGATAGGGTCCTTTCTGTTTTCGGTTGGGTTGATGACGGTTTTGGTATTCCGGTGGAATCTGTTTACCGGGAAAATGGCGTATATTTCATACCGCGATCCGCAGAAGGTGCTCTGGCTGATTTTGATCTGGCTTGGGAACCTGCTGGGAACCTTTTTGTTGAGTGTGGTCATGTCCGTCACGCGCCAGGGGGCGAAGCTGCACGAAAAGGCGGTGCATCTGGCGGAGATCAAGCTGGGCGACAATCTGCTCAGCCTGTTTATCCTGGGAATTTTCTGCGGCCTTTTGATGTATGTGGCGGTGGAGGGCTACCGCAGCAATCCGCACCCCGTGGGAAAATACCTGGGGATCATTTTCAGCGTGATGGTCTTTATCCTCAGCGGCTTTGAGCACTGCGTCGCCGATATGTTCTATTTTTGGATGGCTGGCGTGCTGGGGGATGGACTTCTCAGCCTGGTGGTGATCACGCTTGGCAATGTGGTCGGCGGGGCCGGCTGCGCCGCGCTGCACCGTTTGAGCGGCCGGCTGATTGAAGAGCCGGAGCCGGCCAAGGCGGAATAGCCGCCCCTTGCATTTGCGGGAGCAAACTGCTATACTCAATTTAACAAAATTTTCCACCGGGTAAGCACCTCCGGTGGAAAAAATGAAAAGCCATGCGTTTTCAGAGTGTTGCCATAAGAATACAAGTCAGGGTACCGAGCATAAAACTCTGGTACCCTGAAATATTCTTACGATAAAAAACACTGGTGTTCGCGCACGGCTTTTTTCATAACAAGAATTAGCGGTCTCTCGCCGCTGTTGACGAGGGAGCCAAGTGTTTGACCAGGAGAGGAGAGAGAGTTTATGGATCGCCCGGTATCGCTTTTGGCCGGAGCCCCCGACCATCGTCCGGATTTTTCGTATTTTACAGATCAGGAGCTTTCCTTTGCGCAGGCATTTCACCGCTCGATGCCTCAGTATGAGGAAACGCCATTGGTTTCTCTGCGCGGCTTGGCGCAAAGACTGGGAGTCAAAAATATTTTTGTGAAGGATGAATCCAAACGATTCGGACTGAACGCGTTTAAGGGGCTTGGGGCTTCTTTCGCGATCGCCCGGCTTTTGTGGGAGGATTTGGGCTACACCGGCGCGCCGGATTACGCTGTTCTGACAACGCCGGAGGCCAGAGAACGGGCGCGTGACCGCATCTTTGTGACTGCGACCGACGGAAACCATGGCAAAAGCGTGGCGTGGGCAGCTTCTGTGTTTGGCTGCCGGGCCAGAGTATATATGCCGAAGGGCTCAAAGGAAAGCCGCGTACAGGCGATCCGTGCAATCAACGACACGCCGGTTGAGGTTACCGAACTGAATTATGACGACGCGGTGCGTCTTGCGGCGAAGTGGGCCAAAGAGAACGGTCAGACTCTGGTGCAGGATACCGGAACGGCGGAGTACGCGAAAATCCCGCGCGATATCGCTCTGGGGTATACCACCATGGCGTCGGAAGCGCTGGAGCAGATGCGGGTTCAGGGTGAAGCAGCACCGACTCACGTGTTCCTGCAGGCGGGCGTCGGCTCTATGGCGGGAGG
>NZ_CBYL010000063.1 GCF_000577335.1 Faecalispora jeddahensis | reverse complement strand
CCTACTGGACCCACTGGCGCTGACGGTGCTGTCGGACCTACTGGCCCCACTGGACCCACTGGTGCTGACGGTGCTGTTGGACCTACCGGCCCCACAGGACCGACAGGTGCTGACGGAGCGATCGGACCTACCGGCCCCACAGGACCGACAGGTGCCGACGGAGCGATCGGACCTACCGGCCCCACAGGACCCACTGGTGCCGATGGAGCGATCGGACCTACCGGCCCCACAGGACCGACAGGTGCCGACGGAGCGATCGGACCTACCGGTCCCACAGGACCGACAGGTGCCGACGGAGCGATTGGACCTACTGGCCCCACCGGGCCAGTTATATTAAGCAAACTGCAAAAGCCTTTGAAAGTAGAAGAAAACTATAATATTAGAACTATCATTTATGCAAAATGCCGCCTACAAAGCGGTACGTGGGATAGGAAAGATCGCCGCACTTCCGAGAAAAACAGAAAAAGCGGATCAGACCCCGAAAAAACAGTCAACACGGTAAGCCGTGCCGCAATATGAAACAAAAAGCCGGGGCCGCCGATCCCTTTGGGATGGCTGCCCCGGCTTTTTTACGGGTCTGTTTTGCAAGAGTCCCGATTTCCAGTCAATTTGTTTCGCGAATGGACCTGCCGTTTTGCGCAAAAACATTCTGCTGTCCCTATCAAAACGAATGTGCCAGCGTTGTTTCCAGAATCCCGGTCACGGCTGCCACCTGTTCGGGCCTTACCAGCGGAGATGGCGCATTTTGCTCCGCACAGCGGATAAAATGCAGAAGCTCCGTTAAGTACCAGCCGGTGGGCGGCACGTTGATCCCCGTCGGGATTTTTATTTTTTCCTCCGTATCGAACACGCGGGGCCCGGCATCAAAGGGGTAAGCGATAACGCTGGTGCCGTCGTTTACGACGACGGCATTCTCGAAATAAACGCGCCAGCGCGCCGTAAACGGCAAATTGGCGTGGAACCACGCGGCCTCTGCGCAGACGTTCAGCTTCCCGAACCGGTACTGAAAACGGTACTGCTCCGCAAAGCCGCGGCCCGTCCCCGCACAGCAGGTAAACGAGGATTCCTCCGGCTCGCCGAACAGGCTGACAATCAGATCTAAATCGTGTATATGCAAATCAAACGGGATCAGTCCGCTTTTTTCCGAATCAAACAGCCAGCCGTTCTGCACCCAGCGCGGGCACGCGGAAAGGCGTTCGAAATAACCGTCCAGCGCAGGCCCGTACTCACCGCTCTGCACCAGACTGCGCAGAACCGCAGTTTCATTGGTAAACTGCAGCACCTGCGCAACATAAAGCTGCACGCCCTGCTGCGCGGCGAGAGCGAACATCTCCTCCACATCGTTTCTGTGCAGCGCGGCCGGCTTTTCCACAATGGTGTGCTTTCCAAGTTCCAGACTTTCCAGCACCTGCTGCTTGTGCAGAAACGTGGGCGTGCAGATGTCCACCAGATCGATTTCCTCGCTGTGTACCATTTCGGTGATGGATTCGTACATCTTCAGGCCCCACACCGCAGCTCGTTCCCTGTCCTGCGGGGATTTCCCGACCAAGGCGGCCACCCGGCATTCCGGAATATGCGCATAATTGCTGTAATGCACCGTTCCCATGCCGCCGGCGCCGACAATTCCGATTCGCATCATCTGTTTTGACTCCTTTCCGGCCCCTTATACTAATATTCAACTAAAAAGTGGAAATCTGGCATTTCTCCCCCGCCTCCGGTAAGGGGAGAAATAACCGCCATGATCCTATATCTTATTGGAGATTCATATTACAGCGAAAAACCGTGCGCGGTCAGGTATGCCGCGGATTTTTGCATTGCTTCGTCGACCGCCGCCAAATCCTTGGGGCCATCCTGTGTGAACTCGATTTCCACGCTCAGCGGGCAGTTGTTGCCTGCACGATCGAGCTTTTCAAATATCATCGGGAAATCTACAGCGCCTTCCCCGAGCGCAGGGAAGTTCCATTCCGTGCGTTCCCCGGCTTTATCCTTTACATGCATGTATCCGATGCTGTCTATGCAATCCTCCAGGTCCTGCGCAAGATCGACTCCACCGTAAAAAATGGCATTTGCCGTGTCGTAGTTGACGGAAACGAGCGGAGATGCCACCGCGTCCGTCACTTCCTTCACGATTTTTCCGCTGCCGTGTTCCCCGTGAACCTCCAGCACCAGCTTCATTGCGTGTTTTTCGAGCAGCGGCAGCAAGCTGCGGATGTTTTCCACGAGCTCCCAGTTCGAGGCGACCGTATTGTCCTTCAGATGCGCTTCGCCCACTGAGGAAACGATGTATTCGCAGCCGAAAAAAGCTGCCAGGCGGATATTATCCACAAAATCGGGAAGCCGCTGCGGGTCCATCAGATTGCAGTGACCGCTCATGGAAATCGGGATCAGGCCCGCTTTCTGCAGCTCATCCTGTACCCTGCACAGCCGTGAAAAGGACATGGAAGGAAAGACATGCTCCGTCCATCCCTTCGTCGCGGTCAGCTCAATATAGCGGAATCCCGCCTTTTGAATGCCCGCAATAGCTTCTTCCAAAGAAAACCCGTGGTAGCAGTTGGAATTTGCGATGATGATACGTTTCAAAATCATCCCTCCTGAAACAGAATCTAACGAGCTCCCAGCCGCATCAGATGACGAATTGCTCTATGTACCGTTTTGAAATTTTCAGGCTGTTCAGAATTCTCTCCCGACTGCCTTCAAACGCCTTATCCTCAATTTCAATACAGGCGTAATCGTTATAGCCGATGTCTGTCAGGGCGGAGACATATTTCCCCCAATTCACATCGCCAAGGCCGGGAAGCTTGGGTACCATGTATTCCAGCGGATAAGCCATCGTGCCGACCTCGCGCAGACGATCCGGCAGCAGCTTGATGTCCTTGAAATGAACGTGGAAAATCCTGTCTTTGAATTCATACAGAGGGGTGATATAGTCCATCATCTGCCAGACAAAATGGCTGGGGTCATAGTTCAGCCCAAAATTCGGACTGGACACGATTTGGAACAGTTTTCGCCAGATGGCCGGCGTGCTGGCCAGATTCTGCCCGCCGGGCCACTGATCCAGCCCAAACAGCATCGGGCAGTTTTCAATGGCAATGCGAACGCCGAGTCCCTCTGCCTCTTGTACGATCGGCGGCCAGATTTCCCGGAACAGCTCCAGATTTTCCTCCACGGTTTTGGTCTGGTCGCGCCCCACAAAGGTGGTGACCAGATTTACGCCGAGGCGGTGGCTGGCTGCGATCACCTGCTTCAAATGGGCGATATTCGCGGCGCGCTTTTCCGGATCGCCGTCCATCGTGTTCGGGTAATACGCCAGCGAGGAAATCTCTACCCTGCGGACCTTGCAGTAGTCCAGAATCCGCGCGGCTTCTTTGTCGGTCAGAGCACCGACATCGATATGACTGACCCCGGCATAGCGCCGCTCGGCCTTCCCGCGGGGCCAGCAGGCGACCTCCACACAGGAAAATCCGAGCCCTGCGGCGGTATCGATCATTTCTTCAAATGACATCTGGTCTAAAATAGCGCTGACAAATCCAAGCTTCATCCAATTTCACTCCCCTCTTGATGAACAGCGACCGCGCGCCCGGTCTGTGAGGATTCGATGCAGGCGAACACCGCGCGCATGGCGCTGAGCGCCGCTTCCCCGGAAAGATGGCCCGGGTCCTCCCCGCCGAGGCAGGCGGCAAATCGATCGATTACGCCGGAGCTGGTCTGGTTGTCGTTGGTCTGAATTTGATCCACCCGGTACAAAACGATTTCTCCATTGGGTCTGATCAACTGAATGGCATATTCGGGATCATCGTAAATGCGCAGGATTCCCTTCGTTCCATAAAGGATGGTGGAATTGTCCTCCGCCCCGTAATACGTCCAGCTGGCTGTCATCGTCCCGATGGCGCCGCCGCTGAGCCGGTAAATGCAGATGGCGTTGTCGTCCACGCCGATGAGATTCCCCGAAGCGTCCGTTTTGTCCAGCGTGGTGAGCCGGGCGGTAACTTCCACCACCTTTTGCCCCGACAGGAACTGAATCAGGTCTGTTTTATGGATACCGAGATCGGCCATCGCGCCCATGCTCGCGCGCTTCTTATCAAAAAACCATGTACTTTTTCCGGCATCGACGCTCCAGGTCTCCGGCCCGCCGTGGCCAAAGGTGGTGCGGAAGGTGAGCAGCTTTCCGACCGCGCCCTCCTCCAGCAGCTGCTTTGCCAGCATATGCGCCCGGGTCAGCTCCTGGTTGTGGCCGATCATCAGCAGTCTGCCGGTTTCACGCGCGGCGGCAGCCATGGCTTCGCATTCTTCGAGCGTGGAAGCCATGGGCTTTTCACAAAGGACATGTTTTCCGGCGCGCAGAGCCGCAGCCGCAATCTCCGCATGGGTCGTGTTGACGGTGCAGACGCTGACCGCATCGATGGCGGGGTCGCTCAGCATCTCCTGATATGAGGCATACACCCTGCCCCCGTGCGCGGCAGAAAGCTCCTGCGCACGCTGCGTGTTAAGGTCGAAATACCCGGCGATTTCCGTTTCGGGATTGGCGAGATACTCCGGTATATGGCGTACCTGTGCGATTTTTCCGCATCCGATGATCCCAACTTTGTACACAAGTAAGTCCCCTTTCTTCCATTTTCAATTCGTTCGGCCGTGCGGCCTACTCAGGAGGTTGATTCCTTTTTCTGCAGCAGGACGGCACCGATCACAATGATGCCTTTGCAGGCCTCCCGCAGAAACGGCGGAACACCCATCAGGTTGAGCAGGTTGTTCATCACGGAGATGATCAGCATGCCGAGCACGGTGCCGAGAATTGAGCCACGCCCACCAGCCATGTTGGTCCCGCCGACGATCGCCGCCGCGATGGCGTCCATTTCGTAGCCGCTGCCTGCGTTCGCGTAATCCATGGAACCGATGCGCGAAACCTGCAGCACGGCGGAAAGTGCGACCAGCATCCCCATCAGTGCGTAAACGCGGCGCTTGACGCGGTTTACGGGAATGCCCGAAAGCTTTGCCGCGCGCTCGTTCGAGCCGACCGCCACCACATGCCGGCCAAAGGCGGTGCGCTGCGAGACAATGTGCAGCACGGCGGAGATCAGCAGCCAGTAAACGATCGGCATCAGCATCTGCCCGCCGATGCTCACATTCGCGATTTCCAGAAAACCGCTGGGGACGGACGGGGACCCTCCCTGCATATACTGCTGTGTTACGCTGCGGAAAATTTTCATTGTGCCGAGCGTAACGATGAATGGGGGGATTTTACCGCTGGTCACCAGTACTCCGTTCAGTTCCCCGAACAGCCAGCCGGCCAAAACGCCGACCAGAACGGCAAGCACGTATACCGCCGGGCCGGAAATCCCCATGGAGTACAGAAATCCCCTGGGGCCAGAATCGATCAGCATCATGACAATGGCGCCGACCGCGACCAGGGAGGAACCGACGGAAAGGTCGATGCCGCCGGACACGATGACAAAGGTCATGCCAAGTGCAATGATGCCTACGCTGGCGTTATTGCGCAGAATATTGATCCAGTTGCGCAGCCATGTGGAAAACCACGCGCCGAAAGAATCGAACTCAAAGCCGAGAGCAAGCGTCTGCAGGACCACCATGACCAAAAGGGCGATGGCCGTACTGAACAGTGGGTATGTAGTCCACATGCGGCGAAACCAGGATAAGAATCCTTCCCGTTTGATTGCAGCCGTTTCCTTCATTCGTTTTCTCCCCCTATTTCTGCTGAAGTTCCTCCGGTGGCAAGGCGCATAATGTCGTGCTCGTTCATGGTATCGCCGCTGACCTCCCCAAGCACTTGGCCGTGGTACATCACGAGCGCCCGATCGCACAGCCGGATAATTTCCTGTACTTCACTTGACAGAACCACAATGGCGACGCCCGCACCGGCAAGCTTTAAAATAATATTATAGATTTCTTCCTTCGCGCCCACATCTACCCCCTGTGTGGGGTTGTCGAGCACCAGGATTTTGGGGTTTGCGTTCAGCCATTTCGCCAGCACTACCTTCTGCTGATTGCCGCCCGAAAGGCTGGTGATCAGGTCCGATTTTTTCCCCAGCTTGATGTGCAGCTGCTCGATCTGGCGGTCGAAATCCAGGTTTTGCCGCACGCGGTCAATCAGCCCGCGGCGCTGGTATTCCGGCAGCGTGACAATGGAGCCGTTTTCCAGAATGCTCATATCCTTGAGGATGCCGTTTTCCTTTCGGTTGCGGGGCACATAACCGATCCCGAGCCGCCGGGACTGCATGGCGCTGCTGATATGTACCGGTTCCCCTTCCACATAAATCTGCCCTTCGTAATTCCCCCGGACACCGAAAATCGTCTGAAACAGCTCGCTGCGCCCATCCCCCAAAAGCCCGGTAACGCCCAATACCTCCCCGGCATGCACCGCGAAGGAAACGCCGCGGAAGGCGGTTTCGTCGGAAAGGTTCTCCACGCGCAAAATCTCGCGTTCTTTCTCGTAATCGCGCCGCACCGTTTCAATGTGGAGCTCGTGCCCCACCATGTGATGCGCAAGGTCGTCGGTGGAGGTTTCCGAAATCAGGCCGTCCTTTACCATCACGCCGTCGCGCAGCACGGTAAAGCGGTCGCAGATGGTCATGACTTCCTTGAGCTTATGAGAGATAAACACGATCCCGACTCCGTGCTGCCCCAGCGTACGCATCATATCGAACACCCGCTCCACCTCGGAATCAGTCAGGGACACGGTGGGTTCATCCATTATGATGATAGAGGCATTCATCATCAGCGCACGAAAGATCTCGACAATCTGCTTATACGAGGCATCCAGATCCCTCACCATGGTCATAGGGTTGAGATGAAAATCCATTTTATCAAATATCTCCTGTGTCTGCCGCCGCATTGCGTCTGCATCCAGGAGGCCGTTTTTCTTTTTGAGTTCTCTGCCGATGAACATGTTTTCGTAAATGGTAAGATCGTTGATCAGGTTGAGCTCCTGATGGATAAAGGCGATACCTGCCGAAAGCGATTCCGCCGGGTTCCGGAACGAAACCGGATTCCCATCCAGAAGCATTCTGCCGGAATCGGGCTGAAGCACGCCGCCCAGAAGGTTCATCAGTGTGGACTTTCCGGCGCCGTTTTCACCGATCAGCGCGCAGATTTCCCCACCCCTTACGGAAAAATCAACATTCTTTAGCACGCGCACAACGCCGAAGGATTTGCAGATTTCCTGCATTTCGAGTGTCATTCCATCACTCCGTTCCTTTTTAAGGAGAGGCTATGGCTGCGCCATAGCCTCTTTTCCTGCTGCTGAGAATTAATAGGGGGATTTGTCATCCTTGAACTGTGCGCAGTTGTCACGATCCACAATCGTGGTGGGAATAATCTTGACCTTCTCTTCGGTTTTGCCGTCGAGCACGTTCACCGCTACGTCCACAGCGTCGCGCACCATGGCGGGGCTGTACAGAGCGGATTCAATCCAGATGTTCTCATTTTGCGGCATCATGTTGAAATACTCCTGCGCTCCGCCGCCGCCGGTGATCACCTTAATATCGGTACGGCCTGCCTCTTTAATGGCCTGCAGCGCGCCGATGGAGGTTTCGTCATCCATGGAATAAACGGCGTCGATCTTCGGGTTCTTGGTCAGAATATCCGCAAAGTCCTTCAGGCCGTCTTCACGTGTGAACTTGGTGGCGTAGGTAGAAAGCTTGAGATCGGGGGCCAGTTTCGCGACTGTCTCGGTAAAGCCCTTCTTGCGCAGCTCTGCCACGGAGCCGGAGGTCGGAACATCGAGAATTACGACATTGCCGGTCTTGCCGATTTTATCCACAATGTACTTGGCGCCTTCTACGCCCATGCCCTCATTGTCGCCGGAGACACGGTACACGCCGTCCACATTGATGGCGATGTCGAAGTTTACAATGGTGATGCCTGCGTCAACCGCTTTCTTGATGGGGACTTCCATGCCCTCCCACTGCGGGAACGCGACGATGGCCTTTGCGCCCCATGTCATCAGATCGTCCAGCTGAGAAGTCATTTCATCCGCGTTGTTGCTGGTATACAGCTTATAGTCTACTTTGTCCGCAAGCTCCTTGCAGCGGGCTTCCGCATGGTAAGCCACAGCCGCTACCCAGCCGTGGGTGACCGCCGGGGCAAGGATGCCGACCTTGTACTTATCCGCCGCAGCCGACGACGCGGGTGTCGCACCGGACGCGGGCGCAGAACTTGTGGTGGTGCTTCCACCGCACGCAGCCAAAGACAGGGACATGGCTGCTGCCAGAACAAATGCCAATAGTTTTTTCATAATGCTCCTCCTTTAGTTTGTGGTATGCGATTTATGAATTTTTCGGCAATCCTGCCGATGAATCGCGCAGAACAATTTTGTGCTCCAGAAACACGGAGCGCGGAGGGAGCCCGCCCAGCTGCTCGAGAAGCAGCTCGCAGGAGGTTTTGCCAAGCTGATAGCAGGGCTGGCTGACGGTAGTCAGCATAGGGCGGAACATGGTAGCGTATTCTACATCGTCGAATCCTACCACCGAAAGGTCTTCCGGCACACGCAGGCCCATTTCCTTTGCCACGCGGAGCGCGCCGAGCGCGATAACGTCCGAAATGCAGAACAAGGCGGTCGGCCGGTCCGGCAGAGAGAGCAGAGTGCGCGCTGCCTGTACGCCCGAAGAAAAGTTATAATCGCCCGCCGCGGAAGTGATGTATCGCTGTTCTACGGCGATCCCCTCTTCGGAAAGCGCCTTTTCGTAGCCCATACGCCGCTGCTGCGTGGAAATAAACCAGTTGGCCGCGCCGATCAATCCGATTTTCCGATGCCCGACAGAGCATAGGAAATGGGTCATGTCGTAGGCCGCCTTAAAATTGTCGATGGAAACATGCCCCACGCTTTCGTCGCTGCAGTATTCACAGCACTGCACAATGGGGAAGCCTTTTGCGAGTTCTGAAACCTCCAGGTCATCCTTTTTGACGTCCATCAGGATAACGCCGTCGGCGTTGCCGTTATGCAACAGCTCAAAATAGCTGTTGGTATGGATCTGGATTCCATCCGTAATGCACAACATGGTCTGGTACCGATTATGCCGTGCGATATCCTGGATCCCGTGTACGATGGGCGAATAATACGGGTTTGTGATATTCGGCACCAGAATCAGCAGGATTCTGCTTTGCCCCTTGCGCAGACTGCGCCCCCACGTGTTAGGATGATAATTCAGCTTTGCGATGGCCGCCAGTACCTTCTGCCTGGTGATCGCGCTTACCTTTCCGTTGCGGTTGATGACCCGTGATACCGTGGCAACGGAAACGCCCGATTCCTGTGCTACTTCTTCGATCGTGCTCAAGTAAGCTCCCCCTTTTCCCATCCCGTTTGATCCGTTTCTTTTTCTTTCTGCTCTTATATATGTAATCGATTACATTATGTTGTTGGAGACCTAACTCTAATTTTTCAAAGTTTAATTAATTTATATATAACAGATATCACAAAAATTGTCAATAAATAGTAATATTTTTATTTTATAATTTCACAATCAATTGCTTCGGCTTTTTATATATTCTGAATTTTTCCCTTTTTGTGTAATGGTTTACATTAATATTGTTATTTTTCTCTCATTCGGGCAGAAAACAGCTTTAGCCAGTCAGATGCCTTGCTGGCACATAGAATCTTCGGCAGTATTGATAACCATTCTATCAAAAGTCCGTTCCAATCATTCGATGAGGAACCTAAGCTCTGGAGCGCGTATTCTTCCCTTCTTCTCACCCATGTTTCTAAGGCGGCAAAGCGGCTTTGTACCTCTACATCCCTTCGCAGTTGTTTAACCACAAAAGGCAAAATCATCTTCGCTGTCACAGAGTATAAAAACAGGCAACTAATGCATACAGAACTCTATTTTCACAATAAAAAATAGCCCTTCCAACATTTTGATTGGAAAGACTATCTGAATATTCAATATTGATATTGATTAATTAAGAATCAAGAAAAATGGCAAAAAATGTAAATTTTGTGTTTTCTTGAGGACATGACTAATATATACAATATCATGCCGGAAATAAAAAGTCTAGTATTTTTTTTATTTTCTTTTATACTTAGAATATCAATTCAAGGAAAAGATTAGGGAGACCAACTATGTTACACCAAACAGAAAATGAGGAAAGAACGTATTTAAGCGAAGTTCAAGGAAAGCTGCGAGCAGAACTGGAACAAATCAACCAAAAAATAGACAACTACTCCAAAGAGATACTGGAAACAAAACGGTATATCTATGAGAATCTGGCCCAGCTTGATTCTGCGGAAAAAGCGGCGAACCGAACGGCCGTTTATGACAGCGTTGCCTTTGGAGAAAAAGCTGTCAGAGAAAGAGAAAAGCTCGAAAAGCTGATTCAATCCCCCTATTTTGGGAGAATCGATTTCATCAGAACAGAAGAAGAACAAGGAAATGCATTCTATATCGGAGTGCATGCTTTTGCCGATCCCGCGACATTGCGCAGTGTCATTTTCGACTGGCGTGCACCTGTCTCCAGCATGTTTTATGATTTTGAAACCGGACCGGCTTTTTACAAGGCTCCCGCCGGAAAAATCGACGGAGTGATGACCCTGAAACGGCAATACAGAATCAGACAGACTCAGATGGAGTACATGATTGAAAGCTCCCTGAATATCGGCGACGAAATTCTGCAAAAGGAGCTGAGCCGCAATTCCGACGACAAGATGAAAAACATTGTGGCGACCATCCAAAGGGAGCAAAACGCCATCATCCGGAACGAAGCCGCAAAAGTGCTGATCATACAGGGTGCGGCGGGCTCGGGAAAAACCTCCATAGCGCTGCATCGGGTCGCATTTTTGCTGTATCGCTTTAAAGATACTCTGACATCGAAGAACATTCTCATTATTTCCCCCAACAAGGTATTCGGAAACTATATTTCGAATGTTCTGCCGGAGTTGGGAGAAGAAAACATGTCGGAAATCGGCTTCGATGATATCGCAGCGGACATGCTTGGAAAAAAGTATCGGTATCAGACTTTTTCGGAGCAGGTAGAAAGCTTATTGGCTAATGGAGACGCCGAAACCATTGCCAGAATCGAATTTAAGGCGACAAATCTCTTTGTGGAGCAGCTTCAATCGTATTTAGAGTCTGCCGATAAAACCTGTTTTGTTCCGACCGATCTTTCCTTCGGGAACTTTTCTGTTTCCAAGGGAAAACTGCTTTTGAATTATCGTGCTTTGAAAAAGCTGCCGATCAAAACGCGGCTGCGTAAAATAGCGGACGATCTGATAGAAAGGCATAAAAGAGATACCAATCAAAAGATGGATCCCACAGTCATCCGCCAAATCAGAAGCAGCATTCAAAAAATGTTTCAATTCAATGACGCATTGACGCTGTATCAAAATTTTTATCGCTCCATCGGTCAGGAGCATCTGTTCCGTCTGATCGGCAAAAACGCATTTGAATTCTGCGATGTGTATCCCTTTCTCTATACCAAAATCTATTTTGAAGGAGAAGAGCAGGAATACAAAAGCATAAAGCATCTGCTCGTGGATGAAATGCAGGATTACACTCCGATTCAATATGCGGTTCTGGCAAAGCTGTTTTCCTGTAAGATGACCATTTTAGGCGACAGCTACCAAAGCGTAAATCCTTACAGCTCATCCTCCGCGGAAAAAATCCAGCCGTACTTTTTGGGGTGCGATTGTATGGAACTGCGCAGGAGCTACCGTTCCACCATTGAAATCACCAGGTTTACGCAGCAGATTTTAGATAACAAAAAACTGATTCCCATTGAGCGGCATGGCAGTGCACCCGCAATCACAGAATGCCAAACCCCAAAGGAGCAGCTTGACAAGATACGTGCTTTGATTGAGCAATTCAGGCAATCCGAACATGCCTCCTTGGGGATCATATGCAAATCGCAGAAGCAGGCAGAGCAGCTGTTTGAGCAGCTTCATACCGCTGATGACACTATGGCTTTGTTGGATTTCGGCAGCAGCGAATTTCAGAACGGCATCGTCGTTACTTCCGTGCACATGTCCAAGGGGCTTGAATTTGATCAGGTGATCATCCCCGATGTTTCTGATGAGCTTTATCACACACCGTTGGACAGAAGCCTTTTATACATTGCCTGCACAAGAGCCATGCATCAATTGGACTTAACCTGCTGCGGCAGGAAAACGGAGTTTCTGCAAGGCTGCTGAGTCCAGCCTTGAGCTCGGTACTGTCCCAATATCAGGCCGCCGTACATTTTGAAAAGGGGTGAAATTCATCTGCTCCGTGTGTATCAGAAGAACATCTCGCCGGATTAGATGGAACAAATCGGCTGTTACTCAAAGTCGCACTTCACAATAGGATTTCCATGATCCTCTACCAGTTTCTCGACATCCTCAAAAGCCATAAAAATGGTTGCGGTGTTTTCCATGGGATGGATGCCGATTTGCTGATTCTGCAGACTCTTATCGAACACCACAATCACATTTTTCTCTGCGTTATTTAACACCCCAAGCGGTGTGACATGTCCTTTTTCCAGCATCAGCAATTCCCTGAGCGATTCCTCGCTGGCAAAGGTCAGCTTGCGGCTGGCAATCTTTTCACTCAGGCTTTTTAAGTTGACGGTTTTATGGCCCGGCACGGTAACAAGATAATAATGCAGCTTTTTATCGTCACGCAGAAAAAGATTTTTTGCAACTCGCTCGCTATGCGGCAGATTCAGGGCGTCCATCTCTTCAATGGTGTATACGGCGGGATGCTCGCAGGCTTCATAAGTCATTTGATATTGATCGAGAAGATCATATAACCCTTTTTTATCCAACCTTTTCATTCCTCTCTTATATGATTGATATTGTCTTATGATGTTATTATACAACAAATCACCGGCTTGCAAAACAGCTTTTCTCCGCTTGATAGGATACACAGAGATACAACTCCCAATGGGAGTAGCACATAAAGGAACAAAGCCGCTCCGGGGCTTTCTTTCGCAATACCTCCGGGCTGTACCTTGCGCTTTTTTGTTTACGCACAGCCCAAAGGGGATGCTCCGCTTCTCAGGTACCTCCCCTAAAAATCGAAAGGCCCCTTTTTTCGTGAAGCTCCACGGAAAGAGGGGCCTGTTTTATTGCAGGAACAGTACCCGTCTATACAGTAGGAACGAAAAAAGCCAACGGTTTTTCAAAGCTCTTAAGTTCCAAACACCAGAAAAGCCCCAG
>NZ_CBYL010000062.1 GCF_000577335.1 Faecalispora jeddahensis | reverse complement strand
GGATGACCGGGCGTTCGGCAATAAGCCGGTATGGAGACGGATTATCGTTGTCTGCGCCGGTGCAATCATGAACATTTTGTTCGGTATTGTACTGATGATGGTTTTGCTGGTGCAGCAGCCGATGTTTACCTCCACTACCATCGCGCAGTTTGCGGAAGGCTCCGCTCTGCAGAAGGCGGGTATTCAGGCCGGCGACCAGTTTTATTCCATCGATGGCTACCGTGTGCGCACCGACCGCGACCTGAGCTTTTCCCTGGCTACGGCAAATCCGCAGTCAATCGATATTTCTGTGGTGCGAAAGGGCGAGAAGCTTACGTTCCACGACGTGAAAATGAACACCCGCCAGAACGGCGATAAGCAGGTAATGGTGCTGGACTTCTATGTGTCCGGCATAGAGAGAAATCCGGTCACGCTGATCCAGAAATCCGGTGCGGATACGGTTTCCGTCGTTCGCATGGTCTGGTACAGCCTGGTTGGCCTGGTGACGGGTCAGTTTGGCCTGAATGATATGGCCGGGCCGATCGGCGCGGCAGATGCAATTTCGCAGGCCGCTTCTATGGGCCTGAAAGAAGGAATTCTGCCCGCGGTCAATAACATTATCATGATGATGATGATGATTACCGTCAACCTTGGCGTGGTGAATCTGCTGCCTTTGCCGGCTCTTGACGGCGGCCGCCTGATTTTCCTTTTGATTGAACTGGTACGCCGCCGCCCGATCAACCCCAAATACGAGGGCTGGGTACACGCGGCTGGTTTTGCGCTTTTGATGACCTTTATGATCATCGTTACCTACAGCGATGTTCTGCGGCTCTTTACCGGGAAGGGATTGGGAGCATGAACCGAAAATTAACAAGAAAATTGAATGTGGGCGGCGTCGCAATTGGCGGCGATTCGCCCATTTCCATTCAATCGATGCTGAACGTTCCCGCGGCGGATGTGGACGGAAACGTCCGTCAGGCGCGGGAACTGGAAACGGCCGGCTGCGAGATTCTTCGCGTTGCGATTCCGAATCAGCAGTCGGTGCGGCTGATCCCCGCCATTAAGGCGGCCACGACGATCCCATTGGTGGCCGATATTCACTTTGATTACCGGCTTGCGCTCGAATCCGTCGAGGCAGGCATCGATAAAATCCGCATCAACCCCGGCAATATCGGCTCCGACGACCGCGTCAAAGCGGTGGCGGACGCCTGCCGCTCGCACGGTGTTCCGATCCGGATCGGGGTCAACTCGGGTTCTCTGGAAAAAGAGATTCTGGCAAAGCACGGCGGGCCTACAGCCGAGGCGCTTTGCGAAAGCGCGATGTACCATGCGTCTTTGCTGGAAAAATACGATTTTAATGATATTGTCCTTTCGATGAAATCCTCGCGTGTCGATACAATGATCGAGGCGTATGAGCTCGCGTCGCAGGCATGCGATTATCCGCTGCATCTTGGCGTTACAGAGGCCGGCACCGAGCGGATGGGCCTCATTAAATCCGCGATCGGTATCGGCTCTTTGCTGCAGCGCGGCGTCGGTGACACTATTCGGGTGTCTCTTACGGCGGATCCTGTGCGGGAGATTGTTGCAGCGATGGATATTCTAAGAGCGCTGAATCTCCGCAGCGGGGTACAGATGGTATCGTGTCCGACCTGTGGGAGAACGAATATTGATCTGATTGCGATTGCCGGTGAGGTAGAACGCCGTCTGGACTCCTGCAAAAAGCCGATCACCGTGGCGGTGATGGGCTGTGCGGTCAACGGGCCGGGCGAAGCGCGCGAGGCCGATATTGGAATCGCGGGCGGGAACGGCGTTGGCCTGATCTTCAAAAAAGGGGAGATCGTACGCCGTGTCCCCGAAGACAGGCTTGTGGACAGCCTGATGGAGGAAATCGAATCGCTGTAACGCAGCGGTCATTTTGTCAAGGAAAAGGATGTTGGAATGAAAACCTTTGCTGAAGTATTTGGTACATACCTCAATCCCCCCGGCACGACATGTCCGGAGGGAACCGTGCTTTCCCTGCGGATCGACGAGCAGAACCGGGAGCTGGCGATAGAGACGGCGTTCCCGGTCCTGGTGGAGCGCCCGGTCCTTTTTGCGCTGGAAGAACAGCTGAGGGAGGCGCTGAATGTCCGCAGGGTAACCGTGCAGCCCCGCTATGCGAAAGAATTGTTCCAGACGGAGTATTTTCCGGAGCTTGCGCAGGAGCTGCGGCGCAGAGACGCCAGCCTCAACGGCAGCCTGAAGGGCGCCGCCGCACGCTTAGAAGGCGACACGCTCATCATCACGCTGTCGCACGGCGGGCGCGATATGCTGCTTTCGCGCGGGTTTGACAAGGCGGCCTCCCGCCTGATTCAGGAGGAATTTGGCCTGACGCTCAAGGTATCTTTCGACGGCACCGTCGAGATTCAGGCGGACGACGCCCGCTTTATCGAACGGGTGAAGCAGGAGCAGGAAACCGAGCGCCGGCAGGCAGTGGAAGAAGAGATGGCACACTATGATGCCATGATGAACGAAGGCGGGAGTAAAAAGGTCAAAAAGAACCCGCATTCCGTCAGTGTGCGCGGCGGTGATACGCTTCTGCCGACTGTCCTGCTGGATACCGTGAAGCTGCTGTATGGCCGTATGGGCCGCAGCACAAAGCCCGTGCCGATCGGCCGGGTTGGGCCGGATTCCGGCACGGTGACCATCTGGGGCGAAATCTTCAGTATGGATGAACGCCAGACCCGCGATAAATCGAAAAAAATCTATTCCATCAACATAACGGATTACACCGGCTCCATGACCTTAAAGCTCATTGAGGAGAACAGCCAGTGCCGCGCGATCGATACCCTGAAAAAGGGAAGCGCCATTCTGGTGAGCGGTGAAATCAGCTACGATAAGTACGACCACGAAATCGTTCTGCGCCCTCGCGGAATCAGCACGGTGGAGCTGCTCAAGGTTGTCGATGACGCGCCCGAAAAGCGTGTGGAGCTGCATCTGCATACCTCTATGTCCAGTATGGACGGCATTACCCCGGTGGGCGACCTGATCAAACGCGCCGCCGAATGGGGGCATAAGGCCATTGCCATTACCGACCACGGCGTGGCGCAGGCTTACCCGGACGCCATGAATGCCGCCGCGGCCGTCCGCAAAAAAGGAGCAGACTTCAAGGTCATCTACGGCATCGAATCCTATTTTGTCAACGACATGGTTCCGGCCCTGATGGGGGAAACGGAGAACACGCTGGACGATGAGTTCATCTCGTTCGATATCGAAACCACCGGTCTGAGCGCGGAGCAGGACCGTATGACCGAAATCGGCGCGGTACGGATCAAAAACGGGGAGATTGCCGACAGCTTCGATATTTTCGTGAATCCCGGCATGCACATTCCGGCCAAGATCACCGAGCTGACCGGCATCACGGACGAAATGGTAAAGGACGCTCCGTCCGAAGAGGAGGCCCTGCGGCAGTTCTACGAGTTCTGCGGGGAAAAACCGGTGCTGCTGGCACATAACGCCGCGTTTGATACCTCGTTCATGCACGCCGCGGCCGAGCGTCACGGGATGGATTTCCCGTATCCGTACATCGACACCCTGCCCATGTGCCGTTCGATGCTCAAGGACATTAAAAACTACAAGCTCGATACAGTGGCTAAATATCTAAAGCTCGACCCGTTCAACCACCACCGCGCGTGCGACGATGCGGCGGTTCTGGCAAAGATTTTTCAGAATTTGCTGCAGCGTTTAAAAGAGGATACCGGCGCGACACGCGTCAAAGACATCAACACCTGCCTGGCCGGGGGGAACCCGAAAAAAATCCGCCCGGTGCATCAGATCATTCTGGTGAAGAATCAGACGGGCCTTAAGAATCTGTATAAGCTGATTTCCTATTCTCATCTGGATTATTTCTACCAGAAGCCGCGTATCCCGAAAAGCGTTCTCGTCAAATACCGAGAGGGCCTGCTGCTCGGCAGCGCCTGCGAAGCGGGTGAGCTGTATCGTGCGGTGGCCGGCGGCCAGCCGTGGTCTACGCTGAAAGAAATTGCCGGGTTCTACGATTATCTCGAAATCCAGCCGATCGACAACAACCTGTTCATGGTGCGAAATGGTCAGGTGCCGAACGAAGAAACGCTGCGGGAATACAACCGCACGATCGTCCGTTTGGGAGAAGAGCTGGATAAGCCTGTCGTCGCCACCTGCGACGTTCATTTCCTCGACCCGAAGGACGGCGATTACCGGAAAATCCTGATGGCGGGGCAGGGCTTTGCCGACGCGGACGCGCAGGCGCCGCTGTACCTGCGCACCACGCCCGAGATGCTGGAGGAATTTGCGTATCTCGGCAAAGAAAAGGCATACGAGGTCGTTGTGACCAACACCAATAAAATTGCAGATATGATTGATGAGATTTCGCCAATCCCGCCCGGGGTGTTCCCACCGTTCATCGACGGAGCGGAAGAGGAACTCAATCGCATTTCATGGGAGCGGGCGAAAGAGATTTACGGCGATCCTCTGCCGCAGATCGTCCACGACCGCCTCAAGCGCGAGCTGGATTCCATCAATAAGCACGGCTTCTCCGTGCTGTACATGACGGCGCAGAAGCTTGTGGCCGATTCTGAGGCGCACGGTTACCTGGTTGGCTCTCGTGGTTCGGTCGGCTCTTCGTTCGTGGCGAATATCTCCGGTATTTCCGAGGTAAATCCGCTGGCGCCGCATTATATCTGCCCGAACTGCAAACACAGCGAATTCATCACGGACGGCAGCTACGGCTCGGGCTTCGACCTGCCGCCGAAGCAATGCCCCGTCTGCGGCACCGAATACGACCGCGACGGCCACACCATCCCATTTGAAACCTTTTTGGGCTTCGACGGCGACAAAACGCCTGATATCGATCTGAACTTCTCCGGTGAGTACCAGAGCGACGCCCACCGCTATACAGAAACGCTGTTCGGCAAGGACAACGTCTTTAAGGCCGGTACCATCGCCACTGTGGCGGATAAAACGGCCATCGGCTTTGTCCGCAAATACGCCGAGGAGCAGGGGACGGTGCTTCACCGGGCGGAGGAGCTGCGTCTGGCCACCGGCTGTACCGGGGTCAAGCGCACCACCGGCCAGCACCCGGGCGGCATGGTCGTTGTGCCGCGCGGCATGGAGATTTACGATTTCTGCCCGGTTCAACACCCGGCGAACGACCAGAAATCCGACAACATCACCACGCACTTCGACTTCCATGCGATCCACGATACCATCTGCAAGCTCGACGAGCTGGGGCATGATGTTCCGACGATTTACCGCTATCTGGAAGACTACACGGGCATCCCCGTAATGAAAGTTTCCATGAGTGACCCGAAGGTGATGTCGCTGTTTACCTCTACAGAGGCACTCGGCGTGACTCCGGAGGACATCGATTCCCCCACGGGTACTTTCTCTTTGCCGGAGGTGGGCACCGGCTTCGTCCGCCAGATGCTGATGGACGCGCAGCCCAAAACCTTCTCCGACCTGCTGCAGGTTTCCGGTTTGTCCCACGGTACGGATGTCTGGCTCGGCAACGCGCAGGATCTGATTAAGAACAAAACCTGCACGATTTCTGAGGTAATCGGTACACGTGACAGCATCATGACCTATTTGCTGCTTAAGGGTCTGGAGCCGAAAATGGCGTTTAAGATCATGGAGATCACCCGAAAGGGTAAAGCATCCCAACTGCTGACGCAGGAACATATTCAGGCGATGAAAGACCACAACGTGCCGCCGTGGTATATCGATTCCTGTATGAAGATCAAGTACATGTTCCCGAAAGCCCATGCGGCGGCCTATATGATTTCTACCCTGCGCCTCGGCTGGTATAAGGTGCATCGTCCTGTGGAGTATTACGCCGCTTATTTCACGGTGCGCGGCGAGGACTTTGACGGTGCCGTGGTGCTGCAGGGTCGCGAGGCCGTGCGCCGTAAGATGAACGAAATCACGATGAAGGGCAAAGAGGCCAGCAAAAAGGAAGAGGACGCGTTTGCCACCTTCCAGATCGTTAACGAGATGCTGGCCCGGGGTATTGAGGTTTTGCCGATCGACCTGTACCAATCCGACGCAAGAAAATATCTGGTGGAGGATGGGAAAATCCGTCTGCCGTTCGCGTCGCTTTCCGGCGTGGGTGAGGCCGCGGCCAACAGCCTTGCGGCAGCGCGTGAAAACGGCGGGCCGTATATTTCGATTGATGACCTGCAGACCCGTTCCAAGGTTTCCAAATCGGTGATTGAAGCGCTGCAGGTGGCGGGTGCGCTGAACGGCCTGCCCGAAAGCAGCCAGATGAGCCTGTTTTAAATAGTGATCCATTCACTTTTAAATGGTCTTATGCCAATATATCGATTTTCCCCTTAAGTGAAAAGAAGGGATCACTTTAAAAAATGATGTCACTACATGATTACGCTCGAAAGCCCGGCAGAGCCTGCCGGGCATTTTTTGTTGAGGAACCGGCTTGCCTGGTTCCTCTTTTTTGAATATTCTTTATTTGATAAAACGACAGCCGTTTTTTATCGTCGATCTGTAATTTCTACGTTTTTCCTATACTCGTCTGCTGAAATGGGGGACAATTTCAGCATCATGAAGGTATAAAAATGCAAAATAAGCCTTGAACCCCTCAGTTTCTTATGCTATCATATTAGCATGTTAAAGCAAAGGCGGTGCAATGAATGAAAAAATACCATAAAATCACTCCCGAGGGCATTCGTGACTATCTGTTTGAAGAGTGCCTGGTCCATCATCACGTGGAGCACCGTCTGGAAGAGGTGTACCGTAACAGAGGCTTCCGTCAGGTTGTTACGCCTGGCTTGGAGTTTTATGATGTATTTGACCCGGAACGCTCCGGAATACCGTCGGAAACCATGTATAAGCTGACAGACCGCAGAGGGAGGCTACTGGTGCTAAGGCCAGACTCCACCTTGCCGATCGCTCGGCTTACGGCAACCCGGTTGCAGGGGCAGGAAAAGCCCCTGCGTTTATTTTATACCCAACAAGTGTACCGGAATCATCCGGGGCTAAGCGGACACGCGGACGAGATCATGCAGTCCGGGGTAGAGCTGTTGGGGGCCGGCGGGCACCGGGCCGATTTGGAAATCCTTGTAACGGCAATTGAGGCGCTTTCCGCCTGTGTGCCGGATTTCCGAATCGAGCTTGGGCACGCCGGTTTTTTTCGGGCCATTGTGGCCGGGATGCCGGTTTCGGAAGAGGTTCTGGAGGATATTCGCGGCTATATCGAAACGAAAAATTACCCCGCGCTTGACGAAATTCTCGATTCCCTGCCCGATTCCCGTGAGGCGGCCGCCCTGCGGCAGCTGCCCCGGCTGTTCGGCAGAGAAGAAATATTCGAGCAGGCCGAAAGCCTCGATCTTCCGGACAGCGCCAAGGAGCCGATCCGGTATTTGAAGAAGCTGTACGGCATGCTTTCGGAGCTGCGGCTTTCAGAGCGCATCATGGTCGACCTGGGTCTGGTACAGAGAAACGATTACTATACCGGTATCGTGCTCAGCGCTTATGTTCCCCAGGCGGGCGAGGCGGTTCTGGTCGGCGGGCGCTATGACCATCTGCTCGAGCTGTACGGCGCGCCGATGCAGGCCATCGGGTTTGCCGCGAATGTGGATGTTCTTGCGGGCGTTATGGCCGCCGAGGGCGAAGAAACGGCAATTGCTCCCGCACAGATTCTGGTGCATGGGGAAGACGGCTTTGAGATCAAAGCGCTGGATTACGCGGCACGCCTGACGGAGCGCGGAATTTTCTGCGAGTTTTCTGTGTTTGAGGATCGCGAGCAGGCCATCCACTACGCGGTGGCGATGGGGATTCCCCAGGTGGATTTTGTCTCTGACGGTACAGTTTCGATCATGCTCACAAAGGAGGAAAACGGATGACTCCGTTAAAAATAGCGCTGACAAAGGGCCGCCTGGAAGAAAAAACGGTTGCCCTGCTGGAAAAGATGGGATATGACTGCTCCCAAGTACGCAATAAAGGAAGGCGCCTGATTCTGCCCGTGGGCGATGGCGAAATCGAGGTAGTTCTGGCCAAGGCGGCCGATGTGATCACCTATGTTCAACACGGCGTCTGCGATTTGGGCGTCGTCGGCAAGGACACGATTATGGAAAGCACCGGCGGTTTTTTTGAGGTGCTCGATCTCGGCTTCGGCAAATGCCGGTTCGCGGTGGCGGGCCCCAAAGATTCCGGTATTTTCGAAGGCTACTCGGTGAAAACCGTGGCGACCAAATACCCGAAGGTGGCCCGCGCCTTCTTTGAAAACCGCGACATGGACGTGCGCATCATCAAAATTGAAGGTTCGGTAGAGCTGGCTCCTTTGCTTGGTCTGGCCGAAGCTATTGTAGACCTGGTGGAAACCGGAACCACCCTAAAGGAAAACGGGCTCGAGATTCTCGAGATCATCTGCCCGATTTCCGCCCGGCTGATTGTCAATTCGGCGGTGATGAAGCTGAGAAAGGATGAAGTTGAGGCCCTGGTTTCTCGCATGAGCCAGGCCATCCAAAAGAAGGAGGAGAAAGTATGCTTAAAGCAATCCAGCTAAGCGGGGAAGAAGGCCGCCGCGTGGTGGAACAAATCCGCCGCCGCGGCGAAGAAAAGGATAAGCTGGTCGATGCCCGCGTTGCGGAGATTCTGGAACAGGTACGAACCCGCGGCGACGCGGCCGTGGAAGAATACACCCTGCGGTTCGACGGTGCGCTGCCGGCCAAGCGCGAGCTGAATCGCGAGGAGATGGCGGAGCTTTCCAAAGACTGCGACCCTGAATTTGTCGCCGCTTTGGAACGGGCCGCGCAGAACATCCGCGATTTTCACCAGCGTCAGGCGCAGCAAAGCTGGCTGACAACCCGCGAGGACGGCGTTTTGATGGGCCAGCGGGTGCGCGGGCTGCACCGTGTCGGCATTTACGTCCCCGGCGGCACGGCGGCATACCCCTCTTCCGTTTTGATGAACGCAATCCCTGCGAAAATCGCGCAGGTGGGCGAGATCATTATGGCGACGCCGCCCCAGAAGGACGGAAAGCCGAACCCGAATATCATGGCAGCGGCGCTGATTGCCGGAGTGGACCGCATTTTCCTGATGGGCGGGGCGCAGGCGGCGGCGGCGCTGGCCTACGGCACCGAGACCGTCCCGCGGGTGGACAAGATCGTCGGCCCGGGCAATATTTATGTGGCCACGGCAAAAAAGCAGCTGTACGGCATCGTGGACATCGACATGATCGCGGGGCCGAGTGAGATTCTTGTTCTGGCGGACGAAACGGCGAACCCGGTGTACCTTGCCGCGGATCTGCTTTCGCAGGCGGAGCATGACGTGCTGGCCTCTGCGATTCTGCTCACGTCCAGCCTGAGCCTTGCGCAGCAGGTTGCCGAAGAGCTGGAACGCCAGACCGCGCAGCTCGAGCGCCGCGAGATCATGGAGCAGTCGCTCCAAAATTACGGGGCGATCCTTGTCTGCGACACCATGCAGGAGGCTGTCGCCTTTGCAAACAGCCTGGCCCCGGAGCATCTGGAGGTCTGCTGCGAAAACCCGATCGAATACCTTGGCTGTATCGACAATGCGGGCTCCGTCTTTTTGGGGAACTATTCCCCCGAGCCGCTGGGCGATTATTACGCGGGTGCGAATCACGTTCTGCCTACAGGGGGTACAGCACGGTTCTTCTCGCCGCTTTCGGTCGACAGCTTTTTGAAAAAGTCCAGCTTTATTTACTACACCAAGCAGGCACTCGCGGCCGCCGGGCCGGACGTGATGACTCTGGCAAAGGCGGAGGGCCTGACCGCACACGCCAATTCCATCAAAGTAAGGATGTGATTTCATTGTACCAGCTGAACAGCAAAATCAGGGACTTAAAGCCGTACGAGCCGCTGGAGGGAGATTACCGGATCCGGCTGGACGCCAATGAGTCCTTTTTATCCCTGCCGACGAACGTGATGTCGAGGATGATGGATGCGTTCGCGTATACAGCCTTCAACCGCTACCCCGACCCGCTGGCTGTGGATGTGTGCCGCATGTTCGCGCAGTATCACAAAATTCGGCCGGAGAATGTAACCGCGGGCAATGGCTCCGACGAGCTGATTTCCGTTCTGATGACCGCCTTTCTGATGAAAGGGGACACCGTGCTGACGCTTTCTCCCGATTTTTCCATGTATCGTTTCTACTCCTCGCTTGTGGAGGTCAGATGCGTGGATGTCGTGAAGAAGAGCGATTTGACCATCGATGTGGATGAGCTGATCTCTGTGTCCAATCAAACCGGGGCGAAGATGATCCTGTTTTCCAACCCCTGCAATCCCACCTCGGTGGGGCTTACCCGCGAGCAGGTGCGGAAGATCATCCGTTCCGTGAGCGCCTTGGTGGTTCTGGACGAAGCCTATATGGATTTCTGGGATCAGTCCCTGATTCAGGAGGCGGAGCAGTACGATAATCTGGTGGTGCTGCGCACCTGCTCCAAAGCGTTTGGCCTTGCGGCGCTCCGCCTTGGCTTTGCAGTAGCGAATCAGACGATCACCGCGGCGCTGCGGGCCGTGAAGTCGCCGTACAATGTCAATTCCGCCACGCAGAGTGCGGCTGCGGCAGTTCTGTCATACCCAAAACAGCTGGAACGCGCGATCGAAAAAATCGTCGATTCCCGTATCGCCCTGTCGCAGGGGCTCCAGCAGCTTCTGAAGAAGAAGCCCGGACGGTTTGTTCTGTACCCAAGCTGCACCAATTTTGTGCTGATCCGCCTTGCGGACGCGCGATACGTGTACGAAAAGCTTCTGGCCGAGGGGATCGCGGTGCGCCTGATGGGCGATTCTCTGCGGATCACCGCCGGCGCTCCGGAAGAAAACACAGAGCTGCTTGCGGCATTGGAACGGATATTATAATCGATTTATTTTTAAAACTAATTTCTTTCCCCCGCAGGCAGGGAAAGATTAAGGTACTTGCATCAGACCATTTTCAAGCGCGGCCCGAATATCAACGACAAAGATAGGGGAAAACGGCTATGAGAACAGCAGAGCAGTCCCGCGAAACACGGGAGACCCAAATCAGCGTCCGGCTGGCGCTGGACGGCGGGGAAACAAAAATCCAGACCGGAATCGGATTTTTCGATCATATGCTGCAGGCGTTTGCCACCCACGGCGGCTTTGGCCTGCAGGTGCAGGTGCAGGGCGACCTGTTTGTAGACGGCCACCACACGGTGGAGGATACCGGTATCGTTCTGGGCCGCGCGTTCCGTCAGGCTCTGGGGGATCGTTCCGGCATCGCGCGGTTCGGCAGCTTTTATGTGCCTATGGATGAAACGCTGGCGTTTGCGGCGGTCGATGTCAGCGGCAGGCCGTTTCTGGTCTTTCAGGCGGAATTCCCCCAGCAGGTGGTGGGTGTTTATGACGCGTGCCTTACGGAGGAATTCTTCCGCGCCTTTGCCATGAACGCAGAGCTGACCTTGCATACCCGTGTGGAGTACGGCAAAAATTCGCATCATATGATCGAGGCCATGTTCAAGGCCGTCGCGCACGCGCTGCGGCTGGCCGTAGCCGAAACCACGCCGGGACAGGTGCTGTCCACCAAGGGCAGCCTGTAAGAAAGAGGGGATTCCATGATCATTTTTCCAGCGATCGATATCAAAGACGGCGCCTGTGTCCGATTGCGGCAGGGCGATTACGATACCGCGCATAAGGTGGCGGAAGACCCGCAGCAAACGGCCGGCTCCTTTGCCAAATCCGGTGCACAGTGGATTCATATGGTAGATCTCGACGGGGCGAAAGCAAAGCACCCCGTGAACAGCGAGGTATTTCTGCGGGCGGTGGAAACCGGCCTGCGGGTAGAAGTAGGCGGGGGCATCCGCACGCTTACGGATGTGGAGTTTTACCTGTCGCGCGGAATTTCCCGGGTGATTCTCGGCTCCGTTGCCTTGTACGACCCGCAGCTTGTGCGTGATTGTGTACAGCGGTGGGGCGAGCAGATCGCTGTGGGCATTGATGCCAGAGACGGCAAAGTGGCTGCGGAGGGGTGGACCCAGACCTCGCAGGTGGATTATATCGAACTTGCAAAGCAGATGGAAGAAGCAGGGGTAAAGTATATCATCTTTACAGATATATCAAAAGACGGAATGCTTACCGGCCCGAACCTCGAGCAGCTCGATGCGTTGAATCGGGCGGTCTTATGCGACATTGTTGCCAGCGGCGGCATCGCAAACCTGCAAAATATCAAGGATTTATGCGGGTTAGGGCTGTATGGGGCCATCTGCGGCAAATCGCTGTACAGCGGCAGTCTGGATTTGAAAGAGGCCATCGCGGCGGCACAAGGAGATAAATAATATGAGTGAAAAGTTAAAAGCCTTTACAGATAAAAACCTGGAGCACTTCTTTCAAAAGAGCGAGCTGATCCCCGTAATCGTGCAGGAGCAATCCACCAAGGAAGTGCTGATGCTGGCCTATATGAACCGGGAATCTTTGCGCAAAACGCTCGAAACCGGGTATACCTGGTTTTACAGTCGATCCCGGCAGGAGCTTTGGAATAAGGGCGCTACCTCTGGCCATGTGCAGCGGGTGATCGAGCTGTACACCGACTGCGACGACGATACCCTGCTGGCGGTGGTCGAGCAGATCGGGGCGGCCTGCCACACCGGGAACCACAGTTGCTTTTACAGAACCATAGGGGAGGATACACAATGAGCGTTTTACAGGAGCTGTACCAAACGGTGGAAAGCCGCAAAACAGAGCGGCAGGAGGGTTCTTATACCTGCTATCTGTTGGAAAAGGGTCTTGATAAAATTCTGAAAAAGTGCGGCGAGGAATGCAGCGAAGTGATCATCGCCGCCAAAAATGGGGATAACAAAGAAACCGTGCTGGAGCTTTCCGACCTTTTGTACCACCTGACGGTGCTGATGGTCAACGAGGGGATTTCCTGGCAGGATGTGGAGGACGAACTGAGCAAGCGGGAGCTGAAAACCGGGAATTTGAAAGAGTTCCATCAGGTGGATAAAAACAGCTGATGGTCTCGCTTGCTTTTATGATACCGGTGACCGTTTGGTTGTTTTAACAGTCTGATTTGTAGAAGCGTGGATTTTTTCTCGGGGTTCCCTCGGGTTGGAATTCTGCTGATATAGGTTTGCCCCTCATGCTGAGGGGCTTTTTCTTTTTTCCATTTTGGTATGAAAGAGCGGATTTTCTGCGGGTATCCCCACGCGGCAGGTTCTTTTTTCTGTGAGTGGTCTCGTGGGAAATTCTGTTGGCACAGGACTTTTCTTCTCGTGCCGGAGTGAGTCCTTTCTTTTTTACTTTAATAGGAAAGAGTGATTTTTAGCGAGTGCCCCCGCATGTGGATTCCGCTTGCGCGGGCTTG
>NZ_CBYL010000061.1 GCF_000577335.1 Faecalispora jeddahensis | reverse complement strand
GCCACACCCTATGAGCTGGCGGATGCGTTGGAAAAAGCAAGAATTACCGGAGATACCGTCTATTCCGCGGAGGTTTTAAGCTGCAAGCTGGACTATCTGCCGCAATTTATCGCCCCCGATATCAATCTGTATGAGCTGAATCACCTCGCCCAGCGGCTGTCTTCCCTAAGTGCATGGGAACTGGACTGCTTCGAGGGCATGGTGATGATGGATGCCGTTCAGACTCAATACGCTCCCATATCAGTGGAGCGGCTCATCAATATGACACACAGCACCGAGCATTGCCAGATTGCCTATGAAGCTCATGACGATCCGTCTCTCGGCAAATTTTATGCGGATAATGATTTTGTACCGGCACTGGAAAGGGTATCGGATGAAGTCTACGAATATCTGGACTTCGCCAAAATCGGCAGAGAGATGCGCGAGGGTGAGGGCGGCGTGTTCACGCCCCATGGCTATGTAGTGCAGAACGGCGAGATTGCCTCCGAATACCACAGCGTCGATACCAGAACCCTTGACAAGCCGGATTATGCCGTGCTTCTCCAAGTAACCAAGGGGCATTTTAATGATCCCGCCTATGACAACGAAACGGTTGTCTTCCTCAAGCTCCCTGCCGGGGATGCGGCGCTTTTGCAGGCGGTTGATGCTGTCGGAGCCGCCTCCCCGGAGGAATGTGCATTTTCGGCGGAGGACTGCATGGCGCCAAGCCTCACTGAAAAAATCAGCGACGTTCTGTATGCATCTGAGGGCGACTGCTATGGGCTGGTGAATGAGCTGGCAGAGCAGCTCCGGCAGCTTGAAACGGACAACCATCTGCTGACCTACAAGGCAATGCTGGCGGAAGCTCCCGGTGATATATCTTTGGAAGAAGCCCTTGACCTTGCGTTTATGACAGAGGAATTTGAGCTTTTGACTGATACTGCCTCTCCCGCTGAGTACGCAAAAGTGGAAATCCAGCGAATGCTTTCTTTGGCAGGTGATAACGGACTGAGCCTGTTCTGTAATCTGGATAACTACGGGCGGTATCTTTTGGAGCAGCGTGCCACTGCCGAAACCGAATACGGGCTGCTGGAGCCGCAGAACGGCATGACGGTGGACCAATGCCTCAACCGCCCCGGACAGAGTCTTGGCATGGAAATGAAATAGCAAATCTTTGTTGGGTTTTGGTATAGCTATTCTCATGAAGCTGTGGCATTGTGTTGTGCTGAAGGGAGGCGAAGAAGATGGACGAGAAGCTCATGGACTTGCTGGATATGGCTCTGGCGGAGCGGTTTCAGCTTGTATATTCCGCCCTGCGTGAATCAGACCCTCAGGCGGAGAAACTGGCACAGGAACTAATTTCGCTCAGTGACAGCATCCAGAACAGCTTTGAAATCAGTCAAGGTATAAAAGACAGAATTGAGTATTATCTGAGTCAAAATTCGGATTTAGAGGTAACGTTTCAAAAGCATCTGTACATTCAGGGCGCCAAGGACTGCGTGGCAGTGTTAAGAGAGCTTGGCGTAATCAAGTAGCGCAGGCAGAGACGCCTGCGCTTTTTTAGACCCCACATTAAAACAGGGCCGTTTCCCCAACAGGAGGCGGCCCTGTTTTTTTGCGCCCTTTTTTGCCTTTCTGGGGAAACGGCCGGAAAGGAGGACCCATGCAGAAAGAACAGCTTGCAGAGCATCTGCGCCGGTATCACCGCGGTGCGGAAAACGCGGTCATCAGCCGTGAGCTGGAATGTACCTTCCACGTTTCCGGCAAGGAGCTGCGGGATCAGGTCAATGCCCTGCGCCGGGAGGGTGTTCCCATTGCCAGCGACCAGAACGGGTACTTTTACGCGAAAACCGAAGCCGAGGTACGCCTGACCATCCGGCATATGAGAAACCGCATCAGCGGAATCAGTGCTGCCATCACCGGCCTTCGGCGTTCCCTTGCAGCCTTTGACGATACGCAGATACGTCTGCCGCTGGAAGGAGGTGATGACTCCTGAACAGCTTCATGTCCTGGATCGGCGGCAAGAAATCCTTGCGTGAGCTGATTGTCACCCTGTTTCCCCTCTATTATGAGCGGTACATTGAGGTGTTCGGCGGAGGCGGCTGGGTGCTTTTCCACAAGCTGCCCGGCAACGATTTTGAGGTCTACAATGACTTCAACGGTCTGCTGGTGAACCTCTACCGCTGTGTGCGGGAGAAGCCGCAGGAGCTAATGGCGGCGCTTGCCTACTGCCTCAACTCCCGCGCGGATTTCGAGCTTGTGAAAAACGCCCTCGCCCGCGATTCTCCCGCATCGGATGTGCAAAAAGCGGCGTGGGTTTACCAGCTTATCCGCTACAGCTATGCGTCGGGGCTAACCAGCTACGGTAGCCAGCCCCATGATATCCGCAGCAATTTCCCTCTCATCGAGCAAGCCCACCGGCGGCTTGCCAAGGTGGTCATCGAAAACAAGGACTTTGAGAAGCTCATCGGGCAGTATGACCGCCCTGTCAGCTTTTTCTACTGCGACCCGCCGTATTTTGAAACCGAAAGCTATTACAAAAACGTGGGCGAGGACGGCTTCACGGAAAAAGACCATATCCGCCTGCGGGATGCCCTGCTGCAGATCGGCGGCAAATTTCTGCTGTCCTACAACGACTGTGAATTTATCCGCAGCCTCTATGACGCACCGGGCATCCAGACGGAAGCCTTTACCCGCATTAACAACATCAAGCAGCGTTATGACAATGGGGCGCAGTTTCCTGAAATCCTCATTGCCAACTACGATCTGCATGAGCGTGAGAAAAACGCCCCATCACAGCTGAATCTGTTTGGGGAAGGAGGCTTCATGGAGTAGAAAAAGCGCCCTTGGCACAGCCTTGCGTGAAAAACAAAATTAATACTTGATTGGAGGAACCCTTTTTTATGAAAAAGAATCAAATGCCCCAAATCGGCCTACCGGCCGATGCCTGTGAACGGTCCGGCTTCACCGACAAGGATACGCTGGAGCTTCATGCCGGACAGAACGCCCTTGTATTTATGAAGGACAAAATGACGGCGCTGGAGGTGGCGAACGCCATCCAGAGTCTCAGCGCCCTTGCCGCCGATCTGACCGTCGTTCTCGCCTCCGCCTGCGGACTGTGCGACAACTGCGGCGAGGGCTGCGCAGATGACTGCCCTGCCGGATGCGTTTCCGCTTGCTCTCTCTGCCATGATCTGCTGGATGAAAGCCAGACTGTCCGCATCCCCGGCTATCTGCTGGAGGAAGCGGGTATCCCCGCCGACGCCAAGCTGGAAGCCTATACGGACGAGGACAGCGGCGAAATCACGGTGGTGGAGGCCGATATCCAGCAGGATATTACCGATGTGCCGCCCGGTATTCTCGCCGTGCTGGCCCAAAGCGGCGTGTGCCTTGCGGAGCTGGATGAGCTGATTATGCTGGACAGCATCATCTACGGCAACTAACCTGTCTTGGATTCCCAACACACAATCCGGGAGGTGAGCATATGCCGGGAATCACCCTGAAGAACGGCCTCATTTCCTACTACGGAAACCCGGCCGGATATACAGAAAAAGAAAAAGCGGTGGTGGACAGCATCTTTCAAAATGACGAGCTGACCGCATGGCTCAAAAGCCGCAGCCTGACCCCGCAGTGGACGGACGGCGTGATGGAACGGCTTGCCGCGGGGGAACGAATGGGCGGCATGAATGAGTCCGCCGCACCGCTGAAAAATGTGCGCGTCTGGCAGCTGAAGCCGGAAACGGATGTGTATAGGAAGTTTATCTCTTATGAGGAAACGGTGCGGCAGTTTGGAGAGCCGTCCCGGGAGCATTACCGGGTCGCCTATGACGGGCAGCTTGACACCAACGATCTCGAAGCCATCTACACAAGGTGCAACGTGAATCACCCGCCTGGCTATGACGGACACTCCCTGTCCATGTCCGATGTGGTGGAGCTGTATGACGCAGAGGGCAGCGAATTCCACTACTGTGACCGCTTCGGATTTCAACAAATCAGCTTCGGGGAACCGGAGCAAACCCAAACCATGGGCATGAGCATGTAGACAGCCAGAAGCTGTTTTTTTCATGCCCTCATTTTATGAAGGAGGCCAAAATGAAAAGTCTATTTTGCAAGCTGAAGAACAAGCTCGGTGCGGCTGCTGTGAAAAGCCGCTCCATTCTCGCAGGGAATGCCGGGGACGGCTACATTGACACCGCGATCAAAATCCTGATTGCAGTGGTTTTGGGCGCTTTGCTCCTCGCGGGGCTGTATGCCCTGTTCGGGGAAACGGTGCTCCCCACCCTGACCGAGCGCATCAAGGAGATGTTCAACTACGCCGGTTAACTGTGCCGGAAATCTTGTGAAGGAGGAAAAAACCATGCCTAAGAACACGACACCGGCCGCACCCAAGTACGATGTGAAAATCCACTCCATCCGTCCGCAGGGCAGCTGCAAGGCCACCGCCTCGGTCAATGTCTACGGCGATTTTGCCGTGCGGGGCATCAAAATTATGGAGGGCTCTAAAGGGCTGTTTATCTCCATGCCAAGCTATAAGGCCGGAAACGGCGAGTACAAGGATATCTGCTTTCCCTGCACCAAGGAGGCCAAGGCAGAGTTTGACAAGGCGGTCCTCGGCGCTTATCAGCAGACGCTGACCCAGGGGCAGACCGCCGCGCAGAAACAGGAATCCTCCGCCCAGCAGGAGCAAGGTCAGCCCGTCATGGGCGGAATGTAGGAGGCGCTTATGAATAAGAAAATGAAACGGCCGCTGTGCCTTGCCCTCACTGTCTGCCTTGTGCTTTCCCTGCTTGCGGGCAGCGCCTATGCGGTAAACCGGTATTTTGAGGATGCCAAGGGGCATTGGGCGGAGGAAGCCATTCAGATCCTGACGGAAAAAGGCGTCATCAGCGGCTACCCCGACGGGCTGGCGCACCCGGATGAAATCATCACCAGAGGGGAATTCGCCGCCTTGGTTGCCAGAACCATGGAGCTGCCGGAGCCGGAGGAAAGCGAGGTCACCCTTCGCTTCACCGACATTGCCGGACATTGGTCGGAGCAGGATGTTGAGGCGCTCATTATTGCGGGAATCATCCAAAAGGACGATTTCGGCACGAAGTTTTTACCGGATCAGCCCATCACCCGCATGGAGATGATCCGCATGCTGGTGCGTGCCATCGGCAAGGGCGAGCATGACGCCTCCTGCTCCTGCGTCACCGGCTTTTCCGACGACGATACGCTTTCCGAATCGGACAAATCCAGCATCTGCACCGGCAAGGAATACGGTATCGTAGACGGCTACCCGGACGGCACGGTCAAGCCGGACGGAAAGGCCACCCGCGCCGAAGCCTTTGAAATGCTGGTGGATACGGAAAAGGCCAAAGAAAAAATCAAGAAGGAAGAACCGCCCAAGCCGACTGTTCCCACCAAGCCGGAGGATAAGCCCTCCGATGGGAATTCCGGCGGGGGCAGTTCTGGCGGCAGCAGTTCCGGTGGCGGTTCTTCCTATGTTCCCGCCCCGCAGTTTTCATTTACACTGCCCAAAACCGCGTATACTGCCGATGAAATTGAAATCAAGCCGGAAAGCCGGTATGTAAGCGATTTGACATGGTCAGCCCTGAAAAACGATCTGCCTGCCGAGCTTTCAGAGCTGACAGACGGTACCCTTGACCACAACGGCGGTAAAGTGAAATTTATGCAGACCGGCAGCATCACCCTGATTGCCACGGCCAAAAACAGCCGGGGCGTCACGGTGACCCATGAGCAGACCATCAGCATCTACCCGGTTGTGACGGCGGCGTTCGCTCTGCCCGAAACCACCCATACCGACAAATCCGTGGCGGTGAAGCTGATGACCGAAAACCTCGGTACCAATGCGGTGGTATGGTCGCTCGAAAAGGATGGCACTGCCGTCGATATCGAAACGGCTCTCACCGGAACGCTGGATTCCACCGGCGGCACGGTGCTGTTCAAGGAAAAGGGCGTATACAAGCTGACCGCCTCGATTACGGATGAGCTGGGCAAGGTTATCACCGCACAGGATAGCATCACGGTCTACCCGGTAGCGGAGGTCAAGCTGACACTCCCAACCGTTTCTCATACGGATAAAACCGTGGCGCTCAAGACAGAAACAAAAGAAACGGACGGCCTCACAGTGGCCTACACCCTGACCCGGAACGGCGAGCCTGCCGAAACCGACACATGGATCGAAGGAAATCCTGCTGACGGTAGCATCCGATTCAAGGAAAAAGGTGTGTATGCGCTGACCGCCTCTGTCACCGACGATACCGGCAGAGTGTTTTCCGATACCGCCCATATTACCGTCTACCCGGTAGGTTCGGCGGGCTTCTATCTGCCGGAAATCTTCCACACCGACAGCACCGTGATGGTGGAGGCAGTGTTCGGGGAAATCGGCAGCCATACCGCAAATTGGACGCTGCTCCGTGACGGAAAAGAAGTATCCCTCACCGATGCGGTGGAGGGTACGCTGGGCAACAGCGGCGGTGAGCTGAAGTTTCATGCCAAGGGCAGCTATGTTCTGAAAGCGGAATTCACCGACGACGGTGGCAGAACCTACCGCTACGAGCAGGGCTTCAAGGTGTATCCTGTGCCTGCCGTCAGCTACAGCCTGCCGGAGTATGTTCACACCGATACGGATATTGCGGTCAAAACCGAAACCACTGATTTGGACGGCCTCACCGTCGAATGGCTGGTGGACAACACCTACGGATTTCAGGACTGGCCGACCTATGTGGACGGAACGCTCACAAACGGCGGCGGCACGATCCGCTTCAAACGGGCCGGTGTCTATGAGCTGGCAGCCAGAGTCACCGATGAAACCGGCCGTGTATTTCTGTACGAAAGCCATGACAAATGCGAGGTTCTGCCTGTGCTGACCATCGGCTTTGAGCTTCCCGAATTTGCCTATACCGATACCGCCATCGACCTCAGAACCCACGGCAACAATCAGGTTCTGCCGGTGGAGTGGTCCGTCAGCAAGGACGGCAAGAGCATTCCGCTCTCCGAGGCGTTTGACGGCAGCCTCACCCCCCAGGGCGGCAAGATTACCTTTAAGGGCGACGGCGAGTATGTTCTCACCGCTGCCATGACCGATTACCTGAAACGCAGATATTCCCACAGCGAAAACATTCGCATCCACCCTGTGGTGCAATATGCATTTACCATGCCGCAGGCTGTTCACTACGGCACGGAGTTTGAAGTTGCCGCAAAGGATGTCCGGCACCTCGGCAGCTATTCCGTTGTATGGACACTACAAAAGGACGGCAATCCCTCACAGTATCAGGGCACCCTCGGCAATGACGGCGGCAAAATCGCTATCCATGACACCGGCACATTTACCCTGACCGCCTCTATCACCGACAGCGAAGCGCGTGTCACCACCCATTCGGAACGCATCACGGTCACCAACACCGCGCCGAATGTCCCTGTGGTAGAAGCCGTACCCACCCGTACCGCCAAGGCCGGCAAGTTTCTTGTGAACATCACCGCCAGTGCCACAGACCCCGATGGGGATGCGGTGACCTTGGAGTATGCGGATACTGCGGCCGACAGCTATTATGCGCCGGGTACTCACACCATAAAAGTTCGTGCCAAAGACATTGCCGGGGCGTATTCTGCGTGGACGGAAAAGACCTTCACCGTGACCAATGCCGCGCCAACCGTTATCCTGACCGCCGAGCCGACCCGCACGGCGAAAGATGGCAAATTCCTCGTCAATATCAGTGCAAAGGCAGCGGATACGGACGGTGACGCCACCACGCTGGAATGGGACAACAAGGCGGCGGATGGCTACTATGCGCCCGGTACCCATACCGTAAAAGTTCGTGCCAAGGATATCGCCGGGGCGTATTCCCCATGGACGGAAAAGACCTTCACCGTGACCAATGCCGCGCCCACCGTAACCCTGACTGTCGAGCCGACCCGCACGGTGAAAGATGGCAAATTCCTCGTCAATATCAGTGCAAAGGCAGCGGATGCGGACGGCGATACCACCATGCTGGAATGGGATAACAAGGCGGCAGACAACTACTATGCGCCCGGCACCCATACCGTAAAAGTCCGTGCCAAGGACATTGCCGGAGCATATTCCCCTTGGACGGAAAAGACCTTCACCATCACCAGCTCCGCGCCTACGGTTACCTTGACTGCCACTCCGACCCGTACAGCCCAAAGCGGCAAATTCCTTGTGAATATCAGCGCAACAGCCTCTGACTCGGATGGCGATCCCACTACACTGGAATGGGACAACAAGGCGGCGGACGGCTACTATGCCGTTGGCACGCACACCGTCCGTGTTCGCGCCAAAGATGCTACCGGGCTGTATTCCGATTGGGTATCCAAGACCTTTACCGTGGCAAACTCCGCCCCGACAGCGCCGATGATTACCCGAACGCCGAACGGCAACAGTGTGGCACCGGGAACGCCGGTCACCATCACGGCAGCCAGCTCCGACCCGGACGGCGACCCAGTCACCCTGATTTGGGAGGGCAGAAACGCCGAAACCCAGACCTACCCCCGCGGAAAGAACGTGGTGCGTGTCAAGGCGGTGGATTCCGCAGGCGCCGAGTCCCCGTGGGCCGCTATCGTTTTCTTTGTGGCGGATTCCAACGGCGGCGGTGGCATGACGCTCACAGGCCCGGATTCCGTGATCATGGAAAACGGCATCGAAGGCGCCACCATCACCGAATACACCTTTACGGTGCCGCCCGTCAGCGGGCACAGCGGCTCCGACTTCGGCAGGGTGCGCGGCTACAACAAGCTGACCGGCCAGTGGGATCAGCTGGACTACGGCACCACCTCCAACGGCATCACCTTCACCCGTACCCTCGGCGCAGGCGTATACACGCAGCTGGAGTTTTATTATTATACCAACCACTCGTGCATGTACAACAAATCCAACATCACCTACTCGGTGACGTACCACTTTGAATAAGGGGGAACATCCATGAAGCATCTCATTTGCAAGCTGAAAAGCAAGGCGGTCATGACCGCCGCCAGAACCCGCCGCGTCCTTTCCGGCAGCCGCGGGGACGGATACATTGACACCGCCATCAAAATCCTGATTGCCGTGGTCTTGGGCGCTCTGCTCCTTGCGGGGCTGTATGCTCTGTTCGGGGAAACGGTGCTGCCCACCCTTGTGCAGCGCATTAAGGAAATGTTCAACTATGCAGGCTGATAGCACCCTTCAGGCGGTGCTTTTTTTCTGTCTGCTGCTGGCGGCTTCTGTGTGGGATCTCCGCAAGCGGATTATCCCGGACAGCATCTGCCTCCTGATTGCACTGACGGGGCTGATTGATTTCAGCCCCGTCAATCTTTTAGGCGTCCTTGCGGCACTGCCCCTGCTGCTTGCCGCCCTGTACAAGCCGGAGGGCATCGGTGGCGGGGATATCAAGCTCACAGCCGCCGCAGGCATGGTGCTGGGCTTTGTGGGATGCACGGCCGGGCTGCTGCTCGGCCTGACGGCATCCCTCTTTTTTTATCTCATAAACCAGCTCATCAGACGGCTTCGCAAGCTGGAGCCGCAGAAAGCGTCACAGGCATCTCTGCCTATGGCGCCGTTTTTGTCCCTCGGCTTTCTTGCCGTAACCATTTCAAAAATTTTAGGAGGAATTGTCTCATGAAAAAAATCCATATCAGCAGAAAAAAGGCCCTCGTCGCTGCCGGTATCGCCGCCGTTACGCTGGCCGCCGCCCTGATCCCCAAGGCTGTGAAAGCAGTGAAACACCGCAGATACAGCTCCAGTTTCTAAAATCACCATGAAATCAAGGAGGAAAAATCTATGAGCCTTTTCAAAAACCGCACGGTGGTCGGAGTGATCTGCATTCTTTTGTCCCTGCTTATCTGCTTCGGCGTGACGCCGCTGTTTAACCAGTCGGTCAGCCAGAAAACCGAAATCGTCCGCGTCGTGAAGGAAATCAAGGCAGGCGAGGAAATCACCAAGGAGATGGTGCAGACCGCGGAAGTGGGCGGCTTCGGACTGCCCGAAAATGTTCTTCGCCAGAGCGAATCCGTTGTGGGCAAGTACGCCACCGCCGATCTTTCCGTTGGTGACTATATCTTAAACACCAAGCTATCCGACACCCCGGCGGCAGAAAATACCTACCTGTACAACCTGGACGGCACCAAGCAGGCCATGTCGGTCACCATCAAGAGCTTTGCCAACGGACTGTCCGGCAAGCTGGAAAGCGGCGATATTGTGTCGGTGATCGCCCCGGATTACAAAAAGCAGGGCTCCACCGTGATCCCCGCCGAGCTGAAATATGTGGAGGTCATCGCCGTCACCGCAGGCAGCGGCTATGACGCCAACCAGCGTGACGCTGGACCCGATTCGCCTTCGGCGGAGAATGAAAAAGAACTTCCTGCAACCGTGACCCTGCTGGTATCCCCCGAACAGAGCAAGGTGCTGGCAGAGCTGGAATCGGACGGCAAGCTCCACCTGTCCCTTGTTTACCGCGGCACACCCGCAAACAGCGCCAAGTTTATCGAGGCGCAGGACAAGGTCGTTGCGGCACTGTATCCCGCGGAGCCGGTGCAGGACAGCGCTCCTGAATCTCAGGAACCGGAGGAAAGCACTGCATCCGAAGCGCCTGCGGAAAGCGAGGTGCAGTGATGCTGAACTTTAAGAAAAAGGGCATCTTCACCCGCCAAGTGCCAAAGGAGGATGCCTCGCCGGAGCAGGAGCCGCAGGAAGGAATCCTTGCCGTTTGGGGCTCCCCCGGCAGCGGAAAGACCGTCACTGCCGTGAAGCTTGCAAAGCACCTTGCCGACCGGAAGAAAAACGTGGTGCTTCTTCTCTGCGATATGACCGCCCCCATGCTGCCCTGCATCTGCCCGCCCTCGGAGCTTCAGGGCGAGCATTCGCTGGGCAGTATTCTTGCCGCCGCCCATGTGACGGAGCCGCTCATCAAGCACAATCTGGTGACGCTGAAAAAGCACAAATACCTCACCGTCCTCGGCATGAAAAAGGGTGAGAACGAGTACACCTACCCGCCCTATGAGCAGACTCAGGCACAAGAACTTCTGGATAATCTGCGAAAAATCGCCCCTTTCGTGGTGGCGGACTGCGGCAGCTATATCGCCAACGACATCCTTTCCGCCGTGGCGCTCATGGAGGCCGACAGCGTCCTGCGCCTTGCAAACGCCGATCTGAAATCCGTAAGCTATCTTTCCAGTCAGCTCCCATTGCTCCGGGATTCCAAATGGGATGCGGAGAAGCAGTACAAGGTTGCCGGGAACGTGAAGCCCCGGCAGGCCGGGGAGCAGATCGGACAGGCGCTGGGCTCCGTAGCCTTTACCCTGACCCACTCGCCGGAGCTGGAGGAACAGTACCTTGCCGGGAATCTGCTGGCAGATTTGTCCTTAAAGGACAGCCGCCAATTCCGCAAGGAAATAGAAAAAATTACAAGGGAGGTATTTGGTATATGAAAAGCTATCGTTCCAAATCCCCCTCGGAGAGCATGGGGGGCACACGGGGGGAACTGGTTCCCACCCGTGAGGCGCACTGTGAGCAAAGCGAACCATGCAGCTTTCGCAAAAGCTGCGCGCGCCAAAAGGAGGTGTTCGGCATATGAAGTTGGGCAAAAAACGAAGCGCACCGGCATTTCAGAATAAGGCGGCACGCACAGAAAAAAACGGCAGTCATCCGTTATCCACAGAACCAGAGCTGATCACCGAAGTCGGAAATACCTCCGAACCCACGGCTGAGAGGTTTGCAAACTTGCAGTTCGGTTCCGATGTGGATGTTTTGAATCCGCCGGATGAGCAGGAAGCCGCGCCGTTGCGTGACAACCGCACGCTGCGTGCGCATGGTCTGTTCTTTACCCCGGAAACGGAGGGAAAGGATTTCTCCTCGGTGCTTGCCGAGGTGCAGGAGTACATCTCCGAACATTACAGCACCCTCATCACCGCAGGCGGCGAGGATGCCAAGGCGCAGCTCAAACGCTACATCACCAAGTACGTCCAGGACCGCCGTGTCTCGGTAAACGGCATGAGCGGCGGCAAGCTGGCGGACGCCCTCTACACCGAAATGGCGGAGTTTGGATTTCTGACCAAATACATCTTCGGGAGCGGCATTGAGGAAATTGACATCAATTCGTGGAAAGACATTGAGGTGCAGTATTCCGACGGCCGCACCGTCAAGCTGGAGGAACGCTTTGAAAGCCCCCAGCACGCTGTCAATGTGATTCGAAGGATGCTCCACATCAGCGGCATGGTTTTGGATAACGTCAGCCCCATCGTGTTGGGGCATCTCAGTAAAAATATCCGTATTGCCGTCTTGAAAAGCCCCATTGTGGACGAGGATGTGGGTGTGGCGGCCTCCATCCGTATCGTAAACCCGCAGAGCATGAAAAAAGAGGACTTTGTCCGAAGCGGCACGGCGACAGACCCTATGCTGGACTTTTTATCCCTTTGTGTCCGTTACGGCATCTCGGTCTGCGTGGCGGGCGCCACCAGCTCCGGTAAAACCACCGTGGCAGGCTGGGTGCTGACCACCGTACCGGACAACAAGAGAATCTATACCATTGAAAACGGCTCCCGTGAGCTGGCTCTCGTCAGAGAAAAGGACGGAAAGGTGGTCAATTCGGTCATCCACACCCTGACTCGTGACAGCGACAATGACCGCCAGCGCATCGACCAGACCAACCTTTTAGACTATGCCCTCCGTTTCAACCCGGACATCATCGTGGTGGGCGAGATGCGCGGCGCGGAGGCAAACGCGGCGCAGGAGGCCGCCCGAACCGGCGTGGCGGTGCTGACCACCATCCACTCCAATTCCTGCGAAGCCACCTATCGCCGCATGGTGTCCCTGTGCAAGCGCGCCGTGGATATGTCCGATGCGACCCTCATGGACTATGTCACCGAAGCCTATCCCATTGTGGTGTTCTGCAAGCAGCTGGAAAACAAGCAGCGCCGCATGATGGAGATTCAGGAATGCGAAATCCTGCCCGACGGCACAAGGCGTTTCCGCCCGCTGTTCCAGTATGTCATCACCGAAAACCGCATGGAGGACGGCAAATTCATCATTGAGGGGCACCACGAGCAAGTCAATACCATCTCGGACAGCCTTGCCAAGCGGCTTCTGGAAAACGGTATGCCGCAGGCGGTCATTGAGAGCCTGAGGAGAAAGGAGGCACAAATCGCATGATGACGGTACTGTTAATCGCCTGCATTGGAATGATTGCAGGCTCTTTTATTTTGCTTGGGCTGACACCCATGGCGTTTACAACCGCCATCTTCGGCAGGCTGACTGATCAGCCCAAAGCCCTCCGGGATGAGGTCAATGAAACCATCCGCAGGAAAAAGAAATCCTATCTGCGCCGGGAGCTTGCCGAGGTGCAGTCTATCCTCAAGGTCACCGGCAGATCGGCACGCTTTCCCATGCTCTGTGCCTTGTCCCTGCTGTTCTTTGCCGTGGGCGCGTCCGTGGCCGTGATGCTCTCGAACTTTTTTCTGGTTCCTGTCATGGCGGCGGGCTGTATGCTCCTGCCGTTCTGGTGGGTGAAGCTCACGGCCAGCCACTTCAAAAAGGACATTGCGGCGGAGCTGGAAACGGCGCTCAGTATCATCACCACGGCCTACCTCCGAAACGAGGACATTCTGACGGCGGTGGAGGAAAAT
>NZ_CBYL010000060.1 GCF_000577335.1 Faecalispora jeddahensis | reverse complement strand
TTCCGCAGCCGGGATTCCATCCCCGTCTGCGGAAAAATCATTTCTCAGAAAGGACATAAAAAATCGGGGCAGGATACTTCCCCGATTCTGTCCCTTTGCGTTCAAAAAGCCAGCCCTTCACACGCCATTGGGAATGATCATACGGCTCGGCTCTTCATTTCATAGATGGATTTGATTTTTTTCTCCTCTTGGTGTTCGGCAGCCAATGCGTCGGCCTTTGTCTTGTGAACCGTACCGTGCGGATGATGGGGCGGCGCATAAATCGTATACAGCTTTAAAGGAACATTTCCTGTATTGACCAGGTTATGCCATGTACCCGCCGGTACAAAGATGGCACAGCCGCAAGAAACACACTTCTGTAAACTCAGATTCTCTTTACCGGTTCCCATTTTGACAACGCCGTTTCCCTGCTCAATCCGTAAAAACTGATCGGTGTCAGGGTGAATCTCCAGTCCGATATCTCCGCCGACCGGAATGCTCATCAGCGTTGCCTGCAGGTATTTCCCTGTCCACAATGCGGTACGATAGTTGTTATTTTGTTTGGTGGCCGCTTCGATATCAACTACGAACGGCTGCGGACCCATATCTGTTATTTTACAATCAGAATGACAATAGGAATTGGAAGACCTGTTATTCATAATACCGCTTCCCCCTCTCTTTCACATAATATGAGAAAAAAGGAAAATGTTTAACTGAGCTGAAAAAACGCCCAGTACCCATGGGGGTTTTCTGTTTCTTTGGCCTGTATCATCGCTGCGCAGCTTCCCTACAGGGGAACTGTGCGCTAAATTGCCTCTGGTTTGTTTCCTGAAAATAAGTATCGAAAGGACCTGACCGTCAACAAAATATCTTTCATGAGAAATGCATGGACGAGTTAAGAACACCCGCATATTATGTACTACAATCTTAAAAAAGGAGGCAAGGACATGGCAAGAACATCTGCCGATTTTTGGAATGAAAGAGTTTCCGGAAACAACGATAGTGAGAGTCTCAGCCGCAGCAGCAATAATGGGTCAAGCTGTGACCGTGAAAGTTCAAAGGCGTTAAGGAACATTCTGTCCCAGCTGGATGATCTGAACAATTCCGATTTACGTCTGCTCGACGATATCATCGAAAGATTATTGTGCGAACGCAGGTGCTAAAAGCAATATAGCAAACTAACCTCATTGTTCGTAGAAAAATCAGTACTGATCCGACAGGATGGGTACTGATTTTTTCTTTTGACTGCCAATCTTCCCAGACCGTCTGCCCATTCGCCGGAAAGGCTGTTTAAAATCCTCTTCGCTCCCTTGCCTTTGCTCCACAGATTGTCCGCATGGCCGCCGCCAACAGACCTTTGCGCCGGAAATCGCCGGCTGGTATTCAAAATAGCGATCGCAGAATAATATGGAGTGAGGTGAATGACATGCTGAAAGATTGTAGCCCGGAAGAGTTATCCTATTTATCCACAAGCTTTGCGGTAGCAATTGCAAAAGGACAGGATATTCATTCTTTAAGGGTATTGTGCAGCTTTTTTACAAATGTCATTGCCACCTTGAATGTGATCATTAATCAGCAAGCTCTGATCGATCATCATCGACACAGGCGCTTTGACGAATGACGGACACCGCATGCTGGCGCCCGCTTTGATTTCTTGCGGGCAACGATCCCAAAAAGCATCACGGGCCACAGTTGTCTTTCAGATCACTGAGGTTGGTGATCTGCCGTATCCGAGAAAAGGCCTCGTGAACATTAAACAGCTGTCTCGCCTCATAAGAAAGGGTTAATTGATTGATCTCTTTTAAACGCCGGCGCAGCTCCTCATTGGTTACAGCAAGGGGATCCGGCTTATATGCTTTGATTACAAGGCCATTGTCCTGACCGATTATTTCGAGAGGATCCCCAACTTCCCATCCCAGTGTACGGCGCAGTTCCTTTGGGATGACAATGCGGCCTGCTAAATCAATGTTTCTAACGACGCCTGTAAACTCTTTCATACTCCAAATCCCTCATTTCACAAATTTTAGCGGCAGGCTGGAATGCGAATCCTCCCAAGCCTCCTGTTTCAGCCCGAATTCCAGGTTTCTATCCTTTATGATTCCTTCCGTTCAAAGGATCATTACGAACGATATCGGATGCCGCCGGGAAGCTGGAAACTCGACGGCCGACTGAACCAGTCCATTTTACCATAAGTTCGCCTCCTGTAGGTGCACCGATTGTTTCTTTTTATGGCTGAAACGCACACGAATGATTTCCCGGATTTTCTGTTGGATTTACATGGGCGCCGTGCAGGCCCGCCGGTCAGGCACGGGCAGGCTTGTCCGGTTTTCGGAAGCCCAATGCGGCCGCACCGGGCGCATTTCCCCTTCACTCACCTGATTGCTCCTGTTCTTTGAGCTTTCTTTTGCGGTAGCTGCGGTAGTTCTCTTCGTTGCCTTCCCAGTCCGGTTCGACTGCGGTTTTGCAGCCGTTCAGACGGGACAACCCCATTTCAAGCGCCGCCTGAAACGCGGCCCGGTTCTTTGCGACGTCCTCGGCCGTACCGGGCAAAAAACGCACGATCACTGTGGGGGCCCCCACCTCTTTCTTTTTCAAGCGGCTCACCTCCCGTTCCTCAAAATATGATCTTCCGCGATTGTCCTATGACTGAACCGCTGCTCCGACAAGGCAGGAGGAATAAAGAGGAACAATCCCTCATACATAACTACCGGGCCGTGCAGGGAGTTTCGGCAAGAATCAGAAAGGAGGGAGCCGCATCGCAAACATAGCCATCTATCTGCGCAAATCGCGCGCGGACGACGCCGACGAGCCGGTGGAGGAAACATTGGAACGCCACCGGAAAACCCTCCTGGAATTTGCGGAAAAGAACGCGCTGGCGATCTCGGAGCAAAACATCTACAAGGAGGTCGTTTCCGGCGATGCGCTGTACGCCAGGCCGGAAATGCTCCGGCTGCTGAAGGACGTGGAGGCGGAAAAGTTCAACGCCGTATTGTGCATGGATATCGACCGCCTGGGCCGCGGCTCCATGGCGGAGCAGGGCATCATTCTGGAAACGTTCAAAACCAGCGGCACCAAGATCATGACGCCGGTAAAAACGGTCGATCTGGATAACGACGCCGATGAGGATTACACCGAGTTCAAGACCTTTCTCTCCCGGCAGGAGCTGAAAATGATCAAGCGCCGCCTGAAAGCCGGTACCCAGCGGACCATCAAGGACGGCGGATATATTGCCAACGCCCCGTATGGATATGAAAAGACCTACAGAAACAAAAAGCCCACCCTGAAAATCAAGGAGGACGAAGCGAAAATTGTTCGCCTGATGTTCCGGATGTATGTTGAGGAAGGCGCCGGCTGTCAGATGATCGCCGAAACGGTCAATGCCATGGGCGCGCGGCCGCGCCGGTCCGACCGTTTTGGCCGTTCCAGCGTGATGAAAATTCTCAAAAACAATGTGTATATCGGAAAAATTGTCTGGAACCAGAAAACACATCTGCGCAAGGGCAGCGGAAAAAGCATCGCCGTTTCCAACCCGAAAGAAAAATGGATCATCACGGACGGCATTCATCCGCCGATCGTCGACGAGAAACTTTTTGAGAAAGCACAGGAGATCTTTGAAAGGCGGCACCATCCCCCGTCTTACACCGGCCGGGTGGAAAACCCGCTGGCCGGGCTGATCTACTGCAAAAACTGCGGCGGCCTGATGCAGCGGCAGGTCATGAACCGAAGCCCGGAACCGTACCTGCTGTGCCAGAAGAAAGGCTGCGTCGTCTCAAGCCAGCTGCCGATGGTAGAGCAGGCGATCCTACGCGAGCTGGCGCGGCAGCTTCGGGAACTGCGGGCAAAGCAGCGGCCGGAGCAACAAACCGATCATCCCTATGCCCAAACGCTCGATTCAATCGACAGTGAGATCAGGGCCGCAAAAAAGCAGCTGGATGCCATCTGCGAGCTGCTGGAGCGCGGCACATATACGCCTGAACTGTTCCTGCGCCGCGAAGCCGCCATCAAAGAGCGGCTGGCGCAGCTCGACAGCTCCCGCAGGGAATTCGCCGCAAAGCTCTCGGTAAAGCCCGCCGCTGCGATGAGCGAGAGAATCGAGGAAGCGCTGCGGCTCTACCCCACCCTGGACGCACAGAGCAGGAACCGGCTTCTGAAATCCATTCTCGAGCGTGCCACCTATTACAAAGAAAAAGACTGGAAGCCGGCACAGTTTCAGCTCGAGCTCTTTTTCAAGCCGCTTTACCTCTAAGCCGCACACTCCTGCGACAAAGACTGCTTAGAAGATTTGCGTGTATACTTTACGCCGGATAGACAGCAGTTGATCAACGAAGCGGCAACTGTCAAGATTAGAAATGTCGAGGTCATCACGGTTTATCTGGATCTGGAATCCGTGCCTTTCAACAAGGGCTTCTATTCCGTAGACATGACTTTCTTCTTTGACGTTGCATTGGATGTTTACTGCTCGCCTACCTCTGGTTCCGTTCAGGTGAACGGCATCGCCGTATTCAACAAAAAGGTGATTCTGTACGGCAGCGAAGGCAACGTAAAGATGTTCAGCTCCGACTGCGGGCTGGATGATCTGGAAGTTCAGTCCTGGGCCTGCCGCGCACTGCCCAAGGCAACAGTGCAGGTGGCAGAACCCGTCGCCCTGTCTGCCAGAGTGTGCGACTGCCCCGCAAATCCCTGTGAGATCTGCTGCCGCATTCCCGACTGCATCTGCAGAAGATATGGCAGTGATTTCGTAATGGATCCTGTTCGCCGCACAGTATATGTCACCATCGGTATTTTCACCATCGTGCAGATCGTGCGTAATGTGCAAATGCTGATCCCCGCTTACGATTTCTGTATTCCGGAAAAAGAGTGTGAGGCCACCTCGGATGATCCGTGCGAGCTGTTCCGCCGGATCGATTTCCCCACGGACGAATTTTTCCCGCCTAAGTCCGGGGACTGTGGCTGTGAGGACAGAGGCTGCCGTCAAAGGTAAACGGCCAAACCAACCCATGCACCCTCCAAATCGTCAAAAGCACTTTATGAATTTCAGGGTGGATTCCTCTCACGCGGGATCGCCCTGAAATTTTTTGCATACAAAAGCGCTCTCCCGGTCCTATCCGGAAGAGCGCCCGCCGCTGCGGCATATTTGCGTTCGGGGTCAGATCAGGGCTCGATGATCGGACGAGCCTTCTCTTTTGTATGCTTCGCTTTCCCCTGCAGCTCCGGAACAGGCGGAACATCGTTTTTGGGCAGATGCGTTTTGTGGTTGCTCTCTGTTCCGTGCGGCTCTTTCGGGTCGGGCCTGCGCATTCCTGCTTTTGCCATAGAATTGCTCCTTTCGTTTGTTTTTCTTAGCATTCCCGCACCGCGCGGCGCCATCCTTTTATTTTCATTCTAAAAAAACCAAGCTTACCCGCCAAACGCCAAAAAGGGCCGGATGCAGAAAGCATCCGGCCCTGAAAAACAATCTCGCAGATTTAGCTGCGGTTTTTCACCAGCTTGTTCAGTTCGTCCATAAAGGTATTGAGATCCTTAAACTGCCGGTATACCGACGCAAAACGGACATACGCGACCTCATCGATATTCTTAAGCTTTTCCATCGCGTACGTTCCAATCAGGCTGGAGGGCACCTCGCGATCCAGAGAATTCTGCAGCATCGTTTCGATCTCGTCCACAACGCGCTCAAGCGTATCGATAGAGACCGGGCGCTTCTCGCATGCACGCAAAAGGCCGTTGAGCAGCTTGTTGCGGTCAAACGTCTGACGGGATTTATCCTTTTTGATCACCACAATGGGAACCGTTTCGATCACCTCATAGGTGGTAAAGCGTTTGGCGCATTTCAGGCATTCCCTGCGGCGCCGGATTCTCTCGCCCTCGTCCGTCGGGCGGGAATCGATTACCTTGCTTTCCTCAAAACCGCAATACGGGCATTTCACAGATCATGACCCTCCTCTGTTCTTTTACAGCAGCTTTTAAAATTATAGCATTATCTTTGCGTAATTTGCAATATTTTCGGCGATTTATTTCACCAATTGTTCTACAAAATGCCTGCTGTCGAGCAAATGGTCCAGATTCGGGAAGCTTTTCCGGTAAACCTCGATGATAAAATCGCCGCTGTACCCGAATTCATCCAGCAGCTTCATCAGCCGCGCATAGTCCATGGTGCCGTCACCGGGCAAAAGGCAGTCCGATTTGCCGTTGTTGTCATTCAGATGGATATGCACCAGCCGGTCCCCCATGGCACTGCACATCTCAAAGGGATCTTTGCCTGCGCGAACAGCCTGCTTGATATCGAATACAAAGCAGCAGCTTTCCCCCAGATACTCCCGCATCCGGCGGATAAAGCCGGGGTCTTCACTGCGGAAGCGGTTGACGTTCTCCTGCGCCACCTGAATCCCGCATCGGCGGCCAGCCTCAAAGAGCAGCGCGTACCGCTCGAAATATTCCTCTTCGCTCAGCGTGCTGTACAGGTAATCGCGCTGGCCGTGCAGCACCAGTATTCCGGCCCCAAGCCGGCCGGCGGCTTCAAAATATTTACGGTAAAAATCCAGAGAATCCGTAAAGCGGCTGTCGTAATCCGAAAAGAACATCATGCTTTCAAAGCCGGATGTAAAAGGGTGGATCGATTTGACAGCTGATCCCGAAGAATCCAGGATTGATTTTAAATTGTTCAGATAATCCTTCCTGAGCTCACCATACGTATTAAAAAAGATTTCAAATAACCGAAATCCCACATTGGTCAGCTGGGCCAAGGACTGGGCGGTCTCCTGCGGATACAGGCACGCCGTTGAAATACCGTATCGGATAAGCAGTCCCCTCCTTTGACGGTGATACTTGTACACAGGTACATAAGTTTATTATATCATCTGCTGCTCTCTTTGGTGCAACAAATAGGCAGAATGTTTTGTTTTCCCAGTGGCAGATGATTCCATGCGCTCTCATGCGTCCGAAGCCTTGCTTTCGCTTATGCGAGCTTGCCTCTCAGGCCGGGGCGGGCTCTTTCAAAGCGCTCTCATCAGCATCGATACCTTCGCATGAAGTCATTTGCACGTGGAATCAGGTAGTTTGCTCTGTTTGTTTTCCCGCGACGTGCGTGCAGGCTCAGCCTGCCGTAAGGTTATTATATCACCGCCGCTGTAAAAATGTCCACAAATTTACCCGTTTTCTCTCAAAGGAGCCGATGTTGCGCGTTGTTCTTGATTTCATCGCAAAATTCCTCTATAATATTGAAAGAGAAACGGCGGCCGGGTCAACGGTCTTTGGGCGGTGGATGACCGCCTTTTCTATTGTTCTGCCGTTTCAAGAAGGAGCTTGCATTAACATGGCTTTGCTGAGTACGAGCAATTTAAGAAAGGCATTCGGCGCTGAGGATCTGTTCAGCGGCGTTTCCTTTGAAATACAGTCCGGCGACCGAATTGGCCTTGTGGGGGTCAACGGTTCCGGAAAAACCACCCTGTTTAAGATGCTGACGGGCGATCTGTCGAACGACGGGGGCGAAATCCACCTTTCGCGGGACGCTGTGATCGGCTATATGGAGCAGCATGTTTGTAATAATCTGGAGCAAACCGCTTACGCCGAGGTTCTCAGCGTATTCGCTTCCTTGCTCGGGATGGAGCGCGAGCTGGAAGAAATCAACCTGACTTTGCAGGGGAAACCGCAGAACCAGACCGAGCTGATTGAGCGCCAGATGCTGCTCAATGACCGCTTTCTGCGCGAAGGCGGCCTTACCTGCCGCTCCCGTGCCCGCTCTGCGTTGCTGGGCCTGGGGTTTGACGACGAACAAACCGCCATGCCGGTCGGCGTGCTGAGCGGCGGACAAAAGGCCAAGCTGCAGCTGGCAAAGCTGCTGCTTTCCGGCGCGAATCTGCTTTTGCTCGATGAGCCGACAAACCATCTGGACATCGCCTCCGTCGAATGGCTGGAGGACTTTCTCAAAGGGTATTCCGGCGCTTTTCTGGTCATTTCGCATGACCGTTATTTTCTGGACCGTGTAACAGGGCGTACCTTTGAGCTATCGAACCATCGGCTGACGTGCTATAAGGGGAATTACACCACCTATCTGGCACAAAAGCAGGAAAACGACCTGACGGCGCAGAGAAAATACGAAAGCACCAAAAAAGAAATCTCTCGCCTAGAGGGAATGGTAGCGCAGCAGCGGCAATGGAACCGCGAGCGCAACATCCGCATGGCGGAGAGCAAAATGAAGGTGATCGAGCGGCTCGAAAGCACCCTCGTAAAGCCCGATGAGGCGGAAGACAGCATCCGCTTCCGTTTCGAGCCATCTCAGCGCGGCGGCAACGATGTTCTTGCTGCTTCTGGCCTTTCGCTGAGCTTTGACGGAGCTCCCCTGTTCCGCAACGTCGATCTGGAAATCCGCCGCGGCGAGCGCATTTTTCTGATCGGCCCAAACGGCTGCGGAAAGACCTCTCTGCTGAAAACACTGCTGTCGCGCTACCTGCCGGACAGCGGTGAAATCCGCTTTGGCGCGGGGATCGACGTCGGCTACTACGACCAGATTCAGGAGGACCTGCATCCCGAAAAAACGGTGATCGACGAAATCTGGGATTCCTACCCGTCCATGACGCAGACAGAGGTTCGCAACGCGCTGGCGATCTTCTTGTTTCAGGACGACGACGTATTTAAGCCGGTCGCCGCTTTGAGCGGCGGAGAGCGCGCCCGCGTTCTGCTGCTGCGCCTGATGCTCTCACGCGCGAATTTTCTGCTGCTGGACGAACCGACGAACCATTTGGACATCGGCTCCTGCGAAGCGCTGGAAAACGCGCTGCAGAATTACGAGGGCACCCTGCTGATCGTGTCGCATGACCGCTACCTGATCAACAAGCTGGCCGACCGGATCTATTTTCTGGACAAAGACGGAACGACGGAATATATCGGCAATTACGACGCTTATCTGGAGCGCGTCAAAGAGACGGCAAAGGAGCCTGTGAAGGAACAGCAGGAGCCGGAACAGAAAAACCTCTACAAGCAGCGCAAGGAGCAGGAAGCAAAGCTGCGCAAGACCCGCGCCGCCATCAAACGCGCGGAGCAGGAGATGGAGCAGCTCGAGCAGGAAATGGAGCAGGTGCAGACCCGCCTGCACTCACCGGAAATCGCCGCCGACTACGAAGCGGTGATGGAGCTGACAAAGGAGCTTTCCCGGCTGAAGGAACAGTCCGATTCGGTGTTTTTGACCTGGAGCGAGTTGTCCGAGGAGCTGGAGCAGGCCGGCGAAAGCGCATAAATAAAAAAGCCCGGAATCATCCGGGCTTTCAATTCGCGGAATACCGGGAATTGTATTATGCGTTCTGCGGCTGAAATTCCGCAAGTTCTGCAATAAAGTGCTCTGCCTGGGGCCCTTCGAGCTCTACTGTGACCGGTTTGGACAGGTCTAAACTGAATACTCCCATAATGGACTTTGCATCTATTGTGTACTTGTCGGTTCTTAGATTGATCGGAAAATCATACCGGTTCGCCAAAGTAACAAATTTTTTCACTGCTTCTATGCTGGACAACAGAATATCGGTCGTATACATGGTCGACATCTCCTATTCTTTGAATCAATCTGTGAAAGATCTGTACGTTTCCTATCATAACGTACAGTTGTCTGTTGGTCAATATCAAAAATCCAGTTATTTCTACTCGTTTTGACTTTTTCAAAGTTTTTTATCAATTATCTTCAATTATCTTCATTTTATTGTGAAACGACTGAAAAAAGATTTTTCCCCCGGCAAAAACGGGAGGAAAAACAAATCCCAAAAAGAATGAAAAATTTCCCGAAAGGATCCTTCCATGAAAGTACATGTGATTACACTGGGCTGTAAGGTCAATCAGTATGAATCGCAGGCAATGCTGCAGCAGCTGCTGCACGCCGGATTTTCCCCGTCGATGGGAGAATCGGCGGACGTGGTGCTGATCAATTCCTGTACCGTAACCGCAACCAGCGACCATAAAGTGCGCCAGACGCTGCATCGCGCCCGCCGGCAGAACCCCGGCGCGGTGATCGTGCTGACCGGCTGTATGCCCCAGGCGTTCCCCGAAGAGGTCGAAGCCCTTACGGACGCGGACGTCATTCTCGGCAACTCAAACCGCAGCGCTCTGCTGCCGGACATCCTGACGTATCTGTCGACGCACCAGAGGATCATCGATATCGTTCCACACGAGCGCAAGGGTTCGTTTGAACCGATGCAGATCGAGGACTTTCAGGAACGCACCCGCGCCTTCATTAAAATTCAGGACGGGTGCAACCGGTTCTGCTCCTACTGCATCATTCCTTATGCCCGGGGGCGGGTGCGCTCGAAGCCGCTGGAGGATTTGGAGCAGGAGTTAAGGCTTTTAGGAGAGCGGGGATTCCGCGAGATCGTTCTGACCGGCATCAACCTTTCCGCCTATGGGCAGGAGCTTGACCTGCACCTGTGCGACGCGGTGGAAGCCGCATGCCGCACGCCGGGCATTGAGCGGGTGCGCCTCGGTTCACTGGAGCCGGAGCAGCTCAGCCTGCCGGTGATTCAGCGGCTGGCGGCACAGAAAAAACTGTGTCCGCAGTTTCATCTCTCCCTGCAGAGCGGCTGCGATGCGACCCTGCGCCGCATGAACCGCCACTACGATACCACGGAGTACCGTGAGATCGTTCAGAATCTGCGCGCGGCGTTCCCGAACGCGGCCATCACGACCGATATCATGGTCGGCTTTGCCGGGGAAACCGAGCAGGAATTCGCTGAATCCCTCGCGTTTGCCGAAGAAATCGGCTTTGCGAAGGTGCATGTCTTCGCCTACTCCCGCCGTCCCGGCACTGTGGCCTATTCCGCGCCGGATCAGCTCACAAAGGAAGTGAAGGATCGCCGCAGCAAGGCGATGATCGAAGTCACCCTCGGCACCATGCGGGAATTTTTCCAGAGGCAGGTTGGTCAAACCGCCGGCGTACTGTTCGAACGGGAATGCGCCCCCGGCGTTTACGAGGGCTACACCGAAAACTACACCCCGGTGACGGTCTCTTCTGGAAAGCCGCTGCACGGGCAGATTCTGCCGGTACGCATCACATCTGCCGGCGAGGACGGCTGCACCGGAGAGCTTCTTTCCCGCTGACAAACGGGATGGATGATCGAAAATAATACAGGCCGAGCGACCCGCCCCGATCAATTGAGCAGCTTGATGACATTCTGTACTTCTTCGCGGCTGTGCTCGGCATCGAGCTGATCATAAGCGTAGAACATAAAGCCTCCGCCGCCGATCTGCCGCCCCAATTCCACCTGCTTTTGCAGAATGTCATTGGATTTTTTCCAGGTCCCCTCATCTGCGTCGGAACCGGCCTTGTACACCGCAAGCCCGAAATACAGCTGCACCCCCTTGGCCGTGACCATCTGCCGCCACTGCTTGGCGCCGTCGTCGAACGGGAGAATGGGATTCTCAAAATTCACATACAGCTGCGGGCATATGTAATCGACGTATCCGGCCGTAGAAGCCCACGAAACCACATCCGCGCCCATGCGCAAATCGTTCTGTACATTCCCCTGCGGAGAAATCCCGAACACCACACCCGGCTTGATGCTCTTGATTTCGCGATACACCATCGACACCATCTTGTTGATATTGGCGCGCCGCCACTCGAATAAATCCATGGCGTTGCCGCTCTTCTTCGCCTCGGCCAGATAGGCCCCGTAGGAGCCGGTATCAAAGATGCTGCTTTCTGTGGGATAAAAATAATCGTCGAACTGCACGCCGTCCACATCGTATTTCTTTACGATTTCGGCCACGCCGTCGGTAATGAGCTTGAGCACCTCAGGATATGCAGGATTATAATAAACGCCGTTATCGAGCGTCACCGTCCGCCCCGAAAGCTTTTGGAGCTGCCATTTGTTATAGGGATTGTTCTGTGCGAGCGCCGTGGGCGTATTGTTTGTCCGAATGCGAAGCGGATTGACCCACGCGTGGATTTTCAGGCCCGCCTTGTGCGTGGCCTGCACCATATACGCGAGCGGGTCGTACCCTGGGTTGACCCCCTGCATTCCGGTTAAGATATGCGACCACGGAAAATAATCCGACTGATACAATGCGTCGCCGAACGGGCGCACGTGAACAATCAGGGTATTCATTCCCTTGCTTTTGGCATTTGCCACAATCGCATCGAATTTTTTTTGAAAAGCCGCCTGGCTTTGGTCTGCCTCCGCATTCATCGCCAGACTCATATAAGGGACCCACACAGCCCGCATTTCGTCCCCCGGAACCGTGTTCACCGGATTGGTGCCGGAGCTGGACGACTCCGACGCAGAGGACGCCGTGGAAGTTTGGCCGGATGACTCCGGACCTGATTGTCCCTGCCCGGGAGGCCCTCCCTGCACCGCCATGGTCAGAAGAACCGAGGCAATCAGCAAAGCTACCGCCGCCACGCTGGCCCCGTAGCCCTGCCAAAGACGCTCGTGTTTCATTTTTACAATCCTCCCTTTTTTGAAAATCAATTCGCTTTCAGAATCACTGTACGCGAAATCAACAGCTTTTTAAAAATGACATCACTAGAACCTGTCCGCTGCCGTTCTCTATATTTATAATGCGCCATCTGCCAAAAAAGACCTGTCCGCTCTTATTTGAGCAAAAAATTGGACAAGAAAGAGAGCACGAATATGTTTGAGCTTATTTTCTCACACCCGACGGGAATCGTTCTGTACCTGGGCGTGATCAATCTGATCGCCGCCGCGGTTACGGTATACGATAAAAAACAGGCCCGCACGCACGGGCGGCGTGTTCCGGAAAAGAACCTGTTCACCCTCGCGATTCTCGGCGGTTCACCCGCCATGCTGGTCACGATGCACATCATCCGCCACAAAACCCAGCACAAGCGCTTTATGCTGGGTCTGCCGCTCATCATTCTGGCGCAGCTGATTATCGCGTCACTGGTGTATCAGTCCACCCGTTAAAGGTATTTACCACGGGCAGAAAATGCGTTATAATAACCTCACGCCGCAAGCAAAAGCAAAGCTTTTGGCGGCTGAGAGAACATTGAATCATCGTTCCGGAGTAAAACCAAACTCGATTTGCTCCGCATTTTATGATTCAAAAACGGATGATATAATAACCTCACGCCGTAAGCGAAAGCAAAGCTTTCGACGGCTGAGAGAGCATTGAATCATCGTTCCGAAGTAAAACCGAACTTGATTTGCTTCGCATTTTATGATTCAAAAACGGATGATAGAATAACCTCACGCCGCAAGCAAAAGCAAAGCTTTTGGCGGCTGAGAGAGCATTGAATCATCGTTCCGGAGTAAAGCGAAACTTGATTTGCTTCGCATTTTATGATTTAAGAAACGGATGATATAATAACCTCACGCCGTAAGCCCAAGAAAAGCTTCGGGCGGCGGGACAACTGTATTGATGGTACCATATTCCCCCGCCGCCGCTCAACGGAAAGTTCTGGGCAACGATCCTACCGGCATGGGACTGTCAGTAAAATAGAACGCTTTTTCATATTACTTTTGATCACACAGACCTTGCCGTGCAGAAAACGGCAAACAGGAAAGGAATCCAGAATGCTCAACGAATTTTCAAGAACACAGCTCCTGTTAGGAGAAGAGGGTATGCAGCGCCTACATCAGGCAAAGGTAGCGATTTTCGGAATCGGCGGAGTAGGCGGCTTTACCGCGGAGGCTCTTGCCCGCTCCGGGGTCGGCAGCTTTGCGCTGTTTGACGACGACCGCATCTGCCTGACCAATATCAACCGCCAGATCATCGCCACCAGAAAAACGGTCGGCAAAAAAAAGGTTGAGGTAATGAGTGAGCGCATTCTCGACATCAACCCCAAGGCACAGGTAGAGCTTCACGAGGTATTCTACGGAGCGGAGAATGCCGATCAGTTTGATTTGAGCGGGTACGACTACCTGGTGGATGCCATCGACACGATTTCTTCTAAGCTGGTGCTGATTGAGCGCGCCAAGGCCGCGAATGTGCCGATCATCAGCTGCATGGGGGCCGGAAACAAGCTAGACCCCACACGCTTTGAGATTGCGGATATCTACAAAACCTCCGTCTGTCCGCTGGCCCGCGTCATGCGCAGCGAGCTGAGAAAGCGCGGCATCGATTCCCTGAAGGTGGTCTATTCCAAAGAGCCGCCCTTGACTCCCATCGACGACGATGCGAACAGCTGCAAGCACCACTGCATCTGCCCGCCGGACACCAAACGCAAATGCACCATCCGCCGGCAGGTGCCGGGCAGCATTTCGTTCGTCCCCTCCGTGGCCGGGCTGATTCTGGCAGGAGAGGTTGTAAAGGACCTGACAAGCGCAG
>NZ_CBYL010000059.1 GCF_000577335.1 Faecalispora jeddahensis | reverse complement strand
GGCCGCCCGCTGGGCAGGCACCGCCACAAACGACCATTCGTAGGCGTCCGCCGGCTGGTCGAGTACGGTACAACAGATTTTCTCCCGCCCCTCGCTGCCATAGCTGCGCCCCTTCACATGCCCGCACGCCTGCTTCACGCGATCCGCACCGCAGACGGAACAGGTGGATTTCCCCACCGCGCAGCCCACGCTGACCTCCTTTTTGATTCCCGATTCCAGCTCCAGAATCAAATCGGCGTTCTTCTCCGTTTTGGGCAGGTAAGCCCGTGCCACCAGCCGGGTGTACGGCTCGCCCGCCTGTGTCGTTTTCTGCGGGTCGGTTTCCACGTGGGTCGAAAAAATCCGGGCAGTCTGGTCGCCGCTTTTCATGCTGTGGTCGAACAGACCCGTTTTGCCGAGGAACAACTCCCCCAGCCGGTGCAGCGCCGGGATCGTGAATCGCTCGAAATCGCGGTCGATCTCGTTATCGCACAGCACTACCGAAAACACATACAGCTCTTCGGGTGAAAATTCCCGCCGGGTGTAGCGGCCAATCTGCCGAAGCTCCTCCACAGAAGCCGCGCTCTGCGCGCTTTTGATCACATAGCCTTCTCTCATGCTCTCCCCTCCTTTTCCTTCTGAACTTCCCATTCCAGCTTCGCCGCCTGCGCATTTTTGAGCCTTGCCCCCGCCAGGTCCACCGTATCCTGCAGGCTGATATCCTCCCAGATGATCTCCATCCGCTCGGAATATCCGTTCAACAAAAGCCACATCCGGCAGATTTTCTCGATCACCGGCTCGAGCAGGCGGCGGTAGCTTTCCAGCTCGCTGGTGAGAATATCAGCCTGTTGGGAGGACATTCTCTCGGTCGACGACCACGAAAGCCCCAGCAAAAACGGCGGCACGCCCAGCTTCGCCACAATCTGCTCCAAAAGCTGGCGCACGGGGATTTCACTGTCCAGAATCTGATTGTCCGCGCCGATCACCCGGATACTCACGTCGCCCACGGCGACAAAATCACTCACCCCGGCCCCCGGCTGCATTGCGCGGCTCCACTGGTCGGCGATCTGCCTGGCACGCTCGGCGCCATAGGCCCGGTCCCCCTCGCCGGAAGGCTTGTAGGTCACCGCAAAACGGGTATTTCCCACACGATCCCAGTTGACGCCGATCGTATGGTAAATTTTCATCAGAACCTCCCCTAAAAAGGGAAGCCCCCGCAGAATCGATACGCCGCGCACCTCCCCCGGCTCGGGATTCAGCGCAGACAGCAGCACCAGATTGGGGTATTTCACCGGCACAGCCTCTCCCGACGGCCCGCGCACACACAGCTGCACCTCCAGCGGATTTTCTCCCCGGCACAGCTCCAGATGCTCCAGCCGGGCATTGTAAAGCCCCACGATTCCGCAGGCGTCCGCGCTCAGCAGGATTTCCCCGACAGCGGTGCCGTACATCAGCAGCTGGTCAAGGTAGGTGCATAAAAAGCTCTGGATTCCTGCCTGTGCCGCGCCCACCGGAACATGCCTCAAAAACTCCGTCAGCCCCCGCCGTGCGGCAGCGTCCGGGCACTCCACCTGAAAGGTGCCGATCAGCCGCACTGTCTTTTCCAGCGCGGCGGAAATGATCGGCACCGATTCCCGCAGCGTTCCATACAGACGCTGTTCCCCGCCCGCGAGCGGCGCGTACCGATTCCATTCCCAGCCTGCCTGCCACCCGGAACGCGGGGCTGTCTGCATGGCAGGAACGGCAGGCGGGCTTTTCTTTGCTTTAAACCAACCCATCATACTCTCCTGTCCGGCGCGGCGCAGCTACCGCAAAGCAGCCCCCCGCGTCCTGCTGTAATATTGTCGCGGTAAAATACCGAATGTCGTCCATGGCGTGGTCGTTTTCCTTGATCGGCGCGTCGCGTGTGGAGTCGGAACTCCACCGGTACAGCGCGAATTCTCGCATCGCGTCGGCGCAGGTGTCACAAATGCAAAGCTGCCCGGCCTTGAGCGCCGCCGCCACCTGACGGATTCCGTCCAGCACATCGTTTCTGGCCGGAATCACCCGGAACTCTCCGTGGCGGCGGATGACTGCCATAAAGCTCGCGGCGGAGGGGTCGGCCACCACACATTCGATTTTTCTGCCCCCGGCGAGCTGGCACAGTCCGGCGTAATGTTCCTCGTCCGTGCGCTGAAAACCTTCCCTGCGGGAATCGTAGTAATATTCCGCAATCCGGTACCAGCAGCCGTTCTGGCTTCCCCACAGCCCGAAGGAAGAAGGGTTTACCGTGCCGTAATCACACGAAATCACATAGCGTTCCAACGTCCCCTGCGGTACGGGGCAAAACTGCTCCTGCGTCATAAAAGGGTACACCAGTCCCTCGGCGGCCACCCACTCCCCCAGCACAAAGCGCCGGTAAAATGGACCGGAATACAGCCCCCGGTAGCGCTCAAGCATCGCCTCGGACAGCGACGGATTATCTTCCATCTGAAAATGCAGGTACAGCGCGTTCTTTTTCGCGGCGTTCTGAATCCACTCGCGGTAAAACCAGTGCTGCGGATGCTCCGGGTTACAGTTAAACCAAAAGGTCGAGCCCTCCACCGAGCAGCGGGCCAGTGCTTGCTCCACAAACGAGCGGGGCATCAGGGCCACCTCGTCGAACAGAACTCCCGCGAGCGTCATGCCCTGAATCAGTGCGGAGGAGGACTCATCCTTTCCGCCAAACAGGTAAAAGCGGTTTTCGCGCCCGCCCGCCGAGATGGTCAGCAGATTCTCCGAAAGCTTCAGGGAACATTCAAAGCCGTTTTCCCGCAGCACCGGCAGCAGGGGCACGACCAGATTCCGCCGCAGGGAACGAATGGTTTTCCCGCACAGCGCGAATGACTGGCCATCATACCGGTAAAACGCCCACGCGATAAAGGAAATTCCAAGACAGAGTGTCTTACCGCTTCGCACCGCTCCGTCGCAGATCACCGCGCTGTAATGCTCAAACGGACTGCCCCGGCACCACCAGCTCAGCGCCTGAAGCTGCTTTTTCGAAAAAGGGTGAAACTCCAAACTCAGTCCTCCTCCGGAAAATTCGGCTCAAAACTGCGCACGCTCTGCTCAAGCGCACGGTAAAAGCCGCCCGGGCCCTCCCCGCGATTCTCATTCATCTGCTCCAAACATTGCAGCGCCTTGATGCGGTCAAAAAACTTGATCTCCATTCCACCGCCTTTCGGGCGCTTGATTTCCGCCACATTGAATAAATCCATCCCGCGAATCTCCAGCTGATCCGGGTCGTCGCAGAACATCAGCCGCACGGCGTCCGCAACCCCGCCAAACGCCAGCTTGTCGTAGCCCCGCATAATTTTTCGCTTCGCCTTATTTGGGTCCGTCATACGCCCTCCTTCCCCGTCTCATTGTCTTGTTTTGTGACAAAGTTCCTCGCCATTCCTACCGACCAACGCAATCTTTACCATTCCTTGCATGGTCTGACAAAGCTGCTTCGTGTTTTCTCGGGATCGGCAGGTTCTGACTCCCCCGGACAAAATAAAAAAACTTTCCCCTGAAAGAGAAAGCATTCAAAAATATTTTTTATTTTTCCGCGAAGCAGGGAAAAAGAGAGCACAAATTGTAGAATCATTCAAAATATATACTATATGTATATTTGGATTTCTTTTCCCAGAAAAAACACTTGACATTTTCACACGATCGCGCCATACTGTATATATAGTATATATACAGTATTCGGAAAGGAGAGCGCCGTGGATATTCTCATCAGCAATTCAGACAGCAGACCCATCTACGAACAGATCACACACCAAGTGAAAAATCAGATCATCAGCGGCAAGCTGAAAGAGGGCGACGCTCTGCCGTCGATGCGCGTACTGGCCAGGGAACTGCAAATCAGCGTGATCACCACGAAGCGTGCTTATGAAGATCTAGAGCGCGACGGCTTCCTGATCACCCGGGCCGGCAAAGGCAGCTTTGTCGCGGCACGCAACGTTTCGGCCATTCAGGAGGAACACCTGCGCCAGATCAGGGAGCTGATCTCACAGGCCGTGCGGCTGGCACAGGCCGGCTCTATTTCCCTTGAACAGCTTTCTGAACTTCTCAATCAACTTTATAAAGGAGAATCGATATGAAGAATTTACTGGAAGTACGCGGCCTGACGAAGCGTTTTCCCTCCTTTGCCTTACAGGATGTCAGTTTTTTGATTCCCGGCGGGAGCATCATGGGGATGGTAGGCGAAAACGGCGCCGGTAAAACCACCACCATTAAACTGCTTTTAAATGAGCTGAAGCCCGACGGCGGCGAGATTCGGATTTTTGGCTCCAACGCGCAAAAGGAAGAGCGCAAAATCAAAGAACAGATTGGCGTGGTATTCGACGACTGTTATTTTCCCGGCGAGTTCCATTCCCGGCATATCAGCGATCTGCTAAAAAGATTTTTCAAAGACTGGGATGAACCGCTGTACCAGTCCTATTTGGAAGAATTCAGTCTCCCGCGTGATCAGCTGATCAAAGATTTTTCCAAAGGAATGCGGATGAAGCTTTCGATTGCCGCCGCGCTGGCTCACCATCCCCGCCTCCTGATCCTGGATGAAGCCACCAGCGGGCTCGATCCTGTGATGCGCAGCGAAATCCTTGATCTGCTTTTGGAATTCATTCAGGACGAAGAGCATGCCGTGCTCTTCTCCTCGCACATCACCGCCGATCTGGAGCGGATTGCGGATTATGTCACCTTCATTCACGAAGGCAAAATACTGCTGAGCGGCTCAAAGGATGAAATCATGGATTCTTATGGCGTTGTAAAGTGCGGCGCGGAGGAATTCGGCCGCCTGCCGAAAAGCGATTATCTGCGCAGCCGAAAGAATTCCTTTGGCTGCGAGGCACTGATCAAAGACCGGCCGGGATTTGTAAAGCGCCACCCCGGGCTGATGGTAGACCCGGCCAGTCTTGACGACATTATGGTGTTCTATGGGAGGGAGCAAAAACGATGAAAGGTTTATTGATGAAGGATCTCATGATCTCCAAACGAAGCCTTCTGGCTTTCAGCGCGATTCTTTTGCTGCTGTTTTTCATCTCAATGGTGGTGCATTCCGATTATTCCCTTCTCGGTGACGGGACGTTGTCTTTCATGACCATTTATTTCACAGTGTTTTTGTCCATCAATCTGTTTGCATATGACGAAGCCTGCAAGTGGAATCTTTACGCACTTTCCTTACCGGTCAGCAAGCGTCTGTTGGTACTCGGCAGGTACGTCTACTTATTGTTGGCAATCCTTGTGGCCACTTGCCTTTCCTTCGCGTTCTCGGCGGCTGCAGGCAATCTGTTCCATGCGGAAACCATTCTTCAAATTCTAAGCTCTATTGGGATGTCGTTCATTCTAATCGGCATTCTGGCTCCCCTGATGTACCGCTTTGGCACCCAGACCGCGCGGATCCTGCTGATGGGCGTTTTTTTGCTTGTCTTTCTACTGATCTATCTTCTGCAAAAACTGCCGTTCTCAATCTCCGGACCAGATGATCTGTCCATTGTTTTTCTGGTAGCGGCAGCCTTCGGGGCTTGTATTCTCTTATTCTTTCTATCCTATCTGATCTCCTGTAAAATCATGGAACAGAAGGATGTCCAGTAAAGGAAGGGGCCGGTTACTTTTCTGCGGAATCGCGGGGAGCGGAAGGTACCCATACAGTTCCCACCAATCATATCTCTCCGCATTCTTTTCCCTGCATCCGCAGCTTCTGCAAAGAAAGGAGTAAATCACTTTGAAAGGCTTACTTTATAAGGATTTTATCCATCTGCGCAAATTTCTGCTCGCCGGACTGTTTTTAATCGTGTTTTCCCTTGTTGGCGTCTGGATCTTTCTCAATCGGCTGGGAGAAAAAGATTTTGCCTATGGCTTCATCGTTTCGGCTTCGACGCATTGGCTTACTTTGATAACGGCTTATTTTGCTTTTCAGAGGGACGAAAGGAACAAGTGGAATGTCTATGTACTGTCGTTTCCGGTGGACAAAAGACTGCTGGTGCGCAGTCGGTACCTGTTTCTGTCCTGTATTCTCCTTACGGGCAACCTGCTGGGTTTCTCTCTCTCTGGATTTTCCTATGGTTTTACTCAGGAAGTATTTCTCGAGCACTGCGGGATGATCGGTCTCACGCTTCTGCTGCTCAGTGCCTTTTTACCGGCGGCCTACCGAAAGGGCTCGCAGGACGCGATCTGGATTCTGGTTCTTTGCTATATTTTATTGAATGTTTTTGACTTGATTTTCGGTCTTATCGGTCGTAATACGGAAATTCTGCTCCTTCTTAATACTTTGGTTTTCCACCAGGCTCCAGTTTTCGGTCTTTTCTTTGCGCTCCTGCTGTTCTGGGGCTCTTACTTCCTTTCCTGCAAGGTACTCGAAACAAGCGATGTCTCTTAATCCAAAATCCTTCATTTTAGAGATAAAATTTTTCTATAAAATAAATTTCACAACGGCCGACCTGAATCAAAAAGCGATTTGGGCCGGTTTTTTCGTCGGATCGCACCACGTTTTTATCAATTGTTGTAAGCCCTTACAAAAATAGCAAAGTTTTTTTGTCTGCCCCTCTCCCGCTTCCAGATTGACAGAGTTCGACAAGTCTTATATAATTGTCCCAGTCACATATTGGAAAATTTTAACAATCAATTTTATTTTTTTGAGACTATTGCCGAATGACTTTGCGGCTAAGATAAAAATTGTTGCTTTGGAGGGCCCTCATGAAAAATCTATCCATTCCCAAAAAACTGACTGTCAGCTTTACCTTAGTTGTCGTTTTATTCAGTGTGATGATCGCCTGTATTGTCATGTTCGGGATGAAATCGATTGCAAACTCTCTGAACAGCTTCTATCAAGGGCCGTATCAAACCGTAACCGCATCGGAAGATTTGAACAAATCGCTCAACGCACAGCAGAAATATCTGCTGATGTATTTGACAAACGACGATCAGGACTCCATTGTCGGCTACCAATCCGAACTGAGAAGGCTAGACTTGGCAATGCAGTCTGACATAGCGATCCTTAAAAACAATCTCACCTTACAAGAAAATCAGGACAAGCTGAATCTGCTGATCGCCAACTCGACCACCTTAAAAAGGCTGAGCGAGCAGCTGCAGAACATGTACAGCCGCGGAGAAGTGGAGTCCGCAAAAAAGCTGTACTACTCCGATTTTATTACGATTGCCAACGCTTCCCAAACTCTCTCTTCCACACTCAGTTCATCCTCTAAATCCGTGGCGAACCAATTTTATATCAGCGCTTCCAAAACCGAAAAGCAAACGTATCAGATCATTGCCATTTTCAGCGCCGCCATCCTCGTTTTTATCATTTTGATCTGTATCTATATTGTCCGTATCATCACAAAGCCGATCAAGCAGATCGAGTCCGCCATGCTCCGCTTCTCTGAGGGAGAGCTGGATGTGGATATCCCCTATGTCTCAAAAGATGAGCTGGGGGTTCTGGCAGAAGGCATGCGTACCGTATCCGGGAATCTGAAAGCTTACATCGACAACATTTCGTACGTGCTTGGCGCCATTTCAAAGGGCGACATGACCGTAACCGTTGACGTCGATTACAAAAATGATTTTGCGCCGATCAAGGAGGCGCTGGTCTCCATTGTGGATTCCCTGAACAGCACCCTTTCACAGGTTCAAGTTGCCGCCAGCCAGGTTTCTACCGGGGCAGAGCAGGTATCCCTGGGTGCACAGACTTTGTCGCAAGGGGCGACAGAGCAGGCCAGCTCGATTGAAGAACTCGCCGCCACCATCAGTGAAATTTCCGATAAGGTAAAGGCCAATTCTTCCAACGCGCAAACCGCCAGCTCGCATGCGGATGAAACAGCCCGCGTGATTCAGGACGGCGACACGCTGATGCAGCAGCTTGTGGGATCGATGTCTGAAATGGAAAAGACCTCTACCGAAATCAACAAGATCATCAAAACCATTAACGATATTGCCTTCCAGACGAATATTCTGGCCCTGAACGCAGCGGTAGAGGCCGCCCGGGCCGGTTCCGCGGGACGAGGCTTCTCCGTCGTGGCGGAGGAAGTCCGGAACCTGGCAAGCAAAAGCGCCCAGGCTGCCGACAACACCACTTCTCTGGTCGAAAACACCCTTTCCGCCATCCAAAACAGCACCACGCTGGTGGACAAGGTACGCAAGTCTCTTGATGCAATCGCAAAGAGGTCCTCCGACGTCACCGTTCTGATTCAGGATATCGCGGTCTCCTCACAGGAGCAGACCGGCGCGATCGATCAGGTCAACGAAGGTATCAATCTGATTTCCGGCGTCGTACAGACAAACTCCGCTACCGCAGAAGAAAGCGCAGCCGCCAGTGAAGAGCTGTCCGGTCAGTCCGAAATCATGCTCAGCCTGGTCAACGTGTTTCAGCTAAGAGGAGGGGCCACCGTCGAACCCGTGCAGATCTCCGACCTCCCAGAAGATTCCGGGTATTCCGATTTTCCGCTTTTCTCCGACGAGCCCGACCTCTTTTCGGAAGAAGAATCCGCCGAGCTTGCACCGATGCTGTGAGAAAAAACAAACTGCTTCAGACATATCCTCCTGATAGATTCATAAAAAGCGCACCAGATCGGTTTTAAATCCCGATCTGGTGCGCTTTTTATTCAGCCGGGTTTTTAGACCCGGTTTATTTTACGCTCTGCTGTGTTTCTCCGTTGTCGGCCAACAGCGTAGCTGTCACTTCAAAGGTTTTGCCCTGCTGGCCAATCGCGCCCGGCCGGTAAAGCGTCACTTTCATCGTATCCCCCGGCTTATGCAGACCCAGCTTCTGGTACAGCTCCGTCATGGTCGAGATCGACGTGCCGTCCACCTTTGTAATAATATCGTTCACCTTCGCCTCTGTCCCCTGGAACGCACTCTCGGAATCGATGGAAACGATAACCACCCCCTGGGGCCAGCCCAGCTGCTGCTGCAAGCTGGTCACCTGATTTGCACCAATGCCCAGACGCGCCCGCCCGGACACATACCCGCTCTTGATCAGGTCATCCACAATGCTTTTGGCGCGCGCGATCGGGATGGAAAAGCCCATTCCCTCATAGCCCTCCGCCACAAGCTTCGAGGTGTTCACACCGACCACCTGTCCGTACAGGTTCAGCAGCGCGCCGCCGGAAGCCCCGGGACTGATCGCCGTGTCGGTCTGAATATACGTCATGTTCGCCTTGTCGCTGTATCCCACCGAACGGTTCAGACCCGAAACAACGCCGCGGGTCAGCGAGCTGGCAAAGGTCATGCCGCCCGGGTTGCCGATTGCCAGAACCCAGTCGCCGACAGCCAGTGAATCGGAATTTCCGAAAGCAGCCACAGGCAGATTTTTTGCATTGATTTTCAGGACCGCCAGATCCGTCGTTTTGTCAAAGCCAACCACCGCCGCATTGTACTGGCTGTTATCATGCAGAATCACGCGCAGCAACGAATGGTTTTTTGAGTCCTTGATCACATGCGAATTCGTGATGATATAGCCGTCCGAACGGCAGATGATCCCCGATCCCGAGCTGGTCCCTTCCTGCGTTTCGCAGACCACACCGATAATGGAGGGAGATACCTTCGCGTAAATCTCCTTCGCGGTGCTCTCCCCGCCCGTGGGCGCAGACGCAATCGCCAATCCCGCAAATTTGGGGTCGGCCAGCGTTCCGGTCGGCGCAGGCTCCGCGTCTTCCACACTCTGAGAAGGCTCCGCAGATTCCGGCGGCGCCTCGGAAGGCCCCTGCGGCGGCTGCGAAGAAGCCGAGGAATCGTTTTTCTCCGGAGAAAGCGCCGTATAAACGCTGAGGCTGAAAAACCCAAGCACAAAAACGGCGGTTAAAGTCACGAGCGCGCCGATAAACAGACGGTAGCCCCTGCTCTTCGGCGGTTTGGGGGTATATTCCGGCTGATGAAACGGCCCTTTGCCCGCTCCCTGCCCGTAAGGCGCATAGACCCGCGGGGGCTGATAGCCAAACGGCATCTGCTGCCCCTGCGGCGGATAGGGCGGATACCCATACGGCGGGTATGGCGGGTAACCCGGATACTGCTGCCATCCGTTTTGCGGATACCCGTACGGTGCCTGCGGCGGCTGACCCGGTGCAGGGTTCTGCTGTTCTCCGCTCTGCGCGGAACCATAGGGGTTATACGGCGGTGCCCACTGGCCCGGCGCGGTATCCTGCCGTCCCTCGCTCTGCGCGGAACCATAAGGACCATACGGCGGCCTTGGCTGCTCCGCCGCGGGATTCTCCTGTTCCTGTGCGGGGTTCTTCTGCGGTTCACCCGGTGCGTCTGTTTCTGGGTTCGGGTTCTCTTCGTGCACCTCTTCGGGCGCTCTATCCGCGGCGGAACTCTCTTTCTCCGGCTGTGCCGGGGGAGGTTCCTCCGCTTCCGGAATCGGCGCATCTGAATCGGAACCTGCATCCGGCTCTCCGGCCGGATCATCACTAGGCCCCTGCGAATCTGTCCGCTCCAAATCCGGCAGGCTGCTCTGCGGGGGATCCTTTTCCTCTTCGGCCGCGCTTTCGGAATGCGTTTCCTTCTGTAAGAAAAACTCTTCCAAAGTATCCGGCCAGGGCTTTTGGGATTTCTCTGCCTCGTCGGCTTCTCCCTGCCCGTCGGGTTTTTTCCACTGAAAATCGTCCATGCTCATCCCCCCGTAAAATGGTTTACCCCTTCGGCTCCTTTTTATCCTTCGAAAGCTCCTTAAACGGCGCATCCTCAGCCTCGGCCTTGATCTGTTTTTCCTTGTTTTTCGGCAGCCAGAACTGGAATTCGCAGTATTCGTTCTCCACGCTCGAAACCGTGATCTCGCCGCCGTGCAGCCCGATGATGGTGCGTACGATATACAGGCCAAGCCCCATCCCGTTCTTATCGTAGCTTCTCGATTTATCCGTTTTGTAAAAACGCTCGAAAATCATGTCGACCTCGTCAGGCGGGATTCCCGCGCCGCTGTTCTTCACACGAACGATGTCCCGGTCGGCTTTATCCTCCACATGAATCTCGATGTATCCGCCGTTGTTGGTAAACTTTACGGCATTTTCAATCAAATTATACATCACCTGATGAATCATATCCGGGTCGCCGTCGACGAACAGGCTTTCCGCATCCTCCAGTCCGCGCACCTCCAGGTGCTTGTCCTCAATCGCCTTTTCAAACGAAAGCAGAGCCGAAAAGATGGTGTTCGTCAGATCAAAGCGTCCAGGCCGCAGCTTCAGCTCGCCGTTGTCGATGCGCGAAAGATCGAGCATGGTGCGCACCAGCCGCGAAAGGCGTTTAACCTCGGTGGAAACAATCTTCAGGTATTTTTCCTGCTGCTCCGGCGGAATCGTCCCATCCAATATGCCGTCGATGAACCCGGCAATGGTCGTCATCGGCGTTTTCAGCTCGTGCGATACGTTGGCGATAAAATTGCGGCGCACCGTTTCACCGGAGGCCAGCGAAGCCGCCATGTTGTTGAACGCCAGCGCCAGCTGGCCGATTTCGTCGTTGCTCGTCACCGGAACGCGCACCGAAAAATTTCCTTCGCCAAAGCTGTGCGCCGCCAGCGACATTTCATGCAGAGGCCGCACCAGCCGGTACGAAAACAGCCACACCATAATAAACGACAGCATAAACACCGCCGCCGCCGCGATCAGGAACATCCGCAGCGCTTCGGTGCGGTACACCTGCAGGGAATAGATGCTGGAGGCGGTGAACACCGCTCCAATCGTCACGGTGGCGCCGTTGTCGCTCAGCACCTGAATGGGCACGCCCACAATGTAGTGGGGCTGCTGGTAAATGCCCTTGAGGGTGCCGGTGCCCATATAGCCGCCGCCGATCACCTGTTTCATGATGTCTGCGCTCACGGCGCCGGCGCCCACCTCTCCGCTGCCGGTATAAGCCGAAAGAAGCCGCGCTCCGTTTTTATCTGTTACAAAAATGTCCGCGTCAATATTCACCGAAAACGCGGAGATAAACGCCTGCATGCGTTTGCCGTCCACCATGTATTGGTCGTTCTGAATCATGATCACGCTTTCCGATGCCACGGCGGCAACGCCCTGGGCATTTTTGCTGAGCAGCTCCCGCTTTTCGTCCTGCCAGTAGCGCGAAATGAAGGTGATCATCACCACCCCCAGAAAGATAAAGCTGACAAAAATAATCATCAGTGTGATGCGCAGATACTTTTTAAACAGAGTTTTTTTCACTCCGCGAGACGCCCCTTCTCCATTTCAATCCATCTTCCCGCACGGGGAGCAAAAGATAGTTTTGCCGCCGGGAAATCCGGCGCCGCTACTTATTCCTTGACCTCGAATTTATACCCCACGCCCCAAACGGTTTTCAGGGCCCATTTTTCCGAAACGCCCTCCAGCTTTTCGCGCAGGCGCTTTACGTGCACGTCTACCGTGCGGGAATCGCCGTAATAGTCGAAGCCCCACACCTCGTCGAGCAGCTGGTCGCGGGTAAACACACGGTTCGGGTTGCTGGCCAGGTGATAAATCAGTTCCATCTCCTTGGGGGGCGTGTCCACCTGAACGCCGTTCACGCGCAGCTCGTAGTTCGTCAGGTTGATCGAAAGCTTGTCGAACTTCACTTCCTTAATCAACTCGTCGCCATTCTTGCCTACGCGGCGCAGCACCGCCTTAATGCGGGCCACAACCTCCTTGGCCTCAAAGGGCTTTACCACATAGTCGTCCGCGCCCAGCTCCAGACCGAGCACCTTGTCGAACACCTCGCCCTTCGCCGTGAGCATAATAATCGGGCACTGAGACTTCTTGCGAATCTCACGGCAAACCTGCCACCCGTCCAGCTCCGGCAGCATAATGTCCAGAAGGATCAGATCCGGGTTCTCCGCGTCGAACAGATCCACCGCTCTTTTGCCGTCATTGGCGATCGCCACATGAAAGCCTTCCTTTTCCAGATACAGCCGCAGCAGCTCGCAGATGTTCTGGTCATCGTCGACTACCATAATTTTTCCTGCCGCCATAGTATTCTACTCCTTCCGTCCTGTTTGTATGAGCCTTCAAAATCATTACCGCGGCATTTTCATGGCCGTGGGGGGTGCAAAGCGCCGCCGAAAAGCAGCCTCAAAATCACCGCGCCGCATACCGCGGCTTCATCTCGATTCGCCGCGCATGATCGCCGCAAACACTTTTGCAGTTATTATACCAGATTATTATACTAAAATGGGCGATAAAAAGGATGAATATTTTTTAAAGCTTTCGCCCGGCGGCATGCGCCCTGCGGGCCTTTGCAGCCCTTTTCCGCCAGGGCGCCGCAATTGCCCGCTTTCTTTTCCGTTTCTGCCATGTTACAAATTCATTGATAACTGAAATGGGCAGGGAACCGCCCCTCTTCCCGCCCGCCTTCGTTAAAACGAAAGAACGCCGGCTATTTTCAGGCGGTATATATTATATCAGGAAATATACTTGCAGGATACGCTGTACAATGGTACACTGTAATGTATGGCTCGCAGGAGGGATTCCCAAAATGAATAAACTCACAAAACTGTGGAGATTTCTCACATCGCCGGAGATGCTTTCCTATCTGGTATTCGGTGTTCTTACCACACTGATCAATATTTTGCTGGCCGGCCTTTTGTACGACGTTCTGCACTGGAACCTGTACGTGGCCAATACGCTGGCCTGGGTCGCTTCCGTCGCGTTTGCCTTTTTCACCAATAAGCTGTTCGTGTTCCAAAGCAAAAGCATGGCCCCCGCGGTACTGCTGCGGGAAGCAATGTCTTTTCTGGGGGCACGCCTGTTTTCACTGGGGGTAGATACCCTCGGCATGGGGCTTTTGGTGGATTTACTTCACTGGAACTTCTGGGTGGCCAAAATCCTGATGAACGTGATTGTGGTCATTCTGAATTACATTTTCAGCAAGCTGCTGATCTTCAACCAGAAAAAATAAAGGGGCGCAGCCAGCGTCCCGAAATTGGAGGATGAAACATGCTTAAGAACAGCGAAAAAACGATGGACAAAATTGTCAGTCTGTGTAAAAACCGGGGATTTGTCTATTCCGGCTCCGAGATTTACGGCGGACTCTCCAACACCTGGGACTACGGCCCGCTGGGAGTGGAATTTAAAAATAATGTAAAAGCGGCATGGCGGAAAAAGTTCGTGCAGGAGAGCCCCTACAATGTAGGGCTCGATTCCGCGATTCTGATGAACCCGCAGGTATGGGTTGCCTCCGGCCACGTAGGCGGCTTCTCCGACCCGCTGATGGACTGCCGCGACTGCCACACCCGCCACCGCGCGGACAAGCTGATTGAAGAGGCCGGCGGCGACGCAAACGGCATGACCTTCGAGCAGATGGCCGACTATATTCAGGAGCACGGCATCGCCTGCCCCGACTGCGGCTCGAAGAATTTTACCGACATCCGCAAGTTCAACCTGATGTTTAAAACCTTTCAGGGAGTCACCGAGGACGCGAAGAACGAAATCTTCCTGCGCCCCGAAACCGCTCAGGGTATTTTCGTCAACTTTGTGAATATCCAGCGCACCACCC
>NZ_CBYL010000058.1 GCF_000577335.1 Faecalispora jeddahensis | reverse complement strand
GGGGCGGGTGTTCATGGTAAGAAACTCTGTGCCTGTGAGTACTACGTTGTTGCCGAATTTGGGGTCGATAAAGGGCTTTATGTCCTTTTGCGTTCCCCACCGGGCCGAGCCATATTCCACATCCCTCCGAAACTTTTTTGCGTTTTTTACCTTATACCATACCACCAGCCGGAGCAGGACAGCCCCGGCAAGGCCAATGAGCCAGTCGGACAGCACAAAGCCCGGCGCAAAGGAAGCAAACGCCGGGCTTATGGTTTTTATCATGCCCACCAGCTTATTTCCGAAGTCTGCACCTGCCGCAAAGCGGTAGGCTGTGCCCAGCTTTAGAAAGAACCACAGCACGAACAGATAGGGGACATTGGGTAGCACATACTTACGGATTTTAGCGTTCATTTCGCGACACCTCCCGTTTTCGTTCCTTTTGGCGCGGTTTGGTACGCTCCCTGTCGGCAAAGGCTTTCAGTTGTTTCAGAATAGAGGGGCGGCTTTTGCCCCGGTTCAGCACCAGCTTTGTGTATTCGCCAAAACAGGCGGTTATTGCGTCAGCCTGCCCGGCCTTGAAAAAAAGCAGATATTTGTCCGGCCCGGTTTTGTGAAACGCATAATCTACATTGTATTTCCGGGTCACACGGTCAAAAAGCTTCGTATCCCCGGATAAATCAAGGCTGTTGGTCGAAACGCCGTGGTTCATCAGCTTTTTAACGCTCTGTCTGCCCTGCGGGGTCTGCCGCTTCTGATGGCCCTTTTGTATCTGCCGGAGTGCTGCCGCCAGTACCTTTGCCAGCGTCCGCCCTGTCAGCTTTGTGGTATTGACCGATAGGGCAACCGTCCGGCGTTCAATATCTTCCTGCATGAAATTCCTCCTTTCCTGCCAGATAGGACAATCCCATAGGCGGGAGGACTTCGGGCCTCGTCAGTGCAAACTGCGCTATGCAACTTCGGGCCAAATTGCCCCGAAGTCCGCACCGCTCCGTTGCACTTCCTCTCCCCACAAAGCCTAACCGGCTTTGCGTGGCCCCCTAAAAGCCGAAGTTGCCTACCTCTCCGCATTGACAGGGTGGGGGCGTTCAGGGGTGGGAGCGTCCTTTTGCACCTGTGTGATTTTCTCATTGTGAGTGGCAAGAGCTTCCCGGATAGATGGCTTTTTCTCTGCCGCTCGTTCCTCCAATTGTGCCAACGTATTCAAGGATTTTTCCACATGGCTTTTTATACGGGAAAGATGGGAACGCTCCGCCCGGAATGGAGCGGATATGACCGCCGCCAGCTTGCCGGGCTGTTTGGCTTCCTGTGCCGATTCTCTGCCAAGCATGGCCCGACCCATGTTTTTCAAATGCCGTCCGGCCTGATGGTATTCCGTGCTGATGGCTTCAATTTTGGCAATAGCCTTATCATCAACCTGAATATCCTTTGTGAGCATATCCCGCATGGCTTCCAGAATGGGGCGTACCTTGAAGAACCGGGCTACATTATCCAGAGCAGAAATGCCAGTTTCCTTACATGCGGCAACGGCGTTTTTACAGCCGTCTATGACGTTTTGCTTTAGCTCCGCTAATTTATCCCGCAAGTCAAGTACCTGCCCCTGCATAACAATGACTGCTTTTTGCAAAGCGGTCTTAACCGGGTGGTTCTGTTCCTGCGCTGTTCGGAGTTCTTGCCGCATGGCGGCAAGCTCCTTTACAGCGGCTTCAAGCTGTTTTTCCATTGCACCGACTTGATTCAGAACCGCAAGAAAATCCTTTGTGGACGGGGAATTGTGTTCCCGCAGAACCGCCAAAAGCTCTTTCACATGCTCATTTTCTAAAATCGGCTCGGCGGTGGTTTTCGTTTTTGCCATAGGCTGTTTACCTCCTTTCGCACTTCGGGCCAAGTTGTCCCGAAGTTGGTTATCGTTCCTCATTGACGGGGCGGGAACGCTCCTGGGGAACGGTTTCGCTTATCATCTTCCCGTAGCTTTCCAGCGTTTTCTTGATGGATTTTTCCGGCTTTGGATAAGCGAAAATTCGGTATTCGTCCGGTATATCGCTCCTGTCACTGTAATGCTCGGTAAAGTCCATATCATTTCTGGAAACATAACCGCTTTTATAAAAAGCACCATCTTCATTTATTGAGAAGTCTCGCCCATATGCTTCATAGTCAAAATAGGGCTCCAGACTTTCCGGGATTGTTTCCCAATCAAGTTCGTCAATCAGATAACAGCCCAATTCTTTATTGTCAGTAACACCGGGATAAAATTCGTAGCAATCAAGGTTTTGTGTCAGATTGATTAAATCTTTTACAGTTCCGGTATGATTGCCAAGTTCCACAGCGGCCGAAAACTTTTCTAACTCCCATTCCTCCATATCGTCCAGCAGAGAAGCGAAGTAGTTTAGCTCGTCAATGCTTTCATATTCTCCCAAGCAGTCACGCAGGCCGGGAAGGTCGGTTTCATAATTGGTAATGAAAAGTTCCTCATACCGCACACCGTCTACATGGATATGCTTCAAAAGTGCCTGTACTTCTTCTGTGGTAGCAGGGAGCTTTAGTGGCTCCCCGTCCAAATATCCCTCATTATACCGCCCAAGGTTGGTGACAAAGGCTTCAAGCATAGTCTTTTTCCTGCCCCTGTGTTTTCACGGTCAAAATCCCGTCCAGCGTGGTTGCCGTGATGTTCAGCCGCCCGGCAACGGCAATGTCGTTTTTTACGTTTTCGTCAATATCGCTTCCGCATACGACAAGCACATGAGAGCGGCGCAGGAGATCCCGGCTCATATCAATGCCGCTTTTATGTTCCTCCGGGATTGCGTCATTGAGAAAAAGTGGAAGATACAGGGTCGGGCAAACCGGGGAAAACCCGGCTTCATAGGCTGCCCGGCAATACTGCGCCGCCTGTTTGGTGTCCATATCGTGATTGCCGCACCATGCGGCGGTAATGTATGCTAATGGTCGTTTCATTATAAAAGCACCTCCGTTCTTGTTGCGCTGAATGTGTCAACCTATCCCCCCGCCCTTTCCATTCATGGAAAGGGGGCAGCTCAAAGGAATATATATCCCCGTCGCTTGACTGCCTTAAAGCATAACCGGGAGAAATCCGTCAAGAGTGCGAAGCACCGCCTACGGCGGCAAGCTCTTGACCGATTTTCCCGGCTATGCTACCCAATAAGCGGCGACGGGGAATATATTTATCCTTAGAGCTTTGGGGCACGGGGCAAAGCCCCGCATATACCGACTTCGGGCCAACTTGACCCGAAGTGCTTATTTTTCCTGTTCGGCTTTCTTTTGAGGAGCCGAAACCTCTTTCAGCTTCGCCTTGTTTTCCTCCAGCAGTTTCATAATGGTATCCTTCATTTCGCGAGGTGTTTTCTCCTTGCCGAAATACTGGCTTAATTCCTGACTTGAAATAATCACTTTGTCTGCCTCCTTTTTTTCTTCTAACATGATTCCGTCAATCACATCGGGGTTTAACAACTTCTTTTGGTCAAGGTCACGCATACGCTGTGCCTGTGAGAGTGAGGGAGCCGACTGCTGGCCCTCAATGGCGATAGCGATATACCGCTGATTTTTGGGCTTGATGAACGCAAGCTCCACGGCGGGAGTGAACGCGATTTTCTTTTCGTCCACCATTTTTATAAGGTCGGGAACCAACTCATTGAGCTTAATATACCGCTGAACCTGCTTGACCGTCATTTTGTTGCGCTCTGCTACAACCTCATTGGAGCGTTGCCCGTTGCCGGTTCGCGCGCCCTGCCGCTTGATGGCTTCCAACTGCATTTGCAGGGCTTTGGCCCGTTCACTGGGCAGGATATTTTCACGCTGGTTGGTGTTGTCCTCTACCATCTGCGTGATGGCCTGTTCGTCCGTCATGTTGCGGATAATACAAGGCATATCCGCAAATCCGGCTAATTCGCTGGCCTTCTGGCGGCGGTGGCCTGATACGATTTCATAGCCGCCATCTTCACGGGGGCGCACAATGGCAGGCTGGGTAACGCCCTTGTCCTTAACGCTTTCCACCATAGCCGCCATTTCTTCATCATTACGAACCTGAAACGGGTGATCTTTGAAAGCGAAAAGCTCGGAAAGATTGAGATAAACAATCTGTTCCTGTTCGCCGGGGCGGGGTGCTTCCCTCGGTTCGGACGGCAGTTCCGGGGCAGGGGACGGCGTTTCCTGCTGTGCCTGTTCCGTAGCTTGCGGGGAATCAGAAGCCCCGCCGCCAATTTCTGCGGCTTGTTTCGGTTTATCCGGCTTTTCCGGTTTTACAGCCTTTGGGGCTTTTTCCTGTTTGGCAGGGCGAGTAGGCTTTTTGTCCGCTTTTTCAGTGGTTTTTTGTGAGCGAGATTTGGGCTTGCTGTTAGCCGTTTTCGGCTCGTTTTCCTTTCCCTTATCCATACCGGGTTTCTCTGGCTCTGCCTTTTTTTCGGTGTGTGCTGATTTTTCCATGTCCTTTTTTTCGGGGGCGGTCTGCTCCGCTTCCTTTACCGCCGCCTGTTTCCCGGAAACAATCTCATTGATTTTGTCAAAGGAAACCACCACATCACCGGGGGCGGGAATGTCAGCGTGAGGCTCCAATCCGTCCTTGCCTATGTCCTGCGAAGCCGATTTCACGGTAGGGTTTTCCGGGGCTGGGGCTTCGCCGCCGACTTCGGGCGGCTTTGCAGGAGCGGTTTTTTCTTCCGCTTTGGCTTCCTGCGCCGGGGTGGTGTTCACTTCATCAGGCTTGTTTGGCTCATTATTTGCCATGCGCTTTTCCTCCTTATTTGTTTTATGGCATGAAAAAAGGGCCTGATTTTTCAATCAGACCCACCGGGATACATAATCCCCCCTTTCCACTTCGGGCCAAGTTGTCCCGAAGTACCGCTATCCAAACACAGAAATACCGCCCTGCTTGTCCAATAGGGCGTTATCCTGTGTAATGTGATAGCTCATATTTTATTTTGGTATCTCCTTATCCTGTATAAAATAAGGGCTTTTGCAGTTTTCCTTAATTAACTGGTTCAGTGGGGCCAGTGGGACCTTCCGCGCCTGCCGCACCAGTTGGACCGGTTGGACCAGTAGGACCTTCCAGACCTGCTGCACCAGTTGGACCGGTTGGACCAGTAGGACCTTCCGGACCGGTTGGACCGGTGGGACCTGTCATGCCCGTATCATCTGTTCCCATTACAGCCAGAGAGGCTTTGATTGGGACAACGGTTGAATAATAAATCGTAGCGCTGCTGCTATTCCTCAGTTCTACGGTTACAGGGGTTGTTACCACCTCTATGACGCCAACTCCGACTACTTCACCTGTTTTGATGGGAGAATTACCGATTATGACGTCTCCCTGCGATGAAACCAGCGAAAATCCGGCGCCAATGGTCGATACAGAGGATTGTGTGGCTACCCACCAGTCAAATTCATATGTGCCCGCTTCTTGTATTGTAATAACGCCAGTGGCATTGTTGTAACTGATATTCCCAATAGAAATCAGTGTTGAGTCAAAGATGACGTTTGTATTAGATTCAACGGTTCCCGTTGTTAAGCGTTCAACCTGCAATGATATACTCATAAAGGTATCCTCCTATGAATCATTTTATGTTGCCAAGCTGGATTCGTGTATAGCATCTTAGTGAGCGTTCAGATTAGAACATTATTATGGTCACATACTTTGGGAAAGGAATACCTTTATAACAAAGCTCTGAAAAATGCTGGAATAACCTAAAATACGTCGGTGCAATCACTCACATCAGGATGTTTCTGCCGCGTCTGCCAAAGAGCCTCACCGGTTTTGATATCGTATTTCTTCGCCTGCTCATTTTTGGTCAATATGATTCCGTACCGTTGCCCCGAGCCGCCGCCCACAGCAATCGGCTTATCAGGATTTCTGGCCGGTGCAGGAACTTTACAGACGCGTAAAAGCTGTTGCAATCTAAGTGTAATATGATTCGATCTACATTTTCCACACCAAACATATGTATTTAGGTATATTTATTATAATAAGGTAAAGTTTAAGAGGTAGTGGGCTAGTAGATGAATCAATTGCAATAAAATATCTTAGCTACCTATTTACGCGGTACGGTAACCCCAGAAGTCAAAGGATATACGAACTCGCAACGGCGCTGAATGCAGGTATGAACTGGTTGTCTGGTGTATGTAGTGTTCAAAGAAGCTGCGAGAGATTTCCAGAATCAGACCCGGATCAATTCTCAACCCGACTATCTTATGTTCTTGATAAAAGAGGTATTATCCCAGAGCAATTAGCAAAATGAGCAACATCCAAGCAAATTCCATTCGGAAATATTTAAGCGGTAATTCTTTTAAAATGCAGCTGATATATGGTAAGTGAGTATATATGAATAGATAAAGGTCCGGCTGTGTAATGGTACATTGCAGACCACAAATGTTTTTCAAGTAAACCGTATTTTGAAGAAATAATTGGACGGTTATAAAAATTTATGTTGTATATAAATAAAGTATAATTAAGCCCCATCAAAGGAGGAATAAAAATGAGCAACGAGATCGAAAAAAATGTGGACAAGATAATTGGTAAGGTAAAAGAGGTTGCTGGACAGGTTGTCAATTCCGAAGAGTTGGAGCTAAAGGGAAAACTGCAAGGTTTAAAAGGCGAAGCAGCCGAGGTTGGGGAAAAGGTAAAAGAAAAGATTGCTGAAAAGGCTAATGATCTGATTGACGCGATTCAGGAAAAGAAAGAGGATAGTAAAGAAAACTAAACAATCAGAATATAAAACAAAAAAATCCCCCGTAACCGGATTTACTCCAGCTGCGGGGGATTGTCTTGTTTTAATTAAAGTAGGTGGTCTGGCGGCAAGCTACGCCATGCTGTTTGACACCCGCTGCTACATCAAACTTAATGGATGCGTGGGTAATTTCCTTACCGCTTTCAGGGTCATAAAGCGTATAAGTGATATATGTCGTTCCTGGGCGCAGACCGGTAACACGGTAATTGCCGTTTGGCAGCTGGCGAACGGACGCGATGCCATCGCGCGAAGATGTCATTCGGCGAATTTTGACATGAGCACTTCCTACCAGCCTTACGCCAATGTCATAAATGTTCCCGGGGGCCATTGTGTACGTTCTGGTATCCATAGTGACTGCACCGTAATAAGCTCTTCCATTGTAACCCAGTGCGCCACTTGGCAGATAAATTATATCCTCTCCGATCACACGAAAGCTGTAACCATTCGAATTTGCGTAATCGGATGCGAAAGAGTCCTTTTTACCATAAATAATAAAATCAGGATAAATGGGAAGACCGGTAAAATCATTCCTCTTTGGATTCAACGTTGTGTAAAACTGATTAGTAAGCTGCATATTTTTATCGGGGAAAACAATACTTTTCAGGCTGAAGCAATCAGAAAATGCACCGTCCATGGATATTAGGCTGTTCGGCAGCGTCACCTCAGATAACGAGGTACACCTCTCAAAAACATAACTTTTAATCTGGGTAACCCCTTCGGGGATAACGATTTTTTGCAGGGAAGTACACCATTCAAATAAACTATAATCCAGGACTTTGACGTTCTTGGAAAGGGTAACGTTCTCCAGGCTGTAGCAGCTTGCAAATGCCTCCATTCCAATGTGGGTAACGCTGTCGGGAACGACCAGGTTTTTTAGCGCCGATGAACCGCTCAAGGCTCCGTCTTCGATGCTGGTTACCGTGTTGGGAATGGAAAGATGCGTCATGCTTTTCATGCCGCTCAAAGCGCCTGCGCTAATCTTCTTTAATCCCGCAGGAAGCACGACGGCAACAGCATTTTTGTTTTTGTAATTCAGCAGTATGTCGTTCATGATTACCATGTTGTTTGGATACTGTGCCATCCAGGCGGTCCCAGAAAACGCGTCCCGGCCGATTTGGGTAACGCTTTTGGGGATCTGCACTTTGGCAAGCTGTGCGCAGTTCTGAAAGGCAGAATCCTCGATAGTAGTGATCCCCTCCGGAAGCACGATGCTCGTTAGTGCACTATTGTGAAATGCACCGTTCCGAATGAATGTCACTCCCTTGGGAATCGTCACGGTTGTGACCTTGCTGTAGGAAAAAGCACTGGAACCAATTTCTGTTACTCCATCTGGAACGACAACAGCGCCGTCGAGCCCTTTATAGGCACGGAGAACCCCAAATTGGTCGATTTCAAAATCACCGGTCGTGTCCGCGCTTGCCAATACTGGAAAAGAAAAAGTAGCCGTACTGACCAATAGGATCAGAGTTAAAAGAAAGGCAATCGTTTTTTGAAATGTTTTCATTATTTTCATCCCCAAATATGTAATGTCCATGTAATAGCCTACCTGAAAATCCCGGTAATTACAATGAATAAAATTTACCAACAGTTAAGAATGGGGCTATAAAGAACAAGTCCCCACCAATTGTGCGGCTGGGGACTCAGTTAATTATTTAATCGCTAACATATCACTTCATTTTGCTATCTGGGATCAATCCGATAGGGTATAAACTCTGCAGCTGTTTTTTATCTGGCTTCCTTATTGTCATGACATCATAAAAAATAAAAGCGGCACACCGGAAAATCATTTCAGTGCGCCGCTTCATTGTTTTATTCGATTTTTTCGATCTTCCCCTATTACAGCACAAATCCGCATCAGCCCAAGAGCCAATGCGGATAGTGATAAGGTTGGTGGAGATGAGGAGAATCGAACTCCTGTCCGAAGACCGCCTACCAAAGCTTTCTACGAGTGTAGCCGGTGTTTTAACGTTCCCTCCGCACAGCGCCCGTCGGCAGGCTCTGTGCATCAGTAGCCTTTAAGCCATGACCGGGTTAAAGGCGTAGCCCGGTTCATGTTCACCGCTAAATGACGCCCTTATCCGGGCCGCGGTACTCCCGGTAAGAACGAGCAGCCTAAATTAGGCTGCTAATGCAACTTTATTGTTGTCGTTTAATTTTAAGTTTGCGGATTTTATAGCGGTTCCGCACCGCTACTCGCTTACTTAGGCTCACAACCCCCGTCGAAACCATTGCATCCCCATATTAAAAATATAGATACAGGCTTCTTTCAGATATTATGCCCTGTTTTTGTCTTTCATTGCGCGCTCGATGTCGCGCTTTGCGGCTTTTGCCGCAAGATCCTGCCGTTTGTCATATTGCTTTTTACCTTTGCAAAGACCGACCTGCACCTTGACCATGGAACCCTTAAAATACAGCGACAGCGGAATCAGGGAGTAGCCGTCCTGCTTGACAAGGCCGAACAGCCGCATGATTTCGCGCTTGTGCATCAACAGGCGGCGCACGCGCAAGGGGTCTTTGTTGAAGATATTGCCCTGCTCATATGGGCTGATGTGCATGCCGTTGAGAAGAAGCTCGCCGTTTACCACCGAGCACCACGCGTCCTTCAGGTTGGCGCGCCCTTGGCGCAGGGATTTGACCTCGGTGCCGGCCAGCTCGATACCGGCCTCCATGCTTTCTTCCACAAAATAGTCGTGAAAAGCTTTTTTGTTTTGAGCGATTGTTTTGGTTGCAAGCTTTTCGGCCATACAAAAAAGCCTCCGTTCTAAATTTCTCTTCGGCCCTCCATCGCGCGGGTCAGGGTTACCTCATCGGCATATTCCAGATCGCCGCCGACAGGAATGCCATAAGCCAGGCGTGTCACTGTGATGCCCATGGGCTTGAGCAGGCGCGACAGATACATCGCTGTGGCCTCGCCCTCTACCGTGGGATTGGTGGCCATGATGATCTCCTTGACCTCGTCGTTCATGCGGGCCAGCAGCTCCTTGATGCAGAGCTGATCAGGGCCCACACCGTTCAAGGGGGAGATTGCACCGTGAAGTACATGGTAAAGGCCCTTGTATTCGTTGGTGCGCTCGAGCGCGAACACGTCGCGCGGGTCTTCCACCACGCAGATGATCGAGCGGTCACGGCCGGCGCTGCGGCAGACCGGGCAAAGCTCCTGATCCGTCAGGTTGCAGCACTCTTTGCAGTAATGGATTTTCTCGTGGGCCTCCCGGATGGCTCCGGTGAATTGCTCCGTTTCCTCTTTAGAGAGCCCAAGAACATAATAAGCAAGGCGCTGAGCGCTTTTATGGCCGATGCCGGGCAGGCGTTCAAACTGCTCGATCAGCCGCGCCAAGGGCGCCACATAATAGGCGGACATAGATCAAAAGATCCCGGGTACGTTCAGGCCGCCCGAAAGGGCCTCCATCCGCTCGCTTTTGTCGGCGGCGGCGGTGCGCAGCGCTTCGTTTGTTGCGGCCAGAATCAGGTCGGAAAGCATCTCCACATCCTCGGGGTCCACGACCTCGGGTTTAATGGTGATGGATTTCAGCTCCATTTTGCCGGTGGCGACAACCTCTACGGCGTTTCCGCCGGAGGTAGCGGTGTACTCTTTGGTCTCCAGCTCGGTGGTGGTCTTGTCCATTTCCTCCTGCAGCTTCTGGGCCTGCCGCGCCAGCTGCTGTAAATTGGCGGCGCCGCCTTTGCCGTAGCCTTCCGGTAATCTTGCTTTCATGTCGAAACCTCCCGTTATTGTTGAATCACTGGGATTCCCGCCGCCGCGGCGCTTTCCGCCAGGGCTTTGAGCGGGTCCTGTTCTTTTGTCTGTTCTGTCTGGGGCTTTTTGTATGGCCCCAGTTTATAGGTACGTCCCGTTACCTGCTTGATGGCGTCGCGCATTTTATCCCGCTGGGTGGGGCGGCGAAGCAGCTCAAGAGCGGTGGGGCTGGGTGCGTCGATCAAAACGTATTCTCCGCTCACATAGGCGGTGGATCCTGCGAACGAAGCGGCGACGACCCGCGAATAATCCTTCATCGTCTGCAGAATTTCCGGCCATACATCCAGCGGCCGGGCCGAATCCTGCAGCTCCTCGAGCGCATTGGATGTGCCGGATTCCCTTACAGCCTGCGAAACGGCGGGCTGTTTTGAGGCTTCCTCAGACACCGGCTCTTCGGGAACAGAGGGCAGTGTGGGAACAGCCGGTTCATACGGATCAGGCGGCGGTTCCTCCATCCATGGAGGTACGTCGTCCGGTTCCTGACGCTGCACCGTGGGTGCGGGGGAAACAGAAGGAGCAGGAGCCGCCACGGCAACGGGCGCAGGTTCCGGTATGCGGTGGACCTGCGGTTCCGGTGGCGCCGTCTGCACCGCGGGGGCAATGCCCTTTCTCTCAAGCGCGGCAATCCGCCGTACCAGCGCGTCCGTGCCGGAATCCAGCTCGGGCGAGCAAAGGCGCAGAACCGCCATTTCCATTTCAATCCGCCGGTTGCCGCCACGGTACATCCGCTCCAATGCGTCCTGCATCGTATCCAGACAATGCAGAATCACCGGCAGAGAGGTGGGGAGGGCCCGTGCGGACATGGCTTGATATTCTTCTTCCGGAACCGCCAGAATATCTCTGGCGTCCTTCATGGTTTTCAGCAGCATCAGCCCGCGGAAATAACCCGAAAGCTCTTCGCACAGCCGCGCCATGTCCTTTGACGCAGTATACAGCTCGTCGATCGCCAGCAGCGCCGTGGCTGCGTCTTTTCCGGTAATGGCGTCCGCCAGCCGGAACAAATGCTCCCGTCCCGCCAGTCCGGCGGTCTGGGTGACGATGTCCACCGTGACGTCGCGGCTGCGCCCCAGGCACTGATCAAGCAGCGAGAGTGCGTCGCGCAAGGCGCCGTCGGCCAGTCTGGCCAGCAGCAGCGCCGCCTGCGGCTCAATGCTGGCATTTTCCTCGCCGGCAATGTAGGTGAGGCGATCCGCAATATCCGCCGGTGCGATCCTGCGAAAATCAAACCGCTGGCAGCGGGATAAGATCGTTGCGGGAAGCTTATGCACTTCGGTGGTGGCCAGAATAAAGATCACGTGCTCCGGCGGTTCCTCCAGCGTTTTCAGCAGGGCGTTGAACGCGCCGATCGAAAGCATGTGGACTTCATCGATAATGTATACCCGGTATTTTGCGGCGGCGGGCGTAAAATTCGCTTCTTCGCGCAGGGTGCGGATATTCTCTACACCGTTGTTGCTGGCGGCGTCGATCTCCACCACATCCATCACGGAGCCGTTGTCGAGCCCGCGGCAGATTTCGCATTCTCCGCACGGGTCGCCGTCCTGGGGATTCAGGCAATTGACCGCCTTGGCCAGAATTTTGGCGCAGGTAGTTTTGCCGGTTCCCCTTGAGCCGGTGAACAGATATGCATGGGCCAGCCGGCCGGAGAGCAGCTCATTCTTTAAAGTGGACGTAACCTGAGGCTGCCCTACGACATCTGAAAACTGCCGGGGCCGCCATTTACGGTATAAAACCTGATACATCGGAATGTGTCCACCTGCCTTTGCGTGAATAAACCGAAAGCAAGACAGTTCGCCAAAATGACGACACATGCAATAGGATATGCGGACGAACAGACACAACCTGCATCGCACCGGCCAATCCGCTTAATGCTGCTCGGTTCCCCGCCTGACATGGTTCACGGCGGCCAGCCGTACAGAGCCCGCCCGCCCGCATATCCTATTGCACGCAATTCTGCCTTGCTTTTTCATAAGCTAACTAAAATAGTATAAACGATTTTTGAAAAAAAAACAACACTTTTCTGCGATTTGCCGCGGGGAGCGTTTGATTTTTCGCTTCCATTTTATCAGTTGGACGAAAAAAATGCAACCGGAAATGTCTGCTTTGTGGTATAATAACCGCAAAGAGTCACTTTTGTTTTTTTTTGATAGCTTTTTGGTTTCGCAGGGAGACTTCTTTTTTGTTTTGGCTTTAAAAGTGCAAGTTTTTTCACAGGTTGTTTTACGTAAAATGACCGCTTGCGCGGGTCTGCCCCTCATGCCGGGCAGGCACTTACTTTCGCAACGAGGCAAAAGTAAGTAAAGGCCTGCCAAAGGATACCTTTGGAATCCGTTCGGGGGAACGGTTCCTGAACACACTGACGAAAGCTACTGTAAAGGCGCTCCAATAAAGATGCCCACTCTCCGAACTACATCCGAAAATCAGTCTTGTAATCGCGTCTGTCGGCGGGCATTTTCAGAGCGCTCGCGTTGGCTCGTATTTTGGGTACGGAGATTTTGTCAAGGTTGTTTCTGCGTGAAAACAGGAAGTTGATTGTCACAATCATGGGGTCAAAACTCTCGCCATTCGGCGAAACCTTTAGGTGAATCCATTTCGCAGGAAGCCTAAAGTCAACAGGAGCTACCGTATGGTTTCGCGTTGGGCAGGTGAAAAGGCAATGTTCCCCATGCTTTAGGCGGCTGGCTGGTTGCCTTGCGGTGTGTGCAGTTTTTAGGTACGGCAGCCTTTGCGATAGAATAGAAAATTTATTTTTGCAGGCTGCCCGCAACATGGGTGCAGGCTCAGCCTGCTGATGGAGGATAGCATGAAAATGACTTGGGAAGAGCTGGAATCGACCTGCCTGCAATGCCGCAAGTGCGGCCTTTGTGAAAAGCGCACGAATGTGGTGTTCGGCGTGGGTAACCGCAGCGCGGATGTAATGTTCATCGGGGAGGGCCCGGGAGAAAACGAGGATCTGCAGGGGGAGCCCTTTGTGGGGCGTGCGGGCCAGCTGTTGGATAAAATGCTGGCGGCGGTCGACCTGGACCGCCATACCAATATTTATATTGCGAATATCGTGAAGTGTCGACCGCCGAAAAACCGTGACCCGGAGCCCGACGAGCAGGATGCCTGTTTGCCCTGGCTGCGCAGTCAGGTTGCGCTGGTGCGCCCGAAGATCATTGTCTGTCTGGGCCGTGTGGCGGCGATGAAGCTTTTAAAGCCGGATATCAAGATCACAAAGGAGCACGGCGAGTTTTACGAGCGAAACGGCGTGCTGATGATGGCGACTCTGCACCCGGCGGCCCTGCTGCGCAACCCCAACAATAAGCCCGCTGCATTTGAGGATTTTTTAAAGCTGCGCAAAAAGCTGGACGAGCTTCATCTTGCCCCCGCACCGGGCGATCTCCCCTTTTAATTCCAGAAGCGTTTCGTTGGCCGGCACTGGTTGTGTGCCGGCCTTTGTGTCGTCAACACATTCTATAAATAAGCAGAAAAGGTGTATGTTCCCTAATTTGGGAATATATACCTTTTTTCTACTGAAAATTTAACATTTCCTACAAAAAAATACAATATTTTCCTATAGATCTCTCTTTCAATTCCGCCGATTTATGATAATAATTTGCTTTTTTCAGCCGATATATCGTGTAAGCATCCGGAAAGCTTTGAATTTGGCGCATCGGGAGAGCTGGATGGGCTGAACCGGATGAAAAATAGGGGGTATGCAGCGTGAGACGAAATGAGAAGAAAGAACGTAAAAAAAGTCTGCGCGGAAAAATCATTTTATTCGTTGGCATTCCGGTTATTTTATCTTACCTGGTCGTCGGTTCTGTTATTTTGATGATCGTCAGAAACAATGTCAGTCAGCTGACCAATCAGCAGCTGGCCTCTGATTCCAAGGCGGCTTCAATGCAGATCGAAAACTTTTTCCAGCAGTATATGGCGCTCCCGAACCAGTTCTCGAAAAATGTGGAGATACAGAAGATGATGTCTGCCACCGGTCAGGGACAGGCGATGGAGCAGTACGTGGGATTTTCCAGCCTGTACGACACCATGAAGAGCATGGCGGGTAAAGACGAAAACATTCTGTCACTGTGGGTTGCGGATGTTG
>NZ_CBYL010000057.1 GCF_000577335.1 Faecalispora jeddahensis | reverse complement strand
GGAGGGATAGACCCGCCGATAGTGATGATAACGCCGGTCAGATTGAAAATCTCCTGAAGGGGCTGAAAGCGAATGAATAAGGTCTATACACCGAAGCAGCTTTCCCTGCTTCGCCTCTGGCAGCAGAACAAACTCCGACGCATCAATCTTCTGGAAGGCTCCGTCCGGTCCGGTAAAACATGGATTTCTCTTGTCATGTGGGCCTTCTGGGTGGCCACAATGCCCAAAGACGGCAACTACCTGATGGTGGCAAAGACGCTCACTTCCTTGCGCCGTAACTGCCTTGACCTGCTGCAGGAACTTGTTGGTACAAAGCACTTCACCTATTCGCTCTCAAAAAAAGAGGGCCGCCTGTTTGGCCGGCTGATTTACCTTGAGGGTGTAAACGATGCCCGGGCCGAAAGTAAGATTCGCGGCATGACGCTGCAGGGCGCCTATTGCGATGAGCTGACACTTTTCACCGAGGACTTTTTCTCGATGCTGCTGTCCCGCCTATCTTGCCCCGGGGCGAAGCTGATTGCAACGACTAACCCGGACAGCCCCATGCACTGGCTGAAAGCAAAGTACATGGATCGTGCCAGTGAGTTGAACATGTTAATCCTCAAATTTCTGATTGACGACAATACTTTTCTCGATCAAGAATACGTTGAGAACCTCAAAAAAGAATATGTCGGCGTCTTTTACGATCGTTTTATCCGCGGGCTCTGGGTCGTGGCTGAGGGCCTAATCTATGCCGATGTCGCAAATGGTCAGGGCATTGTGGAACCGGAAAATAGGCAATACGTCAAGCGTTACATATCAATCGACTATGGCACTCTTAACCCGTTTTCTGCGGGCCTGTACGGCTTGTGTAAAGGTGTTTGGTATCGCTATGATGAATATTACTATTCGGGCCGCGAAGAGCAGCGACAGCTTACAGACAGCGAGTATTACGCCGAGCTGGAAAAGCTTGCGGGAAAACAGCATGTTGAGGCGGTCGTTATTGATCCTTCTGCTGCATCCATGATCGCAGAGATCAAAAAGCACGGTCGATTCCGGGTTATCAAGGCCAACAATGAGGTGGTGGACGGCATACGGGAAACTGCAAAAGCGTTCAGCCGGGGGCAGCTCAAAGTAACACGCAACTGCTCCGGGGCGATCACGGAGTTTTCCTCGTACCGCTGGGATGATAAAAAGCAAGAAGATAAGCCGATCAAAGAAAACGACCACGCTATGGACGAAATCCGGTACTTTGTTAATACCGTGATGGTCAAACGCGGCGGCGTGAAAATAGGCGGGTGGTGATAATTTGCAGGATTTGAAAGCGATACGGAAACTGATAGAGAATACCGAAAGCCAATATAAAACCTTTGCAGCCTCCGCGCAGCAGGGTTTTGATTATTATGGCAATCAGGATGATATTGAGCGTACCGGCGCCGCGGCAATCGATGAGATCAACGGTTACCTGAAAAAGAAAGGCGCTAATCCACTTCGGTCTGCGGATAACCGGGTCAGCCTGAATCGCCATAAGATTGTGGTGGACCAAAAGACCGGCTATCTGTTTTCTGTGCCACCCTCTTTCGATCTGCCCGGAGGCAATGACACGGATAAGGTTGATCCTCTTTTGCAGAAAGTTAAGGACACGATCGGTACCCAGTGGCCTAAGGTTATTAAACAGCTCGGTATCGACGCTTCCAACACCGGCAAAGCTTGGTTGGCTTATTGGGTGAACGAGGCGGGAGAGTTTGATTACTGGTATATTAATCCGCTGACCGTGCGCCCTATTTACGACCGAAGCACTGTCAAAAAGCGGCTGAAATACCTGGTCAGGGTGTACGATTACCTGACGGACACGGGCGATGCTGTGACGCGGTACGAGGTATGGGACGATCAGGAAGTCGCTTATCTGATACGGCCCGCAGTGACAGCCCAGCGGCCGAAACCGCAGATTGAGTTTGAAACCTTGCCGCAGGGCGGGTACAACATTCAGCCGCATGATTACGGTCGGATTCCGTTTATAGAGTTCCAAAACAATGCCCACGCCGTCGGCGATCTGCCCATGTACAAGGACATCATCGACGCTACGGATAAACTGGTATCCGGCTTCTGCAACGACGTGGACGACCTGCAGGAAATTATATGGGTTATCAAGAATTATGGCGGTGAACGCTCTGAAACCGACGTTGACGCAGAAGGTAACGAAATTCAAAAGCCGGTCGACTTGCTCCAGATGCTAAAAGCAAAGAAGTGGGTCGCGGTCGATGAAAACGGCGGTGTGGATACGGTCCGCGGGGATATCCCGTACGAAGCCCGATCTGCTCTGCGTGATATTCTCAACGAAGAATTCTGGCCAGCGGCGATGGCGGTCAACCCCAACCCGGAAAAGGTAGGCAACCAGTCAGGCGAGTTTATGGAGCACCTGTTCAATCTGCTCGAACTCAAGGCCGGGCTGATGGAAACAGAATTTCGGGATTCCATTGACGAATTCCTTCGGGCCGTGCTGCATTATCTGGGAGTCGACGAATCCACACAGTTTACCCAGACCTGGAAACGCACCAAGCCGCAGAACGCCGAATCCATATCCAGTATCATTGCCAGTACGCCCGATACGGTCATGAGCGACGAAACCAAAACCAAACTGCACCCGCTCATTGATGACTGGCAGGGTGAACGGAAGAAGATTGAAAAAGAGCAGCAGCGAAAAGAGCAGAATACGCTAGATTTGCTGGCCCAGCAGGAGAAAAAGCAGGCCGAGGAGCAGCAGCCGAATGCGAATGATGGGGGCGGTGAAACCTAATGCCCTCATACTGGGAGACCCGCGCCGCCGACAGCATCGGACGCATGGAATCAGCCGCAAACGGGGCAATCCCGGAGCTGGTAAAATCCTTTGAATCTGCCAAGCGCGACCTGATCGACCAGATCGAACGCTTTTATGTGCGGTACGCCAAGGACAACAAGATCACGTTGGCAGAGGCGCAGAAAGTTTTATCACTCGCAGAGCTGCGGGATTTTCGCGGCAACCTCAAAGAGTATGAACGCCTTGCCAGAGCGTCCATAGGCACATTTGATTTGCAGGTGGCAAACCTATCTACCAAAGCCAGAATTACCCGTCTCCAGGCTCTGGAAACGCAATGCGACGCCATCCTTCAAACACTGTATCAGGAGCAGCGCCGCCAGATTGAGGGTGTGGCAGAATCAGTTTACACTGAACAGTATTATCATCGCTTGTTTGATATTGAGCAATACACTGGCTTTCAGTTCGAGTTTTCCAAGCCATCTGCCGCGGCTATTAAGCGCGTAATCGCCCAGCCGATTTACGGCGCGGACATTTCACAGCACCTGTGGCGACAGGATATTGATACCGGGTTCCGCATCCGCTCTACACTGAACCAGATGTTTGTAACTGGCAAGCCCCCGCAGTATTTTGCCGAGGAGCTGCAAAAGGCTATTGGAGCCGTGCGGGTCGATGCTGACGGCAAGGTAACCGGCACGGGCAAAAAGTACGAAGCCTACCGCTTGCTGTACAATGAGTCGGCACACGCCAACGGGCAGGCTGACCTTGCCGCATATCAAGAGGACAAGCTTGACGAATACGAGTTTATCGCCACGCTGGACACCAGCACGACGGAGGAATGCCGGGGCCATGACGGAAAGCATTATCCTATCAGCGAAGCCGTAGAGGGTGTAAACTTTCCTCCGCTGCACATTAATTGCCGATCTACTACAGCGCCGTATATACCTGAATTTCAGGCGACCCGCATGGCGCGCGATCCGGTAACTGGCAAAAGCGTACGCACCACAGCAAAAGATTACGGAGAGTGGAGGGAGCAAAACGGGATATGAAGCAATGTCCTTATAATTTTAGCATCAAGCAGGTGAACCAGAACGTATATGAGTACGACGAAAACAACCTGAATGTTTTCCACTCTCATAAATTGATCGAAAGTCATGTACGGCTACCGTGCATCGGTGAGGAATGCGGTGCTTTTTATGATGGAAGATGCCACTATAATGAGGGGTGATGCAATGCTATCCGCAACCTTTACATTATCCGAAGATTTTGTGCTGATTATCGAAGCCGAGGAAGAATGAAAGGCGGTGATCCCCATATCTCCCGGCGCAGGGTTAAGCGCACGTCCTGAGTACGACGGTAAAAGGCTTTGTTTTTATGTTTAAAATCGCCGTCTGCGGGCGTGATCGGCAGAGCAGCGCGAGGGCCGCAACCTCGTAAAAAGCGTAGCTGCAGGAGGATTTTTTATGAAACGTGAATTTTTAAAAGAGCTCGGCCTTGCCGACGAAGCGATAGAAAAAATCATGGCTGAAAACGGTAAGGACATCAACGAGCTGAAAACAGCCAGTACCACAGCCCAGACCACCATTGCAGACCTGCAGAAGCAGATTAGCGACCGCGATAAGCAGCTGGAAACGCTGAAAAAATCGTCCGGGGACAATGAAGCGTTGCAGGCCCAGATCACAGAGTTGCAGGTGGCCAACAAGACCGCAAAAGCAGAGTATGACGCGCAGGTGAAAAAGCTGCAACTGGACAGCAAGGTGGAAACTGCTCTGATTACTGCCAAGGCCAAAAATACCAAAGCGGTGCGCGCTCTGCTGGACGAATCCAAAATCAGTCTGGACGGTGAGAATGTCCTTGGTCTGAACGAGCAGCTTGAATCCTTGAAAAAGGACGCCGCCTATCTGTTTGGTGAGGATAAGACTCAAAATCCGCCCCCGCCCGCTGACGGCGCCCCGCCCAAACCCGCAGAGCCCAACAGTTTGTTGGGCGCATTACAAGAAAAATACAAAGGAGAATAATTTATGCCTATTACATTAGCTGAAGCAAAAGTCGGTATGGCCGACAAGGTGGATCAGCAGATTATTGACGAGTTCCGCCGAAATTCTTTGCTGCTGGATACTCTGACGTTTGATGATTCCGTTTCCCCCGGAACAGGTGGTTCTACTATGACATACGGTTATGTGAAGCTGTTGACCCCCGCAACCGCCGGGTTTCGCGCGCTGAATACCGAGTACGCCCCGCAGGAAGCCAAGCGCCAGAAAGCGACCGCAGACCTGAAAATCTTTGGCGGCTCCGCGCAGCTCGATCGTGTGATCCAGAGCACCAGCGGCGCGGTTAATGAGATGGATTTCCAGCTCAAGGAAAAAGTGAAAGGTGCTACAAACCTGTTCCATTACACCACTATCAACGGTGACGCAACGCAGGAAGAGGATTCTTTCGATGGCCTGGACGTGATGCTCACCGGCTCTTCCACCGAGTACAACACCGCAACGCCCATAGATATTTCCACGTCTGCGGCACTGGATAGCAATTATAAAACGTTGCTGGATATGCTCGACGAATTCCTTTCCGAGTTTGACGGTAACCCCGGTATGCTGATGGGTAACTCCAAGCTCATGACAAAGATTCGTTCTGCCGCCCGGCGCGCTGGGTATTTGACACAGTCCGAGGATGCGTTTGGGCGCAAGGTGACCGGGTACAATGGCATTCCGCTGGTTGACCTTGGATATTACTGGAATGGTTCCGCTTCTGTGCCTACAGTGCCGATTTACAGCGGCACAGGTGAGACTCCGCCCACCGGCCTGACAGATTTGTATGCCGCCTCTTTTGGCCTTGATGGGTTCCATGGCGTATCGCCTGCCGGCGGTAAAATCATCAATACCTATCTGCCAGATATGAGACAGCCCGGCGCAGTCAAAAAGGTAGAGGTGGAAATGGTCGCCGCTGTTGTGCTGAAAAACAGCCGCAAAGCGGGCGTGTTCCGCAAGATTAAAGTCCAGTAAGGGGGGGCTGAAAATGTACACCATTAGATTTCCTGATGATAATCCCTTTACAGGTGAGTACCTTTCGGTCACATTTAAAGAGGGCGAGGGGCAGACAGACAGCGACTACCTTGCGGAGCGTTTCGCTCGTAAAGGGTTAGAAGTTGAAAAAGAGCCAGAACCTGAAAAGGAACCGCCCAAACCGACGGAAGAGGAAGTGAAAGCGTCGGTAGCTACTGCCGAGAAAGAGCAGAAGAAAGCCGCTGCCGCTGCGAAGAAAGCCGCTGCTCAAAGTGCAGGTGAGCCTGATGCCAAAGACGGCGAATGATGTTTTAGACCTGTGGGTGCTCCGTGGCTATATCACTGCGGAGCAGGCCACCACTGGGCGGGATAAATACCTATCCTATATCGATCAGGCTAAAACCGATATTTTGACATACTGCCGCTTGCCGCTAAACATCAAAAACTTTCCCGATGGTCTTTTTTACGCTTGGGCGGAAATCGCTTGGGGCCTGCAGGCTGACGGCGAATTTAACAGCTCTACCGGTGATATGACAATCAAGTCGATAAAAGAGGGCGACACGTCTATCGAATATGGCTCTTCCGGCGGCGTCGGAGCACTTACAAGCGCAGTATCTACGGTACGCTACGCCAATACCCTGAATCGCTTCCGACGGCTGTTTTGAGGTGACGCAATGAATTTACCTGCGAACGTAATTGCGGCGGGCAGGGCGGCTGTACAGGCCCAATGGAGCGATACGGCTATCGTGACCCGCAAGCAAAAGATCGGCAATGTCAAAAAGGACGTGGAGATTTACTCTGGAATCACCTGCCACCTATCCCAAGCCTCAAAACCTGCGCTCGAACAGTCTGACACCGTGGCGACTACCGCTGCGGTGTTTACTGTTTTTGTGGACACCGAGGTGCAGCTCCAGCCCGGGGATACCCTGATCATATCCCACAAGGGCCAGACCTTTACCGGGGCAGTGGGAGAACCGTTTAACGGCACATTCAGCAATTCTGTGCGGCTCGAGGCGGTGAAAATCACATGATTACGCAGGATTACAAGCAGTTTCGGGCCGCACTCGAAAAGCTGGGGGCCGACCTTGACGAGAGCGCCCGCCGGGTTGTGGATGGTATGGCAAACGTAGGGCTGAATGTCACAAAGAAAAACACGCCAGTTGGCGGTTATCAGATTTATACGGATTCCAAGGGTGGGAAACGGCTGCGAAGGGTCAAAGGTGCACCGATCGGCGGCACTCTGCGGCGCGGCTGGAAGAAAACCAAAGCGTTTAAGCTGGGGCGAGATTGGCAATCTGGCTACACAAACAACACCGAGTATGGAATTTATGTGAATAATGGTCACCGAGTCGTAGGAAAAGACGGCGCGACTGTCGGCTATGTAAAAGGCGAGCGGATGCTTGAACAGGGCATAGACGCCGCCCGACGGCAGAGCGAAAGCTTGTTCCGGCAGGAAATTGCCCGCGTAAAGCAGAAAGGGGGCTGGTGATGGAGCTGCTCGAAAATATCACTATCCCGCAATCGCTTGCGGACAGTATCGACGCAGGAACGCTCACCATATCCGATCATCTACTGCTGGCTGCCGCACAGTTTACCGCCGCTTTATTTCCTACCGCTGAAACCTACATTGGATCCCAGCGGCAGGCCGTACACGCTCCGGCACTGTTTGTGGACTACTACTCCATGACCAACCAAAAGCGGCTTGTGCCCACATCAGAGTACGAATTCGGGTTGGAAATCACGTATGTGCCTATCGACAGCCTTGACCGCCGCGAACTGCAAAATGCCATTTTTACAATCCAGCAGAACCTCGACCGGCTGGAAAGTGACATCGGCGCGTTCCGCTGCTTTTCCAAAGACTCGGATATTACGGACGGGCTGGCCCATGTGACCGGCGCTGTGAGCGTTTGGGAAACAGACGTACCAGAAGATCCGATCATTGTGCAAGCAGACCAAAATATTACACAGCAAGGAGCTGATAAAATTTGATTACAAGTATCCTGCCCGGCACGACCGTTGAACTCAAAGCGGGGGATCGCGATGCCGAGCTGAGCGTTACCGGCGTTGTGGCCATGGCCCTGCCCCTTGACTGGGGTGATAAGGTTACGGTTATCAATAAGGGCGACAGCACCCTGTATTCGCTGGGCTATAAAAATTCTGACGTTGCACTGAAACTGGTGCGCGAAGTCATGAATGGCGCAGAGCGGCTGATTCTGTATCGACTTAATACGGCGGGTGTGAAAGCGACCGGCGCCATAACGGAAAACGTAACAGCAGAGGCGGTATTTCCTGGCTCGCGCGGAAACGATTTGACCGTTACTGTGGCTGCCGCTGACGGGAAATGGCTGGTTAAGACTTACCTCGGCACGCAGCAGGTTGATTCGCAGCTGATTGCCACGGTGGCAGATTTTACGCCGGCATATGTATCGCTGTCAGGCGAGGGCACTCTTGCCGCAGGTACCGTCAAATTGACGGGCGGCACAAACGGCACGGCAGAGGCCGATTATACCGGCTTTTTCGCAGAACTGGAAAAGCACGAATACAACGTGATCTGCAGCACAGATGCGGCGCGCGCGACGGAAGTTGTTGCCTTTGTGCGGGAGCAGAACGCCAGCAAGCGGTATGTGCAGGGCGTTGTGACAGGGATTCACCCTGACTATGAAAATATTTATGTGTGCAGCTCCACCGGCGGCGTGACCGCGGACTATGAGCTGACGCCCGCGGAAGCTTGCGCTACGCTGGCCGGACTTATCGCCCAGGCAGGGGTAGAAAGCAGCCTGACCTATCACCGCGGCATTACCGGCTGGACAGACGTCACACCGAAGCTGACCCGCGAGCAGCAGATCAGCAAAACGCAAGATGGAGAAGTGCTGTTTGTGTCGCTGTATGGCTCTCCTGCGGTGCTGTACGATATTGACAGCCTGACGACTTACACCGATGAAGCGCCCAAGGATTTCGGCAAGGGCCTGGTGATGCGCACGCTGCTGAAATATCAGGGCGACGTGCAAAAGCTGCTTGATACTCGCTGCGTTGGTAAAATCCGCAATAGTACCGAGGGCCGTGCGCAGATTAAGGCGATGGTGTTTGAAATGACCTCGCAGAATTATCTTGCGCTTGGGTACATTGAAGATTTTTCTGCGGACGATATTACCGTGACGGCCGGTACGGAACGCGATGCTGTGAACGTGAGTGCCGGTATTTTAGTAGCGGACACGGTAGACAAAATCTATGTCACCGTGACAGCGCTGTAAGGAGGGATAAGCCATGGCAAAAACAAGATTGCAGGACGTGTTCTCCGGACATGACGGAGAGGCATTTATTCGATTGAACGGTTCTATTGTTCCGGCGTTTAAGATTTCTAAAATCACCGCCAAATTAGAAGCCGTTGTGGAAAACAGACGCTTTTTGAATGACCCGATGGAGCAGGCCGCACAGCGTGGGCTCAAGGGCAGCGGCGATATGACGTATTACCACACCACACCCGCTCTGATCCGGGCGGCGCGGGACTACAAAAATGGTGGAGAAGCACCGGATATTTCCTTACAGTTTTATTCTGATTCCAAAAGCTCCAAACTTGATCGTATCAGTGTCACGCTGTCTGGCGTGATTCTCGCAAACGTGGGCTTTGGAGCGCTGGATGACGGCAGCGATAACGCGCAGACAATTGACACGTCGTTCACTTTCAACGATTTCGACCTGGCATAAGGGGGATATTTCATGGATAAGACTTTAATGCAGTTTTTACACCCGGAGCGCAAACCCAACGCCAAGTTTAAGCTTGGTTCTTTCGGTGATGCAGAATTTGAAATGCGCGTATTGGGCGCGGACGAAATGGCGCAGATTTCTGCGGAGGTACAGACTAAGGGATTAAAAGGCGTTGAGGCGCTGTACCCGGCAGTCGCCGCGAGCCTGGTTACACCGAACCTGCGCAGCGCCGATTTGCTGGATGCGCTGTCCGAGCGCGAGGGGCACAGAATCTTGGCCCCGGTGGACGCTCTGAAAGCAATCTTCACCGGGGATGAAGTCGCCGCGCTTATCGGTATCTACAACGAGCATGCAGACGTGACAGTAGATTTTGAAGAAAAGGTAAAAGAAGCAAAAAACTGATCAGGCAGGGCGGGGATGGGTTTTATTTTTGGGCTCACCTTGCCCTGCAAAATCATAACATTTTGCCGCATGAGTTTATGGCGCTGCCAGTGCACGAGCGCGCACTGATTGTGGCGAGCGACTCGATCGTCAGTGATGAAATGAAAAAGAAATAGCGGCAGGGGTTAACCTGCCGCCGCATCGTTAAGAAAATATTCATAACGGTTTTTGATTTTTTCTTTTCGCAATTTTTGATCGAATTCCAAGTCTTTTAAAATGCTGACTACAGACTTATCAACGTCAAAAGGCAAATCTCTACCAGCTTCTTGCTGAGCATTTTGGATGGTATCTACTATCAGTTTTTTAGGAACAGAACCGCGCTCCCGAATTAAATCAAAGATAAGACTTTCGATTCCGCTGTACATTTCTCGGAGATCGTCGGCCATACCCGCGTAAAGGTCTATCATTTCATCAATTCGGCTGGATTTTGTGATCTCCCAAAAAAGATCGTAGTCCTCGTTCCCAAAGTTTTTCATCATGAATAATTTTTGTAAGGCTAAGTCGCATCTTGAAAGCCTTGTGCTCAGATTATCCGTTTCCGTGACTATTTTTGAGCTATCGCCGAATATTTCTGCTTCGCGAGCGATGTATACATTATATTCATTTTGGCACCGTGGACACAATCCGATTTTATTCACCGACATAAATAAACCGAATTTCCCGCATCTCTTACATTTTGCCATTTTTAATTTCCCCTTACAGCATGGTGCTATTTTACCCTATTCATCGTATGTCAATGTTACGGCTGGAACGGAAATACCGCTCAAAGTAGTGTTATCTGTCGTAATACTCACAATCTGATCCCTTGTAATATTATTCTCCTCAATAAATTTCTCCATCCTTTTTTGCGGGTTGGACCTGAGCAACCCTGCTTGAAAGCGTTTGATTTTTATCATTGCCGTCCCTCCTTTTTACCACATATTACCATAATAAGCGGAAAAATCCAATAGAAAAGCGGTGATTTTTTTGGCAAACACGCTTGAATCTATATTTAGACTGACTGACCAGTATACAACGACAATGAACAAGATTTTGAAAAGCTCTGATGACTATGAAAAGCAGCAGCAGGCAGCGCAAAAAGCAACAAAGCAGTTTCAACAGGATATATCAGGGATAAGAAACGCTGCTGCGCCCGCAGCTGACGGAATTAATATTATTACCAAGCGAATTACTGGACTTGTAACAGCGGCATACCTCGGAAAAAAGGCTCTCGACGTGATGTTTTCTGCCATTAAAACCGGCGCGGAAAAGCAGGTGCAGCTTAACACCTTTCAGAGCCTGTTAAACAGTGATCAGGCAGGCTCAGCGCTGTATGACTATACCAAACTGTACGGGCAACAAAAGTCTGTATTGGGTTCCATGGGTATTGCTGAAGCGACAAAGTCCTTTCTGCCTTTTACGCAGGATATTAACCAGCTGACAAGAGCTTACCAGTTGACAGAACGTCTGTATTCCCGTGACCCCACACAAGGGACATCTGGTGCAGTATTTGCAATGAAAGAGCTGCTTTCGGGGGACACGACCAGTGCGAAGGAAAGATTTAACATTTCCGGGCTGTCTGGTGAAAAGATCAGGAATCTTGTCAATTCCAGAAACATGACCGGAACACTGGATTATTTGGACGCGACATTCAATAAATTCGGTGCTACGCAAGCGGTAGTTGATAAGAATTTTACCTCTTTGCAGACGCAGGCCACGAAATTTGGGGATAGCATTACTTCTGCGCTCGGTGACGAATCCAGCCCGGTGGTGCAAAACCTTTCGCTTATGTTTCAACAGCTGAATGCGGATATGGATTCCGGGAAATTTGCGCCCTTCTTTAATTTGATGGGGAATGGCATGGTAATGTTGGGGAACGGACTTTCGTGGGTGGCTGAAAACGGCGCAACGCTTATTCCGATTATTGGCGGCGTAGCATCTGCGCTTGTTATATTTAATACTGCGATGGGGCTGGCGCGAACGTTTGCACTTGCTACCGGCGCGACAATAAGCCTTGTATCAGGCCAATGGATTGCTGCAGCGGCTATTATCGCAGGAGCCGCCGCCACCATTGGACTGGCGGCGTCGCTGAACAAGCAAAACGGCGCACTCAGCAAGCAGGCCGATGATCTCGCTAAGAGCGCAGCGACCTATAAAAGTGCCCTGAGTACTGCTCCTAAATCAAACCTTAGTACCGCGATACCGACCGAAATTACCAACAAATCCCCGATCAGCGTTAAGGGAGAGGTAGAGATCGAAAAAGAATCCCTGCGCTATCAGTTTGATCTGGCTGCACAAAAGGCCATGGCCATGTTTAACATGACGCAGGTTGTGCCACAAGTGACGATTCAGAACCAGCACGTCAGCAAGACGGTAGATGTCGAGGAAGTCAATAACGCGCTGGGAGATATGGTATACCAAAATCAGCAGATGCAAGCTGCGGGGGTGTACTGATGACCTATTATATAAATCTTGGCGGCATAATCATCTATGGAGTGCAAAATGTTGATGACGGGAAAGACCGGGAGATTACAGCCTATGATGGCATTGGGCAGGGAAATTTCCCGGTTCCGGAATCCCCAAAGCTGCATACATGGACGATCGAGTGCGAAATGACCGAAAAGAACACAGACAATTTGCCTAATTGGTCAGCGGCCAGCAAAGTGTTTACGGCGTTCGACGTGCTACTCGCTACCAAAGACCCCAGCCGCTTCATTTTTGTTTCGGACAATCGAAGTGAATCGATGTCCGGTTATTTAACCGGGTACAGCAAAAAGGAAAAATATCCGGGCACCTATGATGTGACAATCCGGGTAACCGAGTATAAGGCGGCCGGCGTGAAAACAACTGACGTACCGTATATCAAGCGGCCGGGTAAGGCTCCTGCCGTACCGAAAACCGTTGTTTTTAATAGTAAAACGACTCCGTACAGCAAAACACAGAATGATAAAAAAAGCGGGGGAACTTCCGATTCCGGAAGTAAGGCACCGGTGTTTCAAGGCCCACAGTCAATGGTGATCGGAGGCGTGCTTAACGTTCTTGATACTAAAACGGGCAAGTATGTAGCGAAAAAAACAGCTTGGGGCGGGGTTTCCGATGCAAAGACGGGGGAACCGGTGACGAATCCAGCAACAATAAAAGATAAGCATGCTTACAGCAATTCTTATTTGTCCCCTCAAAAAAAGCCGACAGAAAATAGTGGAACGTGGGTTAAAAACACTTTTTCTGCGATCGGCAACGCTTTTAAAAAGTGGGCAGCAGAAGAGGGCAAACGCGCTCGCAATTACAAAGGCGGAATCAGTTGATTAAGCAGGTGATCTCATGCTCCTGATCGGCAGTACAGACATAAACGACATCGCACTGGATGTCAAATATAAATCTGCCTGGAATAACGGGGCCGGGCAGCTGACATTCAGCTACCCTTCTTCAAAGGCTGGTATGTTTGCAAATGGCAGCACGGTTATTTTTACTTACGGCAGCACGAACATATTTTACGGCTTTCTCTTTACCACAAAGCAAGACCGCAAGAAATACAGCTGCACCTGTTATGACCAGTTGCGGTATTTTAAGGCCAGCAATTCTATTATGCGTCCGATCTGCACCCTTACGGAGTTTTTGAACATCGTCGCGTCGTCCGTGGGTGAACGCATCAGAATAGGACAAGTCGATAACACAGTTGTAAAGCTCTCAAAATACTTATTCGACAACAAGACTCACCTGGATATGCTCTATCAGTCGATCAAAGACAATCTGACGGCCAACGGTTACTGGTATGCACTGCGAGATGATTTCGGAGCTCTCGACCTGCGGGATATCGTTGACCTACGGCTGCCGCTGATCCTCGGCGATGGCTCCCTCGGCACGGATTTCGACTATGAGCGTTCCATCGATGAGGACACCTACAATTACATTAAGGTAGCTAAGGACGACCAAGACAAGGGTGTGCGCAACGTCTACCTTGCGCAGGACAACAGCACCATTAAAACATGGGGTAAGCTGATGCTGTACGATAAGGTAAGCGCCGATCTGAATGAATCTCAACTCGCCGCGCGTGCGAATCAGCTCTTGCAGCTGAAAAACCGGGAAACGCAGACTTTGAAAATGGATTGCATGGGTGATGCGCGCGTCATGGGTGGCAGCGGCATCCGCGTGAAGATCGCGGAGGCTGGACTTGATCTTTGGGCCGTGGTGGATAGCGTGACGCACAATTTCGGTCACACCAAGCACACCATGAGCCTCGAATTGAAATTTGTGTGGTGATGATATGGACTTAAATACGGCCATTAAAAATATCGTACGAGAATACCTGCAAAACGAGACCCTTTGCGATCTGGTTTATGGCACTTGGGGCGGCAACAGCGTAAAAGTGGATAACAAACCGCTACCGATTCCTTTGGATATGATCGACGTGCCGCAGGGCCTTACCGTGACAATCGGCGCAAGGGTCAGTCTGATTCAAAAGCACGGTGGCCAGCGCTACGCAGTGATAGGGGTGTTGTGATGAGCGTACTTAAAACATATGGCGCCGATACAGATAGCTTTCATCCGTCGAAAACGTGGAAATTGTCTGGAAACCATCTGCAGGGCATGATTGACGGTCGCGAAGCAGTGGCCCAAGCAGTTGATCTGATGCTTTCCACTGAACGCTTTTATTACGATATCTTTTCGTTTGATTACGGTGTAGAGCTCGCCGACCTGATCGGAAAAGATCGGTCCTTTGTCAGAGCGGATATTCAGCGCCGAATTGAAGAAGCGCTCAGTGAGGATGACCGGATTACGGGAATATCTGACTTTGAAATATCTTTTGACCGTGAGGCTGCGATTGTGAGCTTCACGGTCAATACCATTTTCGGAGATATCTTCGAGGAAAGGGGTGTTGAGCTTGGCTGAAGCTTATGAGTATGAAGCGATCCTGCAGCAGATGCTTGGCCAGGTGCCGGACAGCATCGACAAGCGAGAGGGCAGCGTGATTTATCACACGCTGGCGCCGGTGGCGTTCGCGCTGGCCCAGCAGTCTTATATGCTGGCTTACATGACTGATTTGCTTTTTGCAGACACGGCCGAAGAGGAATGGCTTGATCGAGTTACATCAGATTTCGGAATTGACCGGGAGCAGGCTACGCAGGCCGTGCGGCAGATCAATACCTTTGACAGCGCCGGCGCGCCTTTTGATGTGCCGATCGGCAGTAAATTTAGGGCGGAGGATGTATCCTTTGCAATCACCGAAAAGATTGATACCGGCCAGTATAGAGCAGTCTGTGATCAGACAGGCATACAAGGCAACGCCTACGGCGGGGCAA
>NZ_CBYL010000056.1 GCF_000577335.1 Faecalispora jeddahensis | reverse complement strand
ATCCATTGCGGAAAATACCCGCAGCGTCTGGCCCGGCTTTACTTCGCAGTCCGCCGTGCCGCCGCTCTCTGCCTTGGCGGCAAACTGCCGCCCCAAAGCCGCCGCGTCGATGTCGCTATCAATGGAAAATTCCGCATCGGACAACACGTTCTGCTCAGAAAATTTCTGGAACATATTGTCCAGGTTCATAGACGTCGAATTCATTGTAATAAACACCATACTGCTGATCAGGAGCAGCAGCATCGAACCAATATAGCGCGCCTTATGCTCCAGCATGGTGCGTATTGCTTTTTTAAAGAGCGCCATTACCACTCAATCCTTTCCGCCGGGGCCGTTTCCTCATGCCGGATCGTTTCTACGATCTCTCCGCCGCGCAGCTTGTATACCACATTTGCCATATCGCCGATTGCGGTGTTATGGGTGATCATCAGAACCGTTGTGCCAAGGTCGCGATTGACCTGTTGCAACAGGGACAGCACACCGTGGGCCGTTTCATAATCCAGCGCGCCGGTCGGCTCGTCGCACAAAAGCAGCTTCGGGTTTTTCACAATCGCGCGGGCAATGGCCACGCGCTGCTGCTCCCCTCCAGACAGCTCCCTGGGAAAGCTCTTCTTTTTCGACTCAAGCCCAACCGCGCTCAGCACGGTATTCATATCAAGCGGAGCTTTGGATATATTGGAAACCACCTCGATATTTTCCGTGACCGTCAGATTGGGAACGAGGTTATAAAACTGAAAGATGAAGCCGACCGAATCCCTGCGGTAATCCGTCAGCCGGTCGTCGTCAAGAGAAGTGATCTCGAGGCCATCCACATGGATGCTGCCGCTGCCCGCGCGGTCAACGCCGCCGATGATGTTCATCAGCGTCGACTTTCCCGAACCGGACGGGCCGAGGATCACGCCGATTTGTCCCTTTTCCAGCGTAAGGCTGATTCCCCCCAGCACCTCGTTTTTGTTTTCGCCCGCCTGATAGCTCTTTCTCAGGTTTTCCACTGTAATGAACATTCTCAATTCCTCCCCATTCCCTGCTTTAATAAGGAAATCATGTTTTTCAGTACGTGCTCCATTTCACGGTACTGTTCTTCCGTGGGGTTGTAATCGACGCTTTTGACCTTTTCCATGATCTCTGCGTCAAATTTCTCCGTTACGCCCTGAAAAAACAGCAAAAGGGTTTTATCATCCAGATCCTCGCGGACCGTTCCCTTTCTTTTTCCATTGGCAATCAGCCTGAGCTCATATTCCTCACCGATCCGGGACAGTTCACGGCTTGCCTCCAGCGCCAGGCTGCCGAATTTACCCGTGTAAATCTCCATGGAAAACGCAACAAGCAACGGCTCTTGCTTCAGCAGTTCAAAACGCTCCCGGCTGCCGGAGAGGAAATAGTCATATACGTCCATATCCTGAAGCGGAGTCTGCCTGTCGATTTCTTTCATAAAATATTCCAACGCCCATGTGACGCAGTACAGAAACAGCTCTTTTTTATCGTCGAAATATTGATAGATGCTGCCTTTGGCGACTCCCGCGCCTCGGGCGATCGCTTCTATTTTTGCATTTTCAAAACCGCGAGCCTGAAATTCTTCAATTGCGGCCCGGATGACTCTTTCTTTCTTATCGTCGTCAAGACGGTGAAAGGTTCTTTTCGGCAATACTTTCGCCCCCTATATCAAGAATAGTGACTTGTTGGTCACATTATATGACCAACAAGTCACTGTGTCAATCTCTTTCCGCAAATAAAAAATGGAAATCTTTGATCGATTGCAATTGTTTCGTATTACCCAGCACTGTTCTTATCGAGGTCTTACAGCCTATTTATCATACATAACTTGTCCGTTAACCATCCGCGCTGTTCTTCGTGTTCCTCCACTGTTTCCAAAGACAATCCCCCGGCATTTTGCACGGAGATGCTCCACTGCGAAATACCGGGGGATTCTCAGGAAAAGAAGATCGGTCTAACCGATGAACGACATATTTTTTCTTTTAAAGCACAGTACCCCTAACGGCCTAAGGCCGGGTACGGAACACCCGCCGGGAGCCGGGGTACGACGGGGAAAACAAACGCTTGATCTCAGGCATTTTCCGCTTTGTTTCCTCATAGCCCGCCTCCATGCAGGCTTCCATTTTGCCGAAGTCCAGAAGCCGGGTGTGATCCGGCAGGTGCGGAATCAGCTGCAGTTTCTCACCGTGCGCCACACACTCCTGCAAACGCTCCTGCATCACAGACAGAGAGTGGGTAGCCACCTCCCAGATATTGATCTGCTCCGGCATGCGGTACTCCTTACCCACATCTACCGCCAGCACATTTGGTTCCCCTGCGGCAATCAGAAGATTCACCGGCAGCACATCCGTCACGCCGCCGTCAACCAGGCACAGGTCGCCAATCAGTTTCGGGCGGAACACAGCCGGCACCGCCGAGGTAGCCCGCAGCACCTCGCAGATGCGCAGGCCCGAGCTCCAGCGCACACGCTCCATCTGCTGAACGCCGCGCAAATGACTGGTGCACGCGATCGTCAGGCCGGAGGTGAGATCCGCACAGGGAATCACCGTGAGCATATTCAGATCGCGCATCATTTTTCCGCCCGTCAGCCCGCACAGGTAATCCTCCAGCCGGTTGCCTTTTAAAAACCCCGAAAGCTTCACCTCTCTGCCAGTCAACAGCTGCGGCACCGCCCGCAGCAGTCCCAAGTAGTCCGGGTCCAGCAGAGAACGCCCTCCCCCTACCAGCTCCTGCACAATCCCGCGCAGCTCGTGCGCGGAATACCCTGCCGCATAGAGCCCTGCCACAATTCCTCCCGCGCTGGCGCCCGCAATCGAGTCGGGCACCATACCCGCCTCCTCCAGCGCCAAAAGCACCCCTACATGCGCCGCCCCGCGAATTCCCCCGCCTGAAAGCGCCAATCCAAACGACATGTCCAGCCCCTCCGTTTGCTGCTGAATTTTCTGTTACAGCATGCGGCTTTCAGAATGAAGCCGGTTTCTCCCCGCCTGCACAAAGGAGAAACCGCCGTTTCTAAGCACATTGCTGATTCAGTTGTGATACTTCATTCTATGAGCAGCAAGGCAAGATTTTGACTGAATGTTAAAATTTTAGGGGCCCTCTTTGCGGCAGATTTTTCATATAAAAAGCAGGGCGAATCAAAAATATTCAAAGAATATCGCTGAATAATCCAGAAACATATTTACTAGAATGAAAAGTTGTCGTAATATAGATGAAAGAAGAATGCAATCTATTGAGTTTACAAAATTGATTTTGCGCATTGCCGATCTGGCCTGGCCAAACCGAGCGGCGCACAGGGATTATTTGATCAAAATGATGGAAAATTGTACCCATCACTCATTTTGTATTCCCATTTGGCAACCCGCCGCTGAAAAAAGCGTGGGTCTGATGATTTTGATAAAAGGGGGGCCTTTGGTGCCGGCTGACACAGAAAAAGCGAGGATGCAGGATATCAGAGATACGTTTGCGCGGCTTTTACAGATGATTTCCGAAGACGGCAGGCTGAAAAATCACAGTGCCCGATGGCTGGCCGAGGTCACCGATTATGCGCTGTGGTTTGAGGAAAAGTACAAATACAAGTTTCGCAACCCACCGAATTCACTGGTCGTGAAAAAGGGAGAGATTTACCACTGTAACTTCGGCCGAAACATTGGGTCTGAACAGGATAAATTCCGACCGGCCATCGTACTGCAAAACGACAAGGGCAACCTGCACAGCCCCACTACGATTGTGGCGCCGATCACCGACGAGACAAAAGCAAAGCTGCCCACCCACATTTATATCCGCCGTTTAAAGCCGGACTGCCCCGTTCGGGGAGTCATTCTCGTAGAGCAAATGCGCTGCATCTCAAAGAATCGCCTGAGCAATCGGATCGACGTGATCGACACAAAAACTCCGCCCTGGGAACAGGTGATGGAGGCAATTAAAATCGAGTTGGATTTGTGTAAAAAGAATTGACAGCGTGATAAAATCGTGCTATTATTGTGGCATATACATAAACTTCTGCTCTGCAGGAGTGACCCGTTCTGGCGGGGGTCTGATAAAAATATCCCATGTGTTCCAAAAGATTCGGGCGATGCTTTTGGAATTTGATTGCATGGGTGTTTTAGAAAAGGGAGTCAACCGATGGTTGGCTCCCTTTTCCTTTGTCATGTACAAAAGAACCCACCGGTAAAGCGTAGAACAAAACAATAAAACGGCGAGGATGTTTCCTCGCCGTTTTACGTTTTCTGTTGCAAAAGCAGATAATACGCAAACAAATTCATTTTTTCTTCCGAACCGGTGTCCAAACTTCGCTGTAAGCGTAATCCTTTTTATACTCATCCATTTTTGAAAAGGAAAAAGCAGGCATGTTAAGGACCTCATAATCGGAAGTGGGCAGCCATTCGGAATAGATTCGCGCCATGGTATTTTGCAGCGTGAAGGGGAACGGCCCCTCATTCGGAAAAACTGCCCAAACGCAGGCTTCTACCGGAACTCTCACCAATTGGTCGCTTACCTCCTCTTTTGTGGTCAGCACACCAATCAGATGGGTCAGCTCACCTTCCTCTTTCAAAAAGCCGGCGTCTGCTTCATAAGAGGCGTTGACGATTTGATGAGGCTCCATGTTCTGCAGCGCGTGCATTTCTTCTCTTTGTTCGTTGGTAATGCTCATTGCAAGGTCTACAATCGCATTGTTGACGCCTTCAAATTGCATGGGAACCCGCTTGCTTACACCAGCCAGATAAAACGCCGGCTTTTCTTCGATTCTACATTCCATTGTATTTCCCCCTTTGATTGTGATGACAAACGAAAGCTTGGGGAAAGGCTTGCTGATTCTTTTTTTGACTGCATCCGAGGGCAAAAAGCCGCTCCATTTTTTGAACGCACGGGCAAAGCCATCCATTGACCCATAGCCATATTTATAGGCAATGTCCGTGACTTTTTCTCCCATCAGCAAATCTTGATTGGCCTGCGACAACCTTCTGCTTTTTACATACTCACTCAATGTCATTCCAGCAAGATAAAAGAACACCGTCCTGAAGTGATAATCTGAGATTCCGACATGTTCAGAAATTTTTTTCAAATACAGTTCATCAGTCAAATGTTCTTCGATATACTCAATCGCGCGGTTCAGTTCCTGCAGCATAGCCTTCCCTCCTTTCGCTTTTACATCATAACAAAGCTGCTTTGGGAATGCTCGACTTTTGCATGTAAAAAACATCGAATCCCCATAGAGGCACATTACCTTCATTGTGAGCTTTTTTATTTCATGCACACTATTTTATCACGACAGCATCATTTCACCCATCATGCCGATGATAAAACGACAAAAGCCTTTTGAGACTGCCTCTGCAAAAGAGCACAGGGTTTGGGCGCCTCCCGACTGAACGTTTTACGGATATGCGGCTGCACTTCTATGCTTGTTGTTCCGTTTCTTTCAAAAACAAGCACCGATACCACCTGCAAACGGCGGTATCGGTGCTTGTTCGCTTATGTGACCCCCGTTATTCGGTGGGTTCTATGTTTTTGACAGGTTGTTATGAGAAAGATCTGCCCATGCCGTGAACCACACGGTCGTTCAGCTCGGCCAGTTTCGCGTCATTCCAGCGGTCTGTGCCGCCCACCAAATAACCGGTAATTCGCCGAATTCGATCAAAAGATACCGGTTCAAGTTCATATTTCAAATTGACATACTCTCCGTCGAGCTCTACTTCCATAGACTTGATGTGCCGGCCCGGATGACTCTCATGTACATGCTGAATGTAGTTCATCAGTTCCTTTTCATCCAATACTCCGCCGGTAACGGTGACGTTCTCGTTCATGTAGATCCCCCCTTCTCGGATTCTATTATTAATATACACTATCTTGTGCTGAATGTCAATACGCATCATATATATGGTGCAAAAAAGACAGCAAACAAGAAAAATGAGCACCGCTGGTCATGATTCCGTATGATTCTATTCTTTTCTGCAATACTAGAAAAATATCCTTGGGAAAGGAAGGAACATCCATGATATGGGATCTGCTTCAGCGTAAAATCGGCTTTTACAGCCACCGCCAGAACAGCAGCACGCAGCAGAAAAGCGAAAAAAAACAGGAACCGGAAAAGAAAAAGGATCCCAAGGATCCGGAAATAATGGATCAGCTTGAGGAGAATTTGACATACATTGAAAATCTGCTGGGAAAAAGCGGTGACATCAAAATACACCGGTTTCGTCTCGGCAAGAACAGGGAGTGCCCGGCAGCACTGCTGTTTGTAGACGGAATGATCAACCAGAAGGTGATTTCAGACGAAATCCTGTACCCCATTTTATCGATGGAATACACCGTCCCGTCTTCCCGGCAGGATGGAAGAGAACGCATCAGCCAGCTGAGGGAAAAAGTCCTTTGCTCCGGCGATACACAGATTTTGCTGAAGCTTTCGCAGGTGGCTGCCGGAATCCTGTCCGGCGACGCCGTGCTATTGGTAGAAGAATGCGCGGTCGGCCTGAGCGTCAGCGCCAAGGGCTGGGAAAAGCGCGGCGTTACCGAGCCGGAAACAGAATCCGTCGTGCGCGGCCCGCGAGAAGGCTTTACTGAAAATTTTCGGACAAACACTTCTCTGCTGCGCCGAAAAATCAAAAGCCCCAGCCTGCGCATGGAGCAGATGACGATTGGACGAAAGACCCTGACCAACGTGTGTATTTCGTATCTGGAAGGTGTTGCGAATCCGCAGGTGGTACAAGAGGTACGCGACAGACTGTCACGGCTGGATGTGGACTCTGTTCTGGATGCCGGATATTTGGAGGAATACATTGAGGATTCCCCATTTTCGATTTTCGCCACTGTGGGTTACACCGAAAAACCGGATGTGGCCGCGGCGAAAATACTGGAAGGCAGAGTCGCCATCATTACGGACGGCAGCCCCTTTGTGCTGACCGCTCCCCTGTTGTTTATCGAAACCTTCCAGACCGCGGAGGATTACTATATCCGCCCGCTGTTTGCCAGCCTGATGCGCATGCTGCGCTATATCGCCTACTTCATCTCTGTCTTTTTCCCCGCGATTTATATTGCGCTGACCACCTATCATCAGGAGCTGATCCCGACGACTTTGCTGCTGACGATCGCAAGCGCGCGCGAGGGTACTCCGTTCCCCGCATTTTTTGAAGCGCTTATCATGATTTTCTCCTTTGAAATATTGCGGGAGGCCGGTCTGCGGCTGCCGCGCCCGGTCGGTCAGGCCGTCAGTATCGTCGGCGCGCTGATTATGGGTGATGCGGCCGTTTCTGCCGGTCTGGTAGGCGCGCCGATGGTCATCACGATCGCGCTGACCACTGTGGCCGGTTTTATCGTCCCGGAGCAGAACGACTCCATGTCGCTTTTGCGCCTGATCACAATGGCCTTTGCCGCCGCGCTGGGGGGCTACGGAATCTGCCTGTGCTTTTTGGCGCTTCTGGTTCATCTGGGTTCGCTTTCCTCCTTTGGGGTTACCTATTTTAATGGCCTCTCGTTTTCAAGAGACCTGGAGGACAGCGTTGTCCGCATGCCCTTGTGGTTCATGACAAAGCGCCCGGCGCGTATTGCAAAGAACGATATGACCCGCAGAAAATTTTTCATTCCTCCCAATCCCCGCCCTACCACAAGCGCCAGCGGCGGAATGTCTAATTCCGGAACAGAGGGGGATGGATCATGAGACAAAAGCTCAAGCTTGTTTTTGCTATGCTTTTGTGCAGCACCCTTCTGTGCACAACGGGATGCTGGGACAACAGAGAGCTGGACAGTCTTTCCATTGTCACCGGCGTAGGAATTGATACCAGCAAGGAACCCGGGAACCTGGATCTCAGCTTCCAGATCGCATCGGTTCAGAACGGCTCAAAAAAAGAGGGCGGCGGTGGGGAGGCTGCTCCTTATTTGATCCGGGAAGCGCAAGATCGATTTGTTCTGGGCGGAATCGATTCGCTTCGGTATGGAAACAGCCGTCAACTTTTTTTACAGCATAATCAGGTGATTATCTTCGGCAGCGATGTGGCGAAATCCGGAGTAAAACCATATCTGGACAGCTTTATGCGAAATACGGAAACCCGCATGGAGGTTTGGGTTATGGTCGCCAAAAACGACGCGAGATCCATTCTGACGACCGAAACTGTACAGGACAAAATCCCGTCCGTCGCCTTATCCAGAATGATTATGAACGAGCGGGCAATTTCCCCTTATTCCAGCACTAACATGCTGCAGTTCACCTCTCGGCTGGTGGACCGTTCGACTGCTCCCGTAACGCTGGTAGTGGAACGGAAAGAAGAGGATGGCCTGCAGTCCCTTAATTTCAGCGGCATGGCCGTTTTTAAGGACGACGTTCTGGTCGGAACAATGGATATGTATCAAATGCAGGGCTATATCCTCAGCATGGGAGAGGTCAACGGCGGCAGTGTTCAGCTTGTAACAGAGCTTGGCAACGCCGATCTGAAAATCACGAAATCTATCTGTAAGCAGGAAATTCAGCTCGATGATCAAGGGAATATCACCTTTAAGCTAAAGGTCAATACAACCCTCACCATCGGCGCCCTGCAGAATTTTCGCAGCATGGATATCAACAAAGTGATTTCACTGGTCAACGAAAAGGCGAAAGAGGACCTGGAAACCAAAATCAAAGCCTGCTTTGCAGAATCGCAGCGCCTGCAGGCCGATATTTACGGAATCGGCGCCCATATTCACAAATACCACCCGAAAGAGTGGAAAACGATGGAGGACGCCTGGGCTAGCATCTACCCCAAAATCCGATTGGAACTGGAGGTAGAAACCAATCTGGGCTCCAGCGGTAAAATTTCGGAATCTTTGAATATGAGAGAGGGTCATGAATGAAAGCGGAATCGAAAAAGGTCCACGGTCTGGATTTTATGTTTGCCGTGGCTTGCTATATTCAGTCTTCGTCCCTGCTGTCCTCTTTCTTTGTTTCGATCACCCGTCAGGACTCCTGGATCGTCGTTCTGTTTGCCCTGATCATCTGCTGCCCCGTGGTTTGGGTATACGCCAGACTGATTGAAAGCTTCCCCTCCAAAAATCTGTTCGGGATACTGCAGACCGTATATGGAAAATATCTGGGCAATTTTTTCTGCGGATTGTATGTACTGTTCTTTTTCATTTTAACCTCACTAAATCTGAGCGATTTAAGCGAGTTTGTCAAAGCGACCATCATGCCCCAGACACCGCTGGTCGTTCTCTCGATTACCTTTCTTCTGACTTCGGCCTGGGCCGTTTATGTGGGCGGGCTGCGCCAAATGGTAAAGTACGGCTTTTTGATGACGATGATCTGCCTTTTGATTGTCATCGCGACGATTATTCTTACCATGAACCTGATGGATTTTGAAAACTTTTTGCCTACAATGGATTTGCAGCCAAAAAAGTATGTTCAAGCCACCAATATCGTCGTCACGATTCCATTTGCTGAAGTCATCATCTTTTTAATGACGACAAACCATGTCCAAACCGGGAAACGCGGCTTCTTCCCCGTTTTCTTCGGCGGGGTCGTCATCGGCTGCATCACGATCCTGCTCGTTATCATGCGCGACATCGCCGTGCTTGGGAATACGATTTCCCTGTTTTCCATGCCATCCTTCGAGACGCTGCGCATGGTCAGCGTCACCCAGACACTCAGCCGCATGGAAATTGTATTCGCCTTTATTCTGATTGCGCTGTTATTTTTCAAAGTCACATGGCTCTATTATGTGACGGTGATCAGTGCAAAACAGGTTTTGCGTTTTCAGGATCACCGCCGCCTGATTCTTCTGATCGGCGCTTTGGCGGTCACCTCCGGCTTTATTCTGTACCCGAACTCTCTGGCCCATAATGAATCCGGGCAGAAAATCGTCCCGCTGGTCTGGCCGATCTTTGAGATCATTCTTCCGCTGGTTACTTTGATCATTGCCAAATTCCGCGGGATGACCCACAAAAGACAAACCGGGAGTGAGAATCAAAGCGGTTCCTCCGAATCAAAATCCGCAGCCGCACCGCAGTCCGGTTCCGGATCACAATCCGGCTCAAAATCCCCTTCCGGCTCAGGGAAGCAGTCGGATTCCAAATCACCCTCTGATTCCAAGGAACAGGGGGATTCCAAATCCCAGTCAAAATCCGGTTCCTCGTCCGGAGCAAAGCAGGGCCGGGATTCTCAATCGCAGTCCAGACCCAAGTCCTCCGGTTCCGGGTCTTACCGGTCTCAGTCCGTTTGAAAGAAAGGAGACGGGCTATGTTTTTACTGATATTGGTTTTTCTCATCATTCTCGCCATCGATCTTCCACCTTTGATCCGGGAAAAGAACAAGCGCGATCTGATCATTTACGGCGTTTTATTCGTGATCGTTTGCTCTGTAGCCATCCTGCGCAATCTGGAAGTGCCCATCCCGAGTATTTTGATGCTGATTGGGGATGTCATGACAAAAGTAGGGCTGACTTATTAACGCAGTCTGCTTTTTATGGTATAATCAATATAAAAATGTAAAAGAATGAATTTTTTCTACGGATTCTCCGTATAGAAATTCTGCTGGCGCAGAATCTGCTCCTCGTGCCGGGGCAGGCCTGCGCCAGCAGAAGCTCTGTGATATCGCTGTAAAGAAACCACTTCATAATTTGGTTATCAAAACAGAATAAGGTAAAGATAACATTCAAATATTTCACGATATCTGCTTACAGAAAGTAGGCGTACTTATGAAACTGGATATTCCTTTTCCGGTGCAGGAAATTCTGCATCGCTTCAATAGGGCAGGATATGAAGCCTCTGTCGTGGGCGGATGCGTTCGGGACAGTCTGCTCGGCCTTTCCCCAAAGGACTGGGACATCACCACCTCGGCCAAGCCGGAGGAAGTGAAGCTGGCTCTGTCTGACCTGAGGCTGCTGGAAACCGGCCTGAAGCACGGCACCGTTACGGCGCTTTCCAGCGGGATGGCGGTGGAAATCACCACCTACCGCATCGACGGCACATACTCCGACAACAGGCGGCCGGACAGCGTCTGCTTTACCGGCAGCCTGACGGACGATCTGTCCCGCAGGGATTTCACGATCAACGCCATGGCCTATTCCGAGCAGAACGGATTGATCGATTGCTTTGGCGGACAGGAGGACCTACGGCAAAAGATTCTGCGGTGTGTGGGAGACCCCGACCGCCGTTTTGAAGAGGACGCTTTGCGGATTCTGCGCGGATTGCGCTTCTGCGCCGTGCTCGGATTCCATCCTGACGAAAAAACCGCACAGAGCATGAACACCCATCGGGAACTGCTGGACCACATCGCCAAAGAAAGGATCAGCACAGAGCTGGTCAAGCTGTTGTGCGGCCAAAATGCCGCGCAGATTCTGCGGGAATTCCCCCTGGTCATCGGGCAGATTCTGCCGGAAGTTTTGCCGATGATCGGCTTTGAGCAGCACAATCCCCACCACATTTACGACGTTTGGGAGCACACGCTGCACGCATTGGATGCAACGCCTGCCGACCCTGTGCTTCGTCTTGCCATTTTGCTGCACGACAGCGGCAAGCCCCACACCTTTACCAGTGACAAAAAGGGAATCGGCCATTTTTACGGGCACGGCGCGGTCAGCGTTCAGCTGGCAGAGCAGGCGCTCCACCGGCTTCGGCTGGACGGAAAGACCATCCGCCGGGTCAGCTCGCTGGTCCGCATACACGACATGCCCCTGCAGCCCTGCGCCGCATGGATCCGCCGGCGGCTGAACCGGATGGGAGAAGAGGATTTTCGCGCCCTGCTGGAGATCAAACGGGCGGACAGCCTCGCCCAGAATCCTGCGTACCGTGACCGCCTGAATCAGATTGACGCCGTACTCCCGATTTTGGAACAGATTTTGTCGGAGCGGCAGTGCTTTTCCCTAAAGGATTTAGATGTGAGCGGGAATGACCTGATTGCTCTCGGTGTTCCTCCCGGGCCAAAGGTAGGCGCGCTGCTGACACGGCTGCTGGATGCAGTCATCAACGGAAAAATTCCAAATGAAAAGGAGGCTTTGCTGAATCTGGCAAAGCAGACACTGCATGAAAAGCATTGTTGAACATACCATCCCCCCTATTTATAATAAAAACTCCAAAATTCTGATTCTCGGTTCGATCCCGTCCCCAAAATCCAGGGAGCAGGCTTTTTATTATGCCCACCCGCAGAACCGATTCTGGCCGGTGCTGTCGGCTTTGCTCCGCTGTGACCTCCCGAAAACGAATCAGGAAAAAACGGATTTTCTTCTCGAAAACAGAATCGCCCTGTGGGACGTACTGAAAAGCTGCTCCATTGAGGGAGCGGACGATTCCAGTATTTCGGAACCGGCCATGAATGACCTGACTCCGATTCTGCAGACGGCCAAGCTTCGGGCGGTGTTTACCACCGGCGGCAAAGCGGCTTCTTTTTACCGCTCCGCCTGGCTGCCCACAATATCTCTGCCGTTTATCCCTTTGCCCTCCACCAGTCCCGCAAACCGCGGCAGATACCCGATGGAGCGCCTGCTGGACGAATACCGGGTCATCCTGCCCTTCTTACAGGAAAGCTGACCCGCACGGCAGCATAGAATAACAAAACATGGCGGCATCAGAAGATGCCGCCATGTTTTGTTATGATCTTTAAAAATGTGTGCAGACGATCCTTCCTTTACCTTGCAGCATCGGAATTTCGTTCAAGATTAAAACTTTGCAGAAGCGCAGTTGTCGCCGGACGCAAAAGTCATTTTCTTGATATTGAGCTTATCTTTCAAAAGGCTATGGAATACCTCGATCAGATTCTCGCAGGTAGCAACTTTTTTGACAACGACCAAACGACACTCTGGATAAGCTTTCGCCAATTCGTTTTCAAAAGGTTCCCCGACCATCGTATTCGTTTCGGCGCCATTTCGAATCCCTTGTGCCTCGTAAACTTTGAGAATTTCCGGCAGCAGCGGATCTTCTTCCTGTAAAATCAGAGCATGGTCAAAGTTTTTCAGAAAATCCCAGGCAATCCGTTTGATGCTGTTACAGGGATAAACAAATCCCGTTCTGGCATCGACATCACCATCGACTTCGATGGTAAGCAGCCCGGTATGTCCGTGAAGATACTGTGCTTCCCCTTCATAATTCAAAAAACGATGGGCATACTGGATGTTTAATCTGGTAATTGAACGCATAAAAATTCCTCCTTTAAAACTGATATTGTCCAAGCAATTTTCCTTTTGCTGTGCGACCTATATGATTTCTGGCTTGCTCCCCTGGGAGTGCTGTTTTTGCTTACACTCCGGACAGATGTAGTGTATTTTCAAGTCATAGTCCAGAATGGGTTCTTTCAATTGAGCATTCAGTCGTTCTGTTAAATCATCCAGGCAGATATCAGATAACTTCCCACAATATTTACAAACCAAATGGTCATGCTTCGTTGCCTTATCAAATCTGTCGGGATAGCCTTCTATGGACACCTTCTTAATCAGCCCCTCTTTATATAGCAAATTGAGATTGTTATAAACCGTTGCTAAGACAAGCTTGGCATCACAATCTTTTAGTTGTAAATAGATTTGTTCGGCAGTTAAATGCATATCGGAATGCTGAATCACATCTAAAATCATTCTAGCGTTTTTTGTCATTGTGATACTCCTGTAAAATATAGAATTAGATTAATTCTAATTATATATATCTCGTGATGAAATGTCAAGTCCCATAAAAAATTTTGTTGGATCGTACAATAACCGGGCGGGAGTATCCGTGCTCTATCTAAAAGTGTATTGTTCCGCTTGTCCTCCTTCCAATTTGTAGTGCCTGAAAATGTGCCCGGTCTTACAAAACCATGATATAAGAGTGTAGACAAGGTACGAGACGATATGAGGAAAGCCTTGATTTTAAGGCATTTTTGAGAGATTGTAGTAAACATTCATATGGGTTTATAAGAAGATTTTCGTCTATTCAATCAATAAAAAAAGCTCTTCGCAAAAGCGAAGAGCTTTTTGATTTACCCGACCCGTTCCAGGTCTTTTTTCAGCCGTTCAATGATCCGCTTTTCCAGCCGCGAAATGTAGGATTGTGAAATCCCGAGCGTATCTGCAACCTCCTTCTGTGTATGCTCGCGGCAATTGTTCAGGCCAAAGCGAAGCTGCATGATCTGCTGCTCGCGGGAGGAAAGATGCCCCACCGCTTCCAGCAGCAAATCCTTTTCCACCTCCTTTTCAATTCCTTTATTGACGGTGTCCTGATCGCTGCCGAGTACATCCGACAGCAAAAGCTCATTGCCGTCCCAATCCACATTCAAGGGATCATCAATGGATATCTCGTTTTTCAGCTGCGAGCTCTTCCTCAGGTACATCAGAATCTCGTTTTCAATGCAGCGCGACGCATAGGTCGCCAGCTTGATGTTCCTCTCCGGACAAAACGTGTTGACCGCTTTGATCAGACCGATCGTCCCGATGGAAATCAGATCCTCCACACCGGCCGAGCTGGATTCAAACTTCTTCGCAATGTAAACGACCAGGCGAAGATTATGGGTTATCAGGGGTTCGCGCGCGTTTTCTCTGCCCTGACGCACATTGTCCATCACAATGGATTCCTGCTCCGGCGTCAGGGGCGGGGGCAAAGTTTCCGGACCGTTTATGTAGTGTACCTCCGCTGCAGGCCAAAAGCGCCAGAGCAGCCGCAGCAGCCACCCCCTGATTCCGGAAATCAGTTTTTCCATTCCCCTTTTCACAACGATTTCTCCTTTCCGGCAATCCGCTTGCCTTGTGTGATCAGTTCTGGGTTCAGCAAAGCGCTGAAGCCTGTTGTGCCCAGTTTCTGGGCGGAAACAGCCAGGTACACCTCCTGAACTGTAATCCTCTCTTTCGCTGTCTGAATTTCAATGCAATCCGGCCGAAACGCCGGCAAAATTCCCTCTCCTCCTACCGCGCGAAACGGCACCAGACGAAGCCCCGGCTGCACCTCTCCCCGCTTTTCTCCCGCTGCCACAAACAGATAGGAGCGTACAGCGGGCGGTACCAGCTCCTGTACACACTGATATTCGGCCACGATCACCGGGTACCCGGAAAATGGTTCTTTCAGGCTGTTCCCCGTATCGATTTTCGTGGTAAGGCGCACACTCTTCCCCTGCGCACGGACTGTGACAAAACAGAACAGCGCGGTCGGCTGCCGCTGCCCGGTGAGCCGGTTCAGCAAGCTGACCCCTGCATAGCAAACAACAGTCAGGGCCAGCAGCATCAGCGGGGAAATATCGAAATAAAGCACGGAGTTTTTGATGATCATTCCGCTCGGCGCCGCCAGATACCACAGCGCCAGCATTGCCCCCGCAAAGCCGAAGCTGGTCAGGTAAAACCCGCCGACAGTACGCAGAAAGAAAAGCAAGGACGGAGCGCCGAACGCCGTAACGACGATGAAGACGGAAAGAACCAGCTTGATCAAAAAAGACACAAGCGGCGGCAGCGACGGAAGCAAAATCACGAGGGAACCGAGGGCCCCGATCGCCGCCCCCAGCACCATACGCAGCCGTGAAGCGGAGATATGAAAGAACCCGGCAACCGTTAAGAGCAAAAAGTAGTTGACGAAAAGGTTGACGGCAACCAATACATCCACATAGATAATCTGCTTCATCCCGCCCCCTCCTTTTTGCGCTGCAAAATTATTATAGCCGCTCAAAACGGCTGTTTCTGTCAAAACTTGTTTCCGTCGGAAGAATAAAAAACCAGAAGCAAAAGCCGCTCTTTTCTCTTTCGTCCGGTTCGATTTCTGCTTTGGTATGGCGTTTAAAAATCATGTTTGCGATACCCCTTGACATTTTCCGTGAGAAACAGTATGCTGTAAACAGTAAGTAATAAGTAGTAAGTAATAAGTGAATGTGAGGTGCCATAGATGAAAGAATTATCGTTTACGCAGGAGTATCTTTTGTGTGCACTCAGTCCGAAAGGGACGCTCCCCGCGCTGCGGCAGACAGAAATGATCACATGCCTTGTGGCGGG
>NZ_CBYL010000055.1 GCF_000577335.1 Faecalispora jeddahensis | reverse complement strand
ATGAAAATGGAAGTATTAAAAGTATCATCAAAATCCTCACCCAATTCCGTAGCTGGGGCTATTGCAGGTGTCATTCGTGAAAGCGGTGCTGTAGAGGTACAGGCGGTAGGGGCTGGAGCCTCCAATCAGGCAATTAAGGCAATTGCGATTGCCCGCGGTTATCTTGCGCCGTCCGGGATCGACATTGTATGTATCCCCGCCTTTGCCAGCATCAGCATTGATGGTGACGAACGAACCGCTATTAAGCTGATCGTAGAGCCGCGGTAATGGCTTTGCCGCCAAATCCTTCGGCGGCGCCGAAAGTTGATCAAAACATAGAAGCGGATTCGGGCTTTCGTTTTATCCGGCCCGGTCACATTCCGTTTTAGATCTGCCACAGGATGCTTCTGTCGTCCCGTGGCATTTCTTTTATGCCGTCGCCGCCCGGTTTTTTGAGTGCCGCCGCGCCTTCAGGGAATAAATGGATTGAATCCGTGCCAACAATATGTTATAATGTACCAAGCACCGGCTCGTTATGGATTCCGGTGTTCTGCTACCCTGCGGACCGCACAGGCGGCCCCGCAGTTTTCCATTTTATATTCATTTTGAATTTTCGGAACTGCAGTGCCTTTTCAGGCAGTTCCCTTTTTACAAATTTTCAATTGAAGAGGAGATGCGACACATTGATCAATGGAGCTGAATTAAAGCGCGCCATCTTATCCGGCGCCAACCATATTGTCAGGAACAAGGCTCTGGTAGATGGGTTGAATATTTTCCCCGTTCCTGATGGGGATACCGGCACCAATATGTCTATGACGATTTCAGCGGCGGCCAGAGAGCTGGAAAAGTCGGATGGAGCCCCGGGAATCGGCGCTGTTGCCCACACGGTCGCTTCTGCCATGCTGCGGGGCGCGCGCGGAAATTCCGGCGTGATCCTCTCGCTGCTGTTCCGCGGTTTTTCCAAAGGGCTTGAGGGCCTGGAGCAGGCGACGGGCGCTGATCTGTGCAAGGCACTGGGTCTTGGCGTGGATGCTGCCTACAAGGCGGTGATGAAGCCTACCGAGGGAACGATTTTGACGGTGTCGCGCGTGGCATTTGAAAAGGGACAGGCTGCCGCCGAGCTGGATGACGACGCTGTGAGCGTATGGTCTGCGATTTGCAAGGGTGCCAACGAAGCGTTGGAAACAACGCCCGAGCTGCTGCCCGTGCTGAAGAAGGCCGGCGTTGTGGATGCCGGAGGAAAGGGGCTGTGCCTGATTTTTGAGGGAATGCTTTCCGTCTTTCAGGACGGCGTGATTCTGGACAGCGAACAGAATGCGTCCGGCACCGGCACAGGGGCTGCGGGCGTTCAGAGCGCGGCAGAGGAATTCCACCGCAACGTGGCGGCGGAGTTTGACCAGGAGATCACATTTACCTATTGTACAGAATTTATCGTGGGCCGCGATCCCGAGATCGAAACCGATCCGCAGACGGATTTGCGCCCGTTCCTTGAGGGAATCGGCGACTGCGTCGTGGTGGTGGATGACGAAGAGATCATCAAGGTGCACGTGCATACCGAAAATCCCGGCAACGCTCTGCAGAAGGCGCTGGAATACGGTCAGTTGCTGACGGTGAAGATCGAGAACATGAAGGAGCAGCATCGCGTCGCCGCTGAAAACAATCAGGCGGCTCCGGCTCCTGTGGCAGAGCGCCCTGCGGCACCGGAAATCGCGGAGCCCGAGGAAGAGATCGGCTTTGTGGCGGTCGCCGCCGGCGACGGCCTGCGTTCACTGTTTATGGATCTCGGCTGTTCGCAGGTGGTGAGCGGCGGCCAGACGATGAACCCCAGCACACAGGATATTATGGCAGCCGTGCTGGCCACTCCGGCCAAGACCGTCATGGTGCTGCCGAATAATAAAAACATCGTCATGGCGGCGGAGCAGACGATTCCGCTCGTCAAAGACCGCAAAGTGGTCGTTCTGCCCACCCGTACCATCCCGCAGGGCCTTTCCGCCATGCTGGCGTATGACCCCGAGGTGTCTGTTGAGCGCAGCACGGTCATCATGATGGAGGCCGCCGGCTCGGTCGCGACCGGCCAGGTCACCTTTGCCGCCCGCGATTCCGAATTCGGCGGGCACCGCATCAAGGAGGGCGACATCCTCGGCCTGAAAAACGGCAAGCTCGATATGATCGAGAAGGATCCGGTGCATACCGTTGTGAAGCTGACCCGTTCCATGATCAGCCGCACCACCTCGTTCGTCACGCTGATCTACGGCAAGGATATCACCGAAAGCCAGGCCAAGGACGCGTATAACCGCATTAAGTCCAAAATCAGCGGCGACGTAGAGGTTACGCTGGTAGACGGCGGCCAGCCGGTGTATTACTTTATCGTTTCCGTGGAATAACTTCCGTTTGGAGAAGAGCTGCCATGGCATCGCTGTTTCAGAAAAATATTCAGGAATTAAAGGGCGTCGGCGAAAAGCGCTCCCGGCTGTTTGCAAAGCTGGGGGCGCCCACTGTCGGCGCTCTTCTGCGCACCTATCCCCGCGATTACGAGGACTGGAGCCAGCCGGTGCCGCTGGCGCAGGCTCCGGCGGAGCAGGCGTGCGTTGTGCGCGTTACGGTGGTGTCGCCGGTGTCGGAGCAGCGCATCCGCTCGGGCATGACGCTGTATAAGCTGCGAGCCACCGACGGGCGGCACGACGTGCAGATCACCTTTTTTAATAACCCGTATACTAAGAATCTGCTGCTCGAGGGCAAGGAGTATCTGCTGCGCGGCAAGGTGACCGGGTCGTTCCTGCGCCGCGAGATGACCTCGCCCGATTTTATGCCCGCAGACCGCCTGCTGCCGCTGCGCCCCGTTTACCGGCAGACGGCGGGGCTGACCTCGCGCCAGATTTCCGCCGCGGTGCGCGCCGCTCTGGGGATGCTCCCGAATCCGCTGCCGGACCCGCTGCCCGAGCCGATGCGCCGCGCCTGCCATCTGTGCAGCCTGCGCTTTGCGCTGGAAAACATCCATTTTCCGAGGGACCGCGAATCGCTGGAGCAGGCGCGCCGCAGGCTGATTTTTGAGGAGCTTCTGGTGCTGCAGCTCGGTCTGCTGCGCCTGAAAAGCCGCGGGCGGCAGCAGACCTCCCTGCGGCTGGAGGTGGACGCCTCGGCGGAGTTCTTCCGTTCGCTGCCCTTTGTGCCCACGAGCGCGCAGAAGCGGGCCGTGGCGGAGTGCATTGCGAATATGCGGGGTGATTACCCGATGAACCGGCTGCTGCAGGGCGATGTCGGCAGCGGCAAAACCGCCGTGGCCGCCGCGCTTTGCCACAGCGCGATCGCCTCGGGAATGCAGGCGGCGTTCATGGCGCCCACGGAGATTCTGGCCCGCCAGCACTATGAAACCATGCGGCGTTTTTTAGAGCCGTTTCATCTGAACGTGGCGCTGCTCACCGGTTCTGTTCCGGCGGCAAAGCGGCGCGAGCTGCTCGCACAGCTCAGGCAGGGGAGCATCCACCTGCTGGTGGGAACACACGCTCTTTTAAACGAAACGGTCGAGTTCCGGCAGCTGGGTCTTGTCGTGACGGATGAGCAGCATCGCTTTGGGGTCGCGCAGCGCGCCGCCCTCACTCAAAAGGGAGATCACCCGCATATCCTCGTCATGTCCGCCACGCCGATTCCGCGTACGCTGGCGCTGATGATCTACGGCGATCTGGAGCTTTCCGTGCTTGACGAGCTGCCGCCGGGGCGGCAGAAAACTGAAACGTATGTGATCGACAGCGCAAAACGCGCCCGCGCGTTCGGGTTCATCCGCAAAAAGATCGATGCCGGGCGGCAGTGCTACATCATCTGCCCGCTGATCGAAGACAGCGAGAGCGACATGGCGTCGGTTACGCAGTATGCGAAGGACTTGCAGGAGAAGTGGTTCTTTGCCAACACAGTCGGTGTTTTGCACGGCAGGATGCGCCCCGCGGAAAAGGATCGCGCCATGGAGGAATTTGCCGCCGGGCGCACGGACATTCTAGTTTCCACCACGGTCGTGGAGGTTGGCGTGGATGTGCCGAACGCCGTTGTGATGCTGATTGAAAACGCAGAGCGGTACGGCCTTTCGCAGCTGCACCAGCTGCGCGGGCGAATTGGGCGCGGCACGGAAAAATCCACCTGCATTCTGGTGTCGGACGCGCAGAATGAGGAGGCGCAAAAACGTCTGCGTGTAATGTGCGAAACGACCGACGGCTTTCGGATTGCGGACGAGGATCTTCGCCTGCGCGGCCCGGGTGATTTCTTCGGCGCGCGGCAGCACGGTCTGCCGGAGCTGAGAATCGCGGATATGAGCGCCGATTTTGCGCTGCTGCAGCTCGCACAGGGTGAGGCAAAGGAGCTGCTGGTTCACGACCCGGCGATGGAGCTGCCGGAGCACCGGGGCCTGCGGGCCGAGGTGCGTCAGCTGTTTTCCGCGCTGGAATAACGGGAAATGATTTCGAAAACCTGCCGCCAAAACGCGCTGTGCGCTCCGGCGGCAGGTTTTCTGGTATGAACATGCTTTTCCCCCAATCGCAGGAGAGGGAAACGAAAGACTTACATTTTCTCACAAAAAATAAATTGCCTGCCCCTCTGAAAACAGGGACAGGCAACGGATTTCTTTTTACATGTCGCGGTATTTTTTCACTTTGCGCAGGCGCTTACGCTTTTTGTTGTACAGCAGCGCCAGAACGAGGTAGACAATCACCAGCGCCACAATAATTCCGGCAATCGCGAGGAACCAGACAGAGGTAACGATCTTTTTGGCGACATCCGCGGAATGCAGCAGCTCGCTGCGCTCCACCGATTCGGAGGCCACGAGGTTAATCGTCGTTAGCTCCTGGTTGGCGTAGCTGAGCACCGCCGTGCCCACAACCTGTCCCTTTTTCACGGGAGCCTCCACTTTTTCGGGGAGCTTCGGCGTAATCAGTACGCTTGAGGCGGAAACGCCTTTCGGCAGAATGGTGGCGTAGCTTTTTTCGGCCACCAGCAGCAGCTTATCCTTGTTCCAGGCATAATCAAGCGGTACCTCGCCAACGCTGGTGCCGCTTTCCACCACGGTTTTAATCTGCAGGCTGTCAAACGCCCACTCATACAGCTTTTTGGAATCGATCATTTCGCCGCGGGTGGTGATGGACTTTCCCGCGGAATCGATTTTCGGCGCGTGCAGTGCAATCGCCATGTAGCTGTATCCGTCCTTGATTGCGGTAGAAACCAGGCAGTACCCCGCCTGATCGTGCGAGCCGGTCTTGATGCCCTTGGCGTAGCGGTAATAATAGCTGCCGCCGATGTAACGGTCGGTCAGGTAGTTGGTTGTTACCAGCGTGCGGGGCTTGGGGTATTTGTTGGTCGCGGGCAGCTCATACCTTGTCTGCGAGGTGATGTCGGTAAAGTACGGCAGCGTCATGGCGTATTTTGTAATGACGTACAGGTCGCGCGCCGTGGTGTAGTGTTGGTCGTCGTGCAGGCCGTGCGGGTTTGCAAAGTGTGTGTTTTTGCAGCCCAGCTCCTTCGCCTTTTCGTTCATCAGATTCACAAATTTGCCGATGTCGCCGCCGACGTAGTCGGCCAGCACCATGGCGGCGTCGTTGCCGGAGGGAACCATCAGGCAGTTGAGAAGCTGGAGGGCGGTCAGCTCTTCTCCCTCCAGCACGCCTGAAAGCGAGCTGCCGGTACCCTGAAGCTGATCGATCACCGATTTTTTCACGGTGATTTTTGTGCCGGATAAATCCTTAATCTGTTCCGAGGCCACAATAAACGTCATGATTTTCGTCGTGGAGGCGGGCTCCATTTTTTTGTCGGCGTTCTGCTCGAACACAACGGTGCTGGTGTCCAAATTTACCAGCAGCGCCGCTTGGGAATTCAGGGTAAAATCTATGTTGTATGCCGCCGCAGAGACCGGAGCCGACGAGACTATCACGCAAATGGTCAGCAATAAAGTCAGTACGGACGTTAAGCATTTTTTCATGGAAAAATGGCCTCCAGTGTGATATGATAGAAAAGCAAAACGGCAGGTCAAAGCGGATGCTTCTCCCGGCAAAGCGGAGGAAAGGAACCCTTGACCTGATTCCCATTAAGTATAACAGTTAAATTTGAAAAGATAAAGAACGATCCAAAAAAATTATAAATTTTTAAGAGATGGGCGGGAGCAGTCTTGATTTATCTAACGGGAGACACCCACGGTGAACTGGAGCGGTTCCAGTCGCCCGCGGTGCGGCGCCTGCGGCGCGGAGACAGCCTGATTGTATGCGGCGATTTCGGCTTTTTGTGGAACGGCGGCGCCGCCGAAGAGAAAATTCTGAAAAAGCTGGGGTCGAAAAAATATAACATTCTGTTTGTGGACGGCGCGCATGAGAATTACGAGCTTCTTGAAAAATACCCGGTCGCCGAGTGGAACGGAGGGAAGGCGCAGCAGATCAGCGGCAATCTGTACCACCTGATGCGCGGGCAGGTGTTTACGCTCGAGGGCAAAACGCTCTTTACCTTTGGCGGCGGCGAAAGCAAGGAGCGGCAGATGTACAAGGATGTTGGCCGCTGGTGGCCGCAGGAAATGCCGAGCCGCGAGGAGATGGAGGAAGGGGTGGCGAACCTGCGCGCGCACCAGATGCAGGTGGACTACATCGTCACCCACGAGCCGTCGCCGCGCATGAGAACGCTGATCAACGAAGAACACCAGATCAGCCCGCTGGAGATGTACTTTGAAGGTCTGCTTCGGTCGGTCAAATTCCGGAAATGGTTTTTCGGCTCTCTGCACATCAACCGCAGCATCACAGGCAGCCATATCTGCCTGTTTGATCAGGTGGAGAAGGTTGACGAATACGGCGGAGCGGCGCACTATCGTTAATTTTGCATCAAAGGGACAGGTGCTGCGTCCTCCGCTCTTGGCGGGAACAGGAATTGCCTGCTTTGATCAGACGGAGAGTTCAAGCGGCCGATTGTAAAATGCGGCGGGCGCGGGATCGTCGCACAGAAAATACGAAAGGGAAACGGTGATCGCTCCGTTTCCCTTTCGTATTTTTATGCTCATGGAAAGTTTGGGAAAAATCCCATTATTTCCCGTCGTAGGTGTAATTCTCGATTTCCACCTTGTCAATTTCCTGATACGGGGCCAGGGTGGAAACCATTTTTACCGGCTTGTCGTAATTGTTGATACAGTAGTGCGTTTCATGAGGCTCGATATGAATAAACTGACCGGGGGTCAGGTGATGCACCACGCCGTCCACGACAATGTCGATTTCTCCCTCGATGATATAGAAGTTTTCTTCCATAATGTTGTGCAGGTGGGCCTTAAAGTCCTGCCCGGGCTGGAACTGCACCAGCGCAAAATTCATGCGGGGGCCTTTCATCAGGTACTTGGGGCCGTGGTCGCCAAAGCGATATTCCTTATCGTTTTCGTCAATGATATACATAATCTCATTCATCCTTTCTTGAGTCGGTGGTCATACGCCGGGAGCGCTCCACATCGGTTTGGTCAGCTTTTCACGGCACAGCTGAAGCTGCGCTGCGTATACCTTGCGCCAGGGCTCATACATCCGCAGGTAGAGCGCGTGGTTTTCCGCGTTCGGCTGGTATTCGCGGTCCCATTTAACCAGCTTCTGCGCGGCCTCTGCGGCGTCGCTGTAAATGCCGACGCCCACGCCGGCCAGAACCGCCGCGCCCAGAGCGGTGGCTTCCTTTACCACGGGCACCCTTACCGGCAGGCCCAGCACATCCGAAAGAATTTGACACCAGAGCGGGCTTTTCGATGCGCCGCCGGCAAAGATGATTTCCGTCGGCATGTTCCGGGTGGCTTCCCGCACCAGGTCGAGATGGCCTTTTGTCACCATCGCCGTATTTTCCAGAATGGCGCGGTAGAAGGTGTAGCGGTTGAATTTCTGAGGATCCAGCTCAAAGTTGGTAAAGGTGGGGGCCGCGTGCTGCCAGCTGATGAAATTCATCACGTCCGAAAACGCGCACATCATGCCGTAGCAGCCGGCGGGTACCTCGGCGGCTTTTTTGTCCATCAGGTAATAGGGGTCTTTTCCGCTTTCCTCGCCCTGCTGCTTTTCCAGCTCGCAGAAGCCGTCGCGGAACCAGCGCATAACAAGGCCGGGCTTGAAGGCCAGCGCCTCGTACTGCCAAACACCGGGAATCGCGTGGCAGTTGACCCTCACGCGGCAGCCGGGGTCTGTTTTGCCGTTTGCGGTGTTGAATTCGTACTGCCAAAAGCTGCCGCCGAACACCGCGGCCTGCCCCGGGCTGACCACGCCGACGCCGATGCACCCGAGCTGCGCGTCGCCGCCGCCCGATACGACGGGGATTCCCGCCGCGAGACCGGTCTGCTTTGCGGCTTCTTCATTCACGGAACCCACGACCTTGCCGCATTCCGTCACCGTGGGGAAGATGTCGGTGCGCAGCCCGCATTTTTCGGCGATCAGGGGATCCCAGTCGCGCCGCTGCAAATCAAAAATACCGGTGGTGGAGCCGTTGCTCGGCTCCACGGCCAGAACACCCGTCAGCTTGTAGATCAGCCAGTCGTTGAACATACCGACCGCTGCGGCTTTTTCATACAGCTCCGGCACCTTGTTTTTCAGCCACAGCAAACGGGGCAGGGCGCTGAGCGCGTAGGTCTGCCCGGATTCGAGATAGATTTCTTTTTCCATCTCCGGGTTTTGCCGGATCAGCTCCACCACTTCATCCTCACTGCGGGCGTCCACATTGGCGCAGGCCCAGATTTCCTGTCCTGCGGCATTGTAAAGGACAATGCCTTCCCGCATACAGGTGGTGGAAATTGCCGCCAGCTCCTTCGGGTCGATCCCGGCCTTTTCCAAAACGCCGCGAATGCAGCCAGAGGCCAGCTCCCAGTTGTGAACCCAGTCAAAATCCATGCTGCCGGGGTATCTGGGGTCTTCCTTGTGATCCCATTCCTGCTGCACGACATCAACCTGGTTTCCTTCCAGATCAAACAGCACAGCTCTTACGCTGCCGGTACCAGCATCTACCGCCATCAGATAGTTGCGCGCCATGTTCGATTTCCTCCCGTCTGAACGTTTTTTCAATACAAAAAACCTTTTGAGAGCCTTTATTCTTCTGTCTCGCCGTCGATTAACGCCTGTGCGGTTTCTTCGTCGGTGATGAGAATGTCCAGATATTTTCCGCGCAGCGCCGCGCGAATGGCCTCCACCTTGTCGTGCCCCGCGGCTACGCCCACCACGTTGTCCAGCTGGCGCAGAGTGTCCAGCGGCGTGCTGATCAGGCGGTCTTCAATGCCCGTGTGAACCGGGTTGCCGTTTTTGTCGATGAAATGGCTGAGCACGTCGCCGACTGCGCCGCGCATGGAAAGATAAAAGAAATCATTTTTGCTGACGATTCCGTTTGTCAGAATGGTTGCGTTGTCGGCCATGCCGCCAATGCCGATCAGCGTCATGGAGGCAAGGCGCACCATACGCATGATTTCGGTTACCGAGGGTTCCTGCATCATCGCTTTCACCATTTCGGGGGAAGAGACGAGCAGGGGGGCCGGCAAAAGATAAAGCTTCGCATTAAAAATGTGAGACTGTGTGTTCGGCAGGTAATAATTGACGCCGCCGGTAAGCGAAACGACCGAAACGGGGAACTCACTCAGGGTCGCCAGGTGGTTCAGCACGCGGCTGAGCGTATCGCCGTAGCCCATGTTGATAAACGAATGCTCGGTGATCCTGTCGCTCACGTACATCGAGGCCGCCTGCGCAATGGTCTTATTCACATCGGTAGCATCCGGCGGAGTAGGCACAATAAAGGTATCTTTCAGATTCCATGTTTCCGAAAGCTGGCGCTCCAGCTCCATCCGCTGAACGCCGTCCTGGTGTATTTTAAACTGGATCACGCCGTCCTGCCGGGCCTTTTCCAACAATTTAATCACACGCATGCGCGAGATTCCCAGCCGTTCCGAAATTTTCTGCTGAGTCATGTTTTCTACATAATAGTACCAGGCCGTTTTGACCACGAGAACATCTTCATAATTCAAATGAGGCACCTCCAGAGTTGGTTTCCGTTTCCTTTATCACATATCATACCATTCCCGGCGGGGGGAGCGTCAAGAGCCTCTCCCCCCGGGAGGAATTCCGGGATTGGCCCGCCCTGTGAGAAGTGGTGTTACATCTGTATGGAATTGAAACAAATGTTACAATACAAATCATTTGTTTTCGATTTCAAGTATATCAGCAAAATGTTTTGCTGTCAATTGATATTTTTTATTCGAACTAAAACTTTTTGAGACGGGAATATCTGGAACCTGTTTTGTGCGATTTGTTGTTTTTGTCGCTTAAAATTGAAAGGAATCAGCAAAAATAAAATGAATTTTATCTAATAAATTTCGTTTGTGAAAGAAAAATCCCGTTGACAATAGGGAAAAAATATCGTATGATAAACACGCAAATAAAAATTCACTTTAAAAACAATTGTATTGATTTCGGGCAAAACGGTTGTTTGTGAAGAAAGCTTATGAGTCTATGGTGTATGGAGGGGGAAAAATGGCGCAATCCCAAACGGAACGTTCCGGCCAATCTTTGCTGAGTGTTCGGGGAATCTGCAAAATGTTCAGCCTGAACCAGGTGCTCAAGGGGATCGACCTCGATATTCACCCTGGTGAGATTCTGGCCCTGATCGGCGGAAACGGAGCGGGAAAAAGCACCTTAATGAAAATCATTATGGGCATTTATCAGCCGGACCAGGGCGAAATTGAGATCCGGGGCGAAAAAGTGTCGCTGACAAAGCCATCTGTCGCTCTGACGCACGGCATTTATATGGTGCCCCAGGAACCGATGCTTTTCCCCAACATGACGGTAGAAGAGAATATCCTCGTCGGCGTCGGGTTCGACGCATCCGGCGCGGAGCTGCGCCGGCGGCTTACGCAGCTGATGGACGACATCGGCTGGCATCTGGATCTGACCAGAAAGGCGAGCAGCCTTTCAATTGCCGAGCAGCAGCTGGTAGAGATTCTTCGCGGCCTGCTGCGCAACGCGGAGCTGCTGATCTTTGATGAGCCGACCAGCGCTCTGACTTTTGACGAGGTGGAAAGCCTGTTTCGCTGCATCCGCGACCTGCAGAAAAAGGGAATTGGCATGATTTACATCACGCACCGCCTGACGGAGGTGTTCGATATCGCCACCCACGTCGCGATCATGTGCGACGGCGTGATCACGCTGCACGGGCCGATCGGCGACTTTACCCGTGAAATGCTCGTCAAGGGGCTTTTGCCCCCCAACATGCAGGATCAGGAGATCAAAGGCACCACCGGCACTGCTGTGGTGGATTACAAGGATGCAAAACCGATCCTTGAACTGCAAAATTATTCGGGCTACGGCTTCCGCGGGATCAACCTGAAGATCTATCCCGGCGAGATTCTCGGCGTTGCGGGCGTAGTCGGTGCAGGCCGCACCGAACTGGCCACGACGATTTTTGGTAAGGACAAGGTTTTGGGAGGCAAAGCGATTCTGGACGGCAGGGACATCACGGGGCTTTCCACGAAGAAGGTTTTGGAGGCCGGCGTGAATTATGTTCCCGAAGACCGGCACCTGAACGGGCTGTTCAAAATCAGCGACGTCGCGGCCAACACCACCTCTGCGATTCTGAACCGCATGGTGATGGGCAAGGTTTTCCTCAACCGCAAGGCGGAGCATGATCTGACGCAAGAATATGTGGAACATTTCCGCATTAAGGTGACGGGGCAGGATCAGCTGACCGGCAGTCTTTCCGGCGGCAACCAGCAGAAGGTAGTTATCGCAAGGGCGCTTTCCACAGGGCCGAAGCTGGTGATTCTGGATGAGCCGACCCGCGGCATCGATGCTGTGGCGCGCGGCGAGGTCTATTCCATCATCCACCAGCTCAAGGAGCAGGGGGTGGCGGTGATGCTGATTTCTTCCGATATGGAGGAGATCGTCGAGCTGTCTGATCGTGCGGTGACGGTGTATCAGGGGCGAATCAACGGCGAGTTCCAAAAAGAAGAAATCAATCAGGATAATCTGATGGCCGCCGCGTTTGACGTGATTTCGAGAGAGCAGGTGGTTTCATGACGCTGTTGAAAAAAGTGGGCAAGGTAAGAGAAATCAGCAGCCTTTTCTTTCTGATTTTTCTGTTTGGCCTGGTGGGTCTCGTCAACAGCGACTTTCTGACACCCACAAGCTTGTTCAACTGCTTTAACGACAGCGTGGTGTTCACCATGCTGGCTGTGGGAATCGCCTTCGTCATCCTGACCGGTGAAATCGACGTTTCCATCGGCGCCACGCTCGGGCTTTCCGCGGCGGTCGCTTCCACGATCCTGCGCGACGGCGGCAGCGGAATCTCCGCTGTTCTGGCGGCGGTGCTGGTCGGCTGTCTGGTCGGCCTCTTCAACGGCTTTGGAATTGCGAAGCTGGGAATTCCCTCTTTGATCTTTACCCTTGGTACCAACGGTTTGGTGCGCGGTCTGGTTTATGTATATACCGGCGGTGCGTGGGTAGAAAACCTGCCGGCCGGATTTACCAAGATGGCGAACATAAAGCTCATCGGCGAGCTGACCACTTTTTACGCAGCGGCGCTGGTGCTGGTGATCGCCGCACATCTGATCCTGACCAAAACACGGCGCGGCAAATATTTCATCACAGTCGGCGATAACCCGGCGGGCGCAACGATGGTCGGTATCCCGACCATGCAGACCAAGATCATGGCCTATGTGCTGTGCGGTCTGTTTGCCTCGGTGGCCGGTGTGCTGTATTCCTCGCGCATTGGTTTTATCACCCCTACGGCGGGCAGCGGTTACGAGATGAAGGCCATCGCGGCCTGTGTGCTCGGCGGCGTCAGCCTTTCCGGCGGCCTGGGCAGCCTGATCGGCGCGTCCATCGGCGCGGTGATCATGTCTTCTATCAGCCGTATTCTGGTGTTCCTCGGCTTCTCCTCCGATTATGACAATACCATCACTGGTATTCTTTTGATCGTGATCGTGGTCGTCGACGCGGTGGCGCAGAACCGGGCCGCTGTCAAAACCCGGCATGCGCGTCTGGCCTCACGGTCCGGCCCGCTGGAAGAGGAACCCGGGGATAGGAGGGCTGCATCATGAAACAAAGCTTGTTTGGGCGCCTTGGCCAGAAAGCGAAAAGCTGGGAATTTGTCCTGCTTTTGATTTTGATTCTGGAGTTTATCATTTTCGGCGCGAAAAACCCCAAATTCCTGATGCCGAACGTCCTTTTGGGCAGCATCAACGATATTATCTCCATCTGCATTATTTCTCTGTTCGTCACGTTTGTCATGATCACGGGCGGCATCGATATTCAGGTGGCTTCCATTGTGGGCCTTACGTCTATAGTGGTGGGCGTTACCTGGCAGGATTTTGGCGTAAATATCTGGGCGGCCTGTATCATCGCCATCATCGCCGCCGCTCTGTGCGGTGCGCTTTCCGGATTCTTCGTGGCGTACTGCGGCGTTCAGCCCATGGTGGTTACGCTCGGCGGCAGCTTTCTTTACAGCGGCATTGCCCTTCTGATTTCGAAGCTTTCCGCAACGCAGAGCTATAAAGGCATCAGCGGTTTCCCCGACGGCTTTACCCAGATCGCTTCGTTTAAGCTGTTCGGCGTGATCCCCAGTCAGGTATTGATTTTTGCGGGTCTTACGGTGATTGCGTATTTGCTGCTTCACCGGTCGAAATATGGCCGCAAGGTATTCCTGATCGGCATCAATCCCAGAGCCGCGGAATACTCCGGCCTCAACAGCCGCCTGATCATCCTGAGCACCTATGTGCTTTCGGCGATCAGTGCCGCAATCGCCGGCATTGTACTTACGTCGTATCTGGGTACGGCCAAGAGCGACATCGGTATGACGTTTACCCTGCCGATCATTACCGCAGTTGTGCTGGGCGGTACTCTCAGCACCGGCGGCAGAGGCAGTGTGATCGGCACCGCGCTGGCCGCGCTGGTCATCGGCATCCTGCGCTTCGGCCTGCCGCTGTGCTTCAAGATCAATACGCAGTATCTCGATATTCCCGTGGGGCTCCTGCTGCTGATCGTGATCACCGGCCGTGCGCTTTCCGCCAATCCTAAGGTCATCAAGCTGATGGCCGGCAGATTCCCCCGCCTATCGGGGCTGAAGAGTTGAGTGTTCCTTTTTATTCCGGTGCGTTTTGGCAATTATAAGCCATGCAAATAAAAAATTAGGAGGCTCTTTTTTATGAAAAAGGTACTTGCATTTGTCCTTGCGGCAGCAATGGCGTCGTTACCGCTTGTGGGCTGCGGCAGCAGCGAGAAACCTGCTGCGTCCAGCGGGGCGCCCGCTTCTCAGGCAGCGTCCACCGCAGATTCCGGAACCAAAAGTGTGGAAGGCAAAACAGTGGTGTTTATCCCGAAGCTGACCGGCAACGCGTTCTTCGAGTCCGCAAACGCCGGCGCACAGAAATACTCCAAGGATTGGGGCTTTACCGTCAGCTATCAGGGCAGCCCGAGTGCCGCTGTTGCTGATCAGGTACAGGTCGTGAACAACGCCATCGCCAGCGGAGCGGATGCCATCTGCATTTCTTCCGTCGATGCCACCGGTCTCGATTCCGTACTGAAAAAGGCGAAGGATGCCGGCATCACCGTAGCGACATGGGACTCCGACGTTTCTTCCGACGCCCGTACGCTGATGGTCTCTCAGGGCACACCTGACATCCTCGGCAAAATGCTGGTTGACATGGGCGCCGATTCTCTGACTAAGAGAGGCAAGGATGTCAAGAAAGATGCGATCAAGTATTGCTGGCACTATTCTCAGGCGACTGTGGCCGACCAGAACTCCTGGCAGGTAGCGGGCGAGGCTTACATTAAAGAGAACTATCCCAACTGGGAAAACGTAGCCCCCAGCAACTACTATTCCGAGCAGGATGCGGAAAAGGCCGTTTCCATCGGTTCCTCCATCCTCGAAGCGCACAAGGATATCGACCTGATCATTTGCAACGACTCCACTGCTCTGCCCGGCCAGCTGAAGGCCGCTCAGAACAAGGGTCTGACCAAGGATAAAGTGACGATCACCGGTTTTGCTTCCCCGAACTCCATCCGTGACTATGCGAAGGCAAACGTCATCGAGCAGTGGGGCCTGTGGGATTGCGGAATCCAGGGCGCGATGGGCTGCTACCTGGCTGCTTACCTGGCCGCCGGCAACACCGTTAAGGTGGGCGACACCATCGACATCCCGAACATCGGCAAAGTAGAAGTGCAGCCCAACGACAGTCTGGTATCCGGCGCGAAAACCGGCGATACCGACAACGGCGTGGTTCTGCTGCCTGAGCGCGTGGTATTCACCACCGCCAACGTGGACAATTACAACTTCTAAACAACCGGGTTTCGGTTCCCGGCCCGGCGAATGAATGGAAGACGGTAATTTAACTGCGAGTTTTCCGTAAACAGTGAAGTCAGGACTGTTGTCCCTCCCCGCCGCGGGCGGGGAGGGACAACAGAGACTTTGCTTTTGATCGGAAATTCGTGTTCTTTCAGACTTTTAATGGATAAAGGAGATCAATGATTATGGCTGACAAAGACGGCAACAAAGTTGCAAAGGATTATCATGTGGAAGTGCCTTTCGCCAATCAGGGCGGTTTTCATGTGAAAGGCTCAAACAGTTTGGATTGGGGTATGAAGAAGCATCTTGGCAACATTTTCGACTCCAAAAGCGGAAACACGGTGATGTTCGCCTTTGACCATGGCTATTTCATGGGCTCCACCGCCGGCCTGGAACGACTGGACCTGCTGATTCCCGAGCTTTTGCCCTATGTAGATGTGCTGATGGGCACACGCGGTGCGCTGCGCACGTGCGTTCCCCCGGAGTGCCGCAAGGCGATTGCGCTGCGCACAACTTCCGGTTCCTCCATGCTCAACGATGATCTTTCTCACGAAGTGATTGCCGTGGACATCGAGGACTGCATCCGCATGAACGCGGACTGCATGGCCGTGCAGACTTTCGTCGGCGCGGACGGACAGCTCTCCAGCCTGGACAATTTGTCCCGTACCATCAACGCGGGCCTGCGCTACGGCATCCCCACTATGGGCGTTGTCGCGGTGGGCAAGCAGATGGAGCGGACCGATCGGTTCTTTAAGCTGGCGACCCGCCTTTTGGCAGAGCTGGGGGCAAACATCATCAAAACGTATTACTGCGAGAACTTTGAAGAGATCGTTTCGGCCTGCCCGGTTCCGATCGTAGTTGCGGGCGGCAAGAAGCTGCCGGAGGACGAGGCTCTGACGCTGGCGTATCGTTCGATCAGTGAAGGCGCACGCGGCCTGGATATGGGACGCAACATCTTCCAGAGCGAGAATCCTGCTGCTATGGCAGAAGCGGTCGGCAAGATCGTACACCATGGCTTTACAGACAAACAGGCCTTCGAGTTCTACCAGGACGCGATCCATCAGTAAAACAGTATTTTCTCCCCGCCGCCAGATCCGGCGGCGGGGAGAAACGCGACGAAGCCGTATGCCCTTATCCTGTTTTGGATAGGGGCTTTCGGTGTTTTCCATACCGTAAAATGGGGTGAAATATATGATTGAAAAGAAAAAATTCCATACCATTGAAGAACTTCAGCGGCTCCAGTATTTTGCAACAAAATGCTCTTGTGACGTGGGCCTGCATTCTCTGGACGGCAGCATCATTGTCGATGCGAAAAGCTACATCGGCATTTATGCGCTGAATTTTAAGGAGCCGATTCTGGTTGTGAGCGAATCCAAGGAATTCTTCGACATGATTGAGGGCATTGGCGAAACGCTGGAGTGATTCTGCACATAAGTCACAGAGTAAGTTTTTTCTTTCAGGGGAATGAAGAATTTTAGCGGAGTTTCCTGTGAGGGATTTCTGCTTCATCCAGCGGAAGTTTTTCGTTCGCGACAGAATGAGCTGTTTTTTTTTGCGGGAAAGCGCAGAAAAAATAGGAATGAAAAGGGAGCGCATCCATTGGTCTAGCCTTTGGGTGCGCTCCTTTTCCTGCGTGTTGTATGGAAGGCTGTTTTAATGTATAATTCACTCGATGACAATTACTGAATGTCATGGATTGGTGAGATGTTATGTATAAAAACAAAGCTCTTGATGGAAGCAATAATATTTGTGGGAAACGTATCAAAAAATTCCGTGAGCGGCTGCCGGAAAAAACTTCTCAAAAGCAGTTTTCCGATATGCTGCAGATTGCCGGGCTGGATGTAGATAAAAATGCAGTCCAGCGGATAGAAAGCGGAGACCGCTTTGTTACAGACATTGAATTGAAAATTATCGCCAGGGTATTGGGCGTATCTTATCAGGAATTACTGGATTAACACAGGAGTCAGGTTGCCATTTTTGGCGGCTGACTCTCGTTTTTTATGGCAGGGAATACAGAAAAAAGAGAATGGCCGCGCGGGCAGGCGTCCCGCGCGGCCATTCTCTTTTATT
>NZ_CBYL010000054.1 GCF_000577335.1 Faecalispora jeddahensis | reverse complement strand
GCCGCAAGATTCCGTTCGGCGTGGCGCAGATCGGCAAATCCTTCCGCAACGAAATCACCCCCGGCAACTTTACGTTCCGCACCCGTGAGTTCGAGCAGATGGAGCTGGAGTTCTTCTGCAAGCCCGACACCGACCTCAACTGGTTCTATTACTGGAAAGACTACTGCAAGAACTGGCTCCTGAACCTTGGCCTGAACGAAGAGAACCTGCGCCTGCGCGACCACGAGAAGGAGGAGCTTTCCTTCTACTCCAAGGCCACAACAGACATCGAGTTCCTGTTCCCGTTCGGCTGGGGCGAGCTGTGGGGAATCGCAGACCGCACCGACTACGATTTAAAGCAGCACCAGAACCATTCCGGCAAGGCACTGGATTACTTTGACCCCGAAAGCAACGAGCGCTATATCCCCTACGTCATTGAGCCGTCCCTCGGCGCGGACCGCGTTGCGCTGGCCTTTTTGTGCGACGCGTACGACGAGGAGGAGCTCGGCGAGAACGACAGCCGCATCGTCATGCACCTGCATCCGGCGCTTGCGCCGTACAAGGCGGCCATCCTGCCCCTCTCCAAAAAACTGAACGAAAAGGCGCAGGAGGTTTACGCAAAGCTCGCCAAACACTTTATGGTCGATTACGACGACGCCGGCTCCATCGGCAAGCGCTACCGCCGTCAAGACGAAATCGGCACCCCGTTCTGCCTGACCTACGATTTCGAGAGCGAAACCGACGGCTGCGTCACCATCCGCGACCGCGACACCATGCAGCAGGAGCGCGTCTCCATCGACAAGCTAGTGGAATATATCGAAGCCAAAATCGAATTCTGAATTTTATTCTCTAAAAAGCTCGTCCCCGCAAAAAATTTGCGGGGACGAGCTTTTTTATTATACAATCAATATTTGCTATTCACGCTAAACAAATTAACTTAGCCAATGGATCCAGACAAACTTGTTAATCCACTCCCTGAACTCGTGAATTTAATATAAATTTTTGATGTCTGAGAAAGGCCACCAACCGTAAAGCTCTCGGTCTTTCCGGGCGCTACAGTTCCGGATGTTACTAATTCATCATTAGAAGAAAAATTATAGATTCGGTATGTGAGCTTCCCAGGAGAGCTCGAATCATTCGTAATACTAACATTATAGGTATATTTTCCAACAATTAAATACTCTGTATAAACAGACCCTCCATTCCCACAAACGCCAGAGAATTTATAAGCTCCGTTCTTCGAAACATCATATACAGTTCCTGGACGCGTAGCTCCATAAGGGCTTATCGTGCTTTGCGCACCTGTATCCACCAGATAATCCGGAGAACTAACCAAACTTTGATTTGCAGTTTGACCAAAAACCACGAAGTTGCAAAGCAGAGCAGTCATCATCATTACTGACAACAATGAACGTAACATTTTTTTCATAATTAACAACTCCTTATAATTTTTATGTTTATATAACACAACAGTTTACATAATTTGTCAATAATGTAATTATTTAACTTTTTTTGCTTGTAAATGTAATAAATGCAATTTATAATTAATGATATAGTTTATATTTACTTGGCGGAGGTTATTATGTTCGGTACTGTACTCTACTATTTAATCAGAATTTTACCCATGTGGATTTGCCTTCTTGTCTTTTCTATCCCGCTGGTTCTTTTTTTAATTCAAAAAAACGGTGGAAAAGGGAATTGGTGCTACTGGGCAATCCAATATTTCTTTCTCTCTTATCTGATTTTTGTTCTGCAAATCGGCGGCATCACAAGAATACTATTTTTCTTGCAGAACCCTGTATACTTTAAGCCCTCTACGATGACTGTGAACTTGATTCCTTTTGTTGATCTCTTTTCAGACCCTTCTCAATATTTTGCAAACATTCTTCTATTTGTACCCTTTGGGCTTTTGTTCCCTTTTCTTGCTCCGAAAAACCGTCTTCACTCTACGCTTTTATGGGGGATCGGTTTTTCTTGTTCGATTGAAGTTCTGCAGGCTTTTTGTCTGCGGACCCCAGATATCAATGATCTGCTCATGAATACCCTAGGTGTGTTACTTGGTTATTTCCTGTTTGCTTTTTTCCAAAAGCAAACTTCTTTCAAATATAAAGCTGTGCAAAAAGTGCCCAGCAGTAAAAAACATAAAATGGAATACTATTTTCTCTTCTCTTATCTATTTATATTTCTCTTTGATTTTCTTACGATGATCGCTGATCCAACTTCAAATCCCTAAAAGTATTTCAAAAATAGAAATTCACTGGCATAGCCGATGATTGTTTTGCAGAATAGAGTCTCGGCCTGCTCTAAAGGAGCAGGCCGAGACTCTATTCTGCAAAAGCAGCGGACACAACGCGCTTTTCAGAGCAATCCTCTTACATATTCCACCAAGGGAGCGATCGATGCTTCCTCGATAAAATCCACGGATTTTCCATACGTTTCCAGCATCAGACGATCCTCGTCCGTCCGCTCTTCCGGCGCTTTCGAATCAATCGTCATTTTCTTCATCATCGCCATCATGCCCCGGTGAACCGGCCCCAGCCTGCCGTAATCCATCGCACCGCGCAGATGGAACACCTTGAGCTTTTCCCTTTGCTCCGGGGAGAAATTCCGATTCAGAATCTCCGAATAATCCGTTATCGCCGGGTTTGCCAGCCCCACTGTAAATACCACCAGCGGCGGACAGGGATACTTCGCCACCAGGTCCACGCCGGCAATCCCGCCGGCATACAGACCGCCGCCATACACAACCACATCATATTCCCGCAAAGATGCCGGCGAAACGGCAGAGCGCTCCAGAAGCTCCGCTCCCAAATCGCGGGCAATCCATTGCGCGTATTGCCTGGTCGAACCGTATTTTGACTGATAGATCACCGCAATGCGCTTCATTTTTGCTCCTCCACCCTCTGTTAACCGATCACCATGCCGCCGTTGACCCCAAGCACCTGGCCGGTGATAAAATCCGACCGGCTATCCGCCAGAAAGAACACAGCCTCCGCAATGTCACGGCAGGTGCCGAGCATGCCAAGCGGCGTTTCTTCGCAGAGCTGCTCGAGCGTTTCCGCCGAAAGCGCACCGTTCATTTCGGTGTCGATCACCCCGGGGGCCACACAGTTCACCTGAATGCCCGACGGCCCAACCTCTTTTGCCAGGGCGCGCGTCATACCGATCACCGCGGCCTTGGCGGCGGAGTAATGCACCTCGCACGAGCCGCCGATCTGCCCCCACATGGAAGAAACGTTGATGATCTTCCCGCTGTGGCGTTGGATCATCCCCTGCAGCGCACGGCGGCTGCAATAGAACGCGCCGTCCACGTGTACCGCGAACATCCTGCGCCAGTCATCGTCCGTCAGGTCGGTAAACAGCTTCTGCTGCGCGATTCCGGCATTGTTCACCAATACGTCGACTCCGCCGAAGTGCACCTCCGCCTCGTCAAACATCCGCTCCACCTGCTGCCGGTCGGCAACGTCGGCGCGAACGGGCAGAATCCGTTCCCCCGCGCAAACACCGAGCTGCCGCTCCAGCAAATCCGCCAGTTCCCGCGCCTGTTGTTCACTTGTGTTGTAATTCAGCGCCACCCGGTACCCCGCAAGGGCGAACCGGCGTGCGATCTCACTGCCAATGCCCCGCGAGGCCCCGGTGATCAAAACTGTTTTGCGCTGTTCCAAGCTCATTCCTCCCAAACCGCGTCCTGTTCCATGTTCCCGGTCAGCATCATCAGCGCTGAAAGAGCCGCAACCGGGGCCGTTTCCGTGCGGAAAATTCGCGGGCCCAGTGTCGCCACCTGCGCGCCGTTTTGCCGGGCCAGCTCTACCTCGTCCTGCGCAAAGCCGCCTTCCGGCCCAATGAACAGAGAAATCCGCTCCTCGTTTTCCAGCCCCAGGCTGCGCAGGCTCTGCCCGCCGCCCTCGTAAAAGAACAGCAGCCTGCCGCCGTCCGCCGCGGCCTGCTCCACCGCCTTCGCATACGGCGTAATTTCCGCAACCTCCGGCACGATTCCACGGCCGGATTGCTTGGCCGCCTCCAGCGCAATTTTCTGCCAGCGCTCCGTCTTTTTCCGCGCCGCCTTTTCGTCCGGGCGGGACACACACCGCGCGCTGAGCACCGGCACCACGCGGCACGCGCCGCACTCTACCGCCTTCTGCACTACAGAGTCCATCTTGTCTGCCTTGGGCAAAGACTGATACACCGTCACAAAAACAGAGGGTTCGCTGATGCTTTTCGCCTGCTCCAGCACACGCACCTGCGCGCGGTTCGATTCTGTCCGCAGCAGCACACAGCGGTAATCCGTCCCGCGCCCGTCGCACAGGGTCAGCGCTTCCCCCTCCCGCATCCGCAGGGATTTGACGATATGCGCCCCGTTTTCCCCATCCACCCAGGGCTCGTCCCCCGGTGTGCAGGGAAAATCGATAAAAAATCTCGGCATGCAATCTCACTCTTTCCGGCCGGCGGCCTGTTCTCATCATTCGCTTTATTATATTCCAAGAAAAAAGGGAAAGTCAATCCCAGCATGGCGAAGAGAGCTTTTCCTTCTTTTCGTCGAGAGAAAAGCCGCCGGTTTTGCAGTAAAAAGATCAGAAAGCAGCTTCTTTCAATATCATCAAAACTTGCTCTCGATTTTCGCTCCAAAACCGCTTTTCTCCTCAACCCTGCATCTGTTTGGCCCGTAAATAAATAAAGCATTTGGAAAATTTTTCTGTATTAATACGATTTTACTGATGATCAGCTTGTCGTTTCAGCCTTGAAAAGCAGCCGCCCTAAATAAGGAAATCCTCTTGCCATCATCATCGAAACTTGCACTTCTCACGGCGCAGGCAGGAAATTCAACCCACATTTCACGGGTCAGGTAACCGGGTCACCTATTTAAAAGCAAAATTCTCTGTCTCTTGCTTCGCTTTGTGGCAGGCTTTCCCCACCCCGATCACTCATCCAAAAACGACACAAACGCCAGAATCCCCCGCCGGGCCCGGCGGGGGATTCTGTTCACACCGCAGGCATAAGCCGCGGCAACTTTATTATTTGGTCCAACGAAAACGAGATTATTCCTTCGCTCTCGCTTCCAGATCTTCGTAAGCCTTCTTCGCATCTTCCTCGGCCTTGTCGAACAGCTTCTCCGCACGATCGGGGAACGCACGGGTCAGCGAGCTGTAACGAACCTCGCCCAGAATAAAGTCGCGATAGCTCTCGGTGGGAGCCTTGCTGTCCAGCTGGAAGGGATTCTTGCCCTCGTCTGCACGGCGGGGATCGAAGCGGTAGTTATGCCAGTAACCGGAAGCAACCGCTTTCTTCTCTTCTGCCTGTGCAACGGTCATGCCGCCCTTAATACCATGGTTGATGCAGGGAGCATAAGCGATGATGAGGGACGGGCCGTTGTAGCTCTCCGCCTCGTGGAACGCCTTCAGGCACTGGTTGTAATCAGCGCCCATCGCAACATGAGCAACATATACATAGCCGTAGGTCATGGCAATTCCGGCCAGATCCTTCTTCTTGATCGCCTTACCGGTCGCCGCGAACTGAGCCACAGAGCCGGTAGGTGTCGCCTTAGACGCCTGTCCGCCGGTGTTGGAGTACACCTCGGTATCGAATACCAGGATGTTCACGTTCTCGCCGGAAGCGATGACATGATCCAGACCGCCGAAGCCGATGTCGTATGCCCAGCCGTCGCCGCCGAAGATCCACATGGATTTCTTCGCGAGGTAATCGCTGTCATCCAGAATCAGGCCTGCCAGTCTTGCGAGCTCGCCGCCCTTCTGCTGAGCCTTCTCCAGCTCTGCCAACAGAACAGTGGCAGCCTTTTTGTTTTCACCGCTGCTCGGCAGGGTATCGATATATTTCTGGCAAGCTTCCTTCAGCTCTGCAGGTGCCTCGTTCAGCGCCAGAATATTCTCAACATAATCGATCAGGCGGTTGCGGACGGCCTTCTGGCCCAGAGCCATACCAAAGCCAAACTCGGCGTTGTCCTCAAACAGGGAGTTCGCCCATGCGGGGCCGCGGCCCTGACGGTTCACGGTATAGGGCGTCGCAGGTGCGGAACCGCCCCAGATGGAGGAGCAGCCGGTCGCGTTCGCAATAAACATTCTGTCGCCGAACAGCTGGGTCGCCAGCTTGGCATAAGGAGTCTCACCGCAGCCCGCGCAAGCGCCGGAGAATTCCAGCAGCGGCTGGTGGAACTGGCTGCCCTTTACGGTGGTTTCCTTAAACTTCTCAAGAACTTCCGGCTTCTCAGAGAGAGTTCTGCCGTACTCGAATACTTCCTCGCCGGCCAGCTGAGTGTCGATCGGCTTCAGAACCAGAGCCTTGTTGCCCTTCATGCCCGGGCAGACCTGCGCGCAGGAACCGCAGCCGGTGCAGTCGAGGGTAGAAACAGCGATGGTGAATTTCAGGCCCGGCAGACCGTTCAGGTCTTTGGACTTGGTCTGTGCGGGAGCGTTCGCCAGCTCTTCGGGAGTCATGACGAGCGGGCGGATAACCGCGTGCGGACATACATAGGAGCAGAAGTTGCACTGAATGCAGTTTTCGGGCTGCCACTCGGGAACATCCACAGCAATGCCGCGCTTCTCATAAGCGGCGCTGCCCTGCGGCACGGTGCCATCCGCGTAATCCTTAAAGGTAGAAACTGTCAGCTTGCTGCCGCGGAACGCGTTGACCGGGTCAAGAACGTTCTTCACATAGCTGACCAGCTCGGGACGGTCGCCCTTGATCACCTTCTCAGCCTCAGTATCGGGAGCGTTCTTCCAGCTCTCAGGTACCTGAACCTCAACAAAGCCATCCACACCGCGGTCGATCGCCGCATGGTTCATCGCAACAACCTTGTCACCCTTCTTGCTGTAGGACTTGGTTGCAGCTGCCTTCATGAATTCCACAGCCTGCTCAATCGGGATGATGTTCGCGATTTTAAAGAACGCTGCCTGCAGAATGGTGTTAATGCGTCCGCCAAGGCCCAGTTCCTTACCAATCTTGATACCGTCGATGGTGTAGAAGTGAATGTCGTTCTGCGCGATGAATCTCTTCATCTTGCCGGGCAGACGATGATCCAGCTCTTCCACATCCCACGGGCAGTTGAGCAGGAAGCTTCCGCCCTTTTTCAGGTCTTCCACAATATCGTACTTGTCGATATAAGAGGGGTTGTGGCAGGCAACGAAGTCCGCCTGAGAAATATAGTAGGTGGATTTGATCGGCTTGTCACCAAAACGCAGGTGAGAAACGGTCAGACCGCCGGATTTTTTGGAATCGTAATCGAAATAGCCCTGCGCGAACATGTCGGTGTGGTCACCGATGATCTTAATGGAGTTCTTGTTTGCGCCAACGGTACCGTCCGCGCCAAGGCCCCAGAATTTGCAGGAATGTGTTCCCTTGGGAACCGTGTTTACACGCTCAATGATGGGCAGAGACAGGTGAGTCAGGTCATCCACAATGCCGATGGTGAAGCGCTTCTTCGGAGCTTCCGCCTGCATGTTGCGGTATACGGCGATAATATCGTCCGGGGTGGTGTCTTTGGAACCGAGGCCATAACGGCCGGAGTACACGGACACATCAGAGAAATCGCTGTCGGACAAAGCAGCCAGAACATCCAGGAACAAGGGCTCGCCAATGGAACCGGGCTCCTTCGTTCTGTCGAGAACAGAAATCTTCTTCACGCTCTTTGGCAGCTCGTCAAGCAGATACTTCGCAACGAAGGGACGATACAAGTGAACCTTCAGCAGACCAACCTTTTCGCCTGCGGCGTTCAAGTAATCGATGACCTCTTCGGTACAGTCGCAAACAGAGCCCATGGCCACAATGACACGATCTGCCTCGGGGTGTCCATAATAGTTGAAAGGCTTATAGTCTGTGCCAAGTTTCGCGTTGACCTTGTTCATGTAGTCAATCACAATCTCGGGCACGGCGTCATAATAAGGGTTGCTGGCTTCTCTGGCCTGGAAGAAGATATCGCCGTTCTGGGCGCTGCCGCGCAGTACGGGATGCTCCGGATTCAGCGCACGGCGGCGGAACGCAGCCACAGCGTCTTGATCGAGCATATCGTCCAGATCCTTGTAATCCCACACAGAAACCTTCTGAACCTCGTGAGAAGTACGGAAGCCGTCGAAGAAATGGAGGAACGGAACTCTGCCGCGAATAGCAGCCAGATGCGCAACCGCACCCAAATCCATAACCTCCTGCGGGTTATTGGAGCACAACATGGCGAAACCGGTCTGGCGACAGGCATAAATATCGGAATGATCGCCAAAGATAGAAAGTGCATGAGTTGCAAGGGCACGCGCAGAAACATGAATTACTGCGGGCAGCAGCTCGCCAGCCATCTTGTACATGTTCGGAATCATCAGAAGCAGGCCCTGAGAAGCGGTATAGGTTGTCGTCAGCGCGCCTGCCGCCAAAGAGCCGTGCACCGCACCGGCCGCACCAGCCTCAGACTGCATTTCCGTAACCTGAACCTCTCTGCCGAACAGATTTTTCAGTCCATTTGCGGCATACTTGTCCGTTTCATCCGCCATCACAGAGGAAGGCGTGATCGGATAGATGGCAGCAACGTCCGTAAACGCATAAGATACATGCGCCGCGGCGGTATTGCCGTCTATGGTTTTTGTTTTTCTTGCCATGTAATAATTTCCTCCTTTAAGGATACAAATTAGGAAGCGAGCGTATCAGTTTGCACAGCCCTATACCTTTCTGTGCCTTCGTTCATTCTAACATTTTTTTACTATAGTGTAAAGGCTGACGGTTCCGAATTTTGGCTTTTCAGTGTATTTTTCGAAAAAGCAATTAAAGCACCTTTTGGGCTCAAAAAATGTCGGCTCTGCCGGGCCGGGGGCTATTTTCCCCCATTTTGGCGGCAATCGGGGCAAAATAGTCGGGCATTGGATTCTATATCCCGCTTGCAGGGTCTCAACTGCGCGCGCCCTGCGCTGCACGGGCGCAGGCGGTTTGACATGTCTGCTCCCGATACGATACAATAGAAATTAACTAATCTGATCGGGCTCTTCGGAATGTCACCGAGTTATTTTACAATTTGAAAGGGGAAAAAATACATGCCTCCCGAACCTGCGGGCATATTATCCGGCGCACCCATGCTGCTCAGCATGCAAACCGTCGAAACCGTCAATCCAGACTTTAATCCGTTTGTTTCACTGCTGATTCTGTTTCTTCTGATTCTGGTCAACGCATTTTTCGCGGCCTCCGAAATCGCCATCATTACGCTCAACGACAATAAGATTCGAAAAATGGCGGAGGACGGCGATAAAAAAGCGGAAAAAATTCTGAGGCTGACGGAAAACTCCAGCCGGTTTCTTTCCACCATCCAAATTGGCGTTACGCTTTCCGGATTCCTGACCTCCGCATCGGCTTCCCAAAGCTTTGCGGCGATTCTGGCGGAAAAATTGAGCTTCCTGCCGATTTCCACCTCCTTGCTGCACGGCGTCTCCACCGTACTTATTACCATCATCCTGTCTTATTTCTCGCTTGTCCTGGGTGAACTGGTGCCGAAGAAGATCGCCATGCAAAAGGCCGAGGCGCTCAGCTTTCGCTTTATCGGCATTTTAAGTGCCACAGCTTCGATCTTCAGCGTTTTCATTTCTTTCCTCACGGTTTCTACCAACTTTGTTCTGAAGCTGCTGGGCCTTGACCCGAACACCACGGAAGATACCGTCACAGAGGAAGAGATTCTGATGATGGTCGATGTCGGTGAAGAAAAGGGCCTGATCATCGGCAGCGCCAAGGACATGATCGAAAACATTTTCGATTTTGCCGACACCACAGTGGAAGAAATCATGACGCACCGCACCGACGTGGGCGCGGTAGAGGATACCAGCTCCATCAGCGACGTCGTGGCCCTGGCCATAGAAGAGGGGTATTCCCGCATTCCGGTATTTCATGAGGACCTGGACACAATCCTTGGCATTATTTATGTGAAGGATTTGCTGAAATATGTAGGCAGCGAGATCAACAGCAGCGTAAAAATCACCGATCTGATGCGCCCCGCGTACTTTGTGCCTGAAACAAAGCGCTGCACGCAGCTGTTTACCGAAATGACCGAGAATAAAGTGCAGATTGCCGTGATCGTCGACGAATACGGCGGCACCTCGGGCATCATCACGATGGAAGACCTGCTGGAAGCCATCGTGGGCAACATTCAGGATGAATTCGACGATGAGGAAGAAGAAATCCGCCGCGTCAGCGACAACAGCTACACGGTAGAGGGCAGCACCTCAATCGATGAAATATCCGACCTGGTGGGCGTCGACCTGCCGGAGGGCGATTACGATACCATCGCGGGCCTGGTGGTCGAAAATCTGGGCCGCATTCCAAAACCCGGCGAGCATCCCACAGTTCGCGTGCAGAATCTGGCGCTGACCGTGCAGGAGGTAGAGGAAAACCGTATTTCCCGCCTGCTGATCGTCAAGGATCTCACACCGCCGCCCCCGGAGGGGCAAAGCGGGGATAAAAACGCTCTGTCGGCTAAGGCGGACTCCTCTAAGGAGCACCACCACCATCACCACCTTTCCTCGTTTATCGATACGGAATCGTAATTCATTCGTAACTGTCAGCCCCGCGCCGAATGCTCGGCGCGGGGCTTTTATTCTGCCCACACCATAGCTTCTTTAGAATTCATTTACAAATGCGCCCCGATCGGTTTTACGAGCCGATCGGGGCGCATGTTTCGTACTCACTTTGCAGTCAAAGTTTTTTCAGCGTGCCGTCTTTCAGTTTTCCTTTGCCGGTTTAGAAAGATAGCTCATCGCAAAAGCAATCAGTGCGGAGAAAGAGCAGAGGATACAGACGGGAGTCTGCAAGGTGCTTTTCGCCCAAATGGCCAAAGAGCCATTAACAGTGACCACAGAAACGATTTGAATCGCAACCAGACAAAGAGCGGTCAGTATCGCTAAGATCAAGAAGAAAAGAAAAATATTGTTTATTACACCTTTCATCGTACGTCAACCCCCTATAATGGGCAAAAACCCCAAAGCGACCAAGGCGCCTACCAGAACGAGCGGAATCAAATAATGGAAAATCAAAGGCTTGAACATCACGCTGACATTTTCCACCCCGGCAATACTGCTGGAGATAAAAATCGGGGAGGACATCGGGGGCGAGCAGCCCTCTGTAGAAACAAAGAGCAGGAAAGCTACCACAGCGGTAACGGGGGGAACACCTACGGCCACCATGGCGGAATATGCGACCAGGCCAAGACTGACCGTGGTTGCGGTAGCATTCAGCGGGCCGGCCACGAGCGCGACGACGAACCCAATCAGAAGGATCATGGCAACCTTCGGCAGATTCAGGCCTCCCAGAAGAGTGCTCAGGCCATCCCCAAAACCGATCAAAGTCAAGGCGGAGCTCCCGGTCAGGGCAAACAGAGAAACCGCTCCGCAGGAACAAACTGTTTTGGAAGTAGAGGAGAGAAGCTGCTTCCAGCCATCCCAGGTTTTCGGCAGCAATTTACGGCCCAAAACCAAGCAGATGGACATGATCAATACCGGAACCCAGATGATAATATTGATGGCGCCCACGGCCTTCTCACCAAAGGAAGCCTGATTTTTCAGCACGGAGCTGACAGGGCCAATGGTCAGAAGAAGCGGTACGATGATGCCCAAAAACATAAGTAACGACGTGCCGCCCTGTTTGATCGCAACGCTCAGTTTTTCAGCCTTGCTGGATAAAGCGGGAATCTTGTATTTCGATACATAGTAACGGACTACCAGCAGGCGGTAGGCCAGGGCCCAAAATGCGCCGCACAGCAGGGGCAGGTACAGATCCCCATAACTGACGGCCTGCGCGATGGGAGCAAAGCTCAGCATCAGGAACAGAGAAGAGGCAGCCGGGCCGCAGATGCCAAGGTCTGCATTGCCGGTGTTCATGGTGGCGGCCACATCCTTCGGCCATCCGGATTCCAGCATCCATGGAACGGTGATGGAACCCACTGTGGCGGAATTGGCACTGCTCGCGCTTGCTACCATCCCAAACAATCCGCTTGCACAGGCAGAAACATAGGCAGGGCCCCCGCGGACACGCCCCAACAGGGAGTTCAAAATGTTAACCAGATGGTTGATGATGCCCGTTTTTGTCATGATAGACGCCATCACGGTAAACAGGATAATGGCGGCCATAACGTTTTCCTGTATCGCATCGGTAAAACTGCTGGCCAGTGTGGCGGGAATCTGATTAACCCCGTTGAAAGCGCAGGCGATGATCATTCCTAAAAACATCGCCTCCGCGATGGTCCGTTTTAATCCCAGATACCAAAACATAACAAACAGAATATAGACCACAAAGGCCCAAATTCCAATTCCGATCTGCATGAATAGATCCTCCTTTTACAACTCTTTTTATCAAGATCGGGGGAGCCATTGGGTATTTACAATGTCGTGCATCGTCCCTGTTTTCGCTAGGGATGTGACCTTTTCCGCGATGAAAGGAATCATCGCATCGGCAAGATCGGCCGTAGTGCCGCCGATGTGCGGCGTGATAATGACATTGGGACATTGCAGAAGCTGGGCCGTAACAGCGGAATTTTCATCTTCCACACAGTCCAGTCCAACCCCGGCCAGATGGCCTTTCCGCAAACTCTCCAGCAAAGCGGCATCGTCGATCAAACCGCCTCTGGCGGTATTCAGCAAATATGCTGACGGTTTCATCGCGGCCAGCTGTTCTGTTCCGATCATATGCCTGGTACTGTCCAACAGGGGGACATGGAGGGAGATCAGGTCCGAAGTGGACAAGAGCTGATCCAGCGGCACAAAGGTCATGTGGTGCTGCTGTTCCACTTCTTCCGGCAGGCGAAGCGGATCGTAATACTGCACCCGTGCGCCTAAAGCCTGCGTCAGCGCGATGACACGTCGGCCGATATTTCCCCCTCCGATGATCCCTACGGTTTTGTAATTCAGGGAAAAAGAAGCGTTTCCGTAAATTCCCCGATCCCAATTCCCGGACTGCACGTTATGGCAGTAGCCCAATATTTTGCGGCTCAGCACGATCATCAGGCCCAAAGTCAGTTCCGCTACGGCGTAGGCGTTGACGCCGGGAGTATTAGCCACCATAACGCCGCGCTTTCCGGCTGCCTCAATATCCACCGAATCATATCCGGCGCCCCAGCGAATCACGGCTTTCAGGTTGGGGTTATGTTCGATCACGCCCTCCGGGGTTTTTAAAATGCGGACGATGATACACTCCGCGTCGGTCATGGCGTCGTATTCCTCCTGCGTCAGAACCGAAGTGACACGATGCTGCGGCAGAAGCGACTGAAAGTGCTCCAATGTACCGGTAGGATAAGGGCCTGCAAGGACGATATTCATGCTTTTGCCCCTTCCGTTTGAATGCGGGCAGCAATCTCACGCATCAGCGCCTCGCTGGGATTTTTCCGGTCGATTTTGGACGTTTCTACAATCAGCGGGTACAGTCCTACGCCGCATTCCGCAGCTACTTTACGAAAGACCGACATAAACGAGGAGTGAGCGCCGCTGTAGCCCAAAACCAGATCTCTGGGTTTGATGGGGGTATGATACCCTTCCTTTTCCATGACTGGGATCAATTCCTGATCCTCAAAATCCAGAAGCTGATAAAGGTCAACCTCCCGCGCAGCCCCTTTCATCTGCATCAGCGCGACAGCTACTTCCGTGGGAAGGTTGCCGGCGCTGCGGGCCATGCCGAGCAGACCGCAGTCCAGTACATCCACCCCATTTTCGTAGGCGGCCAAAGCATTGGCGGTACTCAGCCCCAGATTATTGTGGCAGTGGAAACCGACAGGAATATGTAAGCGGTCTTTCAAAGCCTTGACATATTCACCGGCATCCTGCGGCAGCATCGTACCGGCAGAATCCATAATGGTGATTTCATCCAGACCATGAGCTTCCAACTGGGCGGACTCTTCGGCCAATTCCTCCGGGGAAAGCAGATAGGCTTTCATCAGAGAATACCGTGCCGTGATGCCGTGCTTTTTGACATCCTCAATCACATGATAAATCTTCTCACCGTCACCGGCGTCCATACCAATGCGCAGAAAAGAGATTCCTTTCTCTGCCGCCATGGCTACGTTTTCCGGTTCATAACGCTTGGCGTTTAAAAACATGCCGATTTCTGCCTGAGACAGGTAGGGGTGGATCAAATCCAGATAAGCGGCGTCGCTGATTGGGGCAGGACTCCCCTTTTCTGTCGCGCCAAGCCCCTTTGCATTACCCATTTCAATGATGCGGATATTGCTGCGGATCAAGCCTTCGATCATCAGCCTGGTCAGCTCAGGGGAAAAGCCGTTGCCAACCACATTCGCGCCATCGCGCAGCGTACAATCCATAATTTTCACAAAATCACTCCTCAATCAAGCTAATTGATGTATTTTTTCACCACAATTACCATACAGGAAATCCGATCAAATGTGAAACACAGGTATTTTTTCGGCCCAACAAAAAATTTTTGTCCCCCAGTCAAAATTTCTGCGTTTTGACAAACATCTATAAGTCAGGTATTCTGTTTTAGAAAGAATCATTTGTGAAATATGGATTGCTTGAGGAGGTAGAGTATGGATACCGCCAGTCTTTATTATTTTACAGAGGCGGCCAAAGACCTGAATTTTACGCAGACAGCCAACCGCTTGTTCTTGTCGCAGCAAAATTTAAGCAATCACATTGCCAGAATGGAAACGCTTTTGGGGTGCAAGCTGTTTCAGCGAAAACCAAAACTGGAGCTGACCTACGAAGGGGAGCTGTTTCTCTCTTATGCCAAGGAGGCCGTTGCGTCAGAAGGCAATATCATTGCAACGTTAAAATCCATTCAAAATGAAAACGCAGGTGAATTGCGCATTGGCATTACAACACCCCGCGCCAGTATCATTGTGCCCGAAATGATAGAGGTTTTCAATGCAGCTCATCCGGGAATCCATATCAAGCTGTTTGACCAACCCTCCTACCTGCTGGAAAAAATGCTGGCAGATAATAGGCTGGACTTTTGCATAGGAGTGATCTATTCCGAATACCCCGAGCTTCAGTCCACTCATCTGCTGACTGATAAAGTTTATCTTTGCGTCTCTGACAGTCTGCTCCGCAGCTGCTATGGGGCGCAGGCCGATAAATTGCGAAAGCAAGCGGAACACGGTGCGAATGTTGCGGATTTTTCCCGTCTCCCTTTGGTTATGTCCACAGACAGTATTCCGCTGACCCGCGCCATCCTCTCTTGCTATGAAGAGACGGACACCCAGCCAAACGTACTACTGACCACCACTTATCCGCAGCTTTTCCGCTCCCTGTATTTCAGCGGAATTGCGGCCACCTTTATGACGGAAATGATTCTGGCCGATACTCTGCGCCACCAGCAGCAGGGAACAGAAAAACTGTATGCCTTTCCCCTGCTGCGCAACGGAAGCTTTTTATGCCGGGACGTCACCCTTACCGTCAACTGTCACCGGTACCTGTCAAAACCGGCCAAGCATTTTATATCCTTAACGCAAAACATGTTTTCTACCATTCAAGAAAAACGAAAAACAGAGGACAAGGATGAGGTCGCCGCAAAATAAAATCACTGAAGCTTTATATATAGAAATTCAGTTCCTATGCGCCTTGGAGCCGCTTTCAAAAGCCAAGCCAGGCGTATTTTTTTGCCTTTTTAAATCGCACTTTGCATCCCTTTTCAGGAAAAAGGGCTTGACACTTCTCCTATCATGCATTACAATATAGCCAGTACATTGCATTGCATAATAGCTGTGCCGCAGTCAGGAGGAAGCACCGCATGATACCGTCACAAATGCTGAAAGGTACGCTGGAGGGCTGCATACTGAAAATCATCAGCAGGCAGGAAACCTACGGCTACGAAATATCGCAGCAGCTGCAGCAGTATGGATTTGCCGATATTTCGGAGGGGACGATCTATCCCCTATTGCTGCGGCTCGAAAAAAGCGGACTGATCACCGCCGAATACCGGGAATCCCCTCTGGGGCCCCGGCGAAAATACTTTTCTCTTTCCGCGGCGGGCCGGGCCGAGCTCGACGGATTTCACGCGAACTGGAAAGAGCTTGAGCAAGCGGTAAACAATCTGTTCATTCATGGAGGAGATAACGATGAATCAAAAGGCTAAGCTGCTCAACCGCAGCAACAATCAGCTTGATGAACGCCTGAGTGCCGAAAACGACCGGGTGATGACCGATATGGTCTGCTATCTGCGCGCATCCGGCCTGTCCGAATATAATCAGGAGCTGGTTCGGCAGGACCTGCTGGAAATGGTGCTTTCCGCACAGGAGCGCGGCGATTCCATCGATACGGTCATCGGCGGGGATTACCAGAGCTTCTGTGATGAGATTATCGCGAGCCTGCCGCCGAAAAGCGCTTTGCAGAGGATAAGCGGCATTCTCAGCACCTTTTTTCTGTGTTCCGCGATTCTGTGCGCCATCGGCGTCGTATTTTCAAAGGATACCTTTGAGCTGATTCGCTCGGCCATCTCCGGTCAGCCTTTGAATTTTCAGATTTCCGTACCGGTCAGCAGTCTCGTGTCCTTTGCTCTGATTATCGCCTTTTCCGTTTTTATCGTGCAGTATATCTGCAAGACGGCTTTCCGCACAAAGAAACCAAAGCCGAGCCTTGGGAAAAACTTTTTGATCGGCATGGGAATCATGGCATTCTTTCTGGTGATCGCATGGTTTGGGCGCACCGTAGCCTTTACCGTTTCCCTTTGGGCCGCGTGCATCGGAATCGTCGTCATGCTCGCGCTATACAAGGTTCTGGAACAGTATGAAGGATAATGACTTCTCTCTGCAGGGTGGTTTCCGGCAATCCACAGTCGACATATAAATCAAAGCCTTCCTGTCATTTACAACAGGAAGGCTTTCTTCTTTTTGCAAAGTAGAATCTCAAAAGCTACTGTTAGCAGGATTCCCCCACATGGGGATTTTTACTGGTATAGCCTTACAGGCTCAGCCTGCAGGCACGTCGCGGGACAGCTCGGAGAAAAGCTTTCGCTTTGCACTCCATTCGTCGCGCTACGCTGACTGTTCTCACGAAGAAAGAGCCATCGACTCCCATACCATGCGGTATTCGATTTACGTCTTGAACGCTTTTGGAAGAGAAGCTTTTCAGCGGACTCCCCCGCGCGAGGGCGCCCCTCGTGCTGGGGCATGCTCGCTTTTTCGTTGCTCTATGCTTTCGATTTCTCTTTGTATCAAGAAACGATTTTTTTCTTTGCAGCTATACCGCGAGGTTTCCGCTTGCGTGTGCCTGCCCCTCGTACCGGGGCAGGCACTACCTTTCGCTACGAGGCGGCGTTAAGCAAAGGCTCGCCAAAGGACACCTTTGGAATCCGTTTGGGGAACGATTCCCAACAATGCAAACAAAAGCCTCCAGAAAGGCGCTCCAACGAAAATGCCCACTCTCCTAGCAACAGCAAATCAAAAGCTTCGTGCTTTCGTCCGTCGGCCGTCATTTTCAGAGCGCTCTCGTTGGCTCGCAGAGGGCGGCCTGACGAGAGTTTTGGACTATCCCATAGCCGCCCGGTAATTTCTTGTACTTTTTGCGGGTGTTAAGACTTCCTCCACGCACTCGCTTCACGCGTAGGCCATGCCTGTGCGTGAATAAGCACCAGAGCGGGAGCTTCTCACGGTTTCCAAAGGCAGAGCCTTTGGTCGCCCTGAGGGGGTTCCAAGGGGGAAAGAATCGAAACTCTCCCCTTTGGCGAATCTTTGCTTACTTTCTTTTCGC
>NZ_CBYL010000053.1 GCF_000577335.1 Faecalispora jeddahensis | reverse complement strand
AGGATCCTCCCCTCCCCTGCTCCCGAATTTAAAGAAAAACGGAACAATGATGCTGAAGAGTGCGAAACCAAGCAGATCGAAATTATTTTTGACAATGTTCTTGCTGACGGGCATAATTTTATATTTTAACCCCCCAACAAAAATACTCATTCCCATCACAAGCAGAATGTTGCCAAGCATGGACCCCGCAAGGCTTGTAAGTACCAGAGAATACATTCCCGCCTTGACGGCAAATCCGCAGATCAGGATTTCCGGCACGTTCCCCATGGTAGCGTTCAAAAATCCGCCGATCTTTGGGCCGGTGTACAGGCTGATCTGTTCGGTCGAATCCCCCAGCACGGCGGCCAGAGGAATGATGCCGGCGCAGCAGAGGCAGAATACGATACCATCGCTTAAGTGGAGTCCAAACCTTGCAACAAGAGTGATCGGGATAAAAACCAACAGCCAATACAAATACTTCATCGTCATTCTCCTTTTTGGAATGTTCAAAGCATGTTTTCAAGTTCGAAGAACTGAAAAACATTTACATAGAACGATAGATAAACAATGAAAAAATCAGGGAGCTACCGCGGGAAAGAAGCACTAGACGGCTACACAGCCGAAAACAATCCGTTCACGCTGCACACAACAGCCGCTGGAAATACAGGCGTGCATGCAGGATTTACCGGAGCGTTTCGCCCGCGGCAAGAGCTGTTATTTCTCTTTACGCATACCGTATCCGCGCGTTCAAGCCGGCCTTGTTCAAAAAGCGCAAGGCCGGCAAAATGCTTCTTTCCGATCAGGCTTTCTCTGGCCTATGCTAAACTGATCAAACACTTTATTCTATACAGATTTTTTAATTTTGTTACGGAAATACTCTTCAATGGACTTGGCAGCATGCTTGTCCGCACCACAGTTAAAATCACAGCCGCGGCTCTGGCGGCGGCATTGCCACCGGCAAAATGCCCTCCAAGCTGGTGTGTTCATCGTCAGCCGCACGGCCCTGCCGGGTCTTCCGATCCATCGGCACTCTTGGCGCTTATGGGTTGAGAGAAACATCCAATGCCATGATGGCGATACGCTTCTATTTTAAATTCGCTGTTCTAAAAGGGCTTGGGGCGCCGCTCTTCCCCACTCTTCATAGGACAATCCGAAAGGAGCATACAGATGAATCATGCTCGTATCAAGGGGGAAGCATGATTATGATATCGATAGAACAAATCAACTCCATGCAAAGCGCAGATATTCGGGCAATCGATAAGAATGCGCTTGTGGACGTACAAGGTTTTCCATTTGATAACAGCCTTTCCAAACGGGAGCGCATAGAACAGGTCATTGAACGCACGAAAAATCCATACTGCTTTCGATATGGCGATTTAGGCGTTCAGGTAGAGTTTACCGACGACGGCCCAACGCTTTGTGAGCTGCTGACGAACTTCCTGCTGCGCAAGAAAAGCGGCCTGTGACCTCTTTTTCAAAGCGGCGAAGCATTGCTGCCTTTATGCCCGAACAGCATTTTTCGGTATAATGAAGCAGGAAAGGAGGAACTATGGCAAGGCCGAAGGCCCGGTATGAGATTCTGCCGAAAGCAAGCAAAAGCAAAACCTGGTATGTCGGGTTTTACATCCGGCTGTCCCGTGAGGATTCCCGGGGAAACGACGAATCCGAGAGCGTTCATAATCAGCGGCTTATCCTGACAGACTGGCTCAACAATCAATTCGACGACGACAAATACGTATTGGTGGATGAATTCGTCGATGACGGAGTAAGCGGCACCACCGATGAGGAACGCCCGGATTTTCAAAGGTTGCTCCGATTTATTGAGGCCGGAAAGATCAACTGCGTCGTTGTGAAAAATCTGGCCCGCAGCTTCAGGAACCATGCCGACCAGGGCTACTATTTGGAAGATTGGTTCGTTATTCATCAGGTGCGGTTCGTCTCACTCTACCAGCAGCCGATCGATACGTACAAAGACCCCTACGGCGCAACGAATATCGGCGTTCCCGTACAGGGCGTTCTGAATGAAAGCCACGCAAAGGACACGTCGGAAAACGTACGCAAGGTCTTTGACAAGAAACGGGAAAAAGGGTTGCATATCGGTTCCTTCGCTGCCTATGGATACAAGAAGAACCCGGAGGACAAAAACGCGCTGGTGATCGACGAGGAAGCCGCCGAGGTCGTGCGGGACATCTTTTCATGGTTTCTGGACGGAATAAGCAAAAATGCCATTGTGCAAACACTGAACGAACGCGGCGTATTATGCCCTTCTCTATATAAGCGGAGCAAGGGCATGAAATATAAAAACCCTAACGCCGGGAATCAGCCGCTGTGGAACGCAAAAACCGTCACACAAATGCTGAAAAACCGCCTGTATGTCGGTGACATGGTGCAGGGCCGCTACCGGGTACGGAGCTACAAAATCCATATTCAGGACGCTGTTCCCGAAGAGGAGTGGTTTATCGTTGAAAACACCCATGAACCCATCATCGACCGGGAACGGTTTGCTCAGGTGCAGGAGCTGTTAAAACGCGACACGCGAATGGCTCCCGGGAAAAAGAAGCTCTATCTGTTCAGCGGTTTTCTGCGCTGCGCCGATTGCGGCAAATCCATGTGCAGAAGCGAGGTCAAAGGTACGGTATACTACTTTTGCCGAACTTACAAGGAACAATCCAAAGCCGCCTGCACAAAACACTCCATCAAGCACAACCTTTTGGAAGCGGCGGTTTTGTATGTGATTCAGCAGCAGGTGTATATGGCCGATGCCTATACAGAGGTTATGGCACACATTGACAAAGCCCCGCTGAAAAAGAGCCAGTCAAGCAAACTGGACGGTTTGATCGCCGCAAAGGGAAGGGAGCTTGCCAAAGTCACGCGCTACAAGCAATCGCTTTATCAGGACTGGAAGGACGGAAACCTTACGTACAAGGACTACCGCCAGATGTACGAGGACTACGAGCGGCAAATGGAGAATATCGACGCCGCTATCGAAAATCTGACGGCGGAACGGGCGGAGCTTGAAAAGAGCGCGGGCACGGAAAATCCCGTTTTGACGGCTTACAGGAAATACGAAAATATCGACAAATTGACGAGGGACATTTTGATTGAACTGGTTGATCATATCCAGGTGTTTGAAAACGGCAGTATCAGCGTCAGACTGAAACACAGCGACGAGATCCGCCGGATGGAGGAATCCATAGAGGCCAACCGCCATTCGGGAGCAGGATAAAGCCCCGTCAATGAAAAGGCCGCTTGTTTTCTGAATAGGAACGGCCCGACCGGCCCGACTGGACCAACCGGAGCCGCCGCAGAAGCCGTTCTTGACGGCGTGCAGGTTCAGCTTCAGGGGAGCAGCGGCGGAACAGTGGCAAACAACGTCAACGTGTTGTTTGATACTGTAATCAATTCGCCGTCCGCAAATATCACCTACAATGCCGGAACCGGAACCTTCTTTGTGCAGCAGCCGGGCAATTATCTTATTTCGTGGTGGGTAAATACCGATGGAGCCGGAGCGGAAACTACCGTAAACTTTGGTATCAGAGTATTAAGCGGCAGTGTTTTCCCGTCTGTTTTTGCCTCTTCTCCGTCCCCGGTGACTACTCTGCAGCTGAACGGAAGCGTTTTGCTGACTGTTACCGGAACTCCTACCACATTCTCTCTGTTCAACAACAGCGGCGCCACGGTAAGCTACGGCACCTCAGATGTTCAGGCGAATCTGGTCATCATCGGTCTCACGTAATCAACGCATACGCGCATGATTCACGTCACAGATGATTGCCGCAACGTAAAAATCAGGTAATCAGACGCCTCCGAAAGTTTTTTCGGAGGCGTCGCTTTTTATTTCCTGATCGGTCCCTCATCAGGAAGATGCTTTCATTGGATCGTTCCATACAGCTTTATCTTCCTGCCTGAAGATTGTTGACTATTTTTGTAGTCGATGCTATAATGACCCCACGGCATAAAAAAGCAAAGCTTTTGTTGCCTGAGGGAGTATGGAAGCACCGGACCGATATTTTCGCTTTCTGGGAAAAATGTGATCCATCTGCATCTGAATTTGTGCTATCATCATTTTATATCGTAAATAAAAGCTTTGTGCTTTTATCACGTTACATACCCATAATAAAATATGAACTCAGATTCATTTGAAATTTGAGAGCTTCATCGGAGGGCTTTTTGTGAGAACAAGGCCAGATAAGATGTCGGGATGCTTCCCGGTATTTTGTCTGGCTTTTTTTCATACGGAAGATGGATTGACGGCAAAGCTTGTGCACTCGTATCACTGGCATCTCTTCATTATTAAGATTCATTTTAGTGGAAGGCAAGGATAGTATGGATATTCAAAACACAGATCTGAAACCCATCAACAAACAATTTATCAAGTACGTCATTCCTGCTGTCATCGGTATGGTCGTTCAGGCACTTTATACTGTTTTGGACGGCATTATTGTCGGGCAGGGCATTGGAGAAATCGCACTGGCTGCAATCAACATTGTATTCCCATTCGGCATGATCGTTATCGCCCTGGCCATGCTGATCGCGGTAGGCGGTGCCAATGTATACTCTTTTTACAAAGGACAGGGTGAGCTGGACAAAGCAAACAATATTTTCTGCCAGTGCTTGACGCTTGCCTTTGCCATCGGCACCATAATGGCTCTTTTGGGATTCTTTTTGCGGGAACAATTGGTTGTGCTCGCAGGAGCCAACGAGGCGCTGCTGCCCTCCGCAGCGGCATATATGAAATGGATGTCGGCGTTTTTCCTGTTTCAAATGATCGTCTGCTCGCTTTCCGTCTTTGTGCGCAATGATGACGCCCCCAGACTTGTCATGGTGGCGACTTCTACCGGTGCCATCATTAACGCTGCCCTTGATGTCCTCTTTATCCTGGTTCTTCATTACGGGATTGAAGCGGCCGCCATAACAAACGGCATTGGGATGCTGGTGGAGCTTACCTTTTATGTGACCCACTTTGCCGGCAAGAAGGGCGCGCTCCGGATCAGAAAGCCCGCCTTTCATCTTCCGGACATCAAACGGATCGCGAGCAACGGCTTTGCTACCTTTCTTATGGAGTTCAGCCTGCCCGCCGTTACGTTCTCTTTTAATCTTGCGATCATTTATATCGTAGGGACACTTGGCGTGACAGCGTATTCCATTGTCGGTTATGTCTGCGCTATCATCAATATGGTTTTGATCGGCGTTACGCAGGGTGCACAGCCACTGATGAGCCTCTACCACGGCCAGGGAAACAAGCGGGCTTTTACGCATATCTATTACCTTGGGCTGCGTACCAATATTATCACCCCGTTGATATTGGTCTTCTTCTGCCTCATTTTCAGTAATGGAATCGTTTCGCTGTTCCGGGCGGGAAACCCTGAATTAACCGCGCTGACCAGCCACATGCTCCGTTTTTATCCATTGGCGTATATCCCCGTTGGAATTACAATGATGAACATTCTGTTCTTTCAGACAACAGAGCAGAACGCCTTTTCTTCCGTGATCTCTCTGCTGCGGTGCATCGGGTTTATCCAGATTTTTCTGATTGTATCCGTCTTTCTGTTTACGGGAAAAGGCCTTTATCTCGCTTTCTTCCTCGGTGAGCTATGCCACCTGATCATTTCGCAGATATTGGTGCAGCGAGCGAAACGGTTGGAAGATGCGACCGTACAAACAGACAACGCCGCAGCCAACGAAGTCGTGGAAAGTGAAAGCTGATTTAAAAGGCCAGTTTGAAAGAAAGATAAAAAAAGCCATGACCACCGATCAAGGTGGCCATGGCTTTTTTTCTTCCGGCGTTACATACATTGTGTGGTAATTTTCGTAGATGACCATGCCGGGCTTCGCCCCGGCCGGCTTGTGCACATGGCGTACCTGTGTGTAATCCACCGGCACCTGAGAAGAGGATTTCCCTTTGCTGTGTGCCGCTGCAAGGCGCGCGGCATCCAGCAGGGCGCTTTCCGTAGGCGTTCTGCCGTCCGTCACCAGAATGGTGTGCGAGCCGGGAATGTTCTTGGTATGAAACCAGATGTCGTTGTTATTGGCAAGCTTCAGCGTCAATCGGTCGTTCTGCTTGTTGTTTCGGCCCACCAGCACCCGGAATCCATCAGAAACGGTAAATTCCATCGGCGCGGCGGTGGCCGCCGGGCGCTGCTTGCTCCCCTTGGGAGCCTTTAAATAGCCCTGCTCCTGCAGCTCCTGGCGAATCTCGATCAGATCGCGCTCCGTTTCCGCACGGCTCAATTCCTCCAGAACCGTGTCGAGATATGAAAGCTCCTGCTGTGCCTGTGCAATCTGCTCCGTCAGCTTCTCCTCGGCCGTACGCGCCTTGCGGTAATCTTTATAATACTTCTGGGCGTTCTGTGAGGGCGTGAGCCGCGGGTCAAGCTGGATACGCAGCTTCGGCAGGGATTCCTCATAAAAATTCTCCAGCTCCACACTGGACAGGCCCGGCTCGATCTGATACAGATTGGCGTTGAGCAAATCTCCGCAGACGCGCAGATGCTCCCGTTCGGCGCACTGTGCTAGCTCGCCGCGCTGGGCGTTGATTTTTCTGCTGAGCCGGTCGGAGATCGTCGTCAGGTGCCGGAGCAGATCCTGCTCCCGAATCCGCATGCGATCGATGCGGTCGCGCTCCTCGTAAAAAGCGTCCAAAAGCTCTGAGAAGGTAGCGTGCTCCCGCACAACGGCAGACGTACCGTATTGCTCTGGGCGGAGAAAAGAAAAGTCCATCGGCTTTTTATCCGGCCCTAAAACGAGATGCGGTACGCCGGAGCACTCCTCCACCTCCTGCTTCAGGCGGCCCAAAAAGAACAATAGGCGTTCCTTTTGCGAATCGGTCATCCCGTGAACCAGCACCTGTTCCCCATGGCCAACGCGGTGCTGTATCTCGCGGCAGACAATGGGCGACACCCCCTGCAAAACAGAAAGAAGCCCCTTTGAGAGCTCCATCTCCTTCGGCTGGGCAAGAAGAGCGGCCAGCACCTGCTGCGGCTGTGTTTCCAGCAGGCACAGCTTTCCCTGCGCCGGCGGCAGCTCGTACCACAAGGCCGGCAGAACCAGCCGTTCCGAGCTCATTTCGTCATCGACCCGCTTGAGCGCATCGATGATCCGACCCTCTTCGTCTACCAAAATGATATTGCTGTACCGCCCCATGATCTCGGAAACCACGGTCAGGCGGACAAGATCGCCCAGCTCGTTGACGGCTTCAAAATCCAGAAAGAGCAGCCGTTCCAGCTGCGGCTGACGAATCTGTAGCAGCTTGGCGCCGGAAAGGCGCTTGCGCATCAGCATGCACAGCATGGGCGGCTGCTTCGGGTTTTCCGGTACAAACCGTGTAAAATGAATCCGGGCGCTGTTGGCGCGGGCAGAAATCAAAAGCTTAAACTGCTCCGACCGGGTACGCAGCAGAAAGACCATCTCTTCCCGATTGGGCTGATAGATTTTCTCTACCCTGGCCCCCTGCGACGCCTGTTCCAGCTCCCGTGATAAATGTCTTAAAAAAGCCCCGTCCAAAGCCATTGGGGCACCTCCTTACAGGTATTGTGCGGGATCACACAGCACCTCTGATTTTTGAAAATGCACGGTTGGGAACTGTTCCTGCAGATTTTCCTTCAGCGGCAGAATCACAACGTCCTCCGTGTTGAAATGACCGGCATCCACCAAGGTGATGCCAAGCTGCTTTGCCAAAAGCAGCTGATGATGCTTGGTGTCCGCCGTGACAAACACATCTGCGCCGGCCTGCACCGCATCCTCCAGAAGATCGGCACCCGCGCCGCCGCACAAAGCGACCGTTTGCACGGGCTTTCCTCCGTCCACATATTTCAGCCCACCGCAGTTCAGGGCCTGTTTGACATATTCCGCAAATTCCGCCGGAGAATTACTGCGCGGCAGATTCCCGATGAGACCTTCCCACAGCCCATTTGCTCCGTATGGTTTGACACCGTGGATATCTTCCAGACCCAAAGCCTCCGCCAGGCAGGTGTTCACGCCGCCCGGCGCGAGATCGAGATTGGTGTGGGCGCAGATCGCCCCGATGCCGTGCTGTGCCAGAAGATACGGCACGTCCTGCGGGCCCATACGGCGAAGCGGCTGAAAAATGACCGGATGATGGCTGATGATCAGCTCGGCTCCCAGCCGGGCCGCCTCCCCTACCACATCGGGCGTAATATCGAGCGCCAGCAGTACGGCGGAAACAGGAGTCTCTCGTTCCCCCACGAGGAAACCGGCATTGTCGAAGCTCATCGCCGTTTCAAAGGGAGCGCATACATTTAAGAAGTCATAAATATCGCCGGCAGTAACCATTTTCATTTCAAGTCCTCCTTTGGAATCAGGCGTTCCAGCTGATCTGCCACCCGCAGAAGCCGCTGCGCCTCTTTGGGGTCTTTCGCGCTCAGGCCGTTCCCGCGCACCCGCAGCGCGGCGCTCTGCTTTTTGATATAAGTACGGGCCGCGGCAGTATCGGGGCGAAGCATACCGATATAAGGATACAGCTCCCCCGTCTGCGGCTGCCCGGGCTGCCAGCACACCAGCATCACACTGTACACATGCCCGCGCGACTCCACCGCTTCTTCCCGCAGAACGGCAAAACCGTTTTGCCGCAGATAGTCCCGAAGCTCCGGCGCACAGGTCATCGGCTGCAGAATCAGGCGGCGTTCCTCCTGCCTGACCCACGGCGCACCGGACAGGATTTGCGCGATCAGCTCGCCGCCCATGCCCGCGATGACGATGTCCTCCGCTTCTTCCGGCTGGATTTTCTCAAGGCCGTCCGACAGGCGCACCGAGATATTCTCTGTTTGGTAGCGTTTCAGATTTTCCTCTGCTTTGGCCAGCGGCCCGGTGCGGACATCTGCAGCCACTGCCGACTGGATTCTCCCCTGCTTTTCGAGCCACACGGGCAGATAGGCGTGATCTGTGCCGATATCGGCCATTCTGGCCCCCGGCCGGACAAAATTCGCGCAGAGCTGAAGCCTTGGGTCCAGCTGAAATAATGGTCTGCTCACACAATTCCCTCCCCGATCTTCCGGCATAACAAAGCTCTGTGAAAAGCCGCCGCTTCGCCGGATAAAAGAACCGCCCGGGCAAAGTAACTGCCGGGCGGCATTTGGCCTGTTTGCTTATTTCGCACCCAAATGGGCGTTCAGCTTTTCTACAAGCGCGTCGGGGTCTACTCCGTGTACCATGCAGGCTTCCTGAATCGATTCCCCGCGGGAGGCCGGGCAGCCAAGGCAGTGCATGCCCATCTCCAAAAAGAAAGGTGCGGTGGATTGATCTAAATCAAGAATATCGCCGATCACGGTATCCTTTGTAATCTTTGTCATAGGAATTTCCTCCGTTTTTGAATTCTTTTTTTATTATAATACCCGGAAGAAAAAAAATCAATCCCTGTCCCAATATACAAAAATAACGCCCCCGCGCAGAGCGCGAGGGGCGTTAATCGCTCGCTTTTATCAGCCTTCTTCTCTCATCTTTGCAAAGCACTCGCTGCAGTAAACCGGGCGATCCTCACGGGGCTTAAACGGAACCTTCGCTTCTTTTCCGCAGGAAGCGCAGGTGGCCACAAACATTTCACGTTCCGGTTTGGCTGCATTCTTACGGGCATCGCGGCAGCTCTTGCAGCGCTGGGGCTCATTTACAAAGCCTTTCGCCGCATAAAACTCCTGCTCGCCGGCAGTAAATACAAATTCCGCACCGCATTCCTTGCATGTGAGAGTCTTGTCCTCGTACATTTGATTTTACCTCGCTTTGAATTAAAGATATTTGCCCTTAGACGGATTCGCACCGACTCCTTTGATTACCAACGCTCTACGTAAGCTACCCGGGCATAGAGATTCTAAAATGGGTTTTTCAGTTTTTTTCGTACCCGCTGAATCGCATTATCCACCGCTTTCACAGAAACAGCCTGCTTTTGCGCGATCTCTTGGTACGTACAGCCATTTAAATATAAAAACAGCACTTCCTGCTCCATTTTAGACAAGCTCTGATTGATGCGGGCCCTGAGCCCTTCGAGGTTCTCTCTGTCAATCAACAATGTTTCGGGATTGGCAATCTGGTCGGACAGGAACGAGGCTGTCCAGCTGTCGTCCTGCTCTGCATCATGAAAAGAAACGAAATTATGTAAAGGAAGATTTTTTCGGCTGAGTGCCGACCGGCACGCCGTTACCATCTGATGGTAAATGCAAACTCCTGCGTATGTCTTAAAACTGGCGGAACCACTGGCTTTATAGCTGTGTGCTGCGTGAAGCAACCCCAACAGGCCCTCCTGATATAAGTCCTCGGGCTCAATGGGTACCCCACGGAAGGCGGAAGCTTTTCCACGAATCAACCCCATGTAACGGGCTGTCAATTCAACAAAGGCATCTGTGTTCCCTTCGTTCACAAGCTCTGCCACTTGCTGATCGGAAAATTCCGGCAATAGATCAAACAAAATAAGCACCTCAGGTATCAGCGATTCTCTACAACACTCATTTTACTCGATCCTATTAGTAAAGTCAATAAAAATTACAAAAATTTTTGTTCTTTCGTTGTTAAAATAGTATTACACGCACAAAATATCTCTTTTTGCGACAATTATTTTGATTTTTGTCGTGCAATTATTTCCCATTTTATGGAAAAAGCAAAAAAATTCCGATATAATGAAGAAGATATTTAGGGGGGATTTTTTTGGTATCCTTTCTTCACAGCCTGGGGCTGCATGGAATGAATGCATTTATGGTAAAAGTGGAGGCCGATCTTTCCAATGGGCTTCCCTCTTTTGAAGTGGTCGGACTGCCTGACGCCGCGGTGAAAGAATCGCGCGACAGGGTTCGGGCCGCGCTGAAAAACTGCGGGTTCACCTACCCGGTATCGAAAATCACGGTGAACCTGGCGCCGGCCGACAAGCGAAAAGAGGGGCCGATTTACGATCTGCCGGTGCTGGCCGCTCTGCTGTATGCCTCCGGCCAGCTGGAGGGGGATGCAGAGCACTGCGCCATGGTGGGGGAACTGTCGCTTTCCGGCGAGGTGCGGCCCGTAAAGGGAATTCTGCCCATGGCGCTGGCCGCAAAGCAGGCCGGAATCACCGACTTTTTCGTTCCCGCAGAAAACGCGCCGGAGGGCGCTGTGGTGGAAGGGCTTCGGGTTTATCCCGTGACGGACATCCGTTCGTTGGTGATGCACCTGACAGGGCAGCGCCTGATTTCCCCATGCGTATCCGATCCGTTTTCCGGCAGGAACACCGCCTTTCCCCTGCCGGATTTCTCGGAGGTGCGCGGGCAGGAAGCTGCCAAACGCGCTTTGGAGATCGCGGCCAGCGGGAGCCACAACGTGCTCTTGATCGGCCCGCCCGGTTCGGGGAAAAGCATGCTCGCAAAGCGCGTTCCGTCGATTCTGCCGGACATGACCTTAGAGGAAGCCATCACCACCACCCAGATTTATTCCGTGGCCGGCACGCTTCCCGGGGAAAGCACCCTGATGTGGGAACGGCCCTTCCGCGCGCCGCATCACACGATATCCCCGGCCGGGCTTTCCGGCGGAGGTACGGTCGTGCGCCCCGGAGAAATCTCGCTTGCGCACAATGGCGTGCTCTTTTTGGATGAGCTGCCCGAATTCCACCGCGACACCATGGAGGTACTTCGCCAGCCGCTGGAGGATGGGACCGTCACCATCTCGCGGGTCAGCGGCAGTGTCACCTACCCCAGCTCGATCATGCTGGTGGCCGCGATGAATCCCTGCCCCTGCGGTTATTTCGGACACCCCACAAGGGCCTGTGTCTGCTCGCCGAGCGCGGTGGACCGTTATCTTGGCAAAATATCCGGGCCGCTTCTCGATCGCCTGGATTTACACGTCGAGGTTCCGCCCGTAGAGTTTGACGTGCTCTCTTCGGGCGATAAGGCGGAAAGCTCCGCGAGAATCCGGGAAAGGGTCAACGCAGCGCGGGAACGCCAGAACCAGCGCTTTCGCGGCACGGGCATCACCTGCAACGCCCGCATCACGCCGGATTTGCTGCATGAGGTGTGCCGCCTGAGCCCGGGCGCGCAGACGCTGCTCAAAACGGCGTTTGAGCGCCTGGGCCTTTCGGCCAGAGCATTTGACCGGGTGCTGAAAATCTCCCGCACCATCGCGGATCTGGACAACTGCGACACCATCGAACCGCGTCACGCGGCCGAAGCGGTGCAGTACCGCGCACTGGACCGAAAATACTGGAACGCACCCTGAAAACCAAAAGGAAACGTGCAGGCTCATTACCAATCCTGAGCACAAACTCTGTGGCAAAAGATTCTGCGTGAGAAACAAGATTGATTCAGCCGCCGTACCGGTGTATAATAAGAATCATTCGAGCATCCGACATCGGCATGCTCCATATTCTTAGAAAAACCAGGTGACGATCATGAAAACACTTTTGCATATCTGCTGCGCTCCCTGTTCCATCATGTGCATTGAAACTCTGCGCAGTGAAGCGATTGAGCCTGTCGGCTTTTGGTTCAATCCGAACATCCACCCCTATACGGAGTACAGAAGCCGTAAGGAGGCACTGGTCCAGCACGCGAAGGATGTAGAGATGGAACTGATACTGGAGGGCGACTACGGCCTGCGCGAGTTTATCCGCAATGTTTCTCCCGATTTTGACCACCGCTGCGGATACTGCTATTCTGTCCGCGCTGAGGCCGCCGCGGCCTACGCCGCAGAGCACGGCTTTGACAGCTTTACCTCTACCCTGCTCATCAGCCCTTATCAGAATCATGAGCTGCTGCGGGAAACCATGGAACAAAGCGCCGAAAAATACGGCGTAGAGTTTCTGTACCGCGATTTCCGCCCCTATTTTCGCGAAGGCCAGGAAAAGGCCCGAGAAAAGGGATTGTATATGCAAAAATACTGCGGCTGCGTTTTCAGCGAAGAGGATCGCTATCGCAAAAAGCCGAAGAAAAAGAAAGAGGCCGTGCAGGCGCTCTGAAACCGAAGGAGTAACATCAAATGAAAAATTATCAGACAGTAATCGGTAGTTTATTCATTGCTGCAGCCATTGTGATTGCCGGTATCCTGATCGCGAATTCGATTCAGGCCGGTTTTGAATCGCTTCGCAGCGCAGTAAGTTATTCAGCGGAACTATTGCGATAAATGGATTTTTGAACAAACTAAGGAAGAGTGCTGTAAACTCAACACTCTTCCTTTTTTACGATCCTAAAAACAGCCCTGCCGGAGAAAGTCCGGCAGGGCTGTTTTGTTCATCTGGATTATTTTATTGCTCGTACGGCTGTGCGGAAACCGGGTATGTGTAGCCGTAGGTGTTCTTCTTGTAATTGGCATTGGCGCTGTCAGCCTCTGTATAGTTGCCGAAGGAGAATACTTTTGTTTCTCCCAGACGGCGGTACACCAGGCCTGCGTAGACCTTGCCGCCCGCCTGATTCCAGCGCAGCCACTCCGTCGCCATTGCATAGGCGTCGGTATAGCTCAGATCACGCTGCATGCTTGCCGCGTTGCTGAATCGGATCGCTCCGGAGCGCGCCCAGCCAACGGTTCCGTCCGGCGTCTGCACCTGATACCAAACCGACTTCGTGGAAGCATCCACCGTCGTCTGCAGCACCTGCAGGGATGTGGAGGCCGCTACCTCCGTCAGCCGCCCGCCCCCCGAACTGGCGGAAGGGAACAGATCAAAATTCAAAGTAGCCGATGCGGAAAGTCCGCCTGCGGGAATCGTCGGAGGAACCACAGAGTTCAGCATGATCTCTCGGATGTCAAACGCGCTGGAGCCGCTCCAGTAGCCCGCCCCCACATTGTAAGAGAAGCTGACCATCGCGTCGAAGTTCTGCTGATTGGCTTTGATGTTATTATTTGCGAGGAAGGTATTGACCGCCTGCGTATAAGAACCGTTGACAGAATTAAGCAGCTGGGCCCAGGCTTCTGTCTTTGTCTGGTTGTTATAGAACAGCGCACCTGCGCCAAAGGTTTGTCCATAGCCGATGGTCGGAATATTGTTCGCCAGTGTATCAGGGTAAACAGCGGCGCTATAACCCTCCCACTTGCCGATCAGCGCAAGCATTTCGTCACTGACACGGCGGTTTTCGCGCGTGGAGGAGGTTTTCTCCTGTGTGCTGACGACAAAGCTGCTGGTGGTTGCTCCCGTGCTGCTGTAACTGGAGCCGCCTGTGGAGGAATAAACCGCAACCTGATAGGTACCGGGAGAAGAGAACGTGACCGCCGTTTTCCAAACGCGGGTGTAGTTCGGGGCCAGATTGCCGTTGGTGGAGTTCTCGGTCGTGTAGTTTCCGACATCGAGCGTTTTCGTCGTGCCGTCGTTCATGGAAACCACAAAACGCACGGAGGAACGGGTGTTATCCGTTACCGCGACCAGCTCGACCTGCTGGCCGATCCCGGCCACATTGGGAGTGGTATAAGCTGTTTTCACCGGGTCCGCCGCTGTGACGGTTACATTGCAGGTTGCTGTTTTGGAACCCGCTTTCGCGGTGATGACCGCACTGCCGGGCTGATTGCCGTAAATAAAGCCGTTGCTGACGGTTGCAACATTGGTGTTGCTGGAGGTCCATGTCACAGCAGTGCCCGTGGGGGACACCGAAGCTTTGACATAATAGCTCTTTCCTTTTGGAATCGTCCCCGAGGTGTGCGAGAGCGTCAGGCCGGAAACCTGAGTGCCATCGTTGCCGTACAAATACTCTATGTAGTCATTGTAAAGGTAACCCACTTTACCGTCGGCCGTTCTCACTTTTGTCCAGTCAGGATAAGAAGCAGTGTCCAAAACCGTTACGACTACACCGGGACTCAGAGTCACCAGTACCGAGCAGTTGGTATTCGGCTCGCTGCGCAGATTCACGTCGGTTGTGGTTCTGGCGCCCGTAATTTCAGTGCTGCCGCCTCCGGAGCCGCCGGAGTCCGACACAGTCGCCGTCAGAAAGGCGGTAAAGCTGCCGCTGGTAACGGTGATAACGGCGGAACCCGCCGAAACGGCTTTGATCTCATACAGATATCCCCTGGAATCGTTGGCGTTCTTCAGGGAAACGCTGACGACCGAGGAATCGGAAGAAGTGGCTGTTGGGCTGCTTCCGCTTGCAATCCCCTTTGCCAGGAATTGATACACACTGCCGACGGAGGAAAAGGCATAGCTTGATGTATCCAGGGTAAACGCGCTGGTCTGTCCGCCGGAGCCGCCGGAACCCGGCACGGTAGCGGTCAGCTGTGCGGAAGCACTTCCGCTGCTGACGGTAATCACGGCGGAGCCTGCCGAAACCGCTTTGATTTCATATAAGTACCCGCGAGGATCGTTGGCGCTCTTCAAAGAAACGCTGACAGCCGACGGATTGGAGGAAGTCACCGTTGGGCTGCTTCCGCTTGCAATTCCCTTTGCCAAAAACTGATAGACCTTGCCGACGGAGGCAAACTGATAGCTTTTCGTATCGAGTGTGATCGCACCGGTCTGCCCGCCGGAGCCGCCGGAACCCGGCACGGTAGCGGTCAATTGTGCGGAAGCGCTTCCGCTGCTGACGGTAATCACGGCAGAGCCTGCCGAAACCGCTTTGATTTCGTATAAGTACCCGCGGGGATCATTGGCATTCTTCAAAGAAACGCTGACAACCGACGGATTGGAGGAAGTCACCGTAGGGCTGCTTCCGCTTGCAATTCCCTTTGCCAAAAACTGATAGACCTTACCGACGGAGGCAAACTGATAGCTCTTTGTATCGAGTGTGATCGCGCTGGTCTGCCCGCCGGAAGGGGTATCCCCGCCGGACGGCCTGTCCGGATGATCCCCCAGCAGGGAGATGGAACGAGTGGATTCTCCCCACGCCTTTACACCCTTTTGCACGGTGATTTTAATAGAGGCATGCACCCCGGCAACCTCCGCCACCACATAGCAAACGCCCTCTCCCTTGGCGGTGACCCGGTATTTATCCGTTCCCGCCACACGCGTGACGGTTGCGATACCGGTACGGGAGGAATACACGTTTACATCGGCCTGCGTCAGACCCATGCCCTCTACCTTTGCCCGAAAATCATAAATATTGCCCGGGGCCATGGTATAGCTGCGGGTGTCGAGCGTCAAAGTGCCATAGGTGGAAGATGACCCGCTGGTGTTGGCGGACGCGGAACTGCCGGAGCTGCTCGAGCTGCCGGAAGACAAAACCTGCAGATACTGCGAGCTGCAATACCCCTGCGTTCCGTCGGCAAGCTTGATCTTATACCACCCGGAGCTCCCGGAATCCAGCGTTTCCACCGCGGTTCCTTTATCAATCGTTTTCACGATTTCATAGCTTGTTCCCGGTCCGGATCTGATATTCAGCTTATCTGTTGTAGTAGCCTGCGCTGCCATTGCCACCGGCATCATATTGACAAACGCCGCAGTGGTTACCGCAGCGGAAAGTACTGCCGAAAAAAAACGTTTGGTCACAGACGGCCTCATTCGCTTCATTTTTTAATCCCTCTCTGATTCAAATTCTTCATTCCTCAACCATTCATTCGTACTGCGCTTTTGTGCGCCTTTGCGATCCATCGATCTGAATCATACAGACAAATTGTGGCAAAATGCCACTTTCTTTTCGATTATACCGCATGGTTAGCCCTTTCGCAACCAAAACAGGAAAAACTTAAGAATTCTACCAGAAATGACCATCCCGTTTTTTCGGCTAAAAATACAAAAAATTCCCCTCCCACTAGTGGGAGGGGAATCAAACTGCTGCTTATTCGAGGTTCAGTTTGTTCTTCAGAATATATTTTGTGGCGAAATAGTAGATTGCGCCAAGAGCCACCAGCCCAATGTTGAGCGCAGTCAGAACCCAATTCGTCAGCTCAACCGGCTGCATCGCCTCAAAGAAGTCGAACCATCCGCTGTTTGCAGCGGTATTGATAAAAACCGTTGCGATAATCTGCTCTACCAGCCCGATCAGGAAGAACGCACCCAGCGCGCCGGCAACCCGATGCTTTGTCAGCAGCTGACCGATCGCCATCGCCACATACAGGTTCAAAATCCCAACTGCCAGTGACAGCAGAAGAAGTAAAATGCTCTGAAAGAGGATTCCATACACCATAGCATTCTGTGTGGCCAGAAAAGCCTGAATCTCTCTCCATCCCTCGACGATTGCGGTCATCGCATCGCGGTCGAGCGCCAGCACGAGCACGGAAAAGAACGAAATCACTAAGCTTGCAATGTTCCAAAGTACCGCTGCCAGCAGCTTGCTGAGGATATTGGCATCGACGCTGACCGGCAGGGTAAACATCAGGTAGCCTTCGTCCTGCAGAAGATTCTTGTAAAAGCGCTGAATCGTCATCACCAGGGTGATCACAATAATAGCCGCAACAATGGTCACATATGCCGTCATGGAAATCGCGATCGGAATTCCAAATTTTCCGGAATCGATTGATCCGGAATTGATTGAAATGAAAACCTTATTGATGACCGCCATCAAAAACAACAGCAGATATAAAGGCAGGTAAATGCGAGCCGTTGACTTGATTTCGTATTTCAGCAAACGCCCTAGCATCGGAACACCTCCCGGAACAATTCGTCCACGGACTTATTGTTTTTCTCGCGGATTTCTTCCACCGAGGAAACCAGCGCGATCGAACCCTGGTTGATGAAAATGATGTCGTCCAGAATTCTCTCTACGTCGCTGATCAGGTGGGTGGAAATCATTACGGTTGCATTCTCGCTGTAGTTCGAAATGATCGTGTTCAGAATGTAGTCGCGGGCCGCCGGGTCTACGCCGCCGATCGGCTCATCCAGCAGGTACAGCGAAGCATCGCGGCTCATCACCAGAATCAGCTGAACCTTTTCCTTCGTGCCCTTCGACATGGTCTTCAGCCTGGCGTCACTTTTAATATCCAGCCGCTGGAACA
>NZ_CBYL010000052.1 GCF_000577335.1 Faecalispora jeddahensis | reverse complement strand
AATGACGGTCGCGCCAACGCTGAAGCCGATCACCTGCGCGAACGGAACATACAGTGCCGCCAAAATCGGAACGGTGCCGAACGAGGAACCGGTGCCGATGGTCAGCACAAGGCCTACGAGAATCAGAACGATCGCGATGACGAGCTTGTTGGTACCGACCACACTGATGGTGGATTGTACCAGAGCGTCGATTTGTCCGCTGCTGCTCAGCACGTTGCTGAAACCCGCAGCCGTCAGCATCACAAACGCCATAAAGCCCATGATGCCAATGCCCTGATCAACCACATCGCCCATATCCTTCATCTTTACCACGCCCAGCAGCAGGAACAGCAGCAGGCCGGCCAAAGCACCCAGGATCATGGAGTCAAAAGCAAGCTGAACCACAACAATCAAAATCACGCTGATCATCGTTGCCCACTGCGTTTTCATCAGAGGCTTGCCGCCCTCTGTGTTGGTGTCCTCGGCGACGATTTCCTCCGGCACACCGCCGATGCCTTCCATCACATATTCTCTGGGCTTTCTATAGAGGAAATAGGCTACGATAAAGCCGACAACCGTGCTCAAACCGAGGAACCAGGTGTAGTGCCAAACATCCATTACCGCAATGGGCATGCCGAACTTTGTCATGTTCTGAGATACGATGGTATGGAAGATCAAACCGAACCCGATGGGGAACGTGACCCAGGTTCCCTTTAGGCCAAACGCCAACGCACAGGAAGCAAGGCGTCTGTCCAGCTTCATCTGGTTCATAAGTACCAACATGGCGGGAATGATCATCGGCATAAACGCAATATGAATCGGAATAAAGGTCTGTGAGAGGAAAGACATGAAAATCAAAATCGCAAGCAGCTTCATTTTACTGCCTTTGATGATGCCCCCCATCTTCCCAGACAGCTTGGTCGTGAGGCCGCACCGCTCAATCGTCACGGCGACAGCTCCCAGCAGCACATAGCTGAGCGCCGCTTCGCCGTTGCCCGCCATGCCTTCTGTAAACAGGCCCATCGTATCGGAAACGCTCATTCCGGACAGAAGGCCGCCGATCAGGGAAGAAATAACGAGTGAAAAAACAACGTTGACTTTGACAAAACACAGAACCAGCATGACGATAACCGCAATCATAATCGGGTTAGTCAATAATGCGATCATAAAGTACCCTCCTTTTTTCTTTGCAATTTCTCTGCTTCTACCGTTGGGATGCTCCCCCGGCTGATTTCATCCACGCACCACACTGAACCGCCGGAAAATGCCTCGATTCCTTTTTTGGAAGCACTTTTCTACAACCCCTGCCCTTCGGTTGGCTCTGTCAACCCGGGCAATATCCCCTCCTCTAATCACGCGAATTCAGATCTTCTTATCCATCATCGCGTATTTCCAGATGACTGTTCGATCCCTTGAGCCGCCCAAATGGGACAAACAGTATTTATGATCTATTTCATTTGCAATCATCGGCACTTCAGCCTTTGATTCGTCCTTGTCTACAGATCTCTATGTTGGATAACGGCCCCTTTCCACGCGGGCTCCACCAGTTTTCGGTACAAATTCAAATACCCGTTCTTGATGCGGCAGGGCGCTTCTTTTCGGAACGCTTCTTTTCTGGCCGCCAATTCCTCATCGCTGATATCAACATGAATTGAACGCCGCGGGATATCGATCACAATGGAATCTCCATCCTGAAGCAAAGCGATTGGGCCGCCGACAGCGGCTTCCGGACAGATATGTCCCACAAAGCACCCGCTGTTTGTGCCGGAAAAACGGCCGTCTGTGATCAGTGCGACTTCTTTTGCCAGCCCCAAACCATCGATCAGCTTCATCAGCAGATACAGCTCAGGCATCCCGGGCCCTCCGACGGGCCCTTCATACCGTACCACAAGCACGTCTCCGGGTTGAATTTTGTTTTCCTGAGCCGCTTTCAGAGCATCCTCCTCCGAATCAAAGCAGCGGGCCTTCCCCTGGAACACCTGCATATCCGGGTCAATTGCCGCGGGTTTTGTAACGGCCGAGTCCGGCGCGAGGTTCCCCCATAAAACGGCCAATCCGCCGGAGCCCGCATACGGTTCTTTCAGACTTTTAATGACGGCCCGATCGGTCTGAATCAAAGAAGACATTGTATTTAAAACATCTGCTAACGATCGGGCAGCGGCGGTCATCACATTCAAATCCAGAAGAGGTTTCAGTTCCTGCAATACGGCAGGGATGCCCCCGGCATGATGGAAATCGACCATGTTATAGGGGGATGAGGGATTGAGCTTCACCAGCAGCGGAGTATTGCGGCACAGAGCATCAAACTCTTCCATATCGAATTCCAGCTCCAGTTCATAGGCAACGGCGGGAAGATGCAGCGCAACGTTGGTGGAACCGCCGATCGCTGAACTAAGGCGCACCGCGTTCCTCAGGCTGGCCTGTGTCATGACTTGTCTGGAGGTAATTCCCTGCCGAACCAGTTCGACTATAGCTTTGCCAGATTTTTGTGCCGCCTGCAGCCGCTCCGAATAAACGGCGGGAATGGTCGACGTACCCGGCAGGATCATTCCCAATGCTTCCGCAACGCAGCTCATGGTATTTGCCGTTCCCAGCATGGAACAGGAACCGCAGGTAGGCATGACTCTGTCTTCCAGCTGCTTGAATTCCTCTTGTGTGATTTTCCCGGCCTGATAAGCGCCTAAGGCTACCGCAAGGCTTGTGGCATCCGAAGCCCTGCCATTCCAGTCGCAGCCCCCCAGTGAAGGACCCCCGTTGACAATCAGCGCGGGAAGGTCGATCCTGGCGGCGGCCATCAACAGGCCGGGGATAATCTTATCGCAGGAACCGAGCAATACCATACCGGAAAATCGATTGGCCTGCGCCATGGCTTCCACGCTGTCGGCAATCAATTCTCTGGTAGGCAGGATATACCTGGTGCCAATATGTCCCTCAGCAATTCCATCGCAGGCGCCGATCAGACCAAATTCCACAGGCGTCCCGCCGGCGATCCTGATGCCGTCTTTTACAGCATCGGCTACCTGCCTTAGGTTATAGTGCCCGGGAACAGCCGTACTCCAGGTATTTGCAACCCCGATCAAGGGCTTTTGCAAATCCTCATCGGTATATCCCATCGTTTTGAATAAAGCCCTGTTCTCGGCCCTTTCCATCCCCTCCACTACATCGCGGCAGCGCAATCTCATGACAAAGTTCCTTTCTCAATGACGGTAGTTTTCAGGAGCTGGACACCGCTGCCGCCCAATCAGGCAAATGGATTTAGTTGACCAGGTCATCCGGGCGTTCGCCGCGCAGCATCCGAATGGCATTCCATGCAGCCCGGTTGCGCAGCTCTTCAAAGGATTCCTGAGAAATATACGAAACATGCGGTGTGACGATACAATTCGGCGCGTTGAAAATCGGCTCCTGCTCTCTGGGCGGTTCATGTGCGATCACATCGACTGCGGCCCCGGCAATCACATGGTTTTCCAGCGCCTTGATCAGCTCTTCCTCTTTCACAATGGCCCCGCGGGCGGTATTGATGAAATAGGCGGTGGGCTTCATGAGCGAGAATTCCCGCTCGCCGATCAGGCCGGTTGTGTTTTCGTCCAGCTTCACATTCAGACTGACGTAATCCGCCTGCCGCAGGCCTTCTTCCATGGTGACCGGCTCGATATCCAGCTTCCGGAGCGCTTCGCCGCTCCGGCTCGGATCATAGGCGATCACTCTCATGCCAAGGCTTTGGCAGCGTTTTGCCACCGTGCTGCCGATTCTTCCGCACCCGATCACAAACAAGGTGGAGTGAGAAATCCGGCGGGGAACCCGGGCCGCGGCCTGCGCACCCCATTCCCCATTCTTCAAGTTGTCGTGGTAAAAGGTCAAACTCTTATAGAAATGGAAAATAGCCGCGAGCACGTAGTCGGCCAAATCCTCCGCACAGTAGCCCTGCACGTTTGTGACGCCGATTCCTTTTGCGCGGGCCGCCGCTGTGTCGATGCGGTCATACCCGCCGCCGAGCACGGCAATTCCTTTGCAGTTTTCCAGCCGCTGGATCACAGAAGCGGGAATCTGCGCGTATACCTGCGCAATAATGGCATCCGCACGGTAGCCGAATTCTTCCAAATCGCGCTCATAATCATAGCTGGAAAACTTCAGTTCACAATCGGGATACTGCTGCCGCAGGACGTTCCCTTCTATCTCATAGTCCTTCCACTCCTCATCGATAAACCAAAACAGCGGACGATTCATTTTCATTTTCCTCCTTCATACGGTGGCGGGGTTCTGCCTGCGCGCTTTATTCCGATAAAATCTCTACGACGGAGTGGTCGGCATCCACACGAATGATATCTCCGTCCTTAACCACATCGTAGAACGCCGGGTCTACCTTATCGACCATTGGAACCTCCATGATGATCGCGCTGGATACTAGAACGGTTTCCGGATGCTGGATGATCATCGCTTTCGGCGCGTTTCCTTTTGTGTTGAGCTGGTAGATGCCGTCGGCCTGTACCACAGAGCTGCCTTTGCCGCTCGGGAAAATCAGAATCTTTTTGGCGATGCTCTTGCCTTCCAAATCGTGGCCGGGCTCAATGACGGTGCCTGTTTTGGGGTCGATCAGGTAAAACATGATGTCGTCCTTCGACACGACCGCTTCGCCCTCTACAACACCTTCCGAAATTTTGTGACACTGAAATACCTTTTTCTCCATTTTATTTCACCTCACCTGTTAATGCCGCCTCGATGCAGGTATCCAAATCTCTGATGACGAAATGGATTCCCCTGCGCTGCGGATAGTACGCACATTTCGGGGATTCCGTAATGCCGACCTTGCCGTTCAGATGTCCCCAGCAGGGCTGATCGGGGCAGGTATCGGGAACGATGAATCCGCCGGCCTGTGTGATGATCTCATCCAGACCCATGCGCACCGCCATCTCTTTGACATGACTCGAGGTCAGAATCCACATTTCTTTCTGGAGCTTTTTGCCCTCAATGCGCTCCGCGATGTGCTTTACTTCTTCCAATGTAAAGTGCGGGCACCCGAACATGGCAAAATCGATTTGACGGTTGCCTTCGAGAGAAATCTTCTTGAGCTCTTCCTGCAAATCCTCGTTGGTGATGACCACTTTGCGCTCCGGCTCTTTGCCGCCAAACGCCGCTTCGAGCGTGGGAGCTTCCGGCGTAAAGCCGACAATATGATACATACCGTAAGCGCCGGAGGTGTTCAGCTCTGCGCCGAGGTTTCTCAGCGCCTCTTTGCTGATGTGCTTCGGCAGACCCGTGAATACCGGGATTCCGTTGCCGATTTTCTTGCCCATCATGCCCAGCATGTGGTAATCATAGTCGTTTCTCATGTCCGCCTGAACTTCGACCAGGATATTTCCTTTTCTGTTTTCGTCCAGCAGAAGGCCGTACTCCGGAACAAAGCCGGTAACCGCGGCGCACAGAGCGCTGTTCGCGCCCTCCCGGTTGGTTCTCGCTCCCCACACGGAATTGACATAGGGCGTTGCGCTGGACTCTGAGAATGCGATGACCTCTCCATAATTCGGAACGTTCGTATCAATGTAAGGCGTACAGTTATAGCTAAGTACTGCGCCGAGCCCCTTATAAGCGTTGTGGGTTCTCTGCATCAAATCTGCGTATTCGGGAGAAACCATGTTACGGCTTTCGAAAAACGAAAGACAGAACCCGGGGTTCACCGTAGGGGCCACCCTGCATCTCGCGCCCGCATTCAGCAGCTTTTCCGCAAACCAAAGGTCTGCCTCCTGATTGCTCAGCGCGACGTGCGCTCTTGTGATGGGTACCATCCGTTCTGCGCCAAAGGATTCACCGATCGCAACCTGTATTTTCATTGCGTATGCAGTTCCCTTGCCGTATTTACCGTCCAGCATATCCTGCTGTTCTTGTGTCAGCTTCATATTTCTTTCTCCTTTTTATCATTCTCAGTCCCGATAAGACTGGATTGGAAGCACTCTGTTGCCGGGCCTTCTTAAAAGAAAACAGACGGCAGCATTTCACGAATGCGTCAACAGCATTCAGATAACACATTAGCGTGCTAAATCAAAAGGAAGTGGATGTCTGCTGATTTCTCAAAAGGACATCCTTTAAAGACTCTTCTTTTGACTGTTCTTTAAGTATACTCGTGATCTGTCAAAGAAACGTCTAAAAAAGGCTTAAAAAACGATAAATTCAGTGAATGTTTTGTGGATTTTTATTGGGACAAGCAACGCTTTCATACAAAAAAGTTTTCAAAAAATCAAATTATATGCCATTTTATAGCAAATTGTATGTATTTTTATTCACACGTATATTCACCATACCAGTTTCCGTAAGAAAACACAGAAACATAGAACCGGGCCGTTCAGGTATTCTAAAATGCAAAATTAATTTGTTCTTTTTCCTTGATCGGCAGTAAATTTTGTCATATTCCCCTGTTTTAGCAAGCCGATTTTCCGCTGATCATGGAATCATCTCTTTTGTCTGGTTGCGAAGTCCAATGCGTTTCGCTACTATCATACTAAATTAATCTGATAAAGCGATAAAATGTTTTTTGCGCTTTTGATTTTTTTCCGGATTGTATTGTATTGAAAAAGGATTCTTCTCCTTTCGTTTTCCGTTTTTGAAATTAAAAAAACCAAACGGCAGCACGCTGTATGATTTTTGCAAAATCACTGAATATATTCGACAGGATAAAAATATTCTAAACTTGCTGCACACAAAACGAAACCCTAAACTGAATGAAAGCAAAAATTTTTTCAAATTTTCAGTGCGGATCAATTTTAGATACTGCTTTTTCTCCTTTCCCCCTAATATTTGGTCTATATGAACCTTTATTCTTTAGAATCATCCCTTTTATTCAAACGGAATCTTCTATCTGTATGGTCTATGGTAGAAATTCATTTTAAACCAGCTTTATAAAGCGGCAGTGGTATTCCTGAGAAACTGACCTGGCCCATAGAAAAACGGTACTGCCTGCATCTTGGGATAATATGGATACCCAACAGATTTTTGATCTGATGAGATTGTTTGTTTATGAAATTTTACATCCCATAAATTTCACTTCGGTTGACAATTCATCTTTTCAAAACGGAGAAATAAATTTCACATAAAGGTCACAATTTGTTTCATTTCTCTAATAAACCGAGCCTGTTATAAGCTAAAATGCCATTTTAAAGTGATTTCACGTCACTTTTTATCAGGAGTTCTAAAATCGCAATTTGACATTTTCTTCTTGTCGGAGTATGATAACTGCAACTTTAAATGCAAGATTCAAGCAATGGCGCTTCAAATCTGTAAAAAGGGATTGTGCTCTGCATTCCTGATGATTTGATGCCCCATTGCTTTTTTATTTGCTTTTCCAGCAAGTGCAGATAGATACCAAACGGGAGGAAACACATGATTAAGTTAGAACATGTCTGTAAAAGCTTCGGTGATTTGGAAGTACTGAAGGACATCAGTCTTACCGTAGAAGAAGGAGAAAAGCTGGTAGTAATCGGGCCGTCCGGTTCGGGCAAAAGCACAATGGTTCGCTGCATGAATTTTCTGGAGGAACCAACCGCCGGTCAGGTATTCATTGACGGGACAGAGCTGACAGCGAAAAATAAGAACGATATTGTCCGCAAGAATATTGCGATGGTCTTCCAGCAGTTTAATCTTTACCCGCACATGACCGTTCTGCAAAACATTACGCTGGCGCCCATTAAGCTGCAGCACATGAGCAAGCAGGATGCGGAAAAGATCGCCTATGAATATCTGGATGTTGTTGGCCTGCGCGATAAGGCACATGTGTACCCCACTACACTGAGCGGCGGCCAGCAGCAAAGAGTTGCCATTGCACGGGCACTGGCTACAAAGCAAAAAATTATTTTGTTTGATGAACCGACCAGCGCACTGGACCCCGAAACCGTTCAGGAGGTTCTGGACGTAATGATTCAGCTTTCCCGCATCAACATCACCATGGTGGTAGTCACGCACGAGATGGGATTTGCCCGACAGGTGGCCGACCGGATTCTGTTTATGGATCACGGTGCAATCCTGGAGGAAGGGAAGCCGGAGCATTTCTTTGAAAACCCCACAAACGAGAGAACCAAGGCTTTCCTCAGTAAAATTCTGAAATAACAGCCTGTTTTAGGGGAATCGGCTCTTTGGCTTTCTGTTCCTGATGCAAAGATATGGATTCCTATATCAAACACATAAATGAAGGAGAGATTTTTATGACAACATTGAAAAAAGCATGTGCGGCCTTACTGGCAGTCTCTATGCTGGCTGTGACTACCGCCTGCTCCGGTTCCACCAGCCCCGCCTCTTCCGCGGCCGCTGGCGGCAGCGGGGCCCCTGCGGAAAGCTCCGCCGCCTCTGCCGCAACGCCCACCTTGGATAAAATCAAAGCCGCCGGCGTACTGAAGGTCGGCGTGAAAGTGGATGTTCCGAACTTCGGTTTGAAAAACACAAAAACCGGTGAAGTAGAAGGCTTTGAGATCGACTTGGCCAAAGCGATCGCAAAAGACTTGCTTGGCGATGAAAGCAAAATAGAAACACAGGCCGTTACCGCTAAAACGCGCGGCCCTCTGCTGGATAACGGAGAGGTCGATCTGGTCATCGCAACCTTTACCATCACCGACGAACGCAAAAAGGTTTATAATTTCTCCGATCCATACTATTCGGATGCTGTGAAACTGATGGTGAAAAAGGATTCCGGCATCAAGAGCCTGAAAGACCTTGATGGGAAAACCATCGGTGTTGCGCAGAGCTCTACGAGCATGAAAGCCATTCAGGACGCGGCAGACGCTGCCGGCGTGAAGGTGAAATTCGACGAATATGCCACTTACCCCGAAATCAAGGCGGCGCTGGATTCCGGCCGTGTGCAGTGCTTCTCCGTGGATGGCTCCATCCTGAGCGGTTATGTAGATGACACCACCACGATTCTGGATGATAAATATTCCCCCCAGGAATATGGCATTGCCAGCAAGCTGGACAACAAAGACCTGGCGGAATACGTTAACGGTATGGTAGCACAGCTGAAATCCAGCGGAGAACTGGATCAGATGATCGCGAAATGGAAGCTGAACTAACTTTAACAAAGATTTACCTGCGAGAGAAAACTCCGCAGATCATTCTGAAAGAAAGGCAGGGATAAGGAATGAACAGTTCACCTTTTTCTTTGGATAAATGGGGAAGGTTATTTGTTAGCTGGCAGACGTTTGCCGAGGGCTTTCTGACAACGTTGGTAATCGCTGTACTTGCATTGGCGCTTGCCTTGCTTTTAGGAATCGTCTTCGGCATGTTTTCCTCCTCGCATCTTCGGGGCCTGAAGGGCGTCAGCCGTGTTTATGTAGAATTCATTCAGAACATCCCGTTGGTTATCCAGATTTTCTTCCTGTACAACGGCCTCCCGCTGGTAGGAATCATGCTGGATAAATTCACCATCGGCGTGCTTGGAATTGGAGTGTACACCGGCGCGTATATCAGCGAAGTTGTCAGAGCCGGAATTCAGTCGATTCCGGTTGGGCAGATGGAGGCGGCCAAAAGTCAGGGCTTCACCCACGTGCAGGCCATGCGGTATATCATTCTGCCGCAAACCGTTAAAATCGTTCTGCCGCCTTTGACCAATCAGGCGGTCAACCTGATTAAAAACACCTCTGTTCTGGCGATGATCGCCGGCGGCGACCTGATGTACCGTGCAGATTCCTGGGCCAGCAGCCAGCTGCTGTACGGCCCGGCTTATGTGACCACCGGTCTGCTGTACTTTGTGCTTTGCTTCCCGCTGGCCACCTGGGCCCGTAATTACGAGCAGCGTCTCAAGAGCCACGACGTTCAGTCAGCCGTGCTTCTGCAGAAAAGCAAAAAAGTATTCTGGGGCAGTTTGCCGGAGCTTTCTAAGAAGGGGGCGGCATAATGGAGCTTTTGAGCAGTATTTTTTCAAGGGACAACGTTCTGTTTTTACTGGCGGGCATGCGCACCACGATCGTGATCGCAGCATCCACCATTTTGATTGCCCTGTTCTTCGGCACGATTCTGGGCCTGGTGCGCAATTACGATCACGGAATTTTAGGAAAGCTTTCTGCAGTCTACATCGAAACTTTCCGCAATACCCCGCTGATTCTCTGGATCCTGGCCATCCGTTTTCTGGTCCCCATTCCCGCGTTTTACTCCGGGATTTTATCCATGTCGGTCTTTACCACTGCAATTATGGCCGAGGTGGTACGCGGCGGACTGAATTCCATCAACAAGGGCCAGTTTGAAGCGGCTTATTCTCAGGGTTTCGGCTTTTTCCAGACCCTACGGTTCATCATCATTCCTCAGTGCTTTAAAAATATTGTGCCGTCTCTGCTCTCGCAGATGATCACAACCGTAAAGGACACCTCTTTTCTGTGGGCGGTGGCCATTGAGGAATTCACCGGCAAGGGAATGATCCTGATGGGCCGGTTTGCCTCTTCCACACAGGTGTTCATCTTGTTTGCCTTCATGGCCGGAATGTATTTCATCATCAACTTTACACTTTCCAGCATTGTGCGCAGGCAGAATACAAAAGGGCAGAACCTGAAAAAGCCTGTTCTTGTGGAAGCGTAAGCTTTGTGAAAGTACATTTTTGGCAGTGAATATACGCTTCTTTCCAACACTCATTTTTTGATAACCACAGCAAAAAGCCCCAGGTGCGGATGTTTCCGCGTCTGGGGGCTTTTGCTGTGGTTATAGAAACCAGTTCTAATCAGCCGTTCTGATTCATGTTCTGGAACTTCTGCTTTGCCTGGTCTATTTTCTGCTGCTCCGCAGCCGGGGTCGGGTACCAGCCGCGTTTATGCATCTCATCAAAAATCTGCGCCTGAAGCTGGTGCTCTTCATTTAGAATATTCATGAATTCATTCCGTATCTGGGGAGTTGCGCATTCATTGGTAAATGCATTATAGGTGCCGGTGATCATTTTCTGCGAGGACAGCACGTCATGCAGAACCTCCTGGTCTTTCATGCACGCCTGTGTCTGATTCTGGTTCTGGCTCTGATCCATGATTCTACACTCCTTTTAATTCAAAAATCCGAGAAGCTTGTCGTAATGCTGCTGATGCTTGCATGCCAAATCCTCATATTGCTGCTTTAGCTGAGGATCTGAGCAACCCTGAGAATACGCCTTCAGCTTTGTAATTAAAAGTTTTTCTCCACTGAGCTGATCCTCAATTGCAGAAAGCTCCTTACTGGTTAACGATGCCATTTGCGTTACCTCCTTTGATTTTGACTTGTATATCCTTTATTCTTTGCGGATCAGGTAAAAATATTCCTCATACTACTGATGATTCAGGCCTTTCTATGTAGCCTGCCTGACCTCTGCTTCAGGTTCCAAGCCAAAGCTGATAGATAACGCCTGATCGATCAGCGACATCGACACGCCATCTAGGCGCCCCATGCGTTCCTTTAATCTGTGTTTATCTATGGTGCGGATCTGTTCCAGAAGCACAATGGAATCTCTGGCTAATCCTGTGGTTTCCGCATCCAGCATAATATGCGTCGGCAGTTTTGCTTTTGCTCTTTGACTTGTAATAGCCGCTGCAATCACAGTGGGGCTGAATCGGTTGCCGACGTCATTCTGAACAATCAGTACCGGCCTTACCCCACCCTGCTCAGACCCTATTACGGGACTGAGATCGGCATAATAAATATCGCCTCTTCTGACATTCACGTTTTTCACGCTCCGAATAGTTTAATGATTGGGCCCAATCCTATTTTTGCCTCTTCCAAAAACTTTCATACAATTATTTTAATTTTTTTCTTTTTTATTCATTAAATAGGTCTTGCGCCTCTCTACATAATATTAGCTTACCCGTTAATTGACAGTGCGAATCCGACTGCAGGAGGCAGAAAACAAAAATACACCTGCAAATCCTGCCGTCGGATTCGCATCGCCGGCTTGCTAAATTCGACAAAAAGACTATAATGAAAATATCATGAGTGAAAGGAAGTTTGATAGAATGCGAAGATTCAAGAAAGCATTTGCTTTTTTGTTATCCTGTGCGCTGCTTGCGACGCCCACAGCTGTGTATGCAGCAGATGCAGACGCCGTAGTCGGCACACTGAGTATGGATACCTTCAGCTATACAATGGCTCCGGGAGGCATTTACGATTTTAAAGCCTCTCTCAGCAGCTCCGTTTTAAAGCAGGAGGACGTCAAGGTTTGGTCCTCGCGTGATGGAATCGCCAAGGTGACGCGTGTGGCCGGAACCGGAAAATACCGCATTACCGGCCTGAAAGCCGGAGTAACCTACATCACCTCTGAAATCAAGGGCGTTCACGCGTCGATCCAGGTCACCGTGGAAAACGGTGTGAAGCCGCACGGCGTGACCAACTGGACTACCTCTCTGATTCATCAGTCAGACCTTTCGCCGACCGTTAACATCACTTTCCCGGAGGGAACAAACCTGATGGGCGTTGCGGCGCTTCTGGAGAAAAATCATGTGTGCAGCGCCAGCGATGTGCTTGCGGCGGCAAAAAGCACACAGTTCGACAACTACAGCTTCATCGCCTCTCTGACAAATGCTTCTTCCCGTTATTATAAGCTCGAGGGCTATCTCTTCCCCGATACGTATAACTTTTATAAGGAAGACAGCGCGGCCAACGCACTGAAACGCATGCTGAACAACATGCAGAATAAGATGACCGACCTTCAGACACAGGCGGCAGCACAGGGAATGACGGTGGATCAGCTGCTGACCATGGCTTCTCTGATTCAGGCGGAGGCCTCGAGCACCAGCGACATGTACCTTGTTTCCTCTGTTCTGCACAATCGCCTGACAAACGGCGCAGCCCACGACACGCCAAGGCTCCAGTTTGATTCTACCGTATTCTACCCTTACCGGGTAAAATCGGAAGCACCGGCCGGCTTTACCAGCACTTACGACACCTATAATTTCTCTGGCCTGCCGATCGGGCCGATCTGCAACCCCGGCGCCAGCGCCATCGACGCCGCGCTTCACCCGTCCAGCACAAACTATTATTATTTCTGCCACTCCGCTTCCGGCACGGGGTACTATGCCGAAACGCTGGATGAGCACAACCAGAATCTGATCATTGCCGGTCTGCGGTAAGTTTTTATACCGCCGATTTGCTTGAAAAGCGACTTCGTGTAAAAATGTCAATGATTCCCCTGCCTGCGGTGGGGGAATCATTGACTGCTTTTTTAAGGTGAAATGCAACAAGAGTGTATCCCCGGAAAAATGACCGCTATAGCGAGAGGATGGATCTTATTTGAAAAGCAGCCAGGAGCAGCTACGGAGCAGAGGCTACGCCACCCCGGAGGAAATCTGCCCGTATCGGGAGAAAAGCCAGAATGAGCTTCTGGAGCTTCTGAATGATAAAAATGCTGTAGCACGCACCGCAGCGGCAAGCCTGCTGAAAATAGAACCGGAGACGGAAATTCAGATCGCCGCAGCGCTTGTAAGGCGTCTTTCGGCAGAAAAATGCCTGTATACCCGGTTGGCCATCTGCGAGGCTTTGGAAAGGGGCGGCAGGGAGACCGCGCTGCAAATGATCCCCTTTCTGGGAAAGATCGGCGGCAATCAGCACAAAAGCCTGCCGGACCGGGTTTCACAAAAAAAGTCCTATCCGCTGCCGCGGGATATCATTGCCCGCTCACTTGCAAAAATGCCGCCGGAGGTATTCCCCGTTCTGCTGCAGGTTTTACAGGGGGACGATGCGGAGAAAATCTGCGAAATTCTGGACGCTGTCGGCTTTATGGCATTTTATCACCCAGAGCTGTCAACGCCGGAACATGCCGAAGTAGTGTTTGCCGTGATGGAGCGGTATCCAAACCATGAGCTGCTGCTCTGGAAGGCAATCCAGTGCCTGTGCGCCTTCCCTTCGCAAAAGACGGAACGGCTCCTCCAGGAGTTTGCCGCACAGGATAATCTTTTGGGGGAAGAGGCTAAAAGCTCTCTCAAACGGTTCGATTCTAAACGCTAAAGCACATAAACAAGGCCCCGGAGCAAATTGCTCCGGGGCCTTGTTTATGTGTTATCCGCTAAATGGTACGTTTCTATGTTTTCAAAATCCAAAGTAACAATGGCTGTATCAAAGGTCACTTCAAAAAGAATCAAATATTCTCCGGCCTGTTCCAGGGTATCTTTGTAATCGGGAATTTTATTGATGAAGTGCTCCGCCACATCAAAAACAGTTCGGCTGCTTTTTCGCACCAAGCCTTTCGCTTTGACGTGCTCATTCCCCTGATGCGGAATGGTTGTAAAAGCCACCCTGTTATTTCTTTCAAACTCTTTGACCTTTTCATTATCCGCAAAGGTAGAAAAGAGCACCGCCTTCGCGGCTTCATCAAAATAAAAATTAACAATCCTTACATTCGGCTGATCATCCGTACAAGTTGCCAAAGCCAATTCCGTTTGTGTATCCATCAGCCGCACAAACTCCTGTTTTGTATTCATATTTCATTTCCCCTGTCTTTCTTCATTTTATTTGTAGTATAATATAGAATGGTATCAGTTAACGAAACCGTTCTACGGAAAGGGAACATAAGATGAAAAAATCGGAACGCCTGAATGATATGCTGATCTATTTGAATGATAAAAAATCCTTTCATCTGAAAAGCATTATGGAGCGTTATTCCATATCGAAAAGCACCGCACTTCGGGATATTCAGTCATTGGAAGAAATCGGCATGCCGATTTACTCAAGGCCCGGACGCAACGGATATTATGGAATTCTTCCCAACCGTTTATTGTCCCCGATTGTTTTTACAATTGACGAGGTTTATGCCCTGTACTTTTCCATGCAAACACTTACCGCCTATCAATCGACCCCCTTTCACCTGAGTATCGAAAAACTAAAGCAAAAATTTGAAGCGTGTATATCAGAAGAACGGATCAAAGCCCTGCGCAAAATGGAGCTGATTTTCAACTTAGGGAGTTACCAAAGCAAGAATGAATGCAATTGCTTAAAAGACATTCTGCAAATGGCTGTTGAGGAAAGCGTATGCAGCATCCGCTACCGAAAGGGAGATTCGGAGAAGCAATATGATGTTCAGTTTTTTTGTGTTGCTTCTGCCTATGGGCAATGGTACGCAACCGCATATCATTTCGAAACAGAAAGGCCAAAGGTATTCCGATGCGACAGAATCCAGTCCGTGCAGCGCTGTGAAAAATACGCACCCAAACTGATCTCTGAATTTCTCGTCCCTTCAAAAGAGCTGTTTCGCGATCAGGATGCTGTGGATTTTGAGGTTGGCGTTTCCATTCAGGGAGCGGATCTGTTTCATAAAGAACACTATCCTTCCATGAAGCTGCACCGGGAAAACGGGAAATACTACGTAAGGGGATTTTACAATCAAGGGGAAGCAAATTTTATTGCCAATTATTTTAACCGCTATGGGGAAACGATTTTTTCGATTCAGCCTGCCGCTTTGAAAAATTTAATGCTTAAACAATGGAACACGGTGAAAGACCACCTAAATTCCATATCGTAACGGCCAAAACAAAAAAGAGAACGCACGCTGCGTTCTCTTTTTTGTTTTGGAGTCTTCTTTCTGTTCGGCTGCTATTTGCTATTTTCTTTACTTGGATTCTTCGGAGGAATCTGTAATCGGTTCAAACAGCACCAGCATATTTTCCTCCGGAACAGCCAACTGCTTGATCTGGCCGGTGCGGCGATCCGCGGTCAGGGTAAAATTGTGGCCGTCGCCGCTGCCGAAGAACAGCCCGTCGCCGGAGGTTGTCAGCGCGCCTTCTACCGAAGCCGCATCCAGCGACGCCAGCATCATGGGAATCATTCCGGTCTGCGGCAGCACCATGTTATCCTGTGAAACCGTAAGGCCCTCATAGCTGACCGAAAGGATCTTATGATCCCACGCCCATGTCATGCCCTGCAGCTCCTGCGGCTCCAGCAGCGTCAGCTGCGCGCCCTGCCCGGCTGAATACTGCAGCCGGCATATATACCGGCTTTTCCCCATTGAAACATCGGCCTTGGCCTCAAAGGCCAGAACCGGGTTTACCACCGGCTGCGTCAGCGAGGGCGAACACCCCGCCGAAACAGCCATACAGACAAGACAAAACAGGATCACAAGGAGGCGGGCCGGCTTGCGCATGAAATCACCCTTATTGTTCAAATTCTGAAAACAGTAAGGGCAGCTCCTCGATCAGGTCGGATGGCAGCATCCCGCGCTGAGAGAGCCTTTTTGCACAGCGGTCACCCGCGAGCCCGTGCAGGAACACACCGAAGACCGCCGCCCAGTAGGGCGTGATCCCCTGCGCCGCAAGGGACGCGATCATCCCGGCCAGCACATCTCCGCTGCCGCCCTTCGCCATCCCCGGGTTTCCTGTGGTGTTTACGAACACGCGTCCATCCGGAGCAGCCACGATGGTTCCCGAGCCTTTCAGCACCAGGGTCACCCCATGCTCCTGCGCAAAGCGTCTGGCATAGTCCAGCCGCCGCTCCTGTACCTGCTCGGCTGTGGTATGAAGAAGGCGCGCCATTTCTCCCGGATGGGGGGTAAGCACCACCGGCACTCTAACTGTTTTCAATATATCTATATTCTCAGCCAGGAGATTTATTCCATCTGCATCGATGACAAGGGGAACAGAGCTGCAAGCCGCCACACGCCGCAGCAGAGAGCGGGCCAAAACAGAGGTGCCGAGCCCGCAGCCGAGTAAGACCGCCGACGCACTCAGCATCTTCTGATTCAGAAGAGCGGCGCTGTCTTCACTGATGACGTCGCCGTGCGTCCGCTCCAGAAGCGTATACACGGGCTCGGGCAGAGCGCCCGCAACCACCGGATACAGTTCGCTTGGCAGCGCCATATTCACAAGGCCTGCCCCGCTGCGCAGGGCCGCGCGGGCCGCGAGCATTGCTGCGCCTGCCATCCCCGTGCTGCCGCAGACGGAAAGCAGCGTACCATAGCTGCCTTTATTCGTATTCTCCTCCCGCTGCTGAAACAGCAGGGCAAGATCTTTTTCTTCGATGCCAAACAGCGGCGTCTGCGCTTCTTCGATCAGCTGTTCTGAAATACCCACCGGAACAACCGTTACCTTACCGCAATAGCTCCGGCCCGGCTGAATGAGATGCGCGGGCTTGAGCGCCGTAAAGCTGACTGTTTCTGCCGCGCGCACGCAGCGCCCGGGTACCTCCCCCGTGTCACACGAAACGCCGCTCGGCAAATCCAGAGCCAGAAGATACGCTCCGGAGGTTTCCGCCGCATCCAGTAAAGGGAACAGCGTTTCAGGCAAGCTGCCGCGGAACCCGATGCCATACATCGCGTCCAGCACAAAATCCGCCCCGTATACCTGGGTTTTGACTGCTTCGGGCTCTTTGGCCCAATCCAGCACTTGAATCTTCTGCAGGTCCATCTGCCGGAACACCTGGCTTGCCAGCTCTGTTTCCGGCTCACCCTGAATCAATACAACGCAGACCTGCGCTCCCCAGTCCGCAAGATGCCGCGCCGCGACAAAGCCGTCGCCGCCGTTATTGCCCTTTCCGCACAGAATGACGACCTGCGAGCCGGGGGCCTTGTCCCGCAGCAGCCGCGCCGCGGCCTCCCCTGCGTTTTCCATCAGGACGGAATACGCGGTTCCCGCCTGAACGGCTCTTTCTTCCAGCGTCCGCATCGCGCCGCTTTCGAATAGTTTCATCGGAAGACTGCTCCTTTCTCAATCGGGCCATCAGAACAACACTGGAAATCAGTTTTCGCTGCGCCTCTGCGCCGGGTCGATCCGCGGGGTCCGTCAAAGTGGCGGCGTTTTCCCCGTGAGCACCCGCGTCGCGCCGTTTTTGAATCGCGATTTTGCGCTTCTCCCCGATGACCGTGACGGACGCGTACCGTGCGGTATGCGTAGCGCTGACCGAAAATTCCAGGCCCGCGCTCCGGGCAGCCTCCAGGGCCGCTCCCTCCAGATACAAAAAGGGCTTGCCAAGCTCATCGCGCAGGAGCTGCACCTCCCGCAGAAGAAAGCCCCGCACTCCCGTGCCAAGCGCCTTGGAAAACGCCTCTTTGGCGCAGAAGCTGACCGCCACGCTGGCCGCCGGGAATCCGCGCTCGGCAAGCTGATCATATTCCCTGTCCCCCAGAATCCGCCGGCAGAAACGCGGGTTCTTCATCGCGCGTTCTATCCGGGGAATTTCGAGGAGATCAACGCCCACGGAAAGCATTGACCGATACCTGCCGCGGCAAAAACGGTTTGATTGCCGCCAGCACCCTTTCGTTGGGATTAAATACGAGCAGGGTGTTGCCGGAATCCTTTAAATGTACGATCAGATACCACGCATCGGTGCCCTCGTCATCCTCGCCGACCATGAGCTGCCTTGCAAAGCTTCTGTTCTGGAACGCTGAGGCGTTGTACTGCCCCATTTCCTCCACCGTTTTCAGATCAAAGCTGCAAATCCGCTTGCGGCTGCGGCGGTTTGTGATCTGATCCACGGTGAAATCCCCGTTGGTTGTGCTGTATTCATACTCCAGATTTCTGGATGCACTTACATAATAAATCCCAACGAACACGCCCGCAACGATAATCAGCAGAAAAGGCCCCAAAAACGCTACCAGCGTACTGATTGCCAGAATCACAATTCCGAGAATACCCGCTCCAGCCACGATCGCGTAATCTTTGCGGCCCTTTTTCTTTCGGATCAGCTGCTCAACAAAAACATCCATTGCGTCATCTCCCATTCCCAATCAAAAGCATCGTTTATTTCTTTTTATGATACCATAATTTACCCTCCATTACAATTCCTACGCTTCGGAATTGAGTGATGAGCAATGTTTTGCCGATTTTGTCAAATTATGATATGATAGATTTTAATACAAGCTGACATAATCCGTTATCCGCTCAATAAATGAAACCAACTGAGCGGATCATTCCATGCTCTTAGGCATCGAAAGCTGTGCTTTTGTTTCCGCCGTGAGGTGATGAGAAGATACCAAGTATTACAGAAAGGAATCTGTCGAAATGATAACCACGAGACTTCAGCGAAGAGGCTCTATTCTGGAAGGAAACCCCTATTCTTTTGCTCACGGGCTGAACCGATACAAGCTTTTCTGGATTTTTCTTTCCGGCAGTATCATCGGCTTTGTGGTGGAAACCCTTTGGTGCTATGTTCGTCTTGGGTATTTTGAAAGCCGCCAGGGCCTGCTTTATGGGCCGTTTACGCCGGTGTATGGGATTGGCGCTGTGTTGTTTACGGTGGCACTCTACCGTTTTCGCCACCGCAACAGCCTGATCATTTTCTTTTCGAGTATGGTTTTAGGCGGCGCGCTGGAATATGTGTGTTCCTTTTTACAGGAAAAGCTTTTGGGCACGGTGTCGTGGGAATACAGCAATTCCGCTTTGAATCTGCACGGGCGCACCAACCTGACCTACTCGGTGTTCTGGGGCGTGCTTGGGCTGATTTTCATCAAGCATTCCCTGCCTTCGCTCACCCGGTGGATCGAACAGATCCCAAGCGGGCCCGGTATCATCCTGACCCGTGTGCTGCTGGTGTTCATGGCGGTAAACATCGCACTTTCGGGTATGGCGG
>NZ_CBYL010000051.1 GCF_000577335.1 Faecalispora jeddahensis | reverse complement strand
ACGAAAAGAAAGTAAACAAAGATTCGCCAAAGGGGAGAGTTTCGATTCTCTCCCCCTTGGAACCTCCTCTCAACGACCAAAGGCGCTGCCTTTGGAAACCGGGAGAGGCTCCCGCTCTGGTTCTGTTTCACACACAGGCAAGGCCTGCGTGTGAAGCGGGTGTGTAAAAGTAGCTTTAGCGCACAAAGGGTACAAGAAATCTTTGAGCGGTGGAACACCATCTGTAAATCGGCAAACCGGAACTACCGTCAGGCAGCCCTACTGCGAGCCAACGAGAGCGCTCTGAAAATGCCCGCCGACAGACGAGATAGCAAGACTTATTTCCAGATGAATCTCGGAGAGTGGGCATTTTCATTGGAGCGCCTTTACAGTAGCTTCCGTTAATGTGTTCAAGTGCCGTTCCCCGAACGGATTCCAAAGGTGTCCTTTGGCGAGTCTTTGCTTACTTTCGCCTCGTCGCGAAAGTAAGTGCCCGCCCCGGCATGAGGGGCAAGCCCTGCGCCAGCAGAATTAATATGGGGAACCCGTAATGAAAAAATAACGATTCTGATAGAAGGCTGTTTTCGCGTGAGAACAGCCAGCGCACGCGCGACGAATGAAGCGCGAAGCGAAAGCTTTTCTTCGAGCTGTTGCGCGACGTGCGTGCAGGCTTAGCCTGCCGCGAGCAGAAAGTTATATAGAAATTTTCGCAGGAACAAATTTTTCATCAGCGAGTTCTTTTATTTTCATTGTAATTGCAATTTTTCAATTTGTAAGCATTGCATTTGCCTTGCAGGATTTTAATGGAAAATTGATTCGGGTCCCCTCTGGCAGCCTTGTCATTTTTTTGCATTATGTGGTATAATTATCAAAAAATTGTCTGGGCGAATCAAGCGAGTAACAGTCGCTTTTGGGGCATATTGGAGGGTTACGGTTGAAAGAAAAGCGGCATCTTCTGCGCGAAGCATTTGTACATACTATACCGGTTATGACCGGCTACCTGTTTCTGGGCTTCGCGTTCGGGGTGTTTCTGGAAAGCAAAGGCTACGGCTGGCTGTGGGCCCTATTGATGAGCGTATTCATTTACGCGGGCTCGATGCAGTTTGTCACAGTGGACCTGCTCGCGGGCGCGGCCTCGCTGATCGGTGCGGCGATTATGACGCTGATGGTCAACGCGCGGCATCTGTTTTACGGAATCGCCATGCTGGACGAATTCCGCGAGATCGGCCGGAAGAAGCCGTACATGATCTTTTCCCTGACGGATGAGACCTTCACGCTGTTCTGCGCGCTGAAGGAGCCTCCTGGGCCGGATAGAAAACGGCTGCTGCTTTACATTGCCCTGCTCGATCAGCTGTACTGGGTGCTTGGCAGTGTTGTCGGCTCGGTGTTCGGGTCGATCTGGCACATCCCCTCGGAGGGCATCGATTTCGTTATGACGGCCCTGTTCACAGTGATCTTTCTCGACCGCTGGAAGGCTGAGACCGATCATACCGCGTCCATTCTCGGCATCGTGATTTCAGTGCTCTGCCTGCTGGTGTTCGGCCCCTCCGGGTTCGTGATTCCGGCCATGCTCTCCATCACTGCGGTGTTTCTGCTGCTGCGCGGCAGGCTGGAAAAAAGGGAGGGTGTGCAATGACGGAGCTTCACGGTTTGCTTTTAATCGGTGTGGTGGCGGCCGTTACCATTCTCATTCGCTCGGCGCCGTTCCTGCTGTTCCCGGCGGACAAGCCCACGCCCGGCTGGGTGTTGTACCTGGGGCAGATGCTGCCTTCCGCCGTGATCGGTATGCTGATCGTCTACTGTTTGCGCGGAGCCACCCCCTTGTCGTTTCCCTACGGGATACCGGAGGGCGCGGCTCTGCTGACGGTGGTGCTCCTGCATCTGTGGAAGCGCAATACGCTGCTGAGCATTGCCGGTGGAACGGTTTTTTATATGCTGCTGGTGCAGCTGGTGTTCTGAAAGCCTCTGGAAACTGTCACATTTCTGTGGGAGGGTACATATGAAAGCGGTTTTGGAAGTGTGTGTCGATACGGTGGATTCTGCGTTTGAGGCACAGCGTGCGGGCGCGGATCGGCTGGTGCTCTGCTCTGGGCTGGTGCTTGGCGGAACCACACCGAATATCAATTTCTATTACGAGGTACGCAATCACCTGGATTTGCCGATCTCTGTTCTGGTGAAACCTCATTTCGGGGATTACTGCTGTTCACCGGTGGAGTTTGAGATGATGAAGGATGACATCGCCCTGTTCCGCGACGCAGGAGCGGATGCGGTGCAAACGGGGATCCTGACGCCGGATGGCACACTCGATGTTCTGCGCCTGGACGAGCTGATCGTTCAGGCACAGGAGATGAAGATGGTGCTGGGACGCGCATTTGATGAGTGCCGCGAGCCGGAAGAGGCCTTTCAGCGCGCAAAGATGATGGGCTTTGGCGGGCTCGTGACCTCTGGTCAGTGCCGCCGCAGCTATGACGGCCGCAGCCTGATCGCCCGGCTGCTTCTCAATGCCGACGGGATGGAGATCGCGGTGGCCGGTGAGATGGAACCGCACGAGTTTGCCGCATTCCGCCGGGTAACGGCGGCTTCGGTGTATCAGGGAAACTGGCTGAAAAAAGCAGACAGCCCCATGCAGTACCGCAAAAAGCGCCGGCTGCTGGAGCCGGCGAACGGGCAGGACTATACGATCTGGCAGACGGACACGCAAAAAATCGCCGCCATGCGCGCAGCGATGGACGGCGAATAGTTTATTGTTTCGGTTGTTTTTTCATGCCCATTTCCGTGAGCGTTTCCGCCATCATTTTCTGGTCCTTGGTGACGGCGGCCAGCATGGCGCGGTAGATAATGTCGGGGTCCTGTTGGAAATTCTGCTTCACCAGGTTGGCCTGCTGCAAATCGGGTACATACAGAGAAAGCGACATCAGCTCCATGTCGCCGCCCGAGATATGGCAGGTCACCTGAATGCCGTTATTGGTGTGGGTGATTTCCACGGCGTTTTCCTCTTCCCGCTTGATGCGGGTTAAAAGCTGCAGCGCCGCGGTCAAAGTGCGCTGGCGAACAGCGGTGGGGATGGTGCCGTCGAGCTGTTTTGCGATCATCCGGGCCGATTCCCCCGGCGTGCAAAGGCCGTTTTTTATCAGAATGCTGCCCTTGTCGATCAAGTCAGAAAGCGCAGTTGTAATTTCAAAGTAATTGGCCAGGCCGTTTTCCTGCAGAATATCGATAATATCCTCTTTGCGCAACGGCGAGTCCACGCTGACCAGAAGGTAACAAATCAAAATACGGATCTCTTTGGTGTTTCTCAGGCCGCCCGGCTCAATTCCGGCGGCAAATGCGTCAAATTCCATGCGGCACCTCCGGCAATCAATAGTACATGCATTTTTAGTATATCATGAAACCGGCATTTCCGCAAAGGCTCAATCCAATTCTTTCTTTTTATTTTTACTCTGAATTTCTGCCGCCTTCCGGAGAAGCTCTTCTTTTTCCCCCACCGTGCAGGCCCGAAAAAATGCAATCAGCTGCAGTTCATCCTTTTTCAGATCATAAATGTGGCTGTTATTATCTGTTACACGCTTCGAACCCGATTTTCCGGAAGAAGAATCGTTCAACATGGGGGAAATATCCTCCTGTCCCAGCAATTCCGGCAAACTGACTGAAAACACCTGGGACAACATGATGAGGGATGAAATGTCCGGCGTGGTCTTCCCGGATTCATAATAAGAATACGTGGAGCGATCAATATTGAGCACATTTGCCAGATGCTGCTGTGTGTATCCGCACTTTTCCCTGAAAATCCGCAAGTTTTTACCAATGGAACTCAGTGACATAGTATCACTCTTTCTCGGGAGCTTAATATATTAATTATATGTTATCCCAGAATTAAACATATAGTTATGTGATTTTCTTTCACTTTTTCAACACAAGGAAAAATGTTTTTCGCAAAAAGAGAATACCATCGTTTTTTTCGAGAAAATCTCGGCCTGTCTACTTGACGAAATCGCTTCTTTTTTGTATACTATATTGGCTGACTTAGATAAGTGCGAAAAGAATCAGATGCTGGTGTGGCTCAATGGCAGAGCAGCTCATTCGTAATGAGCAGGTTGTCAGTTCGATTCTGACCACCAGCTCCAGAAGAAAAAGCCTGTAAACATGTGTGTTTGCAGGCTTTTTTATTATGTCTGGGAACTCTGCTTTTATAACAGGAGGGATCGGTTCGCATTCGACTTTTCACCGGAGAAAACAAGCGAAAACACATCCTACAAATGGCTTTGGACAACAAATGGTAAGAAGTACCATACCAAGGATAAAAAACTGTGAGGCTTTTGTGCACCAAAAAATGGTTATTAGGGTCCAGATCCGGCTGGCATAGTGATAGAAGCTACTCGATATGAATATCGGTAAGCTTTTGAGTAAGATTAGCGCTTTTACCTGTAGTAACCTTTCGTTTCTTGAAGCAAAGCATTCAGAATTTTGCGCTTGCTGTATCTGATTGCCGAAGCGGATATTTGCACCTGCTGGGTCAACTGTTTTATCCTTTCTTTAGAAAAAGATACAGCAGATGATTTGGTGTTCCTTTGCACTCAGCTTGTTCAACAGTGGGGAAGATGGCTTAGTTGTTCCGATTTAAGAACTTCATCCCCAACAATAGTTAAACCGTGGGGCAGATAAATTTTATAGAAACATTCGTCTCGATGCATTGCTCTAAAGAGTGCTCGTGCTTGGCAGACTTATTTTTCAGGTATCTTTCATGTTCGTATTCTTGATAATAGGTTTTATAGACATCGTAAGTGACAGGGATTCTCTTGCCTTTTACAATCAATGTGTATTCTCTCATCACTTTAACCTCCAAATTTTCAATGTGCCCAGGTGAAAATTTGATGGTTGGTGGAGAACAGTACCGATGCAAGATAACAAAGACAAAAGCACACGAGAGCAAAATGATGCCTCTTTGTGTGTCTTTTATGAAATTATAGTAAGGATTAACATGGACCAGTAGTTCGTGTGCATGGACATACTTCTCCCATGAGAAGTGCGGGCTTTTTTAAACGAATTACCTATGTGGGTTATGGTTATACGAATAGCCTAATGTCGCTGCAGCAGATATGCAGCGGTGTAGTCTGTATTGACTAACACATAAGAGATCCCCCCAAACTTTACGGGTTTGGAGGGTATGAATGGTATTTAAGTATGTGGAGTGCCCCGCTAAAGCACCTTTTTTTATGAGGCGGGTTCCGCATCTCTGTTTTTTGCCACGTTTTTTTTAATTCATTCTTTCTGCAGAATGTCTTCTGTATCTTAAATCAAGCCATATCATCCCGTAGCGCATCAATGATATTTTCTTTTTTTATCTTGCGAATGGCATACAGCGTGGTAATGAACACCACAAGGAATACACCAAGCATACTGATTCCGATGCTGTCCCAAGGAAACATAAACTCTATATCACCGCCGCCAACAACCATTCCCTTGTAAATCAGCCACGAGAGAATTCCTGAGAGGGGCAAGCCCCAAAGCATCGTCCGTGCTCCATAAAGCGCACATTCAAAGCGCATCATCTTATTAAAATCCCGGTCAGACATCCCCACGGAGCGCAGCATGGCAAGCTCTCGCCTGCGGAGCTTGATGTTGGTGGAAATCGTGTTGAACACATTGGCAACCGCAATCAGGGAAATCATAGCGATAAAAACAACCGTGAACAGATTTACAATAAACAGGATATTACGATTCTGCTCCAGTATCGCATGAACATTGTACAAAGTATAGCCGGAGGTAATGCCCGATCCCTCAATTATCTCTTGCATTTTCTCCGTTGACTGTGTAGGATGATCAGACCAAAAGGTCAAGCCTAATTTTGTAGGCGCGTCCAGAGCATCGAACTGCGGTTTCATCTGGTGAGGGGCAACCACCATCAACACGTATCCTTTCACATCAGAGGGTTCTGCGGGCGGCGGGTCCAGCGGGTAGGTATCTGCAAAGGTGGTGTGGATTGTTTTCGTCTGTTCCCCAGATTCAGTTCCAATCGTAAAATCCATGGAACGGTCTGTAAATAGATCAAGCCCGCCGTTATATTTCCCGACGATAATCATTTTTGCATCCTGCCCCGTATATTCCGCTGCGGGCAGGCCGAGGCTTTCGATAAAGCTTTGATAGATGCTGTCCTCAATAAACTGAACATCCAGCGATAGCTTCACCGTTTCACTGGTTGCATCTAAACCTGCGGATTTCTGGTAGCTGTCCCAAAAGTCATTTGTGAGCTCATTTGTATTGACCTTGCAGGTATAGGTGGAAACAGCCTGATCGGTGCTTTTGGTCACTCCGTCAGCGGTTTTCAGGGTATTAGAAAGCTGGGAGAATTCGCTTTCGGTCATATCTCGTGTATAGAGCAGGATATCACCGTCCATTTCAACAGCGGACTGCTCCGCCACCTGATCCAAATAGGTGCCAAAGGCGCTTGATGATACAAACAGCACGACGCTCAAAGTAAGCGACAGGATAATACTGCGATAACGCCGCTTGTTTCTTTTAAAGTTTTTTAACGCAAGTGTTCCCTCTAAACCATAAAGCCGACTTGTGAGGTTAGAGGTTTTTATGGCGTTGGCTTCCACCTTGACCTCATTGGTTTGGCGGATACACTCCATCACGGGTGTACCGGCTGCTTTTTTTGCCGGAATATAGGCTGAAATCAGAATGGTAACCATACTGATAACCGCTGCAGCAGCAAGAGCGGGAACAGATACCTTTAGAGTCAACGGTACGTTGCTGTAAAGAACATTTGCAAAATTTTCTGCCACAATAGAAAGTACAAGTCGAATGCTTGGGATGCCAATCAAAATGCCGATAGGAATGCCAATCGCGCCGATGCAAAGTCCCTCAAACAGCACAGAATTGCGCAGCTGCTTTTCTGTGGCACCTACTGACATTAAAATGCCAAACTGGTGTGTGCGCTCGTTTAAGGAAATGTTGAAGGAATTGTAAATCAGAAACACCGACCCGACCATAATCAGGGCAACCAAAATTCCCCCGACTGAGTAGAGCAGCGCATTAAACATCTTATCTTCCGAAAGCCCCATAAAGCGCAGCACATCATCGTTTAGGACATAAGTGTGGCTCTCGGCCTCACTGCTTACATACGAGCGAAGCTGGCTCGGCTTTTCCAGCGCAACAAACGCACTGAAGCTACTCGCCGGAGACGCCGTATCTGCTGTTGTAATCAACGTATAGCCGGGAGCAGAACGTTCCTCAAAGGCAGGCCTTTGGCAGATGCCGACCACCGTGTAGGTTTTCTCCGCAGTAGGTGTCAGCGTTTCCTCTCCGGAACGATATGAATCGTGTTGGCTCAGTGTTTCATTTCCAGCCTTACGGGTTCCGACCGCAATGGAGAGCGTATCGCCAACCGAGATTTTCACACCACCGTTTGCCGCAATGTGCGCTGGAACCAGAATTTCACTGCTGTTTTCCGGCAATCTGCCGGAAAGAAGTTCAACAGGCAGAGCGGAAAAGGCTTCTTTATTAAATCCAGCAATGAATACATATGGTTTGTCGGGATTTTGTCCACCTTTAAGCATCCCGTAGCCAATGTTTTCAAAGGATGCGATGTTTGAAACTCTGTTATCATCAGCCTGTTCCTGCACAAAAGAGGTATCTACATCTGGAAATGCAACGTGCCAGTTGCCGTACTTCATGATTGCTCCGTTAACCAAATAGGTTTGCAAGGATACGGCAAAGGTGGCAACTGCCGTAATCAGAGCAGCGGACAAAACAACTCCGATAATTGTTACAAGTGTTCGTGTGCGGTTCTTTTTCAGTCCTTGCAGGGCAACTTTATTGAAAATGTTCATTATCGTGCCACCTGCCTCTCATCCCGCACCACTTTTCCATCCGCAATGGTAATAATGCGGTCTGCCTGCAAGGCGATATTTTCATCGTGGGTGACAAGAAGCAGGGTCTGCCCATATTTTTGATTGCTTTCTTTCAGTAGCTTGATGATTTCCTGTCCATTACGGCTGTCCAGACTGCCGGTCGGTTCATCGGCCAGCATGACTGCCGGGGCGTTCATGAGAGCACGTCCGATCGCAACACGCTGCTGTTGACCACCCGAGAGCTGATTCGGCAGATGTGTTTTGCGTTCCTGTAGACCCAGTAATTCCAGCAAATCGTTTAGCCGTTCCCCGTTGACCTTTCTCTTGTCCATCAGGATAGGTAATGTGATGTTTTCTACCACATTTAAAGTGGGGATAAGGTTATGAAACTGATAAATCAGCCCCACCTGCCGCCTGCGGAAAATGGCAAGTTTTTCGTTGCTCGTCGCATATACATCCTGCCCGTCCAAATAGATCTTTCCGCTTGTCGGCACATCAACACCTGCAATAGCGTGAAGCAAAGTGGACTTACCGGAACCGGAAGAACCGATGATTGCAGTAAAATCTCCCTTTTCAATGGTAAGGGTAACATGGTCTAACGCAGTGATCTGGTTATCGCCCCTGCCATAGACCTTGCATAAATTTTCAACTTTTAAAAACTCCATTCTATGAGTCTCCTTTCCCGTGGTTCACCCATATCATAGAACTTTTCACTGACATTCCGGTGACTTTCAAGTGAGAGATCCGTCACTTTGGAAAACGAATAGAAAATACTGCGCCGCCCTGCGGGTAATTTTTGGCGGTAATTGTCCCACCCTGCCGCGTGATAATCGTTTTGCAGAGAGCAAGTCCAATCCCATATCCTGTAGCCTCTGCGTGTTTCCCGCGATAGAACCGGTCAAACAGATGTGGTAAGTCTTCTTTTGCAAAGCCTGCGCCGCTGTCACGAATCGTAATTTCGGTAAACAGCGGATTGTCCTGACAGGCGATCACAATCTTTCCGTCATCGCCTGCGCTTTCCAAGCAATTTTTGAGGATGTTTTGAATGGCCTCCGAAAGCCAGGCGGAATCGCCCTGAATCAATATTTCTTTCGGCACATCCGTTTGCAAAGTGATGTTGTGCAGATCCATAGAAATTAAGAACGGGTGAAGCACACTGCTTATCAGGTCATGTACATCAATTTTCTTTCTCTGAAACACTACGATGCCCGCATCCAGGCGGGATAGTTTCAATAGAGAAGCAAGCAGCCAATCCATCTGTACAAACAGTTCCTTTGTTTCCCGGATCATTGCTTTCCGTTCCTTTTCATCAGGGCTATTCTCTAACAAGGATAAAATCAGGTTTACCGATGTGAGAGGTGTGCGAAGCTGGTGGGCAATGTCAGCCATTGACTCGGCAAGATGTTCTTTTTCCCTTTTCAGCGCATCATTTTGCTCCCGAATGCGCAGCGTCATTTTTGTTATCTCGCTTTGCAGAATGGAAAGCTCGCCCTCATTCGTTTCGCCAATGAACAGGTGGTCAGAATTATGAAGCACAAGGTCAATTTGTTCCGATAGCTTTGCAATACTCTTGTACCGGGCCTTGGTAAACACCAAAAATACAGTACCCAAGGCAGCGGCAGAGGCGAGAGCAAGAATTCCGGCTGCCGGTTGGATGGCAAAGCCTGCTGCGGCAGCGGTGACGGTAATTGCCGTAAACACCACAGCAAACTGCCGTATCTCCCTATTTCGAAACATGTCCATCCCCCAATCGATAGCCTGTCCCACGGACAGTCAGGATCATTTGCGGGTTCGCCGGGTTGTTCTCGATTTTCTCCCGCAGGCGTTTGATATACACGGTCAATGTGTTATCGTTTACAAACTCGCCGGCAGCGTCCCACAATTCGTCAAGCAGCCTGCTTCTTGTGATAATACTTTTAGGATTGTTAATAAACACCAAAAGCAGCCGGTATTCTAAAGCGGAAAGAAAAACCTCGTTTCCGTTCTTTTTCACAACACCGTTTGCCGTATCCACATGAAGCCCGGAGATTTCAAAGGCCGATGGGGAATATCCACTTTTGCGCAGGGCAGTTCTGATTCGTGCAATGAGTTCACGTGGACGAAAAGGCTTGGTGATATAGTCGTCTGCGCCCATGTTCAGTCCGGTAACCACACTTGACTCGTCACCGGAAGCTGTCAGAAAGATAACGGGAATATCCAGTGTTTCTTTGATTTCTGTACAAACCGTAAAGCCATTTCCGTCAGGCAAAGAAATATCAATCAGAGCTAAGTCAAATTTGTGCTCGGCAAGCGCTGCAAGAGCTTCCCCATGTGTAGAAGCGTGGGTTACTGTAAATCCCTCCGATCGGAGCAAAAGCACGAGGTTTTTGGCAATTGCCTTATCGTCCTCAACTAAAAATATCCGTTTCATTTATGTTCACCATCCTTTCGCCGACCATCAATGGGTTTGATGGCCTCTTTAGGAATCATCCATACTCTGCTAAACCGAACAGCACCCTTGATTCTATTTTCTTCACAGAGCTTTTGAACCCAGCGCTCTGTGATACTCCATTTTTCAGCTGCTTCCCGCACAGTCATATATTCCATGTCATCGTATCCTTTCAAAATATATAAATATTGTATTCGTTTAACCGAATTAAATCAAGACAATAAATCTTGACTTTATCAGTCCATGCAGCCCCCTCACTTTTTCCCTAATAGAAGTGAGGGGCATTTCTTATGACTTCTCTCTCGTTGGAAAGGAGTGTACGTCAAGATGAAGTATGGACTTTTTTAATCAATTACCTATGTAAGCACTAGCTATGCAGATCGCCTAATGTGGTTGTGGCAAATGCACAGTGGTGCAGTCTGTATCGGCCAACACACAAAAGCTACCCCCAAACTTTAACAGGCTTGGAGGATTGAGAAAAATATTCTGCCATGGGCAAAGCCCCGCCAAACCCGATTTATTTGGAGGGGCTTCAAAGACTCTTAATTTATTAAGCTGTTTTTTATTCATTCCACACTTTTCAGCGAAGTCACCATATCAATATTCTTAAATTTTCTTCCTATGATATGATTCACAAGTATGGTAAACCCAAAGATAAAAGCAAAGCCTATGGCAATGCTCAATACGGGAATGATCGGCGCAATCTCCAAATCCGGCGTTGTCGCTTGAGAAAGTATGATGCGCAGGAGCAAGGAACCGATGACAAAGCCGAAAGGCAGACCGAATATCGTAATCCAAATGTTCTCCCGCAGGATCAATCGTTTCATTTCAGTGCGATAAAATCCCAGAACTTTCAGCGTTGCAAGCTCACGAATTCGCTCATAGTAGTTCATGCGCCCCAGCACCATCATAACGGCAAAGGCAAGCAGTCCAGAGAATACAATCAATATGATCTGAAAGCCCTGCAAAGCCTCCAGAACGATCAGCATATTGCTGCGCATTTCTTCCTTTGTCTCGATAAGTGAAATCCTCGGGTCGCTTTTTAGCTTGTCGAGATCAAGCCCTTGTCCGTCTATCAGCAGCGTTCTGATCAGAAACGGAAGGTCCGACACTTTTGAAAATGCAGTTTTGCTTATATAAACTTCATTTCCGATAGGAAAATCCACGATCTGTGCAACCTTCAGCGGTATGACGATTCCATCGAGTCGTTCCGCCGTGAGCGTATCGCCGACATTTACATTGAGCGCTTCTGCCATTCTGGGAGTAATCAGCGCACCGTCCTGCGGCAAATGTATCGGGTTTCCCTCCATATCCCTGAAGCTGAGGCTTTTTTGCTCCTCGTCCATCACCACAAGATAGGGACTTTGCACATTGCCTCTTTCACCATAAAGAGAAACACTGAACGCCATTGTCGCGTCGATATTTCGCGCGCTGCTCAGCGCATCGTAAATATCGGAAAGCTGCTCGCTGGTCGAAGGGGTTCGAAACTTGATTTCCACGTTATACATCACGGTTTCGTCAAACGCCCGATCGAGCATTGCGTTGATAGAATTCATCAGCCCGAAGCCGCACAAAATCAGGGAAGTGGAGCCGATAATGCCGACAAGCCCCATGAGCATCCGCGCTTTGTTGCGGAACAAGTTCCTTGTCACGATTTTTCCACTAAAGCTTAAGCTGCGCCAAAAGGGCGTGATTCGTTCCAGCAAAATCCGGTGGCCGTGCGCCGGCGGTTTTGGCCGCATCAGCGCCGCAGGTGTCAGTTTCAGCAATCTACGGCAGGAGAGCGCGGCACCACCGCAGGTAACCGCTGCAACGCAGAGGACTGATACGAAGAAATGCGGAGTAAAAGGCGTGACGCCGGTATTGTCTATTGTGTAATAGGTAATCCCGACGCGATACAGAAATTCTGCGATCAGATATCTGGCGGCTGCCCATCCTAAAATCATGCTTGGAATGGTAATCAAAACACCTAAAAGTGCGTACCGAGCCATTATTTCCTTTTTAGAGTAGCCCAAGGAACGCAGTGTTCCCAAATGCTGACGCTGGTTTTCTGTCATACGGGATACTGTAATCCATGTTACGAGAGCTGCCGTCAGGAAAAAAGCAATGGAAAACAGAAGCCCGATTTGCTTTACGCCGGTCATCGCGTCGGCAACCTTGCGATAGCTCGTCTGATGAGAGCGGCTGAGGATCGTGGCGCTTTCAAACACTTTTCGTACTTGATTCGATTGTTCTTCCTGTGAAAGCTTCGATCCTTCACGGATAGTGAGGATGAGTTCATTGTAAGCGATGTCCGGCAAAGCGGACGCGTTTGTATAGGCGAATCCATATTTGTGATAATCGGGCACGGTTAAACCTTCCGGGGCGTAATAAACGTATTCCGCATCCCGGACGATCCCTTTGATCCGCCACTCTTTCTGCGATTCGCCTTCCCGAGCAGTAATCGTATCTCCAACAGACAGCCCATGGGCCTGGGCAAAGCGGCTGTCAAGCAAAAGGGCGTTTGTTTCACTTCCGTCCAGCAGGCTTCCGGCCAAAAGTTCCGGTACATTGATTTTGGCCGCTTCGTCGACGGCGTGAAAATGCAGAACTGAGTTTGATGCTCCGGATAACGCAATATCGGTTATTTTCCGGCGCTGTGCTTCTTGAATATCGGTAAAAGACCGCAGGTGATCCAAATCGGATTCCGATATGTCGGCTTTATAAACCCAATAGTCGGCGAGATTCGCCTCTTCATAATAATCGGCCACTTCGTTTTCAACCGTACTCACATACAGGTTGATGCCGCTGAACAGGGCAATTCCCAAAGAGCAGATGCACACAATGGATAAAAACGCCCAGCGGTTTTCTCTAATATCCCGAAAAATCTTTTTTTGCAGCATTTTTACCATTTGATTCCCTCCAAATCCGCTGGAGAATCTTGTACACTCTCTTTGACTACCATGCCGTTTTTCATTTCAATCAGCCGATCGGCAATGGGCGCTACCAGAGAATTATGGGTAATGATAATAACTGTTTTCCCCATCTTTCGACTGATGTCGGATAGAACCTTCAGAATCGTTTTTCCCGTTTCGGTATCCAAGGCGCCGGTAGGTTCGTCGCAAAGCAAAAGGTCGGGATTTTTGCAGATTGCCCTGGCAATCGCGACACGCTGCTGTTCTCCGCCGGAAAGCTGCGCCGGAAAATTATGGATCCTGTCCTTTAAGCCGACAATGCGCAGGGCCTCCTCTGGCTCCAACGATGATTTGCAAACCTGTTTTGCAAGCTCGACATTTTCCGCTGCGGTTAGATTTGGTATCAAATTATAGAATTGAAAGACAAAGCCGATTTTGTATCTTCGGTAGTCGGTCAATTCCAGATCGTTCATAGCGGTAATATCCTTGCTGCCAAAAAGAATTTTTCCGGATGTGGCAATTTCCATGCCTCCCAAGAGATTGAGTACCGTGGTTTTACCCGCGCCGGAGGGACCAAGGATGATGCAGAGCTCCCCCTTCTTTACATGAAAGGAAACCTGTTTTGCCGCGTGAATCGTGACTTCCCCCATACGATAATCCTTGTTTACATGATCAAAAATAATATCACCCATGCCAGACCCTCCTTAATATATGTACTATATTTATTTTATTAGTTCATATATTATCAAAAGAAATTTGACTTGTCAATGTCGATATGCTATATTATTTATGGATAAGGTTTATAAGGTTCATATCTTGAGGTGATTGTATTGGATGGGTTTGAGAAAAGAAGAAACGATAAGAAAAAAGCCATCATGCAGACGGCTTTGGAGTTATTTGACCAATATGGCTTTGATCGGGTAACCGTAACGGAGATTGCGGAGAAAGCGCATGTATCTAAGGTATCCATTTACAACTTCTTTGAGAGCAAAGATAACCTGCGGCGGATCATCATCAAGGATATGCTGGATGACAGCGTCGAAAAAATAAAATCTCTGATTGCAAAAGAAGGAAACTTCATCGAAAAGATAGAGGAATATATACAAATTCGAACTTGGTATTACGGCAAATATACCCTGAGGTTCTTTTTTGAAGCGGTTGAGAGCGACCCGGAGCTTCGGCAATACCTTGAAAATTTCAACGCCGCCAGCAAAAACCTTTTGATGACGTTTATTGAGGAAGGCAAAGATTCGGGGGTTTTTTCCCCGGATGCGTCCAATGACGCAATTGAAATCTATATTGATATGATTCAGACGTATTTGATGCATAATAAGGAAATTCGGGATCGGCTTGAACACAACCCTGAATTGGCAAGAGAAATAAATATGCTGTTCATGGATGGGCTGATCCGAAACATGCAGGAATAAACGAGGAACAGTTCCAGAAATTCTATTTCTTCATAAGGCTTCCAATTTAAAATAAAAGGAAAATCATTTCAATAAATTTCAGATGCTGTTTTCCTAAGAGAAATCATACTTTTCTAAAAATACCGATTGAAAACTTTTTCCATCTAAAATCTATACAGTATCATACGGATATGATTTCAGAAAATCTGCCCCGATACGCGGTTTGCGTATCGGGGTTTTATGATATCTCATGAATTTTGTCGGCCGCAGATATTGTGATATTTATTCCATATGTATCATCTGATGTACTATTCTTTGCCGAATTTGTTTTCGCATTCTTTCCGGCCCTAATACTTCCACCACCGGGCCGAAAGACAGAATACGAATGAGCAGCTCGGTTTCCTCCATGATGTCATAAGAGATTTCGCAGACATGACAGCCTTTTTCCTCATCGTATACTGTCTGTTTATCATAAGAGGCAAACTGAAGCATACAGCGCTCGAGTGCATCGTGTTCCTTAATAGCAAACACATATCTGAACGACACCGCTGATTCTGGTTGACAAATCGAAGCTGGTACTGTAAAATAGCGGGTAACGGTTCCCCGTAATATTGATTGGAAAAGGATTGATTGTTATGTTGGCGACGAGAGGAAGTAAAATCGAATAGCAATCAACCACATGGCTAAAAAGATATTTTCTGCCGTGGTGATTCTGCCACGGCATTTTTGCGCCCTTTTTAGCCGATTCACGATCAAAAAGGAGAATATTTTGAGCGAATTGTTTACCATAATTCAGAGTGAGAAATGCTGGATGGAGCACACCGCGATCCGGCAGCTGGAAGATGTCTCGAAGCTTCCTGGTGTAGTGCGGGCAGTAGGGCTCCCTGATCTGCATGCCGGAAAAAATCCGATCGGCATAGCGGTAGAAACAGAAGGGATTCTGTACCCCCACCTGATCGGAAACGACATCGGCTGCGGGATGGGCCTGTTTGAGACGAACTGCGCCCTCAAAAAATTCAAGCAGGAGCGTTTTGCCACAAAGTTGAACCATATTCGGGCTTTGGAGGACTTGCCCACCGAAAACCCTTATCCGGAGGAAAGCCCCATCTACGACCTTGGCACCATTGGCGGCGGCAATCATTTCGCCGAGTTTCAAACGGTGCATGAAGTTCTGGACAGGGATGTGTTTGAACAGCTTGGCATTAATAAGAATCAGCTTTTGCTGCTGATTCACAGTGGTTCGAGGGGATACGGCCAGCGGATTCTCAGCGAATTTCCGGGCCTTGACGGGCTTTCCGCAAACAGCGGGCGGGCGCAGGCTTACATGGCAAAGCACGACGATGCCCTCTTATGGGCAGAGCGCAACCGCCGTTTGGTAGCCGAAAAGTTGATGGGGTACGTCGGCTATTCCCAAGAGGTAAAGCCGCTGCTGGACTGCTGCCACAACTTTGTGGAGCGGCGGGACGGTCATTTCATCCACCGCAAGGGAGCAGTCAGTGCGCTGAAAGGCCCGGTAGTCATCCCCGGTTCCCGGGGCAGCTTGACGTACCTTGTGCTGCCTGCGGCAGATACCTCTCTGTCGGGCCATTCCCTTTCTCACGGAGCGGGGAGAAAATGGGCCCGATCTCTGTGCAAATCCCGCATCAGGAACAAATATGAACGGGATACCATCCGGCAGTCGAAGCTGGGCGGCCGTACCGTTTGCCACGATACCGAGCTGCTGTATCAGGAAGCGCCGGAAGCATACAAAAATATTGAACATGTGATTGCGGCCCTTGTGGAGCATGGCCTTTGCAAGGTCATTGCCACTCTGCGTCCTCTTGTCACCTATAAAGGGTAAGGGGGAAAACAGAATGGAATTGCAGCTTAGCTCAGGGCAAGGCCCAGAAGAATGTGAACTGGCAGTGGGCAAATTTCTGCGCAGCCTGATGGTGGAGTTCCCAGATATAACGGTATTGGAAAAGCACCTCGGCAAGCACCCGGATTGCTACCGCTCAGTGCGGCTCAAGAGCAGGATTGACCTCTCCTTTTTAGAGGGGTCGGTGCAGTGGATTTGCCAAAGCCCCTACCGAAAAAACCATAAGCGTAAAAACTGGTTTTTAGACATTAGCCGGTGCGGGCAGACAAAGCCGCTTTCTTACGATAAAAGCCTGGTGAGGTTTGAGACCTTTCGCTCCGGCGGCAAGGGCGGGCAGAATGTCAATAAGGTAGAAACCGGTGTAAGAGTCATTTATATTCCGACAGGGCTTGCGGTGGTATCTACACAGGCCAGAAGCCAGCAGATGAACAAAAAGCTGGCGCTAAACCGCCTGTGCGAAGCCATCTCGCTGCAAAACGCAGCGGGAGAGGCGCAGGTGAAAGCGCTCAACCGGCTGGAGCATACCCGTTTGCAGCGCGGGAATCCGGTGCGGGTGTACGAAGGGATGCAGTTTAAACGAATCGAATAACTCACCGGTGGGTTGATCATAAAACAGCTCCTTAACCGGCGGCAAACGGTTGTCAGTTCGATTCTGTCTGCCGGCTCCCAAATACTCCTGAAATCTACAGATTTCAGGAGTATTTTTCTTTGCGGAATTATCGCGAAAATCCGCAAGGAAGAGCAGCGCTTTTCTGCCGTCATCTGTCAATTCGCGGCATGATGCCGGAATGAAAATTTTGGGTAATCATACCAAACACCTTTCTCTGCAAAGCCACAAAAAACGCAGCTTCTTCAGATTTCCGCGATAGAATAAAATATCATATTTTGTGAAAAACAAACATAAAAATAAGAATAATTTCCTTGTCAAACAAGTGAAAATATGATAGCATAATTTCATATTCAAAATGGTGGTTTAAAGCGATGTGCCTGTCCGATGCAGATTACCGCAGCCAACTGCCCAAAGGTTGACTTTGCCCGGGTGCAGAGGCATTGATTGCGTATAAGAAGCTGTCGTTTTAAAACGGCGGCTTTCTTTTGTAAATGGAAATTTTAAAGGATTGGACGGTGGATGAATCGGATGTTCCGGCCAATGGTAAAACACAGACTGAACAGACGTGGATTTACCACCGCAGAACTGCTGGTGGTTGTGGCGATTATTTCTGTTTTGCTGGCATTGGCGGCCCCTAATCTGGTTCAAAGCTGGAAAAACCTTCAGATCACCGAGCTTGACGGCACAGCCCGCGAAATTTTTCTGGCGGCTCAGAATGAGCTGACGGACAAAAAGGCCGCCGGCGGCCTGCAGCAGCTTGCGGCTGACAGCAGTGTTGTTCAGGAGGAAGAAGTCACACAGGGCGGTGTGACAAAAACGCTCTACTACATAACGTCTGAAACGACAGGCGATTCGCTCGACCACCTGTCCGCGCTGTTCTCCACGCTGCCCGGCGGCTCGGTGCTGTATCTGAATCCGCGTTCCGGCGATGTGACGGATGTATACTATTCCAAAAGCGCACTCGACCACGATACGGTGAAAAATCTGCGGGAGCGGCTAGCAGGAACCGATGACCGGGAGGTACGCGCGAAGCTGGGCATCGGGTATTACGGCGGCCTTACCGCCTCATCTCCGGAGCCGTCGCGGCCGGACGAGCCACAGCATCTGCCTGAAACGCTCGAGCTGGTCAACGGAGAGGATTTGTATTTAAAGCTGGTCTATCCGGAGCTGGGAGAGGCGCTCGGGCACCCGGAGAAGGTTCTGGTCTCCATCAGTCTTACGGACGAGCACGGGACTACCGTAACGCGGAACGCGGACGGTGATTCCGCGGTGAAATCCGACTCTGAGTCCGATGCCGAGTTCAATCAATGGAAGTCCAGTATCTTTGCTGATGTGAACACCGGGAACGATTATACGCTGTATGTTTTGCTGGACAGCATAACGAACGGAAACTCCTTTTTGAAGCTGTTCCCGTCGCTGAAGGCAGGTGACAATATCACCGTGAGCGTATCGCTCGCCTATAACGGGAAAAACCTGTATCAGAATGCGGCGGTCGGTGCGGTGAACAGCCTGTTTGCCGCGAAGTACGACACAAACGTGACGACGGAGGGAGTCTTCCATAAAAAGGGCGTGGAGTTTTTCCGTGTCCGCCACCTGAGCAATCTGCGATATTACTCCATGGGCAACGGCTCCGCCGTTCAGACGGCCAACATCGATTTTACGCGGTCTGTGCGCCAGAATACCATGATGCCCATATCCGCCCATCTGGATGCCGCGCCCACGCTGTTCCCGCCGGTGGACCTGACGGCTGCTTCCACACAGAATGGCCTGACGATCGACGGCAAGGACGGCGACGGGATCGTTCATACTCTGCGCAATTTTCAGGTACAAAGCCAAACCGCGGGGATATTCGGCACCTGCTTAGTCGCGGTGAACTTTCAGAACCTGCGACTGGTCGATTTTAATGGATCGGGAGAGCAGGTGTCCGGCGCGCTGATCGGCAGTCTTAGCAGCGATAACGGCAGTATTGTGGTAGAAAACTGCGGCGTGTATCAGAGCGCTGCGGGGGCCGGCTCTGTTGCCGGAGGACGCGGCAGCAGCTCCGGAGCGGAGCGCCCCACCGGTGGGCTGATCGGCTCGGTTCAGGCGGAAAACGGGAACGGGATTGCCATCAAGACCTCCTTTTCCGCTCTGCCGATATCTAACGCAGCGGGTCAGACCGGTGGCCTGATCGGCGGCGTCAGTGGGGGAAGCGCTTCCGCCCCGGTTACGATTCAGAATAGTTATGCTTCGGTCACGGTCATTTCAGGGAGTTCAGGCACCTATCTAAAAACGGCGGGAGGCTTGATTGGCGTTATGTCGGGGTATGCCGCCATTACCGACAGCTTTTCCTCTGCCGATGTGGCCGCGTCTGAGGCCGGCGGTGCGCTGGTCGGCCTGAATGCCGGCACGCTTACGATTGCCTCCAGCTACACGTGCGGGACCGTAACAACAAACGGAGCGGTTACTTATGGGCTGCTGGTTACCGGCAGCGGCGGAGTAACGTATGCGGGTAGCAGCTATCTGTCACAATCCGGCAACAGCGGCGCCACAGACGCCTACGGGGGGGCCGCTCCGTCCGGAGTGACGGCTCTGGAGTACGACGAGCTGGCGAAGGACAGCGCCGGGAATCCCATTCAGAACAGCGCGGCCAAATGCCACCCCTATGCGGATTCTCTCCAGGGCAGCGCGTACCCGTTCCGGATGGTCACCGACGAATACTACGGCGACTGGCCTGAAAAATTTACTCACGCAACGGGGAAACCTCCGTACAGCCTGTGTTATTATGAAAAGTACACGGATGGCACGTGGGGCTTTTACGGTTATGACGCCAATAGTACGCTGGCCGATACGCTGGACTACGTGAATGCCAAGACCATTGTGCAGGCGGGGTATGGGATGCTGGTACCGTCCGGTACAGGGAAGCCCGCCGCACCTCATATTTCCTGGAAGTCAGGTGCGACCTTGGGCGACAAAATCACAATTTCTGCCATCGCACAGGATTTATATCCTCTTCCATATGCAAAAAGCGAAATGCTGAATCATGACAATCAGATCAATATCATCATCAAAGATGATCAGTCCGGCAGGGATCTTTATGTCAATCCGCTGTTTGCGGCGGCAATTTCTTTTCATGAGTTGCAGTTTAATGAGGAGCAGCCGGGCCAGCTGCGCACAGAAGAACAGCTCAGGGACAGAAAAAGAATTTCAAACGGGTGGTATTTTAAGCAGACGCATCATATCACTGTCGTACAGGCTGACACCGGAGGGATCAACAACAATGCCACCCAGTCTGTTTATGACGGTGCCGGAAATACCATCAGTGGGCTGCGGATGCCGCTGTTCCAGGACAACAACGGCATCATCAAAGGGGTTCGTCTGGCAGACGTTTCGATTTCACAGTCAGGCAATACGGCAGCTCTGATTGCCAATAAAAACACCGGCAGCGTTGTGGATTGCAAGCTCCTTTCCGGCAGCGTGACAAGTACAAGCGCCTCTGTGTCCGGTTTGGTGTGGGAGCTGAACACCGGCAGTATTTCAAATTGTGTGGTCGGCTCGCCCGATATCCAGAGGAGTGTTACGATCACGGGCAGCGGCGGCTTTGCCTCAGGATTGGTGGGAACCGGCGGCACCGGACTTTCCATTTCCGGCTGCAGGGTGATCAATACCGCCATATCGAATTCTTCCGGTACCGCCGCCGGGTTGATGGGCTGGGGCTCCTCTAAAATCAGTTCCTGCACGATCAGCACGGATGTGGCGGTTATGGGCGGT
>NZ_CBYL010000050.1 GCF_000577335.1 Faecalispora jeddahensis | reverse complement strand
TTTGTTAGCGCAAATCATATCTCAATTAATCCTTTCGTCTGCTCAGATTTCTGAAAACAATTACAGATAATTATACCATCAAACGCAGGGGGTTTCAACAAAAGCCGTACAGATTTTGCATAAAAACCTTCCATTTCCCGCAAAATTCGCTGGTATTTGGTATTTTATTAGAATACTATCTGAAAAAGCTGTTGGTTTATTCGCCGCCGAAGGCAGGGAATCAACTGTATTTCCCGCAAAGCGGCTTTTGCGATGATAGGATGAGAAAAAGTCTTTCCCGCATATTTCCCAAAAATCCATGCAGGCCCAAAAACGCGCGCCCATTCTCAGGCCGGGAATTACTTCCCGGAAAAGCCCAGTTCCTGAGAAAGGCCGCGCTTGGTTTCGAGCACATATTCCGAAAGCTCCAGCACGCGTTCGTCAGACATGCGCGATACCGGGGCGGAAATGCTGAATGCGTTTGAGGCGCGGCCGTAAAAATCCGTTACGCAGGCCGCGATGCAGCGCACGCCCAGCTCGTTTTCTTCGTTGTCAAGTGCGTAGCCCTGGCGCCGAATGAGCTCGATCTCTTCCATCAGCCGCTCGAGTGTGACGATCGTGTGCGGAGTAAAGGGGCGGATCTTGCTCTGCTTCCATACCTCCCGAATTTCGCTGTCCTTCATCTGCGCCAGAATCGCCTTGCCGACCCCTGTGGAATACATGGGCTGTCGCAGGCCGATCCGCGACACCATGCGGATGCTGTTGGCGTCGGATTCCACCTTATCCACATAGACGATGTGCGTGTTTTCGCGCTGAACGAAGTGCACGGTTTCGTGTGTCTGCCTCATCAGGCGCTCCAGGTAAGGGTGGGCCACCGCAAGAATATCGAGCTTCGAGAGAAGCATCCCTGCCAGCCCCAGAATCTTATAGGTGGGCAGATATTTCCCCGATTCTTCCTCCTGCCGCGCATAACCCATCAGAATGAGGGATTTCAGCAGGCGGTGCACCGTGCTTTTATGAAGAGAAAGGCGTGTGCTCAGCTCGGTCAGCGTGACCGGGCCGTTTTGCACCAGAGCCTCCAGTATTTCAAAAATACGCTCTGCCGACTGAACGGGATTTGTTTGGGGCATACAGCGATTTCTTCCTTTCCAATGGATGAATGATTTTAGATTACAGTGACTGACCATTAGGATTCGATGAGCATTGTGCCTGAAAATGGGTACAAATCGTTCCTTTTGAATTCGTGTTTTTATAGTATCACAGTGTTTGGGGAAAAACAATTGGAAAGCTGTCAGATTCTATTGACTTCACGCGTGGAAACAGTATAATAAAAGTACAAAGAAAATGAAACTTGGTTCCACATTACGAAACTTTGGTAAAGAGGTGCTGAACATGAATGATGTATTGAAAAAGATCGGTGCGATCGGAATTGTTCCCGTTGTTAAAATCGACGACGCGAAGGATGCCGTACCGCTGGCAAAAGCGCTGTGCGAAGGCGGCCTGCCCTGTGCGGAGGTAACCTTCCGTACCGATGCGGCGGAGGAAGCCATTCGTGCCATTGCAAAGGCATACCCCGAAATGCTCGTCGGTGCAGGCACGGTTCTGACGACCGAGCAGGTAGACAAGGCGGTTGCGGCGGGCGCTACCTTTATCGTCAGCCCGGGCCTGAACCCCAAGGTGGTAAAGTACTGTGTGGAGAAGGGCATTCCGGTCACCCCCGGCGTATCGAACGCGAGCGACATCGAGCAGGCCATTGAGCTTGGCCTCGACGTGGTCAAATTCTTCCCGGCCGAGCAGGCGGGCGGCCTTGCGATGATCAAAGCGCTGGCGGCCCCTTATGTGAAGATGAAATTCATGCCCACCGGCGGCATCAACGCGAAGAACCTCAACGAATATCTGGCCTATAATAAGATTCTGGCTTGCGGCGGCAGCTGGATGGTAAAGCCCGAGCTGATCAGCGCCGGCGAGTTCGACAAAATCCGCGACATGACCCGCGAGGCGGTTCAGACCATGCTGGGCTTTGAGCTTGGCCATATCGGCATCAACACCAAGGATGCGGCCGAGGCCGGTGAGCTGACCGACGCGTTCAGCGACATTTTCGGCTTTGCTAAGAAAGAGGGAAGCAGCTCCTTCTTTGCCGGTACAATTATAGAGATCATGAAATATAAGGGCTTTGGCGATCACGGCCATTTCTCCATCAACACCAATTCCCTGCCCAGAGCCATCAGCTATTTTGAGAGCCGCGGCATCGAGTTCGATCCGGATTCCGCGAAATACGATGACAAAGGCAATATGACCATTATTTATTTCAAGCGCGATTTCTGCGGCTTTAGAGTTCATCTTGCCCAGAAAAAGTAATAGGAACCGAATCAAAAATCATATTTGCTGAAAAACAGAAATTTTCCCTTCGTCTTCGGCGGGGAGCGGAAAACGTTTTGGAAGAAATCACTATGTTATTTGGAGGATTTTCAGATGAAAGTAGTTACCTTTGGAGAAATCATGCTGCGCCTTGCACCGGAAGGCTATTATCGTTTTGTTCAGGCAGAGAGCTTTGGCGCCACCTATGGCGGCGGTGAGGCAAACGTGGCGGTATCCCTTGCCAATTTCGGCATTGACGCCAGCTTTGTCACGAAGCTGCCGAAGCATGACATCGGCCAGAGCGCCGTTAATTCCCTGAGAAGATACGGCGTGGATGTTTCTAAAATCACCCGAGGCGGCGACAGAGTGGGCATCTACTTTTTAGAGAAGGGCGCCAGCCAGCGTCCGTCCAAGGTCATTTACGACCGCGCTGGTTCCGCGATTGCGACCGCACAGCCCTCCGACTTCCACTGGGATGATATTTTCGAGGGCGTGGACTGGTTCCACTTCACCGGCATTACTCCCGCGATCAGCGACAGCGCGGCGGCAATCTGCCTTGAGGCCTGCAAGGCCGCGAAGCGCCACAATGTCACCGTCAGCTGCGATCTCAATTACCGCAAGAACCTGTGGTCCCGCGAAAAAGCCGGCCAGGTGATGGGCGGGCTGATGGAGTATGTCAACGTGTGCATCTCCAACGAAGAGGACGCCAGCGATGTGTTCGGCATCAAGGCGGCGAATACCGATATCACCGGCGGCAAGATCAGCCACGAGGGCTATAAAGAGGTCGCGAAGAAGCTGGCCGATACCTTCCACTTTGATAAGGTTGCCATTACTCTGCGCGGTTCCATTTCCGCCAGCGACAACAACTGGGCGGCCATGCTGTACGACGGCAGCGACTACTATTTCAGCAAGAACTATCTCATCCGCATTGTAGACCGCGTCGGCGGCGGCGACAGCTTTGGCGGCGGCCTGATTTACTCTCTGCTCAACAGCTACGCTCCGCAGGATGCCATTGAGTTTGCGGTGGCGGCCAGCTGCCTGAAGCACTCGATCGAGGGCGACTTCAACCAGGTTTCTGTGGACGAAGTCAACAAGCTTGCCAAGGGCGACGGCTCCGGCCGCGTTCAGAGATAACGTTCGGGCGAATCAGCGCCGCGCTGTGCGGCGTGCGGAAAGGGCTCCCGGAGAATCATTCATCCGGAGGCCCTTTCCTTCATCAGAGACGGCTCTGGGAAATAGAGGCTGATACCAAAATCTGCGATGAAAAAGTGAAGCACGGTTCTCTTCCCTTGCCAAAGGCGGGGGAAGTGAACCAGCATGATTCACCGTTTTGATTGGCAGAGCAGAGTTATTCGTAAAAAAGGAGCAGATGTCATGGAATCCAAACGACCTTTTGACGCCATCACCTTTGGGGAAATCATGCTGCGGCTTTCGCCCACCATCAACGAGCGGATCGTTGACGGGGTGGTCTTTGAAAAGCGCGCGGGCGGCTCTGAGCTGAATGTTTCTTCGGGCCTGTCATTGTTAGGACTGCGCACGGGCATTATTTCCAAGCTTCCGCGCAGCGAGATCGGTACCTTCATCAAAAACCGCATCCGCTTCGGCGGCGTCAGCGATGACTTTCTGCTGTACGACGAAAGCCGCGATGCCCGCCTGGGAGTCTATTATTATGAAAACGGCGCGCACCCCAGAAAGCCCTGCGTGGTGTACGACAGAAAGCATTCCTCCATCAACAGCATCACGCTTGAGGAAATCCCTGAATCCGCCTACACCAGCACGCGCGTGTTCCACACAAGCGGCATCTCTCTGGCGCTGAGCCGGCAGACCCGCGAGGTGGCGCTGGAGCTGGTTCGCCGTTTTCGCGCGGGCGGGGCAAAGATTTCGTTCGACGTGAACTACCGCGCCAATCTGTGGGAGGAGGACGAAGCCCGGCGCACGATCGAGAGCATCCTCCCGTACATCAACATCCTGTTCGTGTCCTCTGAAACGTCGCGCAGAATGTTCCAGAAAACCGGCGAGCTGCACGACATCATGAAGAGCTATTGCCAGGACTACGGGGTAGAGGTGGTTGCGACCACCAACCGGCAGATCATCAGCCCCAAGCAGCATACCTTCGGCTCGATTCTGTACAGCGCCAAAGAGGATCGGTTCTATGAGGAAGAGCCGTATGCCAACATCGAGGTGGTAGACCGCATCGGCAGCGGCGACGCGTATGTGGCGGGCGTTTTGTTCGGTTTGCTGAAATACGGCGATCATCAGAAGGCGCTGGAATTCGGCAACGCGAGCAGCGCCGTGAAAAATACGGTGCCGGGCGATATGCCGGCCTCCGATTTCCGCGATATTGAGCGTCTGATAGAGGAGCACCAGAACAAGGGCCTTCAGAGCGAAATGAACCGCTGATCAAACTGAAAAAGCACAGCGCAGATGAATTTTCTGCACTGTGCTTTTTTTGCTGTATTTGCAGTATGGGGGAGGGGGATTTGAGGGCGTTCCTTGACTTTGTCAATCTGTTTCTGTAAGATAAAATCACAGGATATGGTTCTGGTGGCAAAAAACAGAACGCACAGAGCGTCTGTTGCTTTCTATATCAAAAGCAGTTTTCTGCCAAGGGCCTTTCGGCACGCCATGAATTCCGACCAGAAATCGAAGGGGGAAATGGAAATGTATCAAATTTCAAACTTTATCGACAACGACGATATTACCACGCTGGCTTCTTTGGGGGCCTTCACCGTTCTGGAGTATCAGCGCGACCTGAGTGTTATGCCGCAGGATGCGCAGATCGCCTATTTTGCGAATGCGATGAATGTGCGCAAACGCCAGGTTGTGTGCGATCTCAGCAAAGCGAACGGCGGGATTACCCTGCAGGCCGGCGCAATGCAGTGGACGGTTGGGAACGTAAACGCCACCACCGGCATCAAGGGCGTGGGCGATTTGCTGGGCAAGGCGATGCGCGGCAAGGTAACGGGGGAATCGGCAATCAAGCCGGAATATACCGGAAACGGCACTTTGGTGCTGGAACCGACCTACCGCCATATTCTTCTGGTTGATCTTCAGGATTGGAATGGCTCCATCGTGCTGGATGACGGCCTGTTCCTGGCCTGCGAATCCACCCTCAAGCATAAGGCCGTTATGCGCTCGAATTTTTCATCGGCGGTGGCCGGCGGCGAGGGGCTGTTCAATTTGGGCGTCAGCGGCAGCGGCATCCTCTGCCTGGAATCCGTCTGCCCGCGTGAGGAGCTGGTCGAGATCACGCTGCAGGACGATATTTTGAAGGTGGATGGAAACATGGCGATCGCCTGGAGCGGCAGCCTGAATTTCACGGTGGAGCGCTCCGGAAAATCGTTGATGGGCTCCGCTGTTTCCGGCGAGGGTCTGGTCAATGTATTCCGCGGAACCGGTAAAGTTTTGCTGGCCCCGGTCGCACAGGGAATTGCGTGATATCGAAGCGGGAGGGGAGAGCTTGGAGACGCAGTACCTCAGGCGGGTGGAGCTGACCGGATTGCCGGAGCAGCGCTGCTACTGGAAAGAGCTTCCGGCGGTTCAGAGCCTGTGGGAAAGCCCGCTTTTGCTGGAACAGCCGGTCACATTTCTGGTGGGGGAAAACGGGACGGGAAAATCCACTTTACTCGAAGCGATCGCCGTGGCCGCGGGGTTTAATCCCGAGGGCGGCACCCGGAATTTCTCCTTTTCCTCCAGAGAAACGCATTCCGAGCTGTATGAGTACCTGCGTCTTGTCAAGGGGTACCGCCGCCCAAGGGACGGTTTTTTCCTGCGAGCCGAAAGCTTTTATAATGTGGCGACGAATATCGACGAAATGGATGCAGCACCCTCCTTCAGCCCCAAAGTGATCGAAAGCTACGGCGGCGTATCGCTGCACGAGCAGTCGCACGGGGAAAGCTTTCTGGCTTTGGTGCTCAACCGGTTCGGGGGAGACGGTCTGTATCTTCTGGATGAACCGGAGGCCGCGCTGTCTCCGTCGCGCCAGATGTCGCTGCTGGTATACCTTCACCGTCTGGTGCAGCAGGATTCTCAGCTCGTCATCGCGACGCATTCACCAATTTTGATGGCATACCCCGGTGCGTGCATCTATGTGCTGTCAAAGGACGGCGGGATTTGCCGCACCGCCTATGAACGGACTGAGCATTATGTTGTGACCCGGGAGTTTTTGAACCACCCGGAAAAGATGCTGCGGTATCTGCTGGACGAAAAAGATGCTGCTGATTAGAGTTAGCAGACCGAGCCCGTGTTGAAAAGCATGGCTTTATTTTGAATTGCTTCCCATCAGATCACGAGCAGATGTGATACGAATCATCGATGAAAAAGGGAAAAACGGTTCTCATCCATGGCTGTGGGGGAGAGAATCGGTTTAGCACATTTTTTTATAGAAGATCAACAGGATCATCCCGGAGGAAAGGATTTGACATGAAAAAAGTTTTGAATGGTATTCTGTTCTCAGCTTTGTTTTTGATTACGATGTCCTCCTGCGGGGGAATGGACCCGATCCCGCAGGTCAAAATAGAAAACGCTCTGAACGGTTCAGAAATGAATTTCCCGATGAAATTTGATTCGGGCCTTTATCTTTACAATCCGCTTTCCACCAGAGTGGAAAGCGACCTGGATTTTGCCGGTATTGACGCACAACTGCAAAAAATATATCCGGATGTCAAGATAATAACAGAGACATATCAGGATTCCTATTTGTACGCTCGCGCGTCTGCAGAGAATTCAAAGCTTTCCTTTCTCGTCGGGAGGGTTCCAAATTCCGGATCAGACCAGAAAAATCAGTATATATTTTCCGACCTGACGGCGCGGATCATCTCTTCGGAACAAAGAACTGCGGAGATCGTTTTTCCTTATCCATTGGTGAAGGATTCCATCACTGTTTTTGAGTCCAATAAGGCGTGGGGCTTTACTGCCGGACAGAAATACGAAACAGGGTATACCATCGACGACTTTGAAAAGTTCTATCGGGGGATGTTGGAATTTTATCAGGTTTCCGATGCTTTTGATTGTATTCAAAAGCAGGGGAGCGTTTTGACGATCCGATCCCCGCTGATTGTATTTGACAGCGCAAAGGCGTTTTCCGGGACGAAATTCCCGCCGCCCCAGGCGATTGCATTTCATTTTTCAGAAAACCATACCTTCACGCTGGAGATGCAATATCTGTAAATAGATGCACGACTGAGACCAACATCAAAAAAGGGCTTTGCCGATTCAAAACCGGCGAAGTCCTTTTGCGATTTATGATATTACTTTTAAATTCTGGTCTTACAGGAGGCGGAATCATCGCCTGGACAGTTTCCGTCCGACTGAATGGCTTCCTCCAGCGTGTGCCAGGCCAGTACTGCGCATTTTACGCGCGCGGGCAGCTTTGAAATGTTCTGGAACGCGGCGGCGTCCTCCAGTTCATCCTGGGCTTCTTCGTCCAGCTTGCCTTCCTTGATCATGGAGAGAAACGTCTCGGCCAAATGCATCGCTTCCTCTTTTGTTTTCCCTTTGATCAGATCGATCATAATGGAGGCCGAAGCCTGTGAAATCGCACACCCAATCCCGGTAAAGGAAGCGTCTTCGATGATGCCGTCCTTCTCGCGAATCTGCAAAGAGATTTCGTCGCCGCAGGTCGGGTTTACGCCTTTGATTACAGCGGTGGGGTTTTCCAGCTCGCGCTTATTGCGCTTGGAGCGGCTGTTCTCCGTAATGATCTCGGTATAAATCTGATCAAGCTCCATAGCCCATCACTCCTCTGACTTTCTTCAGGCTTTCCAGAAACGCGTCGATGTCCTCTTTGGTGTTGTACACGGCAAAGCTGATGCGGCTGGTCGCATACACATCCAGATGGTGCAGCAAAGGCTGTGCACAGTGATGTCCCGCACGGATGCAAACGCCGTCCGCATCCAGAATGCTGGCTACGTCATGGGGATGAACATCCTCTACGAGAAACGAAATCGCGCCGTAGCGCTCGTTTGCGGGAATATCGCCGCCCAGTATGGCAACGTGGGGAATCTGACGCATCCCTTCCAGCGCATAGGCCATCAGCTCGTGCTCAATGCGGGTGATTTTTTCCCAGCCAATCTCCTGCATGAATTTGACCGCCGCGGCCAGACCGACCGCACCGGCGGCGTCCTGCGTACCGGCTTCAAATTTCTGGGGGATGGGGGCGTAAGTGGTCACCTGCTCCTCCACAGAATCGATCATATCGCCGCCGGAAAGGAACGGGGGCATTTTCTCCAGCAGCTCTCTGCGGCCCCACAGCGCGCCGATGCCGAGCGGTGCGTACATTTTGTGGCCAGAAAATACCGCAAAATCCACACCGAGCTTTTCAACATCCACAGGAAAATGGGGGATGCTCTGCGCGCAGTCCAGCACCACAATGGCGCCGACCTCGTGCGCGCGCTTTACAATTTTTTCAACCGGAAGCTGAACACCCAGCACGTTCGAGATATGGGCGACAGAAACCAGCTTTGTCTTTTCTGTAATTTTCGCGGCGATTTCCTCGTCGGAAATCCGTGCGCCGTCGGTCAGGTACAGGTAGTCGAGAGAAGCGCCGACCACCCCGGCAACGTGCTGCCACGGCACCAGATTGCTGTGGTGCTCTGCGATGGAGATCGTGATGCCGTCGCCCTCAGAGAGAAAGTTCAGGCCGTAGCTGTACGCAATCAGGTTCAGAGCCTCGGTGGCATTGCGGGTAAAGATCAGCTCCGCCGCGTCCTTTACGCCGATAAAGCCGGCAACCACTTTGCGGGCATCCTCAAACGCATCGGTGGCGCGCACGGCCAGCTCGTAAACGCCGCGGTGCGGATTGGCGTTATCGTGGCGGTAAAAATCATCCACGGCCTTTAAAACGCTGACCGGACGCTGCGCGGTGGCGGCGTTATCCAGATAAACGATCGGCTTGCCGTGTACCTTTTCTTTCAGTAAGGGGAATTGTTCCTGAATCCGGTTCATGCGTTGCTCATCCTTTCCTTCAGCCAGTCGTGGACAGATTCCCGCAGTGCTTCTTCCGGGATTTTCTCCAGAGCCGGTGTGAATTGGGCCTCAATGACGATCTGCTTGGCCTGCGGCTCTGAAAGTCCGCGGGACATCAGGTAGAACAGCTTGCCGGGGTCGATCTTGCCGATGCTTGCGGCATGCTGGCCTTCTACGTTCTCTTCGCCGCACAGAATCAGCGGCGCGGTGCGGTTGCGCACCTTGGGGCTGAACAGCAGGGTGTACTCGCTTTCATGCCCGACGGAATAAGCGGCTCCGCGCAGAAAATCGATGGTGCCGCGGTAAATCTTCTGGCTTTCATCCAGCAGGGCGCCGTTCGCGTGGATTTCACTTTCGGTTTCCTTGCCGATATGCTGCGCCACATAGTTCATATCAATGATTCTGGATTTGTCGCCCAGATAAATCGTTTCCGCCTCAAAGCGGCTGCGGCGTTCTTCCAGCCGGGCCTTGCAGCCCGAAAAAATCTTGTGCGCGCCCAGCTCGATGTGAATGACCTCCACTACGGCGTTTTCTTTTTCGATCACGCCGACGTCGTCAAAATGGAACGCGTTGTCGTCGAGCAACTGTACCTGCACCAGACGCACGTGCGCTCCGCGCTCCGCGACAATCTTGGTCAGGCTGGTGTGGAATACGCTTGCGCTGCCCTGTGAACGGTAAGAAAGCACCAGCGTGACGCTGCTGTTTTCTTTTGCATAAATGGTGTTGTAATCGGCAAGCGCGGGACAGGAGGCGTCCAGCACATATTCCGCGGTGATCGGTTCCTCGGCGCTGCCTTCGGCAGTCAGGTGGATTCCCGCGTTTTGGTTCTGCAAAACAAATTGCTCCGCGTCTTTGCCCATGCCGGTCTCTATTTGCTCCGCGCCGTTAAAGGCTGCGGCATTCTGCTTGATTCCCTGCGGCAGGTTCAGAGCCTGCGGTTCCCACGCGGCAAATTCGCCGGGGATTTTTTCTTCCACCGCCGTGCCGTTGACTCCGAGCCATTTCCAGGTTCTGACCGGCAGCAGGTTTACTTGATTCAAGGTGATATTCATTGCAAGGCTCCTTTCCTCATCCGATGCTGCCGCTCATTTCGAGCTTGATCAGGTTGTTCATTTCCACGGCGTATTCCATCGGCAGCTCCTTTGCGATCGGTTCGGCAAAGCCGCTGACGATAATGGAACGCGCGTCGTCCTCGCTCAGGCCGCGGGTCATCAGGTAGAAGATAGCGGTATCGCTGATCCGGCCGATTTTCGCCTCGTGGCCTACGTCGGACTCGTCGTTCTGAATGTCCATCACCGGAATCGTATCGGAACGGGATTCGGAATCCAGCATCAGGGATTCGCACGAAACGGAGGATTTGCTGTGCGCCGCTTCGGGGGTGATGACGACGCTGCTGCGGTAAATACAGGTACCGCCGTCCTTCGAGATCGACTTGGTGCTGATGCGCGAGCTGGTGTTCGGCGCGGCGTGGATGACCTTCGAGCCGTTATCGAGGGTCTGGCCCTTGCCGGCAAAGGTGATGCCGGTAAATTCCGTGCGCGCGCCCTCGCCCTTTAACACGCTCATGGGGTAGAGGCAAGAGGTGTTGGAACCGAACGAACCCGAAACCCATTCGATCGCGCCGCCCTTTTCGACCAGCGCGCGCTTGGTGTTCAGGTTATACATGTTCTTCGACCAGTTTTCAATGGTGGAGTAGCGCAGGCGGGCATTTTCGCCGATAAACAGCTCCACGCAGCCGGCGTGCAGGTTTGCTACGTTATATCTCGGGGCGGAACAGCCCTCGATGAAATGCAGGTACGCATTCTTTTCCACAATGATCAGGGTGTGCTCGAACTGGCCGGCGCCCGGCGCGTTCAAGCGGAAATAAGACTGCAGCGGGATCGTCAGCTTCACGCCCTCGGGAACGTAAACGAACGAGCCGCCGGACCACACCGCGCCGTGCAGTGCGGCAAATTTATGGTCGCTGGGGGGAACCAGCTTCATAAAGTGCTTGCGGATCATTTCGGCGTACGGGCCGTGCAGCGCGCTTTCTATATCGGTATAAACAACGCCCTGTGCCTCTACCTCGGCGCGCACGTTGTGGTACACGACCTCGGAATCGTACTGGGCGCCGACGCCCGCGAGCGAAAGGCGCTCCGCCTGGGGAATGCCGAGGCGTTCAAAGGTATTTTTAATGTCTTCGGGAACCTGCTCCCATTTGCTGCTCATGCTGGTTTTGGGGCGGACATAGGTCACGATATGATCCATATCCAGGCCATCGAGAGAGGGGCCCCAGCCGGGCAGCGGCATTTCATTATAAGTGTGCAGGGACTTCTGGCGGAACAGACGCATCCATTCCGGGTCTTTTTTCTCAACGGAAATCTGGTTTACGATTTCCGGCGTCAGGCCCGAATCGACGGTAAAGGCGGCGTCAACCTTGTCCTTCACGTCGTAGATGGTTCTGTCTATGTCGTCAACCCTTGTTTTTTCTTCTTCAAAGGCTCTCAATTGCGGACACCTCCCGCTTCAAAAAACTGGAAGCCCTTTTCATTGATTTCCTGAATCAGGCTGCTGTCGCCGGTATGCACGATCGTGCCGTTTACCAGGATGTGAACGTAGTCCACCTTCAGGCCGTCCAGAATCTTTGCGTTATGCGTGATGATCAGCAGGGAATTTTTATCGTTGCGGAACTGACGGATGCCCTTCGAAACAACCTTTACGGCGTCTACGTCCAGACCGGAATCTGTTTCGTCCAGAATCGCCAGCTTGGGGTTCAGCATCAGCATCTGCAGAATTTCGGATTTCTTCTTCTCACCGCCGGAAAAACCGACGTTCAGGTAACGCGCGGCGTAATCCTGGCTGATTTCCAGCGAATCCATCAGGCTTCTCATTTCTTTCTGGAACTTCAGGATGCGGGGGGCCTCACCGGTCACCGCCTCGCGGGACACGCGCAGAAAGTTGCCCAGCGCGATTCCGGGAACCTCTTCGGGATTCTGAAAGGAGAGGAAAACTCCCTTTTTCGCACGCACATCGGTCGGCTCGTTCGTAATGTCGTCTCCGTCGAACACGATGTTACCCTGACAGATATTATATTGCGGATGGCCCATTATGGCATACCCCAGGGTGGATTTACCCGCGCCGTTGGGGCCCATCAGCACATGCGTTTCACCGCTGCGGATGGTAAGGTTTAGCTTGTCCAGTATCACCTTATCTTCAACACCCACCTGCAGGTTTTCTACTTTCAGCAATTCATGGGACATGAATGTTCACCTCATTATTTAGATTGAAATTAGGAATTGAAATGGAGGCTAATGTATACTAATTTCGTATACTTAATTCGCATATTTCATTATACCCCTTTTTTTACAGGATGCAAGAGAAAAAACAAAATAAATTCCCCATTTGCACAAGTTTTTTTCATGAATACTGCTTTTCCCCCGAGGATCAATGGTTTTAAACGGATTTTCACGTTTGGAATCCCAATCTGATCTCCCAAAAACACGCATTCCGCTTGTGTTTTCTCTCCATGCCCAAGACAGGGGCGAGAGAACTGTTTTTTTGCTTTTGATCCGCGGACAGAGAGTCGGAAGAAACCGCATCATTTTGGTTTCTGGGAATCTCTGCGAATGAAGCTATCAGAATCTGGCAATAATGAACGTGTAACAGCCAGACAGTTTCAGAGTGGAAGGCGGGGGAGTCATGCAGTATAATAAAGTAGAGATCTGCGGAGTAAACACGGCCAAGCTAAAGGTGCTGACCGAGGCCGAAAAACAGATGCTGCTGCAGAAAATCAAGCACGGAACACCAGCGGAGAAGAAAAAAGCACGCGAGGAAATGATTAGCGGCAATTTAAAGCTGGTTTTAAGCGTCATTCAGCGCTTTACCAACCGGGGAGAAAATCTGGACGACCTGTTCCAGGTGGGGTGCATCGGGCTGATGAAGGCCATCGATAATTTCAATCCCGATCTGGATGTCCGGTTTTCCACCTACGGAGTGCCCATGATCATCGGCGAAATCCGGCGCTATCTGCGGGACAACAACAGCGTCCGCGTCAGCCGGTCCATGCGCGACACCGCTTATAAGGCGATGCAGATGAAGGAGCGAATGACAGCGGAAAACGGAAAAGAGCCCACGGTAAACGAAATTGCCAAGGCGCTTGGCCTGCAGCGCGAAGAAGTCGTTCTGGCACTGGAGGCGATCGTCGAGCCCGTATCCCTGTATGAACCGGTTTTTTCCGACGGAAACGATACAATCTATGTGATGGATCAGGTAGGGGACAAAAACGACGACAGCAACTGGCTGGACGAAATCGCGCTGAAGGAAGCCATCAGCGACCTGAGCGACCGGGAAAAACGGATTCTCTCCATGCGCTTCTTCCAGGGAAAAACCCAGATGGAGGTCGCGGGAGAAATCGGTATCAGTCAGGCACAGGTTTCGCGGTTGGAGAAAGGTGCGTTGGACAAGATCAAGAAAGAGATTTAATCTCTTTTCCTTAATCATACAACCGTACCTTAGTATCTGGCAAAAATCTCAAAAAATGATTTTAAAATAGAAAAAAGGGCGTTTTTTCTTTCCGTTTCTTTGTTCCGGAAGAAAAATTTGCTTTTGACCGGCCCATCGATTTGTCCGCGGGTGTTAAAAGGCACCAATGGATGAATATAGATAGCATCAGGCGGGAGGTGTGCCTGATGACGAATTGCAGAATGGCCGATATGAGGAACAAAGAGGTTATCAGTATCAAAGACGGCACCAGACTTGGCGCCGTAAACGACATTGAGATTGAACTGAAAACAGCAAGAATCAGTGCAATCATTATTTATGGCCGGCTGAAGTGGCTGGGCCTTCTGGGTCGGGAGGACGATATCGTCATCCGCTGGGAGGATATTCAGATCATCGGGGAGGAAACGGTTCTGGTGGATTTCTCGGTGCCGTTCCGCCCGAAAAAGCGGTTTGGCAGCGGCTGGTTCCACACGTGATAAAATTCGCGGAAAATCAGGAAAAAACTTGCCAAATCCTCTGTGCCGTGCTATAATACTCCAGTAAATCACACACGCCGCGCTTTGACGCTATGGTGCCCTTCGCGGGTTTCCCGTCAAAATAAAGGTGCGGCGGCGGAATAACCAAGGAGGATTTTTCGTATGGCAGTAGTATCTATGAAACAGCTTTTGGAGGCCGGTGTACACTTTGGCCACCAGACCAGAAGATGGAACCCCAAAATGGCGGAGTACATCTTCACCGAGCGCAACGGCATCTACATCATTGACCTGCAGAAGACCGTAAAGAAGCTCGAAGAGGCTTACAGCTTTGTCCGTACCCTTTCTGAAGAGGGCAGACCGGTGCTGTTTGTCGGCACAAAGAAGCAGGCTCAGGATTCTGTTCGTGAAGAGGCGGAGCGCGCAGGCGCTTACTATGTGAATGCCCGCTGGCTGGGCGGCATGCTCACCAACTTCCGCACCATTCGCCGCAGAATTGACCGCCTGAACCAGCTCAAGACAATGGAAGAAGACGGAACCTTTGAACTGCTCCCCAAGAAGGAAGTTGTAAAGCTCCGTTTGGAAATTGAAAAGCTCGAGAAATTCCTCGGCGGCATCAAAGACATGCGTCAGATCCCCGGCGCTCTGTTTATCGTAGACCCCCGCAAGGAGCGCATCGCGGTAGCAGAAGCGAAGAAGCTCGGCATCCCGATCGTTGCGATCGTCGATACCAACTGCGATCCTGATGAGATCGACTATGTCATCCCCGGCAACGACGATGCGATTCGTGCGGTCAAGCTGATTTCCGCAACGATGGCCAACGCGATTGCAGAGGGCAGAGAGGGCCGTATGGGCGCTGCCGCTGCAGAAGAAAAAGAAGAGGCGCAGGCTGAATAAGCCGCTTTAACAGCTCTAAGTTGAGAGAAAAGATACCCGCCTGATTTCAGACGGGTATTTTTTGAGGATACTGTACCACAGGCGCTGCGCGTGCTTTGTGGTATCATAAGCCGCGGGGCGGCTTATGATACCAGGCTCCGCCAATTGATAAGTATACCACAACGGCGCGTTGCGCCTGTGGTATCATAGATTTTCAAAGGGATCACAAGCCGCTTTTCGGTTGTGATACCGCAACACAATAGAATCGGAGGAAAAGAAAATGGCTTTTACAGCAAAAGATGTAGCAACGCTTCGCGAGAGAACCGGCTGCGGAATGATGGATTGTAAAAAAGCTTTGACAGAATCAAACGGTGACATGGACGCCGCGGTCGATATTCTCAGAGAAAAGGGCCTGGCTGCCGCAAACAAGAAATCCGGCCGTATCGCAGCGGAAGGCGTAGCGTATGCGCAGGTAAACGCTCTCGGCAATGTTGCTGTGGTGGTAGAAATAAACGCGGAAACCGACTTTGTTGCCAAGAACGCCGAGTTCCAGGCATTTGTTAAGACGGTGGCCGACACGGTGGAAGAGCAGAACCCCGCGGATGTGGATGCTCTGCTGAATCTCACGGCTTCCGGTTTCGATAAGAAGGTCGACGATCTTCTCAAAGAGAAGATTCAGACAATCGGCGAGAACATCAAAATCCGCCGTTTTGCCCGTATGGAGGGCCCTGTTGTAAGCTATGTGCATGCGAACGGTCGAATCGGCGTTATCGCACAGTTCGGCACCTCTGCTGAAATTGCGGCGAAGCCTGAGTTCCAGGAGTATGCCAAGAATATCGCGATGCAGATTGCTGCGGTAAATCCGTCCTACCTCAACGAACAGGCTGTTCCGGCTGATGTGGTTGAGCATGAGAAGAAGATCCTGACCGAGCAGGTCATCAACGACGGCAAGCCCGCCGCGATCGCAGAGAAGATCGTTGTCGGCCGTCTGTCTAAGTTCTTCAAGGACATCTGCCTCGTTGATCAGGTTTATGTCAAGGACAGCGACAAGAACGTTCAGCAGTATACCGATTCCGTAGCCAAGGAGCTTGGCGGCGAGATCAGCATCGAAGCATTTGCCCGTTTTGAGAAGGGCGAGGGCCTCGAGAAAAAAGAAGATAATTTTGCGGACGAAGTCGCCAGCATGGTGAAATAATCCGTTTCCCATTGGTATGGAAAAGAGCAGGGAGGAATTTTCCCTGCTCTTTCTTTGTGTTTACTGGGCGCTTTTTCCCGCAAGCCGGAGCATGTTCGCCTGAGGGTCGACCGCAACCTGAATCCGCTGCTTTTGATTCAGCGTTAAAATATAGGTGTTGTCGTCCTGCTGCTCATTGACGCTGATGACCTTGCCGTCCTTGGGGCTTTTGACTATCATGGCATGATCCTCGATTGCAACCTGATAGATGTTTTTTCCGAGGCTGATGTTTGTCAAACTGTTTCCGGCCGAATCGGTTGTAACCGATTCAAGCATGATCCCTTTGTCTGCAATGCTCTGGTTGCTCATAATGGATTCGGATGTACCCGACAGCGCTTTGGAACCGGCCAGCAGGATTGCTGCCGATAAGGTGACGGTGAGTGTTCCCAACAGAATGTTCTTTTTCGTTTTTTTCATAACACTTCTCCCTTCTTTACATAATCTTGTTACTTATTTAATAACACATTGAACACAAAAAGTCAAAAACTGGAAGCGGCTTTTCAGGCTCTTCACGGCAAATTGCAAAATTATTGTGAACAATGCGTATCGGTAATAAGAATATTGGCAATCCTCTTGTGAAAACGGGCGATTAAGGCTTTACTTTCTTTTTCTCCTATTGTAAAATATAGTAAAATCATAATGGGGTGTTATGAATTGCAACCTAAATATAAAAGAGTTCTGTTAAAGCTCAGCGGCGAGTCGCTGGCCGGCGGAAAAGAGCATGGTATTGATTTTGATACGGTGCTGAAGATTTGTGCGCCGATTAAAGCCTGCGCGGATCTTGGTGTTCAAGTCGGTATCGTTGTGGGCGGCGGCAACTTCTGGCGCGGCCGAAGCAGCGGAAAGATGGATCGTACCAGAGCCGACCATATGGGAATGCTGGCAACGGTGATCAATGCGCTCGGTGTGGCAGATGCCCTCGAGCAGCTGGGTGTGCCCGTACGGGTGCAGACGGCAATCACCATGCAGCAGGTCGCGGAGCCCTATATCCGCAACCGTGCGGTGCGCCACCTGGAAAAGGGACGCGTTGTGGTGTTCGGCTGCGGCACCGGCAATCCGTTTTTCTCTACCGACACGGCGGCTTCTCTGCGCGCTGCGGAAATTGACGCTGATATTATCATGAAGGCCACTCTCGTGGACGGCGTGTACGACAGCGACCCCAAACTGAACGAAACGGCGGTAAAGTTCGACTCCCTTTCGTTTATGGATGTTCTGAATAAGGATCTGCATGTCATGGACAGTACGGCGGCTACCTTGTGCAAGGACAACGATATTCCGATTCTGGTATTCAGCATTGCGGACCCCGAAAACATTCTGCGGGCCGTGTGCGGCGAGCCGATCGGAACGCTGGTAAAATAATTGATTTTACAAAAGCAAAAGTGAGAAAGGAAGATTGTAATGCAAGAGGTACTGACCCAAGCGGAAACCAAAATGAAGAAAACTCTTTCCGTCCTGACCAATGAGTACACCACGATCCGGGCAGGCCGGGCCAACCCCGCAGTTCTGGATAAAATCATGGTGGATTATTACGGCACCCCTACGGCTGTGAACCAATTGGCGGCGATTTCTGTGTCTGAGGCGCGGCTTTTGACCATTCAGCCGTGGGACGCTTCTTCTGTCCGCGCGATCGAAAAGGCGATCCTCAGCTCCGAGCTCGGTATCAATCCCCAGAGCGACGGCAAGGTGATCCGCCTGATGTTCCCGCAGCTGACCGAGGAGCGCCGCCGCGACATCACGAAGGATATCGCCAAAATGTCGGAAGAAGCCAAGGTGGCTGTGCGCTCTATTCGCCGCGATGCGATTGAAAAGCTCAAGGCGAAGAAGAAGACTGCCGAAATCACCGAGGATGATCTGAAGCAGGGTGAGAAAAAAACGCAGGATTTAACCGATAAATACTGCAAGGAAATTGACATACTATTTGAAAAGAAACAGAAAGAAATAATGGAGATATAAAACCGGCTTATGAATCATGTTTCAGACCAGGAGCAGCCCATCATTCCCCGGCATTTGGGCATCATTATGGACGGCAACGGCCGCTGGGCGAAAAAGCGGGGCCTTCCGCGTTCGGCCGGTCATACGGCCGGGGCGGCTAATTTTAAAAAGATCACCCGGTACTGTGCTTCCATTGGGGTCAAATATCTGACGGTGTACGCCTTTTCCACAGAAAACTGGAAGCGCCCGTCCGATGAAATCGAAGCGCTGATGAGGATTTTTCAGCAGTATCTGGAAGAAGCGCTGCGGGATTTTCTGGGCGAAAATATCCGTGTAAAATTTCTTGGGGATCTTTCTGTGTTTCCGCAGCATCTGCAAAGTTTGTTTGCCCGTACAGAAGAGGTATCCGCCGATAAAACGGGGATGGTTCTGAATATTGCGATGAATTACGGCGGCCGCGCGGAGTTGACCCACGCGGTTCGTCTTTTGGCGGAGCAGGTGCAGAAAGGCACCCTTCTGCCGGAGCAGATTACGGAAGATCTGATTTCGCAGCATCTTTATACGGCCGGCCAGCCGGACCCGGATCTGGTGCTGCGCCCCAGCGGGGAATACCGCATTTCTAATTTCCTGTTATGGCAGTCGGCCTATACGGAGTATATTATCATGGATAAACTCTGGCCGGATTTTACGACCCGAGACCTTGACAGCGCTCTGCGGGAGTTTTCGAATCGGAACAGGCGCTTTGGGGGGATTTGATTTTGAAAAATCGAGTGATGTCCGGAGTCGTTCTGATTCTGTTTCTGGCGGCGATCGTTGTGTTCAACGTTCGTTTTCCTCCCGCGCTGAATCTGGCTGTCGCCCTCATTTCGGTTTTGGCGATCAATGAACTGATTCAGGCGCTGGGGATCGCAAAGCAGTATGTCCTGGTGGTCCCGAGCCTGCTGTTTGCGGCGGCATTGTTTTTTGTGCCGGTCGGGCTGGGAACACAGACCGCTTATTATGTATATACCGTGGTCATGTTCGCGATGCTCATCGCCTTCAGCAGCACGATTTCGTTCCATCATCTGATCGTGCTGTACAGCATGACCCTCATGATTCCCACGATGCTGGGAACCATTCTTGGTCTGCGTGAATTTGACGACAGACACGGCATGTTCTACGTGATCATTGCGATTTTTTCCGCCTGGATTTCCGATACCGGCGCGTTTGCCGCGGGCAGTCTGTGGGGGCGGCACAAGCTGTGTCCCAAGATCAGCCCGAAAAAAACGGTTGAGGGCGTTATCGGCGGCCTTGTGCTGAACGTAGCCGCCATGCTGGTGTTTGGGTATATTTTTCAGGTGTTCTTTTATGCCTATCAGGTCAATGTGTCTTATCTCTCGCTGCTGCTGATCGGCGTTGGCGGCGCAGTGATGTCTGTGCTGGGCGACTTGATCTTCTCGCTCATCAAGCGAAGCTGCCACATCAAGGATTTCGGGGAGCTGATCCCCGGGCACGGCGGGATTCTGGACCGGTTTGACAGCGTAATTTTCGTGTCGCCGTTTGTTTATCTGCTGGTGCAGGTGCTGCCGGTTGTTGTGCACTGATTTTTTTCTGCAAAACGGGTAAAAAATAATAGTGTCACTTTCAAAAGCGGCTTTGCGCGAAAATAATACTCCTCTCATCAAAGGCGGAAGAAGCATTCCAAAGTTTTTTTGAAATGGAATTCCTTTGAGTGAGATATCGAAACAGAATGGTGAATACGAATGGATAAGAAAATCTCTTTGCTTGGCTCCACCGGTTCTATCGGCACGCAAACCCTGGAAGTGGCGAGAATGCACGGTTTTTCGGTGTGTGCGCTCGCGGCTCACAGTAATATACAGCTGCTCGAAGAGCAGATTCGTGAGTTCCGCCCGGCCCTCGCGGCGGTGTTTGACGAAAACGCCGCCCAGGATTTAAAGGAGCGCGTACGCGATCTTCCGGTGCGCGTCGCCGCAGGAATGGATGGGCTTTGTCAGGCGGCTTCCATACAGGAAGCAGATATTGTTTGTAATGCGGTGGTGGGCATGGTAGGGCTTCTTCCTACCATGGCCGCCGTTTCTGCCAAAAAGGATGTTGCGCTGGCCAACAAGGAAACGCTGGTGGCCGGCGGTGCGCTGGTGATGAAGGCCGCGCGCGAAAACGGCGTGCGGATTCTGCCGGTAGACAGCGAGCATTCCGCAATCTTTCAGTGCCTGCAGGGCTGCCCGCGGCCGTCGGCGGTAGCGCGGCTGATTCTCACCGCGTCCGGCGGGCCGTTTTTCGGCAAAACACGCGAAGAGCTGGAGCAGGTTACGCCCGAGCAGGCGCTGCGCCACCCCAACTGGAGCATGGGCGCCAAGGTGACGATCGATTCCGCCACCATGATGAACAAGGGTTTGGAGATTCTCGAGGCCTCATGGCTGTTTGACATGCCGGTTTCTCAAATCGATGTGGTAGTGCACCGCGAAAGCATCGTTCACTCCATGATCGAGTACCAGGATTATTCGGTTCTGGCGCAGCTTGGCGTACCGGATATGCGCATCCCGATTCAGTATGCGCTCACCTGGCCGGAGCGCCTGCCGTCCCCTGTAAACCGCCTGAGTCTTACAGAGCTCGGCACACTGTCGTTTTACCCGCCGGATGAACAGGCGTTTCCGTGTCTCGGCCTTGCAAAGCAGGCCGCGCAGCAGGGTGGCCTGACTCCGGCTGCGATGAACGGGGCGAACGAAGAAGCGGTAAAGCTGTTTCTTTCGGGCCACATCCCGTTTTTACAGATTCCGCAGCTTGTTGAAGCTGCAATGAAAAGGCAGGCCGCCGGGCAGCCTGAAACGCCGCAGCAGGTTCTGACGGCGGACCAAAATGCACGGAATTTCGTTTTGGAAAGCGTACAATAAAATCCATGCGGTTCCCTTTCAAAATACACTTGTACCAAGATGAAAATTTCTTCCCTGCCAAAGAAGGGAAAGAAATCAACGGCTCTTTTGAAAGTGGAACTGCGGTAGACTGATGAGGTGAATATGATTATCAATATCCTGCTTATTCTGTTTGCGGTGCTGTTATTTGGCCTGATCATTTTCATTCATGAATTCGGCCATTTTTTCACGGCAAAGCTTTCAGGGATCCGTGTCAATGAATTTGCGATCGGCATGGGTCCAACACTGTTTCATTTTCAAAAGGGAGAGACTCAGTACTCGCTGCGCCTGCTGCCCATCGGCGGTTATTGCGCCATGGAGGGGGAAGACGAGAGCAGCGA
>NZ_CBYL010000049.1 GCF_000577335.1 Faecalispora jeddahensis | reverse complement strand
CATAATAAACCCGCCAATAGCAGCAAAGGCAATGCCGCCGACTATTTTCTTTGTACCGATACTACTTTGCTGACCGTCGCCCCACCAGTCGTTGACACCCCACAAGACGGTAAGCGATCCTGCCAAGATAATGAATACTCTCAAAAGAGATAAAATCGTCTCACTTTTCATTATTTATTCCTCCTGTAAATCGACTGTGTAATATTGAATGCTTGCGTGCTGCAGATCAAGGCCGCGATGAAACACATAAGCGTTCGCTTCATCGTAATCTGCCAACTGCTTGTAGTTCGGATGTTGCCGGGGATCATATTTTTTACTTTTGAATGGCTGCATCCCACGAATGGAAACGATACAGCTGTCTTTATCGAGTCTGGCCACCTCGGTCTCATCAAGTAGAAATCTGCCGCCCTTCCCCTCCGTAGAATTGTAGCTGTTCTGGCCCATGCTACCGGAAGTGCCTCCGCCGCCATATGATACGGTATCGATCGTGGCCGAACCCAGAAGATCCTTTGAGACATATTTTGTTGTATCTTCTCCCTTGCCGCCGAGGAATACCGTAGTATCACAATTTCCTTCAATTGTGGCCCAGTGATCTTTATACATTGCCTTAGCCTGATTCACATTTTGGAAGAGGAATTCTAGAGAAATCAAATGTTTTCTTAAGACGGCCACCAGAATGTGCAGATTTGGGAAATAGCCAATATTTGCAATCTCATCAAGAATGCACCGTACCGGTATTTTCAGTTGCTTATTCAGTTGCTCCGTTGCTCGTCGGCATAGTGTGTTAAACATGACATCAAGCAGAATGGCCACCAGAAAATTGTAGGTTGGGTCTTTATCGTTAACAATCAGAAAAAGAGCAGTTTTTTCATCACCGATTTGGTCTAAATCCATCTCATCATCTGAAACAAGAGCAGAAACTTCGGGAATATCGAAGCATGCCAAACGCACACCGACGCTGACCAAAATGGATTTTGCGGTTTTACCTGCGGCAAGCTTATATTTTTTATATTGCTTTACCGCAAAGCTGTTAGGATTTTTTTGTTCCAATTCATCGAAGAGGATATCAATGGCAGATCTGTAAGATTCATCCTCTTCTCTGACTTCGGAATGGTTCAAAAGGAATACCACTGAATTCATGTTTTTCTCATGCTCCAGGCATGTTTCCTGAACGAAAGCTATGTGAGCCATAAACCAAAGTTTTTCAGCATTTGTCCAGAATGGATCACGTGGTGAATTGTTTGCTTGGCCACTGGCTCCATTGGTGTTCGCAATAAGCAATTCAACAAACCTTAGAATATCCTCTGTTTTTTGGAAATACTTTGGAGGGTTGAAATGCATGCTGTTGGCCATATCTACAACATTGAACACCTTAACTTTGTAACCGTTTTGTTTCAGCATTTTCCCCTCGTCACGCAAATGTTCACCGCTTGGATCGGTAACGACATAACTGGCGTTCATTTGCATGATGTTGGATTTAGCGTAAAAGCGAGATTTACCGGCACCGGAACCGCCCAAGACAAATACATGACAATTCAGCAGAGTTTTCCGCATATTCATCGATAAAAATTCTGTTGCTGACAATATGATGTTGTTAAAAAAATCTTTATCTATTAGAGGCTTAATGTCGGCTTTAGTACCCCAACGAGCAGAACCATGTTCTTTGTTTGCATACTCGCGCGACTTTTTACCCTTCAACTGAGGGAGAACTACTAAAAAAGAAATCACCGCGGAGATCTCCGCGGTGATTTTCCAGTCGTACATATTCAATTCTTTCAAGACCATATAGGATGATACGAAAAAAATTAAAAAGGCCAAGGTGAAAAGGACAATCAACGGGAGCCATTTTTGTTTTATTGCCTGCATTATCTTGCCACTTCCTTTGCTTTTTCACGAGATTGTGAGCGAGTTTTTTCTTTTTCACGTGCTTTGTTGAATTGAAGCGCCTGTTCACGAGCTTTTTCAAATCGCTCGTTCAGATCGCCGCGATCGGCAGTCTTATCCTTCAAAAAATCTTCGGCAGCCATTTCTACTTTTGAAATATCTCTTGCACGAAAAACAAAAAAATAATGGTTCGGATCGTTCTGCTCTTGAATGAGAGAATATTCCAAACCGTATTTTTTTGCGTATTGATCGAAACCGGCCAGCTGCTCCTTACCGACTTCCATTCCCTGCACCTGAATGTTGCCAGAATCAGAAAGCCGATCCATATTTACCTCGTTGGGCGTAAGATTGTTGATTGCCTTTTCGCTTTTTTTCTTCACAGCCTTTAAAAAAGCCTTGAGTGCCTTTCCAGTAAGCCTGCCGGATGTTCGGAAAGAGTAGACAACCATTTTTTCACTTAATTCATCACCGACCATATTCGTATCCTCCTTTTTTACGATGGACTTTATCAATTACTCGTTTTGCCTGATTGATTTCTTCTAATTTATCTTGGAGATCAAAATATCTACTTCGCAAATCATCAAGCTCCTTTCTGCTTTCTTTCACTGTTTGTTCCAAATCCCATTTTGATTCGGTTGTTACCGGAATTCCGGCCAGCCTTTCTTCCGCATTTAAATATTCATCCAGCTCTTTGCGGTGCGATTGATAGAATCGGTCCTTGAGTAAGGCGTGTTCATACTCCCGTGCTATATCATCGTATTTCTCCAAAATGCTCATAGCAATAAGTAACTGATCAAATTTGTCAATCTCATCCTCTGCCTGCAAGATTCTCTCTTTCGCGGCAGTAGCGGAATCATAAAGAACTTGAATGTTTCTCTGGAGATCAGAGTATTCATGAACGGCGTAATCAGAAATAACGCCAGAGGCTTGGAACATAGCCTGAATATTTCTAAGCTGTTGAGAATAGGACGTGTTTTCAATTGGATTTTCTTCCAGCTGAAACTTCCCAAAAGCGGAAGTGCTTCCGGTTTCTACAAAAGCGATATCGTTTACGATTCGCTTTTTGATATTGGCCTCCTTATATTCCTCACCTAAAGTGTAAACACGAATATTTCGCTGCTGACCATTTGTGCGATTGCGTACCGTAAGATATTTTCCAGAACTTTTCACATAGTAGTCTCGCTCGAGTAATGTAAGAAATTCCTCGTAATCTTTTGCTGCTTGAATGCAGCGGTCGATGTCATTTTTTAGAATTGTTCGGAACGGCGTCACCCTGGAATTTGTATAAGTCCGTTTGCTGCGTGATTGAGAAGGAACCACAACCGATAGACCATAAGCAACGCAAAGATTATCGCTACATTCGGCCAATCGTTTGGGTGTGAACTTTGTTTGATGGAATTTTTTGAAATCATCTCCTACGATATTGAAAATTATGTGATTGTGAATACAGCGCGTATTGACGTGCGTTGCAACAACGTATTGATATTTGTCGCCGAGAAATTGCTCTGCCAATCTGCAGCCAAGTTCGTGAGCAGTTTTCTCATTTACTTCGCCAGGTGCAAATGACTGACGCATGGTCATAAGCAGATAAGACTTTTTTTTGCCCTGATAATCCTGAATTACGCTTCTGCCGGTGATCTGTTCGGCTAGCCGGTGCTGCATAAGGATTTCATAATGAGCACTATCCGGAGAACACTTATATCCAGTCACCCATTTACCGTCGCGAGTTTTTAGCGGATTAGTAATATAGGATATGGAGTCAAATACGGTTTGCAAGGCGGTTCGCCCCGGCCGAACTGCTATGCCTTCGATGTAAGTAGTTGCCATATCTGATCGATGCCCTTCTTGATTTCTTTCAGTTCGGACAATTCAATATCGCCGTGTGTGTTTGCAATTCGAGTCATCTGGTTCAAGTTGTTGCCGATGCGTGATAGTTGATAAACGACATCAGATAGTCCTGCGAAGTCTTGTTTAATTACATAGCCGTCCATAGCCATTTTCCGAAGATATGCTTCTCTATTATTAGAGAAACCGGCATCATCCATCTTCTCTTTGAGAAATTGTAACTCGTCATCCGTAAAGCGAATCATCATTGACCGCTTTCTGACTCGATTTTTTTCCAACTGATGCGCCTCCTGCTTCATCATTTTATTCTAAGGTTAATTATTTAGGGGTTTTAGGGGACACCCTAACGAGCGATTTTGCAAAAACTCCGGAACGGAGTATTTTGCAAAATTGGCATGTGGATAGCCACATGCAGTGCTCGCCCGTAGGAAAACCTTACCTATTTTCGGCTTCGCCGCGAAAGCTTTAGAATGAGATGCCGCAGCGCGGCCTGATTGGTATTTTCAGTTTCGTCGCGCATGGAAGCTTCTAAAGTTTTCAACATTTCCTCATCGCTTAGACTTGAAAGCGATTCGAGAATTGCGAGTTCCTCATCATTGAAATAGATTTTTTCCATCTACCACAACCTCCTGTCGCTGATTGTTTTTTGCGATTCTCTGTTCTGCCAAATGTAATTTTTCATCGAGTCCACATTCTATAAGCGGTTGCGCCTTTTCTTCTTCTTGAGCTAATACATCAATTTTTTCGGAGAGTTGACTGATAATTGTGCTGGCCTGTTGTTGAATGTTTGCAAGAATTTCTTGAAGTTCAGAGGTTTCCATCTCACGGCTCCAGACAGCGACATAATCAAAACTGTAGCTTGATGTATCTACCCCTAAAAAGTCAGAAATGATGAAAGCGACGCTTTCAGCTTCCACCTCTTCCTGTTCTCTGGATTTTTTGGAATCTTCATGGAGCAGTGAATGAGCAATTTCATGAATTAGAGTTTTTATCGTCTGCTCATCACTCATGCCTATCTGAATTGCAATTTTTCTGTTTTCGGAGCTGCAGTATCCTTTTACTGTACCGGGGATTTGTTCAAAGCTGATACTGTAAAGGGATATTTCTTTCAGCATAGAGAAAATTTGATCGAATCGATCTACATCGCCGGTCAACTCGTTACAAAAAGAAGGGAGAGGTTCGCCTTCGGTCTGCGATACATCCCATACATAGGTGATCTTAAATTTCACCAGAGCCTGCTCCGTTTCTCCTCCATCTTCCTCAGGATTTTCACTCTCTGACTGAACCTTTTTCTTGATAAGATACGGCGCAAAGATTGCAATCCCTTTTTGACCTCTTTTAACATAACGATTAAACTTTTTCCAAGATTCAAATCCGGCAACCCTTTTAGCTTCTGGCATTTGTAAATGAATGAGAAGGCTGTTTCGAAACGAATAGGAATGAAATTTTGACATAGTCTGGAGGTACTGCTTGAATCGATCTCCCTGAAAAACTTCTGTCACGCCGTTTAAAAGTTTTTCAGTGATTTCTTGGTATTTCTTATCACTTGCCATCTGAAATTCCTCCATCTTCATCTACAAAATTAGGAAAAGGATCCGGCGGTGCCGCCGAATCCTTTTCCTTCTTTTCTCCCGCAAAGTGGGCATTATCGACCAATATTTCAAAGGCTTTTCTTTTGTTTCCCTCTCGATCGCGATAGCTTCGCGTCTGTATCGATCCTTGAATGGCTATAAGTTGTCCCTTGCGAAAATATTTGCAAATGAATTCTGCTGTAGAGCGCCAGGCAACAAAATCGATAAAGTCAGCCTGAGAATCTTTGCCTGAAAACTTTGGACGATCAACAGCAAGTGAGAAGCTCGTCACAGCCAGATTTTGAGGTGTATGTCGAAGCTCTGGAGTGTCGACTAAGCGCCCCATAAGAACAGCAACGTTTAACATCTTTAAACCTCCTTAAGTTGATCGGCCACCCGAAAAAGCGGATGGCCGAACGATCACTATTTCGGACGATTATAATTTCTGATGGCGTAGACATACTGGTCAGCGATAGTAATGTCATCCAAATCAAGCCACATCATGCTAGGCTGATCATCTTTACTGGTTTCGTGATATTTTCCGGAGCCTGACATACTAAATACTATTTTTGCTACTTTAGAAGTTTTGCCGGCGGTAAGTTTTAGCGTTGATGAATCCCGCTCTTTCTCGGTATCTTTGTAAAGGCTGAAAGACCCTGATGCAAGCACTTGGTTATTTTCGTCATAGACCGTATAAGAGGTACTACGATTCTTTGTATAGCCGTAATAACGCCCCTCATAGGTAATTAATAATAATTGTTCTCCAGCATTAACCGATATAGGGTTATCCAATGTTAGGGTTAGACTTCCTTTGCTTGATTCATACTTATCTCCATAAAAATCAATATAAAGGCCAGCGCTGCCGGAGCGCCATGCTAATGAATCACATTCATTGGTTGCTGTATAGTCAGCCCGCACAAAAGCATTCATTATGAAATTGGCTGTCCAAGTAATAGTTGACGAGTCGACATACTTATCATCAAGCTTAAAACTAAGAGTAGACGTTTCCACTACATCGCCAGCACTGTTTGTCCATTTGACAAACTTGAACTGGGAATCTGGCACGGCCTTAAGCGTAACCGTATCACCAAAATGATATGTTCCGGTACCTGTAATTGTACCGCCAGCATCTTTTTCTGGTGATTTACCGGTAGCCTGTACAGTATAGAGATTACCCTCAAAGTGAGGTGTCCAGATGATCGGGCCGGTCAATATCCAATCGAACGTCTGACGAGTTTCAACGTTGCCTTTATTACTTGTCCAGTTTACAAAATGGTATCCTTTGGCCGGTGTGGCGGAGTAGGTTACAGTTTGACCATAGGTGTATGGAGCAGCGGGAGAAACAGTTGCTGTTCCGCCTGCAGTATCGGTAGGAATCGTTACCTGTGTATTATCATAGGTATCGATTTTAAAGAGTGCAGTCCATTTTGTCGATTTGTTGGGTGAATAGGTATATGTGGCTGTATTAACCACATTGCCGTCATTATCTGTCCAACTGACAAAATGATGACCTGTGATGGGGGTAGCTATCAGGGTTATGGTATTATCCTCGACTACAAGCCCACCGGGAGAAACCGATCCATTTCCAATCGCAGCCGTCGTAATTGTATAGGTATCACGTATTCTTACATCGCAGGTGGCGGTGTGATTACCAACCTTTGCAGTAATTGTTGTGTTGCCGGGTGCAATCGCCAGCAGCATACCTCCATTATCTACGACAGCAACAGTCGGATCACTGGAAGACCAGATAACGGTTTTGTCCTCTGTAGTATCTGGTGGATCATAAATTGCTATAAACTGATGCCCTTGTCCCTTATTAAGCTTAAATGTAGTCTGATCCAATAAAATATTGTGAATTAGGGCCACCACCGTGACGTTGCAAGATGCGGTATGCTCTCCGACCGTGGCTGTGATAATTGCTGCCCCGATTTGAACAGCGGTCACATTACCGTCTGCATCTACAGTGGCCACACTGGGGTTGCTGGAAGTCCAAATCACAGTTTTATCCTCCGTCGTGTCCGGCGGATCATAAGATACGGTTAGCTGATCGGTGGTTCCACGGTCAAGAGTAAGTTCCGATTTAGCTTGTGTGATACCGTGAATCAGAGCCACAACTGTAATGTTGCAAGTTGTGGTATATGTTCCGACTTGGGCGGTGATGGTGGCAGTACCGATTTGAACAGCAGTCACATTACCGGCTACATCAACCGTGGCAACAGTCGGGTCACTGGAGGACCAGGTAACTGTCTTATCATCGGTGGTATCCGGAGGATCAAAAGATACCGCAAGCTGCCCGGTGGTATCTCTGTCAAGGGTAAGCTCAGATTTGTCTAATGTGATGCCATGAATCAGCGCCACAACATTAATATCGCAAGACGCGATATGTTCCCCGACTTTGGCCGTGATGGTTGTCGTGCCTATCTTTACGCCGTTCACCTTGCCGGCTGCATCAACCGTGGCAATGTCGGGATTGCTCGAAACCCAAGTAATCGTTTTATCTTCGGTTGTGTCCAATGGAACGATTGAAGCTGTGAGCTGGCCTTCTGCGCCGCGATCCAGCGTTATTTCCGTCTGGTCAAGAAAAATGCCCTCGATCAGAGCGATTACAGTCACATCACATGTGGCCGTAAACTCACCGCAACGGGCCGTAATTGTCGTCGTCCCGATACTGTAGGCGATAACATTTCCCTGCTGATCAACATCAGCAATTTCCGGAGCGCTGCTGCTCCATGTCACTTCGCGGCCATCAGTGGTATCCACCGGCAAAAAGCTGACGGCGAGTTTGTCTGAACTATTGCGGTTAAGAATAAGAGTGGATTTATCCAGGCTGATGCCGGTCATCGGTGACAAAACCGTGACTTCGCAGCTGGCCGAGGCTCCGACCGCTGAGGCTTTCACAACGGCTTTTCCGACCTTATGAGCTGTCACCAGCCCGTTGTCATCAACACTGATAATATCAGGGGCGGAAGATGTCCAGGTAATTGTTTTATCCTCTGTGGTATCCTCTGGGGTGATCTTAGCTGTAAGCTGCTCCGCCCCGCCCTTGTCGATTGAAAGTTCAGTATGGTTGAGAGTAATGCCGTCCATCAACACCACTACAGTAATTTCGCAAGTTGCTGTCTTTTGACCTGCCGAAGCTGTGATAGTAGTGTTACCGGCCCCAATGCCGGTAACTTTTCCGGCATTGTCTACAGTAGCAACGTCCGGATTGCTTGATGTCCATGTGACTGCTTTGTTTTTAGCATTTTGAGGGGTTACGGTTGCTGTCAGCTGCAAAGTGTTTTTTCTGTTAATCGTTACGTCGCTTTGATCAAGCACGACAGATTTAACAGATACCGAGCCGCCCCCTTCAGAAGGCTTTGGACGATTCCCTGGAATTATTGTGCCGCCTGAACTTGTATTACTATTTGAACTACTTGAATCGGAAGCACTTCCGCTGCTGGCGTCAGAATCAGCAGGGGTAGAAGCTGAACTGTCCGAAGAACTCCCGGTATTCCCAGATGAAGATGGTGTGCTACTCTGAGAATTTAAGGAAGTTCCGGAGCTTCCGGTAAGCTCCGCGACATAAGAATAATCTTTTTCATTGCTCGTATCCCCAATACTCTCAGAAATCGAGTTTTCTTCATTTGCAATATTGGAGGACACCGAAGTTTGCGGATTATAAAGCTGTATACCTGACGGTAGAAATATACCGTTAGTATCAGAATCATGACCTCTAGTAGATGCAGTAGAAGTTGTGTTTTCGGACGAAGAATTGAAGAAAGGTATTGAAATAATTCCTAAAGCACTCAGAGCGGTGCCCCCGCCGAAAATCGTGAACATAAATAACAACAAGCATGTAAGTACGACAGTCGTCGTTTTGCTTCTTTTCATTTTGTCCCTCCTTTAAACAATAAGCACCTGTAAAGCTCGTTTTACAGGTGCTTTAAAATTTAGGTTGATAACCTGCCTTTACCTCAATGGGTATTTCTAAGGGTGGGCTTTGTTGCCAGCCGAATGACATCGGTATGATAACGGTATAGGAAGCGACGCCGGTAAATTGTTCATCGCTTCCACTAGAAGTGAAAGGAGTGTTTGTCATTTTGATTTTCAGATCAGTTATTTTGTATTCATAACCACTGCTATTCGATTTGGTATATTCACCGCCGTTGTACTTGGTTCCCAGCTGATCATTTACAAATCCATAGATGGATTGATCATCAACATTTTCCGACCAGTCAGAACCGGTAAACTGATAGGCTCCGCTATACCCCTCACGCAATCCATTGAACAGTCGATCATAGTTGGACGTGCAGGACTGGGTTACAACTGATTCCATTGCATTACGTGTGCCGTAGGCAATTATTTGTAGACGCAGGTATTCAAATCCTGCGGACGTAGCGATCAGTAAGGAAAAAATAACGGCAGCCGTCAAAAACACAGAACTGCCACTGTGATTTTTAAGAATAATCAAGAGCCTTTTCACTTCCAATAAACCTCCGATCTTCCTGTTTGCCGAGACTGTAAGGTAACTGGAAAAGAGCCCAGGTTGCCGAAACCGAGATCTTTTTGAATCGTACATGTAATAATGATTTCCTCGCCAAGCTGGATTTTACCAGTCTTAGACCAAGAAATTCTCGGCTCCAGACCGGTACGATCATTCAGCTTACTCGCCATTTTCGAGGTTTCTTCCCCAACCTGACCGGATAGCTCGGCGGTGCGCAGCAACTCTGATGCATAGACATCGAGTTGCTGCTTGTCGATGAAGGCTGGAGCTACGGTCAAAAATAGCATAAGAACCATAACGACTAATACCACCATTACAGGAGATTCAAACACAATACTTCCGCGGGAAGAGGTCAGTATGTCTTTTATCTTTTTCATTTTTCACCCTGCCATTTGATGTAATAGATCCATTAAATACATTGCAATGGGAACGACCAGCGTAATAAAGAAACCAGCCAGAACCAGATAGTTGAATACTTTTAAACCATCGGGCCGTTTCATCGCAATCATATTCAGTTGCTGCCGTTCCTGTTTTTTGAAATCATTGGCCAACATAGAGAAGTGCATGGCCCCATTGTCCCCGCGCATTACGGCTAATAGGCCGCGCACGGTTTCACTCATCATGATACTGTTTACTCTTGCTTCCATACGCACCAAAGCCTGTTCAGGAATTCCCGACTGCATATCGGCAATCGTCAACTCTAATTCATTGCGGAATGCTTCTCCTGCGCTGCTTTTATACCCGATCAATATAGCTAAGATATTACGGTTGGAATGCAGCTGTTGTTCGATTGTGGCAACAAACCGTGGCAGTTCACGTTCAATTTGTTCTCTTTTCTCTTTGACCATTTTTTGCGCAGATCCAATGTCTGCAAAAAAGCTGTTCACAGCCCACCAAATAACAACCAGATCCATAACCGGAAGTGTTATGGTAAATGGGAACAGAAGTAACATTTTCAGTAGCAACTTAATAATTGCATTAGCCAAGTATGTTTCTGGCTGCATATTGATTCCGGCATATAGCAGCGAGGCTTCCAAGTTTTTCTTTTGCTGGAGGTTTAGTTTAATATACGGACTGAGTTTGGAGGCTAATGCCAACAATAGAGTGTCGGCTTTCCAAACTTTTGATTTACCGCCTCTGGCAATTTCCATTGCGGCATGTGAGCTTGCCAATGTAGGGATATGCAACAAATCGCATAGTAGAAGGTAAATGCCACTTGATAGAAAACAAAAGCACAAAATATAAATCAGCATATTGTCACCTCCTGTATTCAATGGGTCTGGTGCTGCGTATGACATTTACGAAAGATATCAGCAAAAGGATCACATCAATGGTTATAACGATTTTGCCCGCGACGGTGTTCATCAGCAGTAGATACCACTCTTCATTCAAAATGCGAATGAAAGGAATCTCTAAAACCAAGAACAGAGCCATAATAACGTATACCTTTAGAGGCTGATATAAAAGGATATTAAGCTCACCGGATACCACACGCATATCGGACATCTTGTTGACAATCGGCAATAATGTGGACTTTAGGTTTCTGTCCTTCTGGCACAGCTTCATAGCATCAATCCACTCGTGAAAAACGGGACTGTCAATTCCTCGCTTCATGGTTTCCAACCCTGCCATCAGATCGGAGCTGATGAGATCTGCTTGTACCAAAAATCTTTCAAAGGTTGGTCGGATAATCGGATCCAGATGATCTACGTTTTCACGAACAGCTGTAACAATGGATTCTGTACGTAAATAAGAAGATGTAATTGTTGAAAGGGCTGTTTCCAATGCGGCATTTAACCCCTTTTTCTTACGAATATAAGAAAACGATATCAGAAGGAACGGCATCAATCCTAAACCGCCTGCCAGCACCGGTGCAAGAAAGACGTTGTTCAACGCACTGGAAATTAATAGCCCTAGCGCCGCAAGCCCCATAGAGGCGAGAATTAATTGTGGCCATTTCTGTTTATCATTTTCCTGTGCTAGTATATCTTGAGCTTCCTTCACAATTCTTTTGATTCCTCGAAGTTTAACTGGCTTTTTGCTAAGAGCGACACTTTTTTTAAGTTTTGTCTTTCGCTGAGCCGCAAAAGTATTTACTTGATCCACCAAATCCAAAGGCGATAACTGGAGAAGTAAAAAAGCACCTACAATTAACAGCAAAAAAGCTAAGGTGAATAAGAAGGTCAAGTATGTTCACCTCCACCAATGAAATTTTGCAGAAGGGCCTCGGGAATCCCATTGTCCCGAAGTGTCTGCTGCAACTTGGTTGAGATAACACCTACACGCTCAAATTTTCCGGTAATAACAGTTTTGCCTTTTACAATATCATTGTGGAGTGTGTGGTATTGATACAGCCGGTTTAATTTTCGGGTGCCATCGCTATCTATAGAGCATTCGCAAATCTCGGTTATCCTTCTAACGTTATCCTCCATCTTTTTGATGAAAAAGGTGATTGGAAATGCGTCAACAACAAAACGAGATAACAGTTTATCGCTAAGATTTCCTTTTAAGCTGCACAGATCAAGAATACGGTCGTATATTTTTTCGCAGCTGATAGCGTGTACTGTAGAAATGACAGCATGACCGGTGCGGGCAGCTTCCTGTGTTTCATAGGCTTCCGATCCTTTCATTTCGGCTAAGCAGAAGTAGTCTGGATTAAATGTAAGCCCTTGCTCGAGCAGCATCTGCTGTGTGATGCTAAGAGCAGGATCGTCGGAATAACGGGTGCAGGTGTGAATCACATTATTTATCACATTGCCGTCATCATCCTTTTTGGGCAAGTCAAACTCTCTTGTACCGTTTTCTACAGTGTAGAGTCGCTTGTCGTTCGGAATTGTAGACATGATCCAGCTCATGATGGTGGTTTTTCCTGTGCCTGTTGGTCCGGCCAAGCACATGGAAATACCATATCGATACAGAATGCTGAGAAAATCCAGCATTTCTTCCGTGGCCGTACCAAAGCGGACGAAATCTTCTTTACCTAACTTCTGAGGATTAATGAATCGGATGGATGCTGTTACGCCAACGTCTTCATCGATTACTCCAAAGCCGTTTACAGTAATACGAATTTTCTTATTCAGATGTCCTCGAACGCAAGGCGTCTTGTCATCTAAAACGATTCTCGATCTGCTCAATAATCGACGAACAGTATTTAGAGCATGATTAGGCGAATAAAATCTTCCTACTGCCGGTTCCACCCGTCCATCGCTGAAAGTGACCTTGATGTCATTCCATGAGTTGATATTAATTTCTTCTACATCTTTAATTCGAAAATCCAGATATTGAGAGAGAAAAGAAAATCCGGTCATTTCATCAATCAACTTGTTTACCAGGTCATCAAAGCTGTATCCTTCTACTTCATACCCTTGTTCTGTTAAGTACTGTTGGGTATATGCTATCAGCTGATTTTTGCTTTTTTCTGCATCGCCCGCCAGCAGTTCCTTATATTTCTGAAACATAAAATTTTGGGTATGATTAAAGACTTCTGCAAAACTGAGTCGTTTTTGTTGGGTTTGAAATAGGTTTCTACTCATTTCTGAAAGACCTCCTTAATCAAATCTTCCATAGCTGATTGAAAAACTTTTCCCTCTTTGCCATAAACCGCATCAAGCAATTTCTTTTCTTCGGTCTGTTGGGTAATGGCGGGGCAGTGAGGGAAGATGTAGTTTGCACCTCCCAAGGCTTCCCGGAAGGAATAGGTATCCTGTTTGGGGAATACATCATTCAAAATTTGCAAATGCTTCTTGTATTGATACCTGGCCCCCTGCAGCAACCTCTTTTGTGATTCGTTGTACACAGCACTTTTCAGTGTAGCTGTGGAAACCTGTAACACCTGGTCGGCAATCTCCAGCGCGGTGGCTGTCAGTATTTCGCTGGTGTGGTGTGAACAATCTACCAGAATATAATCAATGTCAGGAATTTTGAGGCAAAGGCGATAAAGCGATCTGACCTCCGGATCAAGATATTCATGATAGGTAATCAGGTTATCTCCCAGCTTATATCCCATGATACTAAGATAGCCGCTGTTGCCGTAGATGTGGCAATGCTTCAACAGATCGGTTACGGTTGGCTCCGGCAAAGATAATACATCTCCTAGTGTAGAAATGCTTTCTTCGATCGGGAGCAATAGCGGTAAGATCGGAGTTTCATTATCACAATGGATCACCAAGACATTCTTTTTCAGTGCAGCCAGCTCTTTTGCAATTTTTATGGTCAAAGTGGTTTTGCCACTGGCTACACTTCCCCAAATTGCAATCAAACGATTATCCGGCATTACTTGCTGTACCTCCATTCAAATATTTGCTCTGCAATTCAAGAAACTTCTGAGCGTTCTGCTCGAAGCCGCGATAAACTAAAGCAGCATGCAGTTTCCCTTGGTTCTCATATTCCACAAGCTTTAGTTCCTGCTCCGGCGTCACTATTACCGTTAGAGTGGACGGCATATCGTCTGAACTGGTATCTTTTTGGTCGGCAGATCTGTCCACACCTGTGTTGTTAGTGGCTGCAATCAGTCGAACATATCGTAGTTCCTCCGGCATCAGAGTTTGTTTTAAGTCGCCGTAGTCAGCAACAGAAAGAGAGATAATATCTCCGGCCCGCAGCTTACCGGACATACCTGACGCAAAACTTTTGATGGAAATTGATACAGCCACCTGTTTTCCATCAAGCTGCGATAAATAAGCATTAGGGGACTCAGTTGCAATTTTAGTATCCAAAATGCTGTCACCGGGCATTAATGTGGCTAAAGCATATTTTCCAATTACCTCATTCGGGTCAGTCACGGTATTGCCCGGCAGGTTATATCCCCCCACTTTTACGATTTCTACCATGTCTTTTGTGATCAGCGTGTTTTCTTCGATTTGACTTTTTACCCGGACAATCTCGATCTGTTTACTTTTAATGTTGCTGAATGCAGGAGCGACAACAAAAGATAGGATTAATGCCAGTACGATGCAGAGACCGCCCAGCACCTTTCTGTCTTTAAAAAATTTTTTCATTTTAGCCTCCGATCATGTTAAATGCGAAAAAGCACCCTACACTAAGGCAGGGTGCAAGCGCATAAACTTTATTTTTTTGATTTAGATATGTTGGTAGATGTACGATGAGGAATAAGAGCAGACCTATAAGCGCTGCGAGTATTGCACCGTATATGCCCAATACAAAACCGCAAGCTGCCATCAGCTTTATATCCCCGCCTTCAATACCGTTTTTGAAATAAGCCATCGTTAAAAACAAGGCAGAAGGGAAAAACAGCCCTACAACTGAGTTCCATGTTACACCGATAAAACCGGAGCAGATAACTGGAATCAATAAAATATCAGGGATAATTTGAAGCTTGAAGTCAGAAAAGCTGATTATCAGCAGACTAATGATAAAAAGAATACCTTTGAACAGTATCCAAGTTTCTGACTGCATCTTCAAAAGAATACCCATGCAGAGGAATAAGAGAACAAAAAGAAGAATGCGTTCTGCGGCTCTGGATTCCCTTAGTATCTTAATTACCTGTGTCATTTGACTGCGAACATTTCAGCGATTTTCGCCTTGATACCAGGAATAATTGTTTCGGAAAAGATGCCGGTGTATGCATTCAAAATAATCATAGCCAATACAATGGCGATGATTGCTGCACCAGCAATTTCGATTGCGGATGCACCCTTTTCGCTTTTTAATAGTCCAACTGTTTTACGGAATGCCAAATTGATTTTGTTTTTCATTTCCATTCTCCTTTAAAGTTTTTTAGAAGTAGATTTCCGGAAGCTCATCCTACGGCGGTTCATAGGTGCAAAATCCGTCATAGACACAGCGCTTGTCCAGATATAAGTTGATCGGCGTACCATCTGTACTCATCAGGCGCACGATTAGGAGCGTGTCATCCGGTGTTACATAGCCGGTCATGCGCTGGCTGCATTGAGCTAGAGATAATAACCGGTCTGCGGTTATAACAATGTTTTTGGTTTCCGTGTGGATTCCTCCTTTCTGTGTAACAAAAAAAGACACCTGATTGAAAACAAATCAGATGTCTTTTATTTCCTCTTGAATATTTCGAACACACGTTCCATAATATATAGAACAAGTGTTTGGTGGTGACGAGATGGAACGAACAATTTTACACTCTGACTGCAATAGTTTTTATGCCAGCGTCGAGTGTCTACACCGGCCGGAAATCAGAGATAGGCCGGTAGCGGTAGGTGGTGATGTGGAGCAGCGGCACGGAATAATCTTGGCCAAAAATGACCACGCAAAGCGATATGGCATTAAAACAGGCGAGGCCCTTTGGCAGGCTCGGCAGAAGTGTCCAGATTTAGTGATTGTCCCGCCACGCTTTGAGGATTACAAACGCTTTTCGCGCCTTTGTCATCAAATTTATCTTGATTACTCAGATCGGGTAGAGCCGTATGGCTTGGATGAATGCTGGATCGAGGTTACTGCTAAAGGTGTGAATGGTGTGCAGCTCGCGCAGGAGATCCGTTGCCGGATCAAGGAGGAGCTGGGGATCACCGTGAGCATCGGAGTATCTTACAATAAGATTTTTGCAAAGTTGGGATCAGACTACAAAAAGCCTGACGCAGTAACGGAGATTCGGCGGGATAATTTTAAAGAGCTTGTCTGGCCGCTGCCGGTTGGCGATTTGCTTTACGTTGGCCGAGCCACGCAACGAAAATTAGAATCTTATTGCAAGCACACAATAGGCGACTTGGCCGGTACTCCTGAAAAAACTCTCAAAGGTTGGTTCGGAAAATGGGGCAGTGTACTACACGCTTTTGCAAATGGGTTTGATAGTACACCGGTTGCTCGCTATGAAGATCATGAAGATGTTAAAAGTATAGGGAACAGTACCACCACACCCCGGGACCTGGAAAACAAAGAGGACGTCAAAATTATAATGTACGTGCTTGCTGACAGTGTGGCCCGTCGATTACGGGAACAGGGTTTTAAAGGGCGGACTGTTAGCATCGCCGTCCGTGACAATCAGCTGTCCAGCTTTACGAGACAACATACGTTGAGCCGTTACACCAACATCACCGCCGAAATTGCACAAATAGGAATGGATTTATTTGAACGGCATTATTACTGGCAAAAGCCTATACGCAGCCTGGGCATCAGTATCTCCGATTTGGTCAGTGATTCGGCTCCGCTGCAGCTTGATTTATTCGGTTCGGGGCAGGAGCAGCTACGCAGGGAGCGACTGGATACTACCGTGGATGGGCTGAAAAGGCGCTTTGGAACCAATGCTGTGCGGCCGGCAGTCCTTTTGCAAGATCCGGAGCTGTCCGGATGTGATCCCAAGCGTGATCACACGATTCACCCGGTCGGATATTTCTAGGAGCAAGAGGTGGAACCCATGAAAAAATATGTTGATATGATAGTCCGGTACACCGAGGAGGGTCAAATTATTCCTTTGGCCATTCGCTGGTCGCCGGAGCTGCTATATGAGATTGATAAAGTATTGGACGTGCGTCAAGCGGCATCACTCAAGGCAGGTGGCACAGGCATCCGTTATCTCTGTCGAATTAAAGGTAGAGAGCGATATATCTGGTTAGAAGAAGATAAGTGGTTTGTTGATGCAAAAGAGGACAGAATATAACGAGAGGTGATTTTTATGTGCGGCCGATACGTCCTTTTTTCCGATCCTGAAATAAAAGAGATACGGGAAATTATCGAGGAAGTACAGAGAAAAAATCAAGATATAAAGATAGGTGAGATAGGCCCAACAAATAGCGCACCGGTGCTCATTCAGAAGGACAATAGACTTGTGGCAGAAGCTATCAAATGGGGCTTTCCAAAGTTTAATGGAGGTGTCCACATAAATGCCCGCGGGGAAACGGCAGCGGAGCTTCGGACATTCCGAAAAAGCTTAGAAGTAAGACGGTGCATTATACCTTCATGTGGGTTTTACGAATGGACGCATAAAAAACCGAAAATCAAGTATCAGTTTAATTTACCAAACGAGGGTGCGCTGTACATGGCCGGTCTTTACAACGACTTTGATGGTGAACGTCGGTTTGTGATTTTAACAGCAGAAGCAAATGAATCCATTGTGAAAATCCATCCCCGGATGCCGGTGGTTTTGAAGCATCCGGAAATGGATCAATGGATCGGGAGCTATCAGGGGGCCTTGGATATCTTACAATCCAGTAGACCGAAGCTGATAAAACAACTGGCATGATATTCATCCCGCTTCCAGTGCCGATTGGTAGGCGTTCAGGATCACCGACTGTAAATATCCTCTAATTTGAGGATTTAGCGGTGCAATGTTTTGGTAGCCAAATTTGTTTCGTTTTTTGTTGTTGGGAAATTCGACACACATACCATTTTCGGCCTGTATGATTTTGATTTCGTTGATTGCCAGCTCGTCATCCAAGACGATGCTGGCAATTCCTTTTAGACGAGGCATTCCGCATACCGGTTCAATTTTAACGTGGGTAATTTTCACTGGTAGATCTCCTTTCAAATTCGGAAGCGCTTCCGGTTATTCGAGTTCGCCCTGCTGTTGGATTTCTTTACGGCTTTTCCTGTCCAGTAACTCGTTAGTGCGTATCATCTGGCGAATATAGGCGTCAACCTGAGAATAAGTGAATGTATAGCGCTGTGTGTTGTCTTTTGCGAAATACTCGACTTCAAACGATGTGGATCGCGCGGAAGCAAACCCTGCGATATCGCCAGGGAATATTACGGTTCCGGAAGAGAGGCCGTAATCTGGTTTTAATATGTCCCTGATTGCTTCCTGTACTGTGGGAATCTGCGATTTATAATACTGAAATAGCTTTTTGCAGTCATAACGCTTTTTAATAGCGAATTTCACTTTCTCGTCCCAAAAAGCAGCGTCAAAATCGGAAGTGCTTCCGGTTTCGGTATCAGCTTCCTGACCATACCCCCCATTTTGGGGGTGGTGGTCAATTACTGTCCTTGATTCAAAATCGGAAGCGCTTCCGCTTTCGGGTCTGCTAACATCTGTTTGCTTGATAGCATCTGAAAGTTCATCAGCGCTCAATTCTGACATCCGAATATAGGAAGGTTCAAACTTCATTGATGGGGATAGAGATTCGTCTTCTGCTTCTGGCGCAAAAGCGGAAGTACTTCCGGTTTTCATTGCCGGTTCTTCTTTCGGCGGAGCAGAGGGCATTGTCATCTGATATGCCTTATCAATACTGAGTTCACCGTCTATAACCCGCTGCTGATCTTCCGGCGACAGATATTCCACGATCTTTTTATATTTTCGAGCCTGCCGGGTGCTGACCTTGAGTGTTTCCGCAATCCCCTGCTGGATGGCGCCGGTAAATTCTCCGCTTTCTTTCATCTGCATCAGTAACTGTTCTGTCTGCTGATAAAATTGCAGCTTTTGAGCGGTGGTGTATTCCCGCACATCCAGATTGACCGCATGGAGCATCAGCTTCGCCTGATTATCACTGATGTTGTCGTATACCATGCAAGACACGGTCGGCCAGTTCAAATTTTCTTTGATTGCACTGAGCCGATGCTCCCCGGAGATCAGCCAGTATTCTGTGTCCGACTTTTTGTTGACGATCAGTGGATTCAGCAATCCATTGGCTTGTAAACTCATGGCGAGCTCATACCGGCTCTGCTGCGTGTCGTTCACGGCGTATGGATTGTCATATCCCACTTTGATGTACTCGGTGGGGATCAGCTCATGTTTTGCCACGCTTTTCAGACTCTGTGTGATACCCTTCACTTTATTCAAACCGGCAGAAATATTGCCAATGTTAATTTTTCCCATAGTAGCTCCCTCAATCCTCTCTAAAATGATTTCTCTTTCCTGCCCGGGGGAAACATCCTTCCGGCTGCAATCCGAAAGAAAGAAACGATCAAATAGCGCCTGCTTTGCAGAAATGCCCTTTTTGTTTTGATCCGGGTAAATTGGTAAGCGATAAAGGCCGTCAGTGCCGTACTGTACACCGCGCTCTCCGGGTTTTCCTCTATCAGTTGAAATACCGTCCGTCTGCTGTATGAAGGACTGTATCTCCTGCAGAAAGGGAAAATCCAGTGAGTAAACGCTACCGACTGTTTTGCTTCCCAGAGACAGATCCGCATAGGTATCGTAATTCAAACGCTGACTGGTACGGCATTCCCACGCACGAACTGTTTCGCTCCAGGAATTACTTTTATTATCCCAGCAGTTATCTACTACCGGAAGCGCGTAAGGGCAGCCGTGGCATTCATGCTGCGGGCCATACTCTTTCAGGCGGTAGCCGGTAGTTCCGGAATCACCGCTTTTCTGAAAGGTGCGGCCGCATTTGCAATAATACTTTGCCATAACCTTACCTCAACTGCAGCTTTGCCAAGATTTCTTCGGTAAGAGCCTTGTAATCTTGGCAGCCGTTGCTTTTCGGTTCATATACGTTGATGGGCTGATGGGCGTTGATCGCTTCGGAAAGCTTTGTGTTTTTACGGATTGAGGTTGTAAAGCAGGGGAAAATATCCTGCGACTGCAGGGCTGTTTTATAGGCTATCTTGTTGGCCGTGCGTTCGTCTATCGTAATCAGCACACCCAGGACAGCCAAAGAGGGATTTACATACTTCACAATATCGACAATGAAGGTGGACATGCACAGCAGACCCTGCACTGCATAGTCATCGGGGATGGTGGGGAGTATCACATAATCGGCAAAGGCCAGAGCGTTTGTTTTGATACGCTCCCCGGAGGGAGGGCAATCCATGAAGATAAAATCAAAATCCTCTTCCATGTCGGCAAGAGCATTTTTAAGAAAGAAATCCTGCCCCCGCGTTTTGGCCATCAGGAAGGTTTCAATCTCTTTAAAAGCAAAGTTTGATGGAATCATTTGCAGCCCGAAGAATCCGCAGTCTCTGACAGCGTCCTTTGCCGCAACGCGCCCCTGCATCACGTCGTTGATACTAGGAACGGAATCATCATAAAGAGCGTAATAACTGGTAGCGTAGCTCTGAGGGTCTAGATCAATCAGCAGTACCCGGTAACCCTGCTCCGCGAGGATTGCAGACACGTTGACTGCTGTGGTGGTTTTGGCGACGCCGCCCTTTTCGTAAGTAATAGCGATTTTGATGCTCATAATTGTACTTCCTTTCATACTTGTAAAATAAAAAACACAGGGCTTTTAGCTCTGCGTTAATTTAAGGATTTTGGTTTCTGAACTCTTCAATTGCTGATTGCATACTCTCATAGGCTTTCTGCTGTTCAGCGTTCATCGTGATACTTCCTCCAATTTTTGCACCGGACTGCAAGTCGGTTCGGCGTTCAGTAAAGTATCCATCTCTGCAATCACCTTTAGCAGTGCAGAACGATTCTGTAAGTCATCGGTATTCCGGACATCTTCCCGTAAACGTTGAAGTGTTTCCAGAAGTGGTTGAGAGTCATTAAAACGACGAAAAATCACGCTGCCATCATCTGTAAAAATTTCGAGCGGATCACCCTCGCGGATACCATATGTTCGACAAATTTCTTTTGGGATAACCACCCTCCCAAAGCCGTCGATGCGTCTTACCATCCCTGTTGCTTTCATAGAAGTTCAATCCTTCTTTCTGTTTTATGATCTAAAAGAAAACACCGCCGCTGCCCAGATACGGTTCCAGATAGCTACGGTGTTCTGCCATGTGGTTGATGATCCAGTCAGCAATACGCCATTTTGATCCGGGGTACTTTATGACTGAGCGAATTTGCTGCATAGTTTATACCTCCTAAATCACCATTTTACTAAGTTCCTGCTCCCGTAGGTAATTTATAAAGCAACTGCGATAGTAAGCTGTAATGTTTTTTACGCCTTTGAGGGACTTTCCTCGCATATGCTCCATAAACTCGCGAACCGTGCAGCTATCGACCTTGGCTATGTAAGGGGCCAGGACTTCTCTGCTGTGTGGCACACCATTCACCTTAGTTTCATGAGATGCCCTAATTTCCACCATGCAATCAACCAAGGCACTGATGGTCAGCAGGTCATCCGGAAACTCCTCTGCAAAATAATTGTATTCGATCTGTTCTTTGATCCGGTTGGACAAAAAATCAGTCAGTCTTTCATTGTAAGAAGGACTGACTGATTCAATATTATCAAAAGGAGTATTATCAGACGTAGTATTATCTTTACCGCCCCCCTTTTGGATAGGGTCCGAAAAGCATAGGGTGCTTTGAGCACCGCATCCGAAATGGGGGGTATGGTCATCCGGTGTTTTCTGACCACTACCCCCATTTTGGGGTGTATGGTCAATTTCTTCCGTGATGCTGATGATCTCACCATTCTTGTTGAGGTTAATCGTGGCCGAGGTGGTCAGATCCGGTTCTTCCAGCAGATCATATTCATAAAT
>NZ_CBYL010000048.1 GCF_000577335.1 Faecalispora jeddahensis | reverse complement strand
TGGTCCGAGTGGCGAGACTTGAACTCACGGCCTCTTGACCCCCAGTCAAGCGCGCTACCAACTGCGCCACACCCGGAATTGCAACGTGGATTATTTTATCATACTTGCAGGCAAAACGCAATCCTTTTTTTGAGAAATTTCGAATTTTTTGCGGTTTGCGGGTCGGTAAAATCGGCAGAATAGATAAGAAGCTTGATTTTCCATACTTTGCAGACTAAGATAAAGGAAAGAGAATGGACGATGGGAGGATTCTGAATGACAAAGATGGAGCAGTTTCAGCAGATGATAGACGAAAGCAGCCGGATTGTGTTTTTCGGCGGAGCGGGGGTATCCACAGAAAGCGGGATTCCCGATTTTCGCAGTGTAGACGGCCTGTATCACCAATCGTTCCGCTATCCGCCAGAGGAAATGCTGAGCCACAGCTTTTATGTGCGGCACACGGCGGAGTTTTTTGATTTCTACCGCAAAAAGATGCTGTGTTTGGATGCACAGCCAAATGCAGCCCACCGTAAGCTGGCAGAGCTGGAGCAGGCGGGCAAGCTGTCGGCGGTCGTGACTCAGAACATTGATGGCCTGCACCAAAAAGCGGGCAGCAAGCGCGTATACGAGCTGCACGGCTCTGTGCACCGCAACTATTGCCAGAAATGCCATAAAGAATATGATGCCGAATTTATTCTGCACAGCGAAGGAATTCCCATCTGCACCTGCGGCGGTACGATCAAGCCCGATGTGGTGCTGTATGAGGAGGGGCTTGACCAGGATGTGATCAACGGTGCGGTCACGGCGATCCGCAAGGCAGACATGCTGATCATTGGCGGAACGTCGCTGGCTGTGTACCCTGCCGCCGGGTTGATCCACTATTTTGGCGGCAGCCGTCTGGTCGTGATCAATCGCTCTTCTACGCCCGCGGATCAGAGCGCGGCGCTGATGATCAGTGACCCGATCGGTGAGATCTTCAGCCAAGTAAAAATTACCAAAATTTAACATAATTTTTCCAGAAGAAAATGCCTGTTTTTGGTTGACATAATCTTCCTGATGGTCTAAGATGAAGATAACTAAGGAAGGAGACCTCAGCAAAGATGAAACAATCAAAAAGCTCGAAATCAAAATCAACGAAACGTAAGATTGTATCCGCAGCTGCCGTGTTGCTGGCCGCTGTGCAGATGTCTGCCACGGCTTCTGCGGCGGTGCCGGTGTTCGGGCAGCTCAGCCTGACAAATCTGGTAGCGACCTCTCTGATGAGCGATTACAGCAGAACGGTAGCGCCCGGTCTTGTGGAAACAAGATTCACCTATACAAATTTAAGTTGTAAAATCAATGAGTGCTTTATGCTGGAATACGAGCCCTCAGCGGGACAGATTGGCATTACGGTTGGCACACCCGGTGATACTACATATGCGGGCGGCTATCACGCCGCTACGGTGCGCGCGCAGGCTGCTTCGGCCATGGCAAACGGAAAACCGGTCGTCGCGGCGATCAACGGTGATATGTTCAATATGACCACGAATCAGCCGTGGGGCGTTGTCGTCAAAGACGGCGTTGAGGTACAGGGCACTGTGTCTTCCCGTGCCTATCGCTGGAACTTTTTCGGAATTAAGAAGGACGGCACTCCGGTGATCGCTTCGAATGCAGATTACCCGCAGATGAAATCCGAGCTGCAGAACGCGATCGGCCTGTATGATACGCTCCTTGTTAAGGACGGAAACGTCGTCACGCAAAAGGATGCGGATCAAAGAACCTATTCGCCGCGGCTTGGCGTTGGCCTTCGTGCCGATGGAACCGTGTTTTTCGTAATGGTAGACGGCCGTCAGTCCCAGTATTCTACAGGGGCGACGCTGAAGGAATTTGCCCAGCTGATGAAGGACATGGGAGCGGTGCAGGCCGGCAATCTGGATGCGGGCGGTTCCGCTACGCTGCTCAGCCGCAATTACGGCAACAGCACGCTGTTGCTGCGCAATAAGCCGTCCGACGGCAAGGAGCGTCCGGTTCCGAACTCCCTGCTGTTTGTGACCAAGAGCACCTCGATGTAATCGAAAACAGGGCTGTTTATCACAAGCTCTGTTGGTAAGATCAACGCAATTGTCTATTGGAGGAAAAGCGGGCTGCGGCTGTGTTCAAAATTCTGGGAATACGTCCTGTATTCCTGCGCCGCCGCCTTGTCTCGCTTTGTTTTCTAAAAATATCGGCTTTTTGAATTTACAAATAAATCCGAAAAATTGCAAAAAAAGTCTCCTTTCCCTAAAAAGCGGATCCTCATCCGGCTGATTGGGGAAAGGAGTTTTTTCTTTAGCTGGCGGACTTCATTTCCAGCCGGAGCTTATCGCTGATCATGGCGATAAACTCACTGTTAGTGGGCTTTCCGCGGGTGTTGTGAATCGTGTACCCAAAATAGGAATTCAGGATGTCGATGTCGCCTCTGTCCCAGGCTACCTCAATGGCATGGCGGATAGCACGTTCCACACGCGAGGGCGTAGTCTCGTACCGTTTGGCCACACTGGGGTACAGCTGCTTGGTCACGGCATTGATAATGTCTGGTGTCTGCACGGCCATGATAATAGAATCCCTCAGGTAATGGTATCCCTTAATATGAGCCGGAACACCGATCTGGTGAAGGATTTCTGTGACCTGGATTTCAAGAGAGGGTTTGCCTTTTGGTGCCGGTACCGAAGCCTGTTCCGATTTTGGGGCGATACTGCCGCATATTTTTAAGATTCTTTGAGCCAGTTCCTTTGCGTCAAACGGTACGATTACAAAATATGCAGCTCCGGAAAGCATTACCTCACGCTCCAGCGTGGGGCTGCTGAATGTAGACATGACAATGAAGGAAGGCGCCTTAGAGGCGTACTTTTTTCGAATCCCATGAATGACTCCGATCGCATCCAGTCGGGGCATGAACAGGTCCACAAGGACGACGTCAGGTTGTTCGAGATCAATATGGTCCAAAACCCTCAGTCCATCCTTTGGAGAATAGACGACATCAATACCCGCAACTTCAAAATCATGAGAATAGCTTCGAGCAAATTCGTCAGTGTCATTAGAAATCAGCAGTTTTAAATGTTTTTCCATGAACATATCCCCCTGTTTTTTAATTTACAGGCTTATAATACCATATATTGGCATTTATGGCAATACCTTACACAATATTTTTTACGCGAATTTGGTAATTATATTTCAAAATAGTAAAAAATTTCGTTTTAAGATGCCTTTTCCGTGCTCTCCAGACTCGTTTTTTCGGAGATTTCCAGCATGTTTTCTGCCAGAATTCCGTAGCCGCGCGTGGGATCATTGACAAATACATGGGTTACGGCGCCCACTAATTTTCCGTTTTGCACAATAGGGCTGCCGCTCATTCCCTGAACAATTCCTCCCGTTTTGCTGAGCAGATCAGGATCGGTCACTTTAACGACCAAATTCTTCGTTTTGGTGCCGTCCTGATAGTTGATCGATTCGATTTCAATGCCATAAGGTCTGGGCGTTGTTCCGTCCACTGTGGTGTAAATCTGTGCAGCGCCTGTTTTCACTTCCTGCTTCACGGCAAGGGGGATAGCCTCGGTAGAAACAGGAGAGGAATTCAGCGTGCCGTACACACCACCTTCGGAATTGGCCTGCAGCTGTCCGACAGGGAAATCGTTGTTGAAATAGCCGCGCAGTTCGCCTGCACGGCCCTTTTGGCCCTTGACAATACCGCTGATGGTCACGGAAACAACGTCGCCGCTGCGAAGCGGCATCAGCTCATTCGTGTCCACGTCGCAGATGCCATGGCCAAGACCGCCGAACGATCCGTTCGACGGATCATAAAAAGTTACGGTGCCGATACCGGCAGTGCTGTCACGTACCCAAAGGCCGCCCTTATAACTTCCGTCCACATCGGACAGAATAGGGGTAAGAGTTGCTGTGAGCGTTTCTTCATTCCGTTTAATGGAAAGCTCGACCGGTGCGCCGGCGCTGCTTTCAATGAGCTTCGCCACCTGGCTGTTCTGGGTAACGCCTTTTCCATTTACCTCGGTAATGATATCGCCCACCTTCACGCCCGCCACAGCGGCGGGATTGATCATTTTTCCGGCGCTTTCAATGTCGGCAACGCCAACCACCATCACGCCGTTTGTGAACATTTTGATGCCGAAAGGAGTACCGCAAGGCACCAAAAGCTTTTCCTGCACCACTTTCACGCTGACTGTTTTGATGGGGATTACATCAAACAGCATCAGTTGAGCATGGTAATTTTGGTTTGCGGATTTTAAAGCGGACGCGGTAATTTCTTTTTTGTTTACCGTGTCGATGATGCTAAGGCCGGTCTGGTTCAGCCGCAGCTTGGTTCCCGCAGTCACGCGGAACTGATCAGGCAAGGTGTAGTGGTAGTATCCCACTGCCGACCCTGCCAGCAGAGTAAGTGCGGTAAGCCAGCCGGTCAATCGTTGAAAAAATTTTTTTCCTTTTTTCAAACATTCACCTCCTTTCGCATTTAATCTTTGTCAAATCGAAAGTATTTATGTTGTCAAATCCGCTTTTTTCTGGGCAAATATGGAAGGAATGATCGACTTCTTCATACGGTCGGCGGCGAATGTCAGAAATTTTTAAAATTGGCTCAAATTAAGCCGTTTAAAAAGAAAATGATTTTTGATCGATGAAATTTTTGGATGAAATTTTGTAAAAATCCCCGCCGACGATTGCCGGCGGGGATTTATCTGTTTTATGGGTTTCTTTGTACGATTTGACTTATTTGAAGAGAGTGATAGGGTCGATCAGCTTACCGGATTTTTTGATTTCCAGATGCAGATGCGGCTTTTCCACCGATTCGATCGGTACAACATTGACCGAGCCAATCTTCTGTCCTGCGTCTACTTCATCGCCCTTTTTCACCAGGAAGGTGTCACCCAGGCCACAGTAGTACGCGGTGATTCCGTCACTGTGCTCAATTACGGCAACATTGCCCAGATTGCCGTCTGCGTACAGATCCTTGACCTTTCCGCTGTCGATGGCTTTGACCGGGTCGCCGATCTTTGCCTCAAAATCTGTGCCGGAGTGAACACGCCAGTCCTGCATCGTGTCGGAAAAGATGGGGTTGTCTCCGCTATAATTTTTGGTAACTTTCGGGGTTTCCCCAACCGGGTAAACATAAGATGCGGGTTTGGCCGCCGTCTGTTTGGCGGGCTGCTCGGGTTTGGACGAAGCGGTCTTGTCCGGTGCCTGAGACGAAGCAGCCGGTTTGGAAGAAGACGGAGCGGCGGATTGCGGCGCGCTGGCCTGCGGCTGAGACGAAGCCTCTTCCGCCTTGCTGCTGGCATAAACACCTGACTGCGTGCGTCCGGTGGGCGAAGTGGAATACGAGGACGTATCCTGAGGATTGGCATATTTCACGACACTGTCATACGTAGTCCAGGCGGCAACACCAACGGCAACCAGGCAAACGCCCAGCGCGACATAAAAACCCTTGTTGTTTTTCTTTGGGGATTGATTTTCTGATTTAAAATGCAGACTGCTCATCTGTAAAAGCACCTCCGAGGCTATTTTGACCAGAAAAAACACCAAATATGCCGTTTGAAACAAAAAGTGACGCAAAAAAGAAAAAAGACCGAATCCAATTGATTCGGTCTTTTTTCGTTAGCTTGAGGGGTATATTGAGGAGGGTAGAACTTTGTATTCTGATGGTGCGGCTCCATCGTCTGAATACACTCATATTATAATTTGAATTCGCGGGGCAGTTGTTAATACGCTATGAATATTCTTTTAACTTTTGGAGTCATGTAATTTTGCATTAAAATAAGATGAAAACAGCTCTTAAAACAAAAAAATTGTGAAAAATCCGCAAACATTTGTTTGCAATCTATAGGGCCCTGTGGTATGATAAGGTTGACTTGGAATACCTGGGAGGAAATGGGATGAAAGGACTCAGCAGCAGCCAGAAAAAAATATATGAGTACTTAAAAGATAGAGCACAATATGGCCTGCCGCCCTCCGTGCGGGAGATTTGCAAGGCAACCGGCCTGAAATCCACTTCGACCGTTCACCTGCATCTCAAAACGCTGGAGGATATGGGCTACATTCGGCGCGAGGCCGGCCTCAATCGCGCCATTCATATTGAAGGCGCCGAGCAGGTAAGCCGTGTGCCGATTTTGGGCAGAGTGACCGCCGGCGTGCCGATTCTGGCCGTGGAAGAGGTCGAGGGCTACCTGCCGCTGGTAGGGCACCGTTACCCCGAAAAGGAGCTGTTTGCGCTGCGCGTGCAGGGCGACAGCATGAAAAACGCCGGAATTCTTGACGGGGATTACATTATCGCGCACCGCCAGGATGCGGCGGAAAACGGGCAGATCGTTGTCGCGCTGATCGACGACGAGGCTACGGTCAAGCGGATTTTCTTTGAACAGGAATACATCCGCCTGCAGCCGGAAAACCCCGCGTTTTCTCCGATCTTTTCTCAAAGCGCTCTGGTGCTTGGCCGCGTGATTTCTGTTTACCGCTATTACTAAAAAGGGTACCACTTGTGATGCGCTGTTGCTTTGCCATATCAAAGACAGCGCAGATTTACGGGCAAATTGCCCTGGCAGACGGTGAAACAGGAATTGGGAGGAATTCAATTAGCATGTTGTCATTTGAAAATGATTATACGGAAGGAGCGCATGAAAGAATTTTACAGCGCCTTCTTGACACAAATTTAGAACAGTTATCGGGATATGGAAATGATCCATATTGTGAAAGCGCAAAAATTAAGATCAGGGAAGCTTGTCAATGTCCGCAGGCAGAGATTTCGTTTCTGGTTGGCGGAACACAAACAAATGCGATCGTCATTGATGCGCTGCTCAAACGATATGAGGGTGTTGTGGCGGCCAAAACGGGCCATGTGAGCGTCCACGAGGCAGGCGCGATCGAATATACAGGGCACAAGGTGCTGGGAATACCCCAAAACGACGGGAAAATTTCAGCCGGTACATTGGAAAGCTATTTACAGGAATTCTGGAAGGACGAAAACCATGAGCATATGGTGTTCCCGGGAATGGTTTATATTTCTCACCCGACAGAATACGGTACCTTGTATAGCAAGCAGGAGCTGAGCGACATTTCCTTAGTTTGCAGAAAGTTTGAGATCCCCCTGTATTTAGATGGAGCGCGTCTGGGCTACGGTGTAATGAGCAAAACAACGGATGTCACTCTGCCTATGATTGCCGAATACTGTGACGCGTTTTACATTGGCGGCACAAAGGTCGGCGCGTTATGCGGCGAAGCGGTGGTATTTACAAAAAATCATATGCCCCCGCATTTTATGACGACCGTAAAACAGCATGGAGCGCTGCTCGCGAAAGGCCGCTTGCTGGGAATCCAGTTCGATACATTATTTACGGATGATTTGTATTTCAAAATCAGCAGGCATGCGATTGAAATGGCGGAACTGCTGAAGGACGGATTTCGCAGAAAAAACTGCACGTTTGCCTGGGAATCCCCGACCAATCAACAGTTTATCGTTTTGCAGAATTCCGTCATGCAAAAGCTGCAGGAGAAAGTTGCGTTCAGCTTTTGGGAAAAAGCCGATGAAGAGCATACGGTTGTACGATTTGCCACAAGCTGGGCCACAAAAGAAGACGATATCGCAAGATTGATCGAAATGCTGAAATAATATATGAATCGATCTTGCTGCAAGTTTTGATTTGATGGTACGACGGTACATTGGTGGATATTATAATGTAAAAAAGCCGCAGAACAAACCTGTTCTGCGGCTTTTGTGTATCACGTTTTCATAAAAATGTGCCGTTTCGGCAGAACTCTTCCCGCTATTGTGTGCGTTCCACTTTTTTTACAACGGCCCGGGTACCGCGCTTTTTCTGACAGTCAGGGCATTTTCCGTAGATCGTCAAGCTGTGGCGCTCGATCTCAAAGCCGGTCGCCTTTGCGAGCTGAAGCTCCAGCGGAGAAAGCGGGCAGTCGTCCAGCTTGATTTTTTTACTGCATCCGGTGCAGATTAAATAGTGGTCGTGGCCCTTGGCCAGCGTATAACGGATCACGCCGTCTTCAAAATTGATTTTTTGCAAAACCCCGGAGGAGGTAAAGCGCTCCAGATTGCGGTATACGGTAGAAAGAGCCAACTGGGGGAAAGAGGGCTTCAGCAAAACGAAAATATCCTCCGCCGAAACGGGATCCGGGCTGTTTTCCAGAAAACGCAGAATCGCTCCGCGCTGCTTTGTGTTTTTCAGTTCTGCCATTTTTGGTTCCTCCTTGCAAAAGAAAAGGAAATCTGCCCCTCAGACTACTAAACCATCGCGCTGCCGCAAAATAGCGATGTTCGTTTTGCCTGCTGTGTGCCGTATGCCCACAGGGCAGCCGCATCTGCAAATTGCGGTCACATACCAAGTATGCTCTCTGATTTGCGGGTTTGCCGCCTTGCGCGATTTTTAGTAGTATGCCTCTGTTTTTCGGCACGCTGAGGGAATCCGACTCTTTCTGTATGTAATCATAGCGCGGATTTGCAAAAAATGCAAGCGGGCGCATATTCACTATTGGGAACTTTTCGTGTATAATATCCGCAGAGCAGATTATGATACCGTCAATTCAAAAAATATACCACAACGGCGCGTCGCGCCTGTGGTATAATAGGGCTGATTACGATTGACAGCCCATTTGCTTTAAAAGAGACTTTCTATAGAAACGTTGATTTCTTCCCCCGCCGTGGGCGGAAAAGAAATCAACGGCCTGTTTTAAAGTGAAATTTATCATAGGTTGGAGGCTTTCAGCTTTGGAAAAAATATATCTGGACAACGCTGCCACCACCCGTGTGTGCGAGCAGGCGGCAGAGCGTACGCTGTATGTGATGACACAGGCGTACGGCAACCCTTCGTCGCTGCACACCATGGGCTTTGAGGCGGAGCGCGAGATGACCGCGGCTCGCCAGGCGGTTGCGGACAGGCTTTCGGTGAATCCTTCCGAGATTTATTTTACCTCGGGGGGAACGGAAGCAAATAATATTGCGCTGTTTGGCGCCGTGAAGCGCAACGGCAGGCGCGGCAAGCGCATCGTTACAACGGCGGTGGAGCATCCCTCCGTACTGCGCGTGATGGAGCAGCTTGAGCAGGATGGCTTTACGGTGGAGTACCTGATGCCGGATGCCACGGGGCACATCTCGCCGGAGCAGGTGGAGCAGGCCATTACCGGCGATACGATTCTGGTGAGCATGATGCTCGTCAATAACGAAACCGGCGTGCGCATGCCGGTGGAGGCGGCAGCGGAGGCGATCCGCCGCAGCAAATCCCCGGCGATTTTGCATGTGGACGCGGTGCAGGCGTTCTGCAAGGTTCCGATCAAGCCCGCGCGCGTGGGGATTGATCTGATGACGGTTTCTTCTCACAAAATTCACGGGCCAAAGGGCGCCGGCGCACTGTATGTGGCGGGCCAGAAAGGTTTCCCGTCCAGAAGCTTCGGCGGTGGGCAGGAAAGAGAAGTGCGCCCCGGCACCGAGCCGCTGCCGGCCATCGCCGGGTTCGGTGCGGCGGTGCGTGCGATGCCGCAGCCGCAGGAGCTGAAAGCGCATTTTGAAACGCTCCGCGCCGCTCTGCGCGAGCAGCTTAGCGGACTTTCGGGTGTTGTCATCCATTCGCCGGAGGACGCGATGCCTTACGTATTCAGCTTTTCGGTTCCGGGCATCCGCGCCGAAACGATGCTGCATTTCTTGTCTTCGAAAAATATATTTGTTTCAAGCGGTTCGGCCTGCTCCAAGGCAAAGCCGAGCCATGTGCTCACAGCCATGGGTCTTGCGCCCGAGCTGGTGGAGTCCTCTTTGCGGGTGAGCTTTTCCCGCTTTACTACAACGGAAGAAATCGGCGCTCTTACGGCCGCACTGAAGCAGGGCATGGAGCAGCTGGTGAAAAAATCATAAGGAGTTTGTATGAGAGAGATCATTTTAATTAAGCTGGGCGAGCTGGTGCTCAAAGGTTTGAACCGAAAGAATTTTGAGGCGTCGCTCGTCCGGAATATCCGCCACCGCATCGGCAGATTGGGCAATTTCGACATCCGCGTGGCGCAGTCTACCATCACCATTTCCCCCAAAGGGGAAGAGGATCTGGATGAGGTTGCCGAGAAGGTCGGCAAAATTTTCGGCATCGCCGCGTTTTCGCGCGCGTGCGTGGCCGAAAAGAACATGGAATCCATCCTTTCCGCGTGCGGCGAGTATCTTTCCAGCGATCTGAATCGCGTGAAGACCTTTAAAGTGGAAAGCAAGCGCTCCGACAAGAGTTTTCCCCTGAAATCCCCTGAAATTTCTGCTGAGGTCGGGGCATATATAATGGAGAACTTTCCCCACCTGACGGTCGATGTGCACAATCCCGACCTGGTGGTGATGGTAGAGGTGCGCGATTTTGGCGCGTACATTCATGGAAGCTCCATTCCCGGCGCGGGCGGAATCCCTGTCGGCACAGGCGGAAGAGCGGCTCTGCTTATTTCCGGCGGCATCGACAGCCCCGTGGCGGCGTGGTGCATGGCAAAGCGCGGCGTGGAGCTGGTTCCCGTCCACTTTGCAAGCCCTCCTTATACCAGCGAGCGCGCGGAGCAGAAGGTGGTTGATCTGCTGACCAAGGTCAGCGACTATTCGGGCCGCATGATTCTTCGCGTGGTTCCTTTTGCACATATTCAGGAAGAGATCATGGCGAAATGCCCTGAGGAGCTTTTCACGATCATCATGCGCCGTTTTATGATGCGCATTTCAGAGCGGATCGCGGTGGATAACGGCTGCGAGGCCCTCATTACCGGCGAGAGTCTGGGCCAGGTGGCCAGCCAGACAATGCGGGCCATCGCCTGCACCGAGGCGGCGGTGGATATGCCGGTGTTCCGGCCGCTGATCGGCATGGATAAAACGGAGATCATCGCGATTTCCCGCAAAATCGATACCTTTGAAATTTCGATTCAGCCGTTTGAGGACTGCTGTACGGTGTTCACGCCGAAGCATCCCCGCACCAAGCCCAACCTTTATTTTGTGGAGCAGGCGGAGCAGCAGCTCGACGCTGATGCGCTGATCGATGAATGCGTTTCTCAGGTAAAGCTGATCAAAATCGGATATGATCATTCGCTCGCCTAAAAAGATTTTTTATGGGGATCGCAGTTTTCCCCCGCCGAAGGCGCAGGAAGAATGCAATCATTTTTTTGATGAAATCGCAATATTATATCCAGGAGAATAAGGAGATACCAATTTTATGAAAGCGGAAATCATATCAGTAGGAACCGAGCTGCTGCTCGGCCAGGTCATTAATACCGATGCTTCCTATGTAGCGCGGGCTTTGTCCGAGCTGGGGATCGATATGATGTTTTCCTGTACCGTGGGCGATAACAACGGCCGTTTGAAGGAGGCGCTCACCCATGCGCTCGAGCGCAGCGATCTGGTCATCACCACAGGGGGCCTTGGCCCGACAGAGGACGATCTGACGAAGGAAACGATTGCCGAATGCGCCGGTGCACCCCTTGTCGTGCACGAAGAAAGCATGAAGCGCCTCAAGGAGCACTTCAACGGCAGATACATGGGCCAGAACCAGATGAAGCAGGCGATGCTGCCGGAGGGCTCCACCGTTCTGCTGAACGACCGCGGCACCGCGCCGGGCTGCGCGGTGGAGACCAAAGAGGGCAAGATCATCATGATGTTCCCCGGCCCGCCGTCAGAGCTGATTCCCATGCTGCATAATTACGGGATCCCGTTTTTGATGAAGCGTGAAAACGCAAGCATCTTTTCCATGAATGTGCATGTGTTTGGCCAGGGCGAGGGTGCTGTTGCAGAGATGCTCTCCGACATGACGGACGCTTCGAACCCCACGGTTGCCACCTATGCCAAAGAGGGCGAAATGTATGTACGCGTTACCGCTAAGGCGGAAAACGCACAGAAGGCGGAGGAAATGTGCCGCCCGGTCGCGGAGCGCATCCGCGAGCGGATTGGCGACTGCGTGTACGGCATCAATGTCGACAGCCTGGAGCAGCTTGCCGTAAACCTTCTCAGTGAGAGAAAGATGACGATCGCGACGGCGGAGTCCTGCTCCGGCGGACTTCTTGCCAAGCGGATTACCGATATTCCCGGCTCCTCTCAAGTGTTTGAGATGGGAGCAGTCACCTATGCCAACCGTATCAAAACGCTGCTGCTTGACGTGCCGGAGGAATTGCTGGAGAAGCACGGCGCAGTGAGTGAAGAGGTTGCGGCCGCAATGGCCGAGGGGGTGCGGAGAAAATCCGGCAGCGACATCGGTATCGGTATCACCGGTATTGCCGGGCCGGACGGCGGTACTGAGGAAAAGCCTATCGGGCTGATTTACGTGGGGCTCAGTGACAAAGACGGCACCGTGGTGCGCAAGGTAAAGGTGTTCAGCCATCGCCGCCCCCGCAGCTATTACAGATACACAGCGGCGTCCTTTGCGTTGGATATGGTTCGCCGCCGCTTGGAGGAGCTTCCTTTATGATGGATCTGAGAGCGCAGTTCAAGGCCGTGGATGCGGTGAGAAAGGGGATGCGCGGTGAGCTGCGCCACCTTTCACCGGTGCCATTTGTTCCGGAAAAGCCCCGGTATCCTGCCGGGCTTTCCCGCAAGCCTTTGCCGCGCTCTACGCCGGAGGCCCAGGGGGTCTCTTCGGCGTATCTGGAGCGTTTTCTCCGTGAGCTCGATGCGTGCCCGGAAATCAAGGTGCACAGCATCGTGATCCTGCGCCACGGCAAGCTGATCGCTCAGGCCAACTGGAAGCCGTACTCCGGCATTTACGCGCAGATGGTGTATTCGCTTTCCAAATCCGTTACCGCAATGGCGGTAGGTATGGCAATCGAAGAGGGCTTGTTCACGCTTGATGACCGGATCGCCGAGCTGTTCTCCGATAAAATGCCGCCCCCGCCGTTCCGTCGGCACAGGGTGGAGCAGATCACCGTGCGCCACCTGCTGAACATGACGTCCGGTATCCGCTTTAATGAGGCAAACAGCGTGTTTGAGCGCGACTGGCTAAAATCCTACCTGACGTCGGACTGCGCGTATGAGCCGGGCGAAAAATTTACGTATAACAGCATGAATTCCTACATTCTCAGCGCGCTGATCCAGCGGAAAACGGGGGAGGGACTGACGGATTACCTGCAGCCGCGCCTGTTTGAGCCGCTGGGCATCGACCATGTGGTGTGGGAACGCTGCCCGATGGGGATCGAAAAAGGCGGCTGGGGATTATTTCTGCGGCCCGAGGATATGGCGAAGCTGGGCCAGCTGTATTTGCAGAAAGGAATGTGGACGGTGGACGGGGAACCCCACCGCCTGCTTTCGGAGCAATGGATTGCGGAATCCACCGATATGGGCGTGCGCACCCTGATGGGCGAGCACGAAACAGCCTATGGCTACCACCTGTGGGAGTTTCCGATTCCGGGAGCCTACCAGTTTAACGGCGTGTTTGGCCAGTATGTGGTGGTGATCCCGCAGATCGATGCGGTCATTGCGATTACAAGCGGCAGTCATGGCCTGTTTGTGGATAAAAGCGCCGAGATCATTCAAAAGTATTTCGGCAGCGACGAAGCTTTTTTCGCGTTCCCGCTTCCGGAGAATATGGGCGCCGCCCGTGCTTTGAAAAAGACAGAGGCTTCACTTGCGCTGTTTCCCGATACGATTCCGGTGCGCAGACGGCGCACGCTGCGGGAGCGGGTGGAGCAGGCGCTGTTCCCACAACGTTCCGTACCGCAGCTCAGTGTGGATGCCAAATGGATCAACGGCCGTTCTTACAAGCTGGAGAATTCGTATGGCACCATTCTGCCGTTTATCTTCTCTGTGGAAAAAGACAGCTTTCTCCCGCCGATTCAGCGGGTATCGTTTGCGTTCGCACCGGATTTTTGTACGATCGAATTTTCGGACGGAGAGGAAAATCAGACCATCCGCGCAGGGCTGGACGGCGAACCGCGCCGAAGTGTGCTGAACATTAACGAAGAGGTCTACGTTACCGGTAACATGGCGCGCCTGACCCGCGACGAGGATGGCCGCCCGGTGTTAAAGCTGTATATTTCCTTCCTTGAAACACCGAATACCCGTGTCATTAAATTCATTTTCAGCGGCGAACGCATTTTGGTCCGTTTTCAGGAGATTCCGTCTGTCGAAAACGCTTCAAAGCTGCTGGCGAGCCTGCTGGGGAATTCCGGTGGCAATATGGAGCGGCTTCTCACAGAGCGCCTGAGCGGCGAACGCGTGCCCGGCTATCTGCGCCGTATCGCTGTGCCGAAGGCCAGCGGCCGACTGGATTTGGAAGCTACTGAGTGATGGTTATATTCTTTTATCTAAATTTTTTCTAAATAATAAATGCATTGGATAGATCTGTATTTTTACATGCAAGTAAGAAAAATACGTAGCTGATGAAAACAGGAAGCACAGGTTTCTATCTGTGCTTCCTGTTTTTGTGGCTCCTTTAAAAATATGATTATTGCAAATTCAAGATTAATTTTAATTAAAAATTTAAAAAAAATAGTTATGAAATAATATTTATTTTAAATATATATATGATATTGACACTATTAATTAACTCCTATATAATTATTAAGAAAAGCGCTTTTTTAAATTTAAAAAATAGAAGGAGAACTTTGATTATGAAAAAACAAAAAGATTTTCAGCGTTGGTTCTCACTCTGGCAGTCGCATTTAGTTCTATATCTTTTTCTTCCTATGCCGCTCAGGCGGAAAAACCAATAGTCAGCAAAGTAATTTCTCAGGAAGAGCGTGATGCAGATATTCAACGACAAGTGGATGCCAAAATTGCTTCCTTACAAGGCCAATATCAATTGGCTTTAAGTGATCGTGATTATACTTATGATACGGAGTATGTTCAAACAAAATATGTTACTAAAGGTGGGTATGCAGGAGGGCAGCCCAAAAATGGTACCCGGTTTCCTACTGGTGGAGGATTTTCCTGGAGCGATGAAGGTGGCCCAGCAATAAGTGCTTCCGTTAGCTTTTCGAAACCTTTCAAGTATGTAGATATTACGATCGAATTAGGCGTAGCAAGTGTTAAGGATGTTACTGGGTATAGTGTAGATGCACCCAATAAAACAAATTATTTCAAGCTATATGTCAGTAAAACAATGGAGGTTCGACAAGCGAATATATATCGGACCAATATTAAAACTGGTAAGACCACGCTGTATATGACAATGTATCCATCTACTCTGGACAGTTACGATCTTTCAGCAAAAAAAGTGAAGTAATCCGTACTAAAGTGTTCAAAAAGAATCTATCTGCCTGTTATGATTTAAGAATTTCTTCCGCAAAGCGCGATTTTAAAGACTTAATTCTATTAAGGAGTGGTTATGGATGGAAAAAATTCCATTCAAAGAACGCTTGTCCCGGTTTTATCATAAAACGCTTCCTTTTCCAATTTTTTTACTGATGGCCATTTTATTTCTTGTTTTATTTGGGGGAATGGCTAATAAGATCGATCAGATTACTCCCTCCGGTACAATTAATGGGTTATATCAATCAAAACCTTTTTCTTCTACGTACTATAATGCTCGGTTTTTTCACAATGAGTTTAAGATTGAAAGACTCGAACGAGGAGGAGAAAGTGACAACGAAGAGAAGGTTTTATTGGAAGGAACCTATGAGCATGTGGAAGAAAATCTATATCTGCTAAAGGCAGATAATCCCTCCAAAAATATAATTGCCGTTTTAGGGAAAGACTCTTTTTATTATTATGACGTGGAAACAAACACGACAGTACGTTTTTTTCGCCATTAGAGAATTAAAATACAGAAAACAGCAGCAGGGGCATTCCGGTTTTGGTATGCCCCTGCTGCTGTTTTCTGTATTGAAATATGATCAATCCACAATAATGCTTTCACCCGTCATTTCAGCCGGCTGCGGCAAACCGAGAATCTTGAGCATGGTCGGCGCAATATCCGCCAGCTTGCCGTTTTCGCGCAGCTTGCACGGATAGCCGACAACGCAGAACGGAACAGGATTTGTGGTGTGAGCGGTAAAGGGTGAACCGTCCTCTTCGTACATCTTTTCAGCGTTGCCGTGGTCCGCGGTGATGATCGCGGTACCGTGCATGCGCTCGATCGCGTCGATCACGCGGCCGACGCAGATATCAACGGCCTCTACCGCGGCTTTGGCTGCATCGAATATTCCGGTATGTCCTACCATGTCGCAGTTGGCGTAGTTGAGAATAATCACATCGTACATGCCGCTGTCGATTTTCTCTACCAGAGCGTCGGTCACGGCGTATGCGCTCATTTCAGGCTGCAGATCATAGGTGGCAACCTTCGGGGAATGAATCAGTACACGGTCCTCGCCGGGATATACTGTCTCTACGCCGCCGTTAAAGAAGAAGGTTACATGCGCGTATTTTTCTGTTTCGGCAATGCGCAGCTGGGTCATGCCCAGATTCGAAAGGTATTCCCCCAGCGTGTTCTTCAGGCTCTGAGGATGGAACGCGACGTCCACGTTCGGCATGGTCGCATCATATTGCGTCATGCAGACGTAGGTCAGCGGGAAGAAGCCCTTGGCGCGCTCAAAGCCGGTAAAATCGGGGTCGACAAACGCGCGGGTCAGTTCTCTGGCACGGTCGGGGCGGAAGTTGAAGAAAATCACGGAATCGTCGGCGGAAATCCGGCCTTCAGGCCCGCAGACTACCGGCATGACAAATTCGTCGGTCACGCCATCCTCATACGACTTGGCAACAGCGGCCACAGGATCGGAATTCTGCACGCCTTCGCCCAGCACCATCGCGTTGTACGCTTTGGAGACACGCTCCCAGCGGTTATCGCGGTCCATCGCATAGTAGCGCCCGGCCACTGTTGCGATTTCGCCCACGCCGATTTTCTGCATCTTGGCAAGGCAATCCTCAACAAACCCTTTGCCGGAGGAAGGGGGAACATCGCGGCCATCGAGCAGTGCGTGAACATATACCTTCGAAAGACCGTTTTGCTTTGCCAGCTCCAGCAGTGCGTACAGATGACCGTTGTGGCTGTGCACGCCGCCGTCAGAGAGCAGGCCGATCAGGTGCAGCGCCGTACCCTTGGCTTTCGCGGCCGCCACTGCTTTGATGAGAGCAGGATTCTTATAAAAATCACCGTCCTCGATTTCCTTTGTGATGCGGGTCAGCTCCTGGTATACAATGCGTCCCGCGCCGATGTTGGTGTGGCCAACTTCGGAATTGCCCATCTGCCCGTTCGGCAGGCCGACATTCAGGCCCGAGGCGCCGATCTGAGTGAGGGGATTTTCGCGGAAGAGACGATCCAGATTCGGTTTTTTGGCGGCCATGATGGCGTTGCCATATTCGGGAGCGATGCCAAAGCCGTCCAAAATCATTAAGATCAGAGGTTTTTTCATAACAGTTCTCCTTTGCGATACAGTTGGGGGTCAACCCTCAGAAGCCGCGCGGACAATTTCCGCAAAGTCCGCGGCTTTCAGCGAAGCGCCGCCGATCAGGCCACCGTCCACGTCGCCCTGCGCCAGCAGCTCTGCGGCGTTTTTGGCGTTCATGGAACCGCCGTACTGAATGGTGAAGGCGTCGGCTGTCTGTTTATCGTAGAGCGCGGCGATCACGCTGCGGATGGCCCTACAGACCTCTCCCGCCTGCGCGGAGGTAGCGGTACGGCCTGTGCCGATGGCCCAGATGGGTTCGTAAGCAATGATGACGCGGGCGAGCTCTTCCTTCGTTACGCCCAGCAAAGCGATTTTTGTCTGGAGTGCGACCAGTTCCTCCGTGATGCCCTGCTCGCGCTGCTCAAGTGTTTCTCCGACACACAGGATCACAGAAAGTCCGGCATCAAGCGCGGCGCGGATTCTTTGATTGACAGTCTGGTCGGTTTCGCCGAAATAGGTGCGGCGCTCGCTGTGCCCGATGATGACATAAGAAACGCCGATGGAGGTAAGCATGTTCGCTGCGATCTCTCCGGTAAAGGCGCCGCTTTCTTCCCAGTGGCAGTTCTGCGCACCGATTTTGATGTTTGTGCCTTTCGCGGTTTCGACTGCCGCGGGAAGATCGATAAACGGAACGCAGGCGACGACCTCGCACGCTGCGTCCTTGACCAGCGGGGCGACCTCAGCCAGCAGCGCTTTGGTCTCCTCGGGATTTTTGTTCATCTTCCAGTTGCCGGCAATAACAGCTTTTCTCAATTCTTTATTCATAGGATTTTCTTCCTTTCTATCGGTACTGGGACGATCCCCAGAAATGGAAAGGTGGGGAAGCCCCGGTCAAAAAAAGGGCAGACTTCCGCCTGCCCTTTCACATCCTCAGTTTTTATCGTTCAGGCAAGCAATGCCGGGCAGCTCCAGGCCCTCCAGGAATTCCAGAGACGCGCCGCCGCCGGTGGAGATATGAGTCATTTTATCCGCAAAGCCAAGCTGCTCCACGGCCGCTGCGGAATCGCCGCCGCCGATGATGGAAACTGCGCCGCTTTCGGCAACGGCTTTCGCCACCGCCACTGTACCGGCCGCAAAGTTTTTCCATTCGCTGACGCCCATCGGCCCGTTCCATACAACCGTTCCCGCACCCTTCAGGGCAGAGGTGAATAACTCCTGCGTTTTCGGCCCAATGTCAAGGCCCATCCAGCCGTCCGGAATCTGGTCGGAATCGGCGACATGATGGTTCGCGTTTTCGTCGTATTTGTCGGCAACCACGTTATCCAGCGGAATCAGGAATTTTACATTCTTTTCCTTGGCCTTTGCCATCATTTCCTGTGCGAGATCCAGCTTGTCGTCCTCGCAGATCGAGGTGCCGATGGAATAACCCAGTGCTTTCATGAAGGTGTAGGCCATGCCGCCGCCGATGATCAGTGTATCCACCTTGTCCAGCAGGTTGCTGATCACGCCGATTTTATCCGAAACCTTCGCGCCGCCCAGAATCGCGATAAAAGGGCGCTTCGGGTTCGCCAGAGCGTTGCCCATGACGGTGATTTCCTTCTGAATCAAATAGCCGCATACGGCAGGCAGGTAAGCTGCCACGCCTGCGGTGGAAGCGTGTGCGCGGTGTGCGGTACCGAATGCGTCGTTGACGTAGATCTCTGCCAGAGAGGCCAGCGCCTTCGAGAATTCCGGATCGTTTTTTTCTTCTTCTTTATGGAAGCGCACGTTTTCCAGAAGAGCGACTTCGCCTTCCTTTAAAGAGGCACAAATCGCTTTGGCGCTGTCGCCGATCACGTCCTTCGCCATCTGCACGGGCTGGCCGAGCACCTTTGAAAGGTATTCCGCCACGGGGGCCAAAGAGTATTTGGGGTTGAATTCACCCTTCGGGCGGCCCAGGTGAGAGCAGAGGATGACCTTTGCGTGATGATCGATCAGGTAGCGGATGGTTTTGAGCGCTTCATCGATGCGCTTGGGGTCCGAAATGTTTCCCTCACCGTCAAAAGGAACGTTAAAGTCGCAGCGGACCAAAACGCGTTTGCCCGCAACATCAATATCTTCCACACTCTTTTTGTTCAGATAGTTCATAAGCTGCACTCCTTATTGTTATGATATATGGATTTGCTTTTAAACAGATTGCTGATTCCTTTCCCCGCCGCTGGTGGGAGAAGAAATCGTTGTTTTTAATAGAGGCCTTTCAAAGCAAATTGGCTATTATCATGATTCAGATTTGGCTGTATGGAATTTGCCAATCAATATTGTTAAATTATTAATTATCCGATTTTATTTTATCCTATTTTTGCCGTCTTTTCAAGTGCACGAACAGGTATAAATTCGATTTGCGAAAAAATTACCATGTAAAGCTGCGCGGGTGACCAATGCGGGTCAAACGGGGGTAATCCCATTGACGCAGCGCTTCGTATACGCCGATCGCCACCGCGTTGGAAAGGTTCAGACTGCGCGCCTCTTCCAGCATGGGGATGCGCACAACGGAATCAGGGTTTTTCTGCAGCAGTTCTTCCGGCAGTCCGGCGGTCTCTTTGCCAAACACCAGGTAGCTGTTGTCCGGGTAAGAAACCTGTGTGTGGGTGCGCGGCGCCTTTGTTGAAAAATAGAAAAAATCCCCGGTATTTTGTTTGAAGAAATCGGACAAAGTAGCATAGTAACGAATATCGAGCAAATGCCAGTAATCCAGCCCGGCGCGTTTGAGTTTTTTATCGTCGATGGTAAAGCCCATCGGCCCCACTAAATGCAGAGTAGCTCCGGTTGCGGCGCAGGTGCGCGCCACGTTGCCTGTATTCTGGGGAATTTCCGGTTCTACCATAACAATGTTCAGGGTCGCCATGATTCGGGGTATCCTTTCGAGTTTAGTTTGGGAATAATTGTCGTTTATCATACCAATCATAATCCAAGCGGGGCAAAAAGTCCATCTATAAATTGCAAATCTGCAGTTAAAAAATGAAAAGCCGTTTCACTTCTGCCGCGGGCGGGAGTAACAACGGATGATTTACAGCAGGGCAGAAAGCCGATCAATAAATTGCAAATCATTCGGAAAAGATAAAGTGTGAAAATTGGTTTTGCCATAATCTTTCTGATTATCTATGGAATCTGGAGGGAATAAATAATGTCGGGTCTGAAAATGATCTACACCATATGGAGGGTATGCGATATGTATAACGAAACAAAGGGATTTGTAAAGGGCATAAGTGCGGGGCTGGTAGCCGGCCTGGCGGTAGCCAGCGTCAGCAGCAAAGCGATGAAAAGCAACCGTCAGCTCAAGCGTACCGCTGGCAAGGCGATGCGCAAAGTGAATGGTGTGCTGGACAACATGGAGTATATGTTCAAATAAACACGGCCCAGGCACGGCTGCCGTAAAACGGATGTGAAATTTCGCACCGTTTTACGGCAGCTTTCGTTTTAGGGAAAATCTGCAAAAAAACGGCACGATTCCCTTGCCAAAGACTTTTGAATCAGATAAACTACTGAATAGAAGATGCTCCCGCCGTGGGTGGGAGAAAGGACGCAGATTTACATCAGATCAGGTGGGCAGGCGGCCCGGCCTTGGGAGGATTTCGAGCCATGCGGGTTTCGGAGCAGGAGATACTGACGATTTATAAGAAAGGATACAGCGCCCTTACTTCGCTGCATGGGGCGTTGTTTCAGGCGCGCCGCGATTTTTTCCAGGGCGAAGTACATAAGGTGAAAGGGCGTATTTCAGACCATGAGGACGGGATGCAGGTGCAGGTGCGCTATGCGATCTCTCCGGGCGGCTTTGTCTGGGAGAAGCACAGCGATCACCGCCTGACGGAGCAGGCAAGTTCCATACCGGGCGGCTGGGCCCTTTCTTTTTATAATGAAAACAGAGGCGTGTGCAGCCGCATGGAATACGACAAGGAGCATCACCTGCAGCGTGTGGAGTATTATGCACCCGGCAGTGAAGTGCAGGAGTCTCTTTCCGTTATAGCGGAGCATTCCGACGAGCTGATGTGGACGCACCGGCAGGAAAACGGGGAGCAAATCCAAACCGTTCTGCGTGCCTGCCCGATTCAAATGGGCACAGCAGAGCAGGCGATGATCGATTCCGAAGCAGGCGAGCCGCAGATCCTCGCAGCGCGGCTGGACGGCGATTTCTGCTATTGCACGGAGGAGGAATACTGTCAGCGTACGGAACTGCAGGAGCGGCTGAACAGCGGCGCGATTCCATCCATTCCCGTGTTTGTACCGGACAAGCCTTCACCCGAACCGATGGCCGCACAGAAAGAAGAGCATGCGGAGGAAGAAGAGCCTTCTCTGATTTTGCTGCAGCCGCAGGAGATCTCAGTTTCTGATTTAATCGAGCAGATTCAAAAAATGGAAGAGAATCTGTATGTGATTCGGGAGCATCTATGCGCCGAATCGGAAAAAATACAGAATTTTCCAAAAAAAGAATCCACCCAGCCGGATGTTCCTGAACCGGTTTGCGAACCGTTTTCGGAACAGCTCGAGGAGTGCGCTCCTGTTCGTTATACGGTGGCAAAACGCGGGGCAGACGGCGCTATCCGCGCGCCGGGCTTTTATTCCGGTACGCATCCCGCGCCTCCGGAGGCCGCTGAGGAAATCCCGCGCGCGGTACAGTCGATCGTCATCAGCCAGACGGAGCGCTACCGCTATTTCGGCGAGCTGCTGGATGGTCTGCGCCACGGGCGGGGCCGCACGGAAATGCCGGACGGCAAAACTGCGTACGAGGGCACCTATTCCCGCGGCAGGCGTGACGGCCTGGGCGCTTACTATTATAAAACAGGCCGGCTGTGCTACGCGGGCGCATGGCGAAATGATCGCCGGGAGGGAGCCGGAGTCGGCTTTCGCCCGGACGGCAGCAGCCTTTACGCGGGCACATGGCGGAACGACCGCCCCAGCGGCTCCGGCGCGGTGATTGGCCCGGACGGCTCTGTCTGCTACGCGGGCGCAATTGAAAATGGCCGGCGCCACGGCGTGGGGGCCAGCTTCCGCACCAAAGACGGCACCCTGCTGGTCGCCCGGTGGCAAAACGGCAGCCCCAGCGGCGACGTCACGCTGTTTGACGCCGAGGGCCGCATCTGCTATACCGGACAGTGGCAAAACGGAGCGCGCCACGGAATTGGCACCTCGTATCTGCCCAACGGGCAAATGCAAATAGAGTTTACCGGCAGGTGGCAAAACGGCGAACCGATTTCGGGGGTCTATTATGAGGACGGCCTGCCCGCGCATGTGCTTTCACCAGAAAAATCCCAAGAAAGCGATGGAAAGAAAAAAGACAGAAAAATGTAATAATTCATAAATTGTTAACATTTCGTCTATGAATTGGACATAACTGATTTTACCAAGGAAAATCCTGAGAAATCCAGGCGTACCAAGGCTTCGCGGGTTGTTAAAATTTCAAAAAAAGGCAAAAATGTCCTTGACAATCTGTCCCCTATCCCTTATAATTCAACTAAACATATAAGCGGTATGGCTGTGTGTTTCTTACGAAACCTTGTTATTTCCGCTTGTCCCGGGGGGCGAAACCCGGGGCTGCCATGTATGTTTACGTTTCATAAGCACAACGCAAATACGCACAAACAAAAACAAATTTTTAAGGAGGACTAAAAAGGATGAACAAAACCAAAAGCAAAGTTTTGTCACTGGTTCTGGCTTCTGCCATGATCGTGTCGAGCTTTTCATCCCTGAACTTCGCTTCTGCAGCGACCAGAACTGAAACTGGTTCTGTGGATGGCCTGAAGGACACCATCTACTTGGTAAGTGACGATACCAAAGAAATTCCTGACATCAGTTTGTCTGAATTGATTGAAAAGGCCGGCGAGAGCGCCGATGTTCAGACCTACGACCGTGAGGATGCGACTGGTGAAGATCTTGTAAAGATTTCCCACGTATCCGGCGACAAGCTCCTTCGTTTTGATGATGACAAGATTATCATCAGAAAAGGTGCTTCCGGTAAAGAGACCATCAACGTTCGTTTCGAGGCTGATTATGATCGTGACGACAAAGAAGTAACCGTAAGAGCTGACAAAGACATCGAGGTTTATGTCGATGTAGAAGGCAAGCTGTTCCTGGGCAAGGCAAATGATCTCGATGATCCTACTGAGAGACCTGGCGATGTTTCGACTGCTGCTCAGAACGATGCAAGCCTAACTGTTGGTGTTTACACAGCGGCTAAGACCACCGGCACACAGGTAGCTACGTATTTGAAGGCCACTGGCTTGGAGACTCTGTACACCAAGGATAGTACTGAGGCTAACACTGCTTACACAGCAGCAAAAGCGGGCTATTTTGTAGTTGCTGATACTAAACCTACCGCAAATGTAAGTGATGCACAGAATCTTGCGG
>NZ_CBYL010000047.1 GCF_000577335.1 Faecalispora jeddahensis | reverse complement strand
CCTCCAGCCGAACATCGTACCACGGCTCCAAAAGGATGCTTTCGGCGCTCATCAGCCCCTGCCGCACCGCACGGTAGGTGGCCTGACGAAAATCGCCGCCCTCGGTGTGCTTCACATGCGCCCGGCCTGCCACAAGCGTAATGTTCAGGTCGGTAATGGGCGCGCCGGTCAATACACCGCGGTGAACCCGCTCCTCCAGATGCGACAGAACCAGCCGTTGCCAGCTTCTGTCGAGCTGATCCTCGGGACAGGCGCTCGAAAAATGCAGACCGCTCCCCCGCTCACCCGGCTCGAGCAGAAGATGCACCTCCGCATAGTGGCGCAAGGGCTCGTAATGCCCCACCCCCTCCACCGCGGCGGCGATGGTCTCTTTATACACGATGCTGCCGGAACCAAACTCCACCTGCAGGCCGAAACGCTCGTCAATCAAGGTTTTTAAAATCTCGAGCTGTACCTCGCCCATCAGCTGCAGTGAAATCTCGCGCAGCTGTGCGTTCCACACCAGATGGAGCTGCGGATCCTCTTCCTCCAAAGCGCTCAGCTTCTGCATCGCGCTGTGCGGGTCGCAGCCCGGCGGCAAAATCACCCGGTAGGTCAGCATCGGCTCGAGCGCCGGGGCTTCGGACACCCCCTCGGCTCCGAGGCCCTCCCCCGCGCGGGTTTGGCTCAGGCCCGTCACGGCGCAGATGGTTCCGGCCGGTGCTTCGTCCACCGGCTGAAATTTTGTGCCCGAATAGATGCGGATTTGATCGATTTTCTCTTCCCAGTCCCCGCTTTTCAGCGGCATTTTTACCCGGAGGGTGCCCCCCGTCACTTTCAGGTGCGTCAGACGGTTCCCCTGCGCGTCCCGGGTGATTTTAAACACTCTGGCCGCGAATTCCTGCGGGCATTCGGGAACCTTCGTGTAAAGCGTCAGCCCCCGCACCAGCTCATCCACACCGGAAAGGCGCAGCGCAGAACCGAAATAACAGGGGAACACCTTGCGGTGGGCCACCAGTGCGGCGGCCTCTGTATCGGAAAGCTCCCCCTGCTCCAGATACCGGCTCATCGCTTCCTCGTCGCACACGGCGACATTCTCCATCCATGCGCCGCGGCTTTGATCCGCTCCAAAATCGACACAGCCCTCCGAAAGTGAGGCTTTCAGCTCACGCAAAAGCGCCTCGCGGTCCGTACCGGACAGATCCATTTTATTGATGAACAGGAAAGCGGGAATCCGGTAGCGGCTGAGCAGCCGCCAGAGCGTGCGGGTGTGGCTCTGCACGCCGTCTGATCCGCTGATGACAAGGATGGCGTAATCCAGCACCTGCAGCGTGCGCTCCATCTCGCTCGAGAAATCCACGTGGCCGGGCGTGTCGAGCAGGGTGATTTCCAGATCGTTCAGCGGCAGCACCGCCTGCTTTGAAAAGATGGTGATGCCGCGTTCCCGCTCCAGCGCATCCGTATCCAGAAACGCATTCTTATGGTCGACCCGGCCCAACTGCCGCAGCCGCCCGCAGGTATAAAGCAGCCCTTCGGAAAGCGTCGTTTTCCCCGCGTCTACATGAGCCAAAATTCCAACAGCCAGTCTTTTCATTCCCGTTCCCCATTATCCCGATATCAATATCATAAATTTTACTTGAAAATAAGAGCACTGATTTCCTCCCTCACCTTCGGCGGGCAAGGAAATTCTCGTTTTGACAGCAAGCTTTTTTTCAGGCAAATCCACAGTGGAATTGCCGTGTTCTATTTGCATTTCGTACTACGTTATCATACCATTTCACGGCGGGTGAATCAACAGCCGCAATACACATAAAAAAGGTGCCCCTGAACGCTTTGCAATCAGGGACACCTTGCGGTTTTACTGGTATTTCTTTGTCTGTGCCGAAAGCAGCGAACGCATGGAATCCACAAGGCTCTGCGGTGCGACGATTTCAGCCTTTTCCCCAAACCGGAAAATCCAGCTCAAAAAAACCGGGCTGTTCGAGACCTCGACGCAGATTTCAAAGGAATCTCCGCATTTGCGAAACGGAACCTCAGGCCCGAAGCGGTCGATCACGGCGTTGACCAGGCTTTGATCAAACCGCAGTGTGGCGGTGACCAGCTCGCCGCTGTACATGCCGAACACCTGCTTGGTATGCTCAGCGACATCAAACTTCTTTTGATCGGGCCTCTCCGCTTCTTCGTCGCACACCGCGACCTGACTCATCCGGTCGACCCGGTAATGTGCAAAATCACCGTATTTGGTGCTGTAGCAAATCAGGTAATACTTGTCGTCGTCCCAGCAAAGCGCCATCGGGCTCTGACAATAGCGTTCGCCGTCCTTGCGGTACACGCGCTCTTTGTCCGCGTTGTAATCAAAATATTGAAAGCTGATTTTGCGCCCCGAATTGATGGCGGTATGGATGGCGTCGATATTGTAATAGATGCTTTCGTTGATGGTCTTCGGTCGGTTCGCCACATACACCTGCCGCCGAAGCTGGCTGGCCTGCGGATTGCTCGTCAGGGACGACAGCTTTTGAATCAGCTCCGTACTTTTCTTCGGTGTAATAAAGCGCGAGCTTTGCACGGCGTCTACCAGAAGCTTCAGCTCGGGCAGCTCAAATTCACGCGCATCGACGTAGTAGCCGATGGTTCTGCTTCTCTGCGATTCCACGTCCAGGCCGAATTCGCGCAGCAGTTCCAGATCGGCATAGACCGACTTTCGTTCGGCCTGAATCCCGTACTCCGCCAGCGCGGCGATCAGCTCCTGGATCGTCATGACATGGTCTGCGTCCGTGCGCTCCAAAAGAATCCGCATCAAATAGAGCAGCTTCCTTTTTTGATTCGATGAACTGGGCATAACGTCACTTCCTGATACTGTTGATATATCCCCCAGCCAAGCTCCGGTCTGCAGCATTCACTTCGAATCTGCCTGTGCGGGCAATAGCTTACTAAAATAAGGATACAACAGTATAACATATTTACCAGTATTTGGAAAATAGTATGTATGCTTTTAAACTACCATTTTTAAAAATCATCTAGTAAGGGGCGATTCTTTTGCTTTTCAGTGCTTTCTTTGACAAACACATAATGATCGCGTTCGGAAAGCTCTTTGCGGTAGGTATAGCCCAGGCGGTCAAAGCCGCGGATGTCATCGGGGTCTGCCACATTCTGTTCCGCCAGCCAGCGGACCATCTCGCCGCGGGCCATTTTGCATATGGTACCCTTTTCAATCACCCTGCCATCCTTCCACTCCCCAAAAGTGCAGGTGAGAAAACGTACCGACTTCGGCAGATGGGGCAAAACAACTTTGCTGTATTCCTTGGAAGCCAAATTCAAGATCAGGCCGCTTTCGGCACAAAGCTGCTGCGCCAGCCGGTTCCCCCAAAAGGCATACAGATCCTTCTGCCCGCCCGCTGAAAGCCGGGCCTGCATTTCCAGACGATAGGGCGTTACTCCATCGAAGGGGTGCAGCAGACCGTAAAAGCCCGACAGAATCCGCAGGTGCTCATTGATATATGTAAGCTGCTCCCGTTCAAACACACCGGGAGCCATGTATTGGTACTGAATCCCCTCGTAGGATAAAATGGCGGGCGTCAAAGTATTGTGCAAATCCATCGACTGTACCCGCCTGTAATTGAGATCGGCAATGGAATCGTTACAGCGCCACAGCGCTTTAAGGGACGCGTAATCCATAGCGCGCAGACAGCCGAGAAGCGTTTCGGCCTGCTCCAAAAACTGCGGCAGGCTCTCATAAGGCAGGCTGTCGGTATCGATATTCATTTTTTTCGCGGGAGATATGATGATTCTCATGGGGTCACATCCTTGTGCGTCTGTTGAGCTGCGATTCCTGATCGATTATCAGGAACACCCTTAGTGTACCATGTTATAGGTTCTGTTGTATATAAGATTGTGGGGCCGCATCCTGGCGGCCCCACATTCTTATTCTTTTTATTCTTGGAGCAGAAACACTCTCGCCTCATAAGGACACAGGGTTGATGGTATAAGCTTATTCGACCATCTATCTATGCGGATATTCCACTGTTTCCGCTCGCTGGCGGACGATAGGGGATTTGGTACGGTACTGACTAGATCAGCTCTGTGCACCGCTTGTGCTGATCACCCCGCGCAGAGCCCAGCGGTACTGCTCCTGCGAAGAAAACAGAGCCAGCTTTGCCTGATCCAGCGCGGCCTGCGCGCCGCTGAGCTCCGTCTGCGCGCTTTTCAGATCAATATCCGAAGCCACCCCTACCGCATTTTGCAGCGTTACATTCTCGAGCGCCTTGGCTCTTGCATCATAGGCAGTCTGTGCGGAAGAAAGCTTCCCCTGTTTCTCCGCCACATCCACGTACACCCGGCTGAACGAGCTTTGAAACGTATTCAAGGCAAGGGTATAATTCAGCGAAGCCGCGCGGTAATCATCCACCGTAGAATCCAGATCGGAGTCCTTATTGTCTTTGGCGATATCCCTGGCCAGCTTTTTCTGCTTTAAGGTCCAGTTTTCGTCCTGCGCCGTCTGCCTGTCTTCGGTTTCGCTTATTGTAGAAGAAAAATTCGCGTCCGGTTCGGGCATAGAGGAGATGGAAAGGCTGTAGGAATCCGAATAGCCCAGCAGCACGCGGAGCTGATTCTTCACCGCCTGCATCTGGTTGAGCAGCGCGGTCATGCTGTCGTTCAAGGTAAGCGACTGCTGCTTTGCGCTGAGTAGCTCCGCCTGCGTCATCAACCCCAGATCGGCTTTGAGCTGCGCGATTTTCAGCGTTTCATCCAGCAGCTTTTTCTGTCCGCTCAGCTGCTTGCGCTGGGCGTCCAGCGAATGATAGGTAACGTAAAGCTTTTGCGCCGCCACAACGATTTCATCTGCCGCGGCGTCCATCTGCAGCTCTGTCTGCTCAATCGTATCGTCGCTGATTTCCAGCTGTTCCTCCTGCCCTTTCAGGATGGATACGATGGCGTTGAGCGACGCGATGCTGCCCTGCAGCGAAGCGGCTGCTGCCTCCTGGCCCGGCAGACCGGCGACTGACTGGTAGGTCGTCTGCAGCTGGGCACTCAGATCCTGCAGCTGCTTTCTACCCGCGGCGATCTCATCCTGCTTTTTCTCCGCTTCGTCGTTGCTTTCCAGGCTGTCCAGCGTTTTCTGGTTGGCCAGAATGGTCTGATTGGCAGAGCGCACGGTCGATTCCACATTCGCATAGGTAACCCGCAGCGTTTGCGGCTCGTCAGTCTGCGCGAACGCCACCGAAACACTGCCCAGCAGCAGAACCGAAAGAAGCCCCGCAGTTATTTTTTGCAGTTTCATCTGGATTCCTCCCCTGATTTGATTGCAATTTCGTTTGATAAGCCCTGAATTCTTCACCGCCAAAGGCGAAGAACATTTCTGTTTTTGAGCGTGTTACTTTTCAAGAAAATGAAAGATATGTCATTATGTGATATTCGTCTACCTCTTCCCGCCGCAGACGAGGGAAAAGATACCTGTTTTATTTTTTAATGTAAACGTCTGCCGTGTAGCCGGGCTTAAGCAGGCGCTCCGGGTCGTTTGGCTTGACGATGACCCGCACGACCCGCCGGCCGTCCTTTTCCACGGCAAGGTCGGGGATTTGCGTTACGGTGCCGGTCAGCGAGGTGCCCGGCGCGCTGGTCGGCACGATCCGCACGGTTTTGCCCACCTGCACGCTGCCGATAAATTCCTCATCCACCTCCGCGCTGATGGTGATGGAATCCGCGTCGATCAGCTGCAATACCTTGGTCGGCGCTCCCTGTACCCCAAGGTGCGACGCTTCGCTGACTGCGATATTCCGCACGATGCCATTTTTGATGTCGGAGATGATCTGACTGCCCTTGATGTAGGGCTTTGCGGTTTTCGCCGTCATCGCGTCCAGATCAACCTGCGCCGCGGAAACACCGCCCTCCTGCTTGGCAACGTTCGCGGTATTGCCCGCCTGTGCCTGAGAAAGCTGCGCCTGCTTGGATTTGAGCGATACATTGAGCTGATCCAATTCCTCCTTCAGCGCGGTCTTTGTCTTGTTCAGGTTGGACTGAATATCGTCCACAGCCTTTTGGCGCTGATCTGCAATATCCTTATATTGATTCAGAGTCGCTTTGGAAATCGCTCCGGCCTCATACAGCTTCTGATAGTTCTGCAAATCCGTTTTCGCAGATGCAAGCTGAGTTTGCGCCAATTTGAAAGAACTCTGCAGCTGAACCAGATCTTCGCTCGTTCCGTTGTTATACTCCTTGGTTTTGCGGGAAATCTGGCTTTGCGTTTGAGCGATATCCGCCTGCAGGGCCGAAATGTCCTGCTCTGCGGCGGGCAGCCCCGCCTGATTCACGGTAAGCTGCTGTTTGAGCTTTTCCATATTTCCGTTGTATTCGGAAAGATCCAGCGTTACAAGGGGCTGCCCCTGCGTGACCCTGTCCCCCTCCTGCACCTCCAGCTTTGTCACAATCGAAGGGAAATCAATGCTGATGTCCTCCATCCGGCTGTATGTCACCTCGCCCCACGCGTCGATCTCCGCGTTTTGCTGCGCGGAGGAAGCGGGATTTTCCGACGGCGGAGCTGCGGAGTTTTTCTGATAAAACAAAATGCCCAGAACGACAGCGAGCACTATGATCAGGCATGCGCCCGCTGCCCCCGGTTTTTTATGGGATAAAATCCATGCTTTCATAAGGGGAGTCCTCCATATATCGTCATTCAACGCTTTTGAGCGCTTCCAGCATATCCAGATTCTTCATTTTTTTGGCGACCGCCTGATTGGTGATCCACGCAAACAACAGCGTTACCGCACCGGCGATCAGCACCACCTGTGGCGAGATGCCGGCGGACAGGTCCATCTGCTTGTCAAGCCCGACTGCCACCGTCTGGGCAATCAGCCAGCCGGTGGGCACTCCGAAAATCAGTCCGAACAGAACGGAAAAATAGTTTTCCAGCAGCACCAGGTTGCGGATTTCTTCCTGATGAAAACCGAGCACCCGCAGGGTCGCCAGATCGCGCACCCGTTCGGAATAATTCAGGATGCCGCAGTTGTACAGTACAGCGAACGCCAAAGCCGCTCCCATGGCGATCAGCAGCGAGATCGCCAGCGCCATGATCTGCGTGTTGTCTGAAAAACCGGCCTCCTGCTCTTCTCTTGTCGTGAAATCCTCCACGGTGTCGCTGGATAGGAAGGTCTCATCCGGCGCGCTGTTCCATTTGATCAGCAGTGCCGTCGGCTGAAAGGTCTGGTTCAGGGATTTCCAATAAGTATCGGTCATGTACATTCCCTGCCCGGACGCCATGTAAGCGGACTGCACGACGGGCACGGTTACATACCCCTGATTGCTTCGCTTGAGCCGGATGCTGTCCCCCGGCTGTACCCCGAGCGTCTCACAAAGCTTGCGGGTCATCAGAATCCCGTTTTCCGGTATGGAAACGGAGGCGCCGTCCACCGTTTTCAGATGGATCAGCGGGCTTTCTCGGGGCGTGATGGTAAGCGGCTCCATTTTCTGCCGGCCGTCCGGGCAAATCACCTCTACAGCGGTTTCCTGAACCTGCTGTGTCACGCCGTCCAGCTCCAGGTTGTTCAAGTAGCGGGAATCCGTCTTGGAGGTGTCTACCAGAACCTTATGGTCATAGCTGAAGGTATCCTGATAAATCTGCCCGGAAATTCCGGTAATCATATCGTTGATCGACAGCGCCGCGACAATGACTCCGGTGCAGCCCATCACGCCGATGGTGCTCATGATGATTCTGGATTTGTTTTTCAGCGTGTTGCGCGCGATCAGCTTATTGCTGAATTTGATTTTGTTCCACAAGGCGGACATGCGTTCCAGAAAAATATGGTTGCCCGACTTTGAGGGTTTGCCCCGCAGCAGAACGGCGGGGGTATCGTCCAGCAGGCGGCGGCAGGAATAGAGCGAAATTCCGCCCGTACACAAAAGCAGAAGGATGGATGCCGCCAGAAAATGTCCCCAGTCCACATAAATTTTATAATCGGGAAATACCAGGTTGACCTGCGGCAGCAGAATCCGCGCAAACCCCTCCTTCCCCAGCAGCAGCCCGGCGGCGGCTCCCGCCAGGCCAACGAAAACGCCGTAGGAGGTATAGTGCCACAGAATCGTGCGCCTGCTGTACCCCAGGGCCTTGAGCAGGCCGATCTGAGAACGCTGGTTTTCCACCAGACGCACCATCGTGCTCTGCGTGATCAAAGCGGCCACGAGGAAAAACAGCGCCGGGAACACGTTGGAAAGCGTTTTAAACTGCTGCGCCAATGAGATCACATTGCTGGCGCTCACGCTGTCGTCCCGCGCGACAATCCCGATCAGCCGATCGCCGATCGCTTCGTCTGCCTGCCGGACAACAGAGCTCAAATCCGCATTGGCAGCCGTTTTGACACTGATCTGGTTAAACACCGCCTGCCCGTAAATACCGCTGAGGGCGTCCGCGCGGATCACGACAAATCCGTAAGTATTCGGGTCGGGCGTCATCGTCGTGGAATTCTTCAGCGAATAAATCTGCTCGCCGCTCAGCGCCAGACCCTCAATCGGCAGCTCCAGCCACCTTCCGTTCAGCTTGACGGAAACCGAATCGCCAAGCCCGAGTCCATGCGCTTTGGCAAAGGTGGCATCCAGCACAGCTCCGCTGCGTTTGCCGAACCGGCCCGCCTGCAAATCGGGCTGATCCAGCGTGCTGCGGCTCTCCAGCGCGTAGACGTGCAGGGTCGGTTCACCGGGCAGATTTGTTTCGGCGTTGATGGAAAAGCGTTTTTCCACCTGCTCCACCCCGGCGATCCGCCCTATCCGCCAAAGGTCTTTTTCGGAGGGATTCGAGACAGTGACCCACAAATCCGAAAGATTGGTCGCGCTGTACAGATTGCTGGAATGGGTATCGACCGTCCGGTACAGACTGTCCAGGCCCGTCAGCATCCCGATGGCAAGCGCCGCCATGACAAAAATTGAAATGAACTGCGCCTTGGATTTGCGCATATCCTGAAACGCTTTTTTCCACAGCGCACCCTTTACCATTCGATCTCCTCCACGTCCTTGGGGTGCTCGTGGGTCTCTATCTGTGAGATCGCTCCGTCGCGCATATGTAGAACTGTCTGCGCCATTTCGGCGATCGGTGCGTTATGGGTAACGATGATGACCGTTTTGCCCAGATCGTTCGCCACGTCGCGGATCAATCGCAGCACTTTGCGGCCCGTTTCAGAATCCAGAGCGCCGGTCGGCTCGTCGCACAGAACGATCTGTGGGTTTTTGGCAAGCGCACGCGCGATCGATACGCGCTGCTGTTCACCGCCGGACATCTGGCTTGGGAAATTGTTCATCCGCTCGCCCAGGCCGACACGCTGCAGCATTTCGCAGGCATTTAAGGGATCCGGGCAAATTTCTTCGGCAAGCTGTACATTTTCCAGCGCCGTTAAATTCGGCACCAGATTGTAAAACTGAAACACAAAGCCGATCTGTGTGCGGCGGTAGTCGGTCAGCTCGCGCTCAGACATTCCAGAGACTTCGTGCCCATTGACGACGATCTTCCCGGCGGTCGGCGAATCCATGCCGCCCAAAAGATTCAGCAGCGTGGTTTTCCCCGCGCCGCTCTGCCCCAGCACTACATTGAACGTGCCGCGTCCAAAATGAAAATCGATGCCGTTGAGCGCCTTGATTACGGCATCCCCAACGCGGTACTCCCGCTCCACCTGCTCAAATGTAATAAATTCCATTGGATCACTTCCTTTATACCGTGCCCCATGCAACAGTAAATGATATTGGTCCCCTCCCTACCGTAAGCGGAGAGAACCCTGCGCCTGGCGCAGTTCTTGACTTTTCCGATGTAGTTCATTATAATGACACTGTGTTTATTTTGCAACCATCAGATGTTTTTAAAGATGCCATTTTCACAACACATCATCATGAAAACGTTGGTTTTAAAACAAAAATTGATGATATGATGGCTGGGATTGAAAGGAAGGGGAACCTGTATGCGGGAAATGAAAGAGAGCAGAAAAACACGCTATACACGCACGGCACTGCAGGACAGCCTGTTTGAGCTGATGAAGGAAAAGTCTATTTCGCAGATTACGATCAAAGAGCTGTGTGAAAACGCGGACATCAACCGCACCACCTTTTACGCGCATTATGCGGATCAATATGATCTTCTGCATAAAATAGAGGACGAAACGCTTGCCTGGATGCAGGGAGCGCTGGACAGTCTCATCCATCAGACGGAGCGAAGCGAGATGATCAAAATTCTGGAGGGCATCTTTCAGGATTTCATCGACAACAATCGATACCTTCAGATTTTAATCAGCGAACAAGGGGATCTGGATTTTCAGAAGCAGCTGTTCACCCTCATCTACCGGCAATGCGGCCTCTCTTCTTCAAAGCCCCTGGTAACCGGTACGGAACCGTATGGCAAAGAGGATTACCTGATTTTTGTTGTGAACGGGAGCATCGGCCTGATTCAGCACTGGCTCAAGGACGGCATCAAGCGGTCTGCAAAAGAAATGGCCGAAATCATTTACACCCTGGCTGCCCAAATCGGGGAAGCGCCGATGCCGCGCAATACGGACAAAAACACCTTATGAATCTCCGTACGAGCCGCCGTTCTCCCCGCTGACCAACAGATCATTTTTATCCCCCTTGATTACTACTCATAGATATGCGACAAAAGGCACGGCGATCGCCGTGCCTTTTGTTGTTCTGTTTAATAAAATGTTTTCTGACAGTTTTCCGTACAAAACCGGTATTGACGGACCGGCCTGCCCCGGCCCTCCTTTTTGGCGGAATCGATCTCCTCGATCAGGCCGGAATCCAAAAGCTGTGAAAGAATCCGGTTACAGCTGCGAACCGTGATATTCAGCCAGCTGGACAAATTGGAGGACGTGATAACGGAATCGGGATCCATCTCGAAAATTCCCATAATGCGCAGCAGGTTCCGTTCGTCTATTCCGCTTTGCTGCGAATAACTCTGAACCCTGTAATTGGAATAGCTGTAGCTCAAAGTTGTAGGAGAAGAAAGGGGACCTGTCAGAATCGGGTCTTCGCCGTCCTCCACCAGGAAACCGTCGTTTTTTCCGAACTTGACCGCTTCATGCAGCGCAACTTCCGCCGAATATCTGGCAGAATCCATCGAATCCCCGATCCCGACCCCAAGCCGGAAATGGAACGCGCTGTTGTGAATCAGATAAGTGACCAGGTCTTTCGACAGGTGCAGCTTATCCCTCTCCAGCGTTCTTTGCGTGTGAAGCTTAAACCGCTCCAGGGTCGACTCAATGGAAAAATCGAATTCATTGCAGCGCCGAAAATCCACGAGCTGCTTATATAGGGTAACATTGTAATACTCTTTGTCGTGCTCCGTGGCCCCCTCCGGTAAAATCACCTTGATCAAAATGATGATCTGGTAAGCCTCTTCCCCCAAAGACAGCTTCTGCTGATTAATCGCGTCACGAATCGCATCCGAGATCATCTCCTCCGTAGGAAGAAAATGCTGGTACGGAATCCCGAGCGCCCGGATGGCATTCAGGTTGTTTGTACATCGGGTCAGAATGTAATCGATCTTCCCCTGCTCATAAAGTTCCTTTGGCTGCTGGAGCATTCTGGCATAGTTATACTCTACCTGATCGTAGCAATAAGGCATTTGCTCTGCCGGAAGATACCTTCTAAGATTCATGTATTGATTGCCTGGGGTCAAAAAATCCACATAGACCCGGTTGAGCGGAATGTTTGGATGCTGTATCAAAAAATTCAGCAAAAGAGAAAGGATATGCGTTTCATTATAGAAAGCGAACGTGCAGGGAATCGTTAGATCATGAATGTGATTAATGGCGTAATGGTACCCGATTTCACCGCTGAAACAGATGGCGTCGCACTTATCCTTGCACTGCTGATAGATTTCCTGAATATCTTCCTGCCGGTCATAAACATATTTGAGGAAGATACATCCAAAATCCCGTTTTTCAATAACGTCATCAATCGCCGCCATCGATACCCGTGGGCTGATAATGCTGACCGTAATCAATAAAAGCACCCCTTTCCTTCGCTCCAAAATCGTCTTAGAACCCGAAATTTAAGTCCTTATATCAAACCAAAAATCAAATCTATTGATTATACTATCAAAATACATTGACTAAGTCAATTAAAAATAGTAACATTTGCATTGTTTAAAGGACACAAATATTTAAATCTTTAATTAAAAGACACAAATGTCGATAATTAAGCACTGTCTTTCGCAAAGGAAAAACCAAATTCCGGCGGCAGATTTTCTATGCAGGGAAAGAGCCGGGCGTTTCAAAAAACACCGCCCGGATTCAGAAAATTGCCTTTCAGCGAACCCAAACCTGTTTTCTATGAATCAAATATAACAGAGAGGAGGAGCTTCTATTGTCTGAAAATCACGGCCCAATCCTTGATGCGGCGGCACGGTTTCACGAATGCCGGAATTTACATCTGGAAAAGCGGCATTCGCACACACCCGGCAGGCGAACGAATCAAAGAGTTCCCCCGTAGCCGCCGCAGGCAGCCCGCGGAACGAGTTAACTTGAGGACTCAACTTCATTTGTTAAGGAGGATCTTTTTATGGATTCGAAAACCATGACACAACTGCTGTACTGTTTTTGTGTTTTAAGCGTATTGCTGCTGGCCGGAGCTTTCCTGCGGGGTGTGATTCCCGCTTTTCGCAAGCTGTTTTTGCCCGCTTCCGTCATCGGCGGATTTCTCGGCCTGCTGGTAGGCCCGATTATCTGGAAGGGCGGCGGCATTCCCTTCCCCGATGAATGGATCAGCGCGTGGGCAGCTATGCCCGGCATCTTGATTGTGCCGGTGGTCGCGAGCGTTCCCCTGGGAATGAAATTCGGCAAAAAAGGCAAGGGCGCTATGAAGGCCACTACCAACGTGATGAAAATATTCTCCATCATGATGATAGCGCTCTTTGCTCAGACGATTCTGGGAATCGGGGTAAAACAGATTTTTGATACCATTCAGCCTCAGCTGAACTTATACCCTACCTTTGGGTATGAGCTTCCGCAGGGCTACACCGGGGGCCCCGGCACAGCGGGTGTCATCGGCAGCTTCTATAAGGGTCTGGGTCTTCCCTATTGGCAGGTGGCGCAGGGACTCACCTCCACCACAGCGACCTTTGGAATTGTCGGCGGTATGGTTTTGGGCATTATCTCGATCAATATTGCAGCGCGCCGCGGGCAGACCGCGATATTGAGCAAGCCCAGCGACATTCCGATCGACCTGTCCAAGGGTTTTCAAAAAGACCCGGAAAAGCAAAAAAGCACAGGCAAAGAAACCACCTTCAGCTCCTCTGTGGAGTCGTTGTCTTTTCATTTGGCAATCATCCTAACCGGGTGTGGTCTTGCCTATGTTGTGATGAGCTGGGTGAAGGGAGTTCCCGGCCTGAGCCAGATTCCGATCTGGGCTTATGCGATCATCGTTATGTTCGGAGTCAATTTCGTTATCCAAAAGCTTGGTCTTGGCAATTTGGTAGACGATCAGACGAAATCCAGAATTTCCGGCGCTTTTTCCGACTACGCCATTGTCGCTTCGATCGCCAGCTTGCCTGTACATGCGGTGCTGCAGTATATCGTCCCCCTGCTCGTGCTGATTGTGGGCGGTTATGTCGTTACATACGCAATCTGCATTGGCCTGAGCAAGGTTTTCTTCAAAGATTATTGGTTCGAGCGTTCGATGACGGTGCTGGGAACCAGCTGCGGCGTTTTCCTGACCGGCCTGATGCTGCTGAAAATCTGCGACCCCGACTTCAAATCCCCTGTATTAAACGATTATTCGATCGGCTTCTCGTTCTGTTCCGTTTCTTCCTTTATTCTTCTGCCCATCACCGTAAACATGATGCTGAGCTATGGCTTCGGAGTGAATATGCTGTTCCAGTTTATTCTGTTTGTCATTGCTTTTATCGTGCTTATTTTCGCAGACCGGCTTTACAAATCATCAGAAAGGAAGGATAACGCCGCAGAGGGAGCGTGATATTATTTTTAGAACCAAAAGGAGACTACTATGGATAAACAGCAAATGTACGAATACCTGGAAGAGAAGAAACCGGTTTTAACGAATTTATCTGACCGGATTTGGGAATACGCAGAAACTGCATTTGAAGAATTCCAATCTGCCACGCTGATTCAGGATGTTTTGAGGAATCACGACTTTAAGGTGGAAGCGCCGATTGGGAAAATCAAAACCGCATTCTGCGGCACCTATGGCAGCGGCCGCCCGGTCATCGGAATCCTGGCGGAATTCGACGCGCTGAACGGTCTGAGCCAGAAGGCCCACAGCGCCGTTCAGCAGCCGTTGGTGCATAGCGGGAACGGCCATGGCTGCGGACACAACCTGTTTGCGGGCGGCTCCGTGGGTGCGGCTCTGGCGGTAAAGGCATATCTGGAGGCCAATCATCTGCCCGGAACCATCAAATTATTCGGCTGCCCCGGCGAGGAAGGAGGCTCCGGAAAAGCCTTTATGGCACGGGAAGGGGTGTTTCAGGGTATTGACGTCGCCCTTGCCTGGCACCCAATGGAGGTCAACGCCATCTTTGATATTGAATTCCTGGCCAACTATCAGGTGTTGTACACTTTTAAAGGCAAGGCTGCACACGCGGCGGCGGCTCCGTATTTGGGGCGCAGTGCTCTGGATGCCGTCGAGCTGATGGACGTGGGCGCAAACTACCTGCGGGAGCATGTGATTTCAGACGCCCGCATCCATTACGCCATTACCAATTCCGGTGGATTCTCCCCCAATGTGGTTCAGTCCTCCGCATCTGTTCTGTATTTAATCCGGGCGCCGAAAACCTCTCAGGTAGAGGAAATCTACCAAAGGATTAACCGGATTGCACGGGGCGCGTCAATGATGACAGAAACCGACGTGCAGATCGATTTTATCAAGGCCTGCGCCGAAGTGGTGCCCAACCGTTTTTTGTCTAACATATTGTATGAGAACCTCAAACAGCAAAAGCTGCCGGAATACACTCCAGAGGAACTGAGTTTTGCGCAGGAAATCGCAAAAACCACACCTCCCTCAGAGGATCGTGCTCTGGCCTCCCTGAGCCGGTTCAAGGGTTCGCTTTCAGACGAGGAAATTCAGCAGTGCGCCAGGCAGCTGCACGGGAAGGATTTGTGCGACATCATCCTGCCGTTTCACGAGGAGGGCCAAAGCTCGCGTCTCACCATGTCATCCGATGTAGGCGACGTCAGCTGGAATGTGCCCACAGCGCAGATCGTAACCGCCTGCTACGCTCTGGGCACACCGGAGCATTCCTGGCAGCTGGTATCTCAGGATAAGACCTCGATCGGGCATAAGGGGATGCTTCTTGCGGCAAAGACGCTTTCTGGTGCTGCTGTGGATCTGCTGGAAAAACCGGAGCTGGTGGAAAAAGCGCGGCAGGAATTCACCAACCGGCTGGGTGGTCAGACTTACCACTGTGCGATTCCCAATGATGTGGTTCCAAAGCCGATCCGTTTGTTGGTATGACGCTCTTCCTTTTGTTTTTCCCACTTGCTTTTCTACCGATTCTGCCAAACATGTGACATAAACTATTCTCCAAACAAAATGCGCAGCGCTCTCCTAAACGGAAGCGCGGCGCATTTTGTTATGGGAGTATGGCTTCTTCATCTTAAAAATCTGCAAGGTTCCACGAATAAAGCAGTCGGATTGCTTACATCGGCTTCCCACCTATTTTGCAGTATATTATAGTTAACTGGCACTACTGAAGCCATTATCCTCATAAGCATTTCAGGTAAGGCGCGGTGGATACGACGACTCCCAGAATGATTTGTGTGAAAAAAGTATGTTCCGTTGCGCTCTTTATTTACAATTGCATATTGATTCAGTACAATAATACTAAAGATTTCTTTATGTGAAATTAATTTGGGGTGAACACAATGGCAGTTCATGCGAAATACTTATCGGATATTGAGGCGATATTATCGCATCGGCATGACAATGGAGCAGACTTTTGGACAACCCCGGACAAGCGTTTGCTCAAGGGGTCGCCGTTTTCAGCCTATAACAGTGCGCTCATGCTTATGGAGCTGGGGGTGGAGCCAACAGATGTGATACTGAAAGAAGTAGCGGAACTGTTTTTCGGCACATGGCAGGAAGACGGGCGTTTCAAGCTGTATCCCCAGGGCGGTATCTTGCCGTGTCACACTGCTCATGCTGCCTATTTGCTTTGCCGTATGGGGTATGCGCAAGATGAAAGAATCCGAAAAACGCTTCGCCATCTTTTAGAAATTCAATCCGACGATGGAGGCTTACGGTGCAACAAGTTTTCTTTTGGGCGCGGTCCCGAAACGGAATCTTCCAACCCGGGGCCTACGCTCACTGCTTTGAACGCCTTTCGGTTCACGGATGCTCTGAATCGCGAACCGACTCTCGACAGAGCGGTTGATTTCTTGCTGGAGCACTGGGTGATCAAAAAGCCCATTGGCCCCTGCCACTATGGAATCGGCACATTGTTCATGCAGGTAGAATATCCGTTCAGAGATTATAATTTGTTCCAGTACGTTTATGTACTGTCCTTTTACAACCGCGCGAAAAAAGATAAAAGATTTTTGGAGGCATTGGCTGCCTTACAAGCAAAGCTGGTAAACGGAGAGGTTGTAATCGAGCGTGTCGTTCCCAAGCTGGCAAAGCTATCCTTCTGCCAAAAGGGCAAGCCCAGCGAGCTTGCAACCATGCGTTATCAAGAGATTCTGGCAAACCTTGATAACAGCTGAAATCCAATTTCTCAAAAGAGATTGGTCATCATTTTAAAAACAGATTCCTAGGAGAAAATATTACAAATGGAAGCAGGTGAACTTTATGGCATTCGACTATAAAAAAGAGTACAAGGAATTTTATTTACCACCCAAACAACCCGGTATTGTGGAAATACCGAAAATGAATTTTCTTGCGGTTCGGGGCAAAGGCGACCCGAATGAAGAAAACGGGGAATACAAAAGGGCCATGGAGCTGCTCTACGGCATAGCGTATACAATCAAAATGAGCTACAAGGGCGAGCATATCATCGAAGGCTTTTTTGAATATGTTGTACCGCCGCTGGAAGGGCTTTGGTGGCAGGAGGGTATCCGCGGCGTTGACTACTCCCGCAAAGACCTTTTCCAGTGGATTTCTCTGATCCGCCTGCCGGATTTTGTGAGGAAGACCGACTTTGAATGGGCACTGGAAGAGGCGGCGAGAAAAAAGAAGATGGACTTTTCCCAGGTGGAATTCTTTTCTTATGACGAAGGACTGTGCGTGCAGTGCATGCATCTGGGTTCTTATGACGATGAACCGGCAACTATCCGTCAAATGGAAACCTATGCGCAGGAACACGGGTATGCCATTGACATCACCGACAAACGGCATCATCACGAAATTTATTTGAGCGATCCCCGCAAAACGGAAGCCGCCAAACTGAAAACCGTTATCCGGCATCCGGTTCGAAAAGTGTAAGCCATCGGAAAGGAGTAAGCTTGTGGAGAATTATACCAAGGAAGAACTGGAGGAAGCCCTCCGGGCGATCGTTTCGACAATCAGCAAATGTGAAAAGGTGCAGCCAAAACTAAAGCCGGGCACTTCTCAGCACACGCTGCTCATACGCAGGATCAAGGCGCTGCGCATCGCATCGTCACTGATCACCAGAGAATTAGAGAGCATTCCATAACGCTGAGGATGCCAATTCGGTGCGCTCGATATCGCGCAGTATACCGACAGCGGCCAGAGCAGCAAAGATGATGTTTGCTATATCTTAGCCCGTAAAAATATGCCCCACCTACTAGCGCAATCTAAAATTGCGAGTAGGTTATGGAAACCTTGCACTCACGCAATCAGTTTATGAATCGCAACTGATACGCACAACAAAACAGGGCCGCAGCATTTTATATCGCTGCGGCCTTGTTTTTATCTACATTAAAACCCGTACTGATCCAGGAATTTTTCAAATTTTGCCGGGCCTAAAATCTCATTGGTCACGAACTCGCCGTCATAGAAAAAGCTGTAGGTAGTAAACGGCGTGGGCGCGGACTGTGCCTGCCCGGTCGTCTCAATCTTGCGGACGCTGATTTTTGCGCCGCGCTCCTTGGCAAGATTCACGATAACCGGCACATATTTGTCGGTGTGAGGACACTGGTTGGTGTAGTACAGCACCATATCCTTTTCCTCGATTTTGCCCCGCTTTGCGCAGTCTTGGAACCTTGGAACCGGCGCATTCCCGCTAAAGGGCAGATAGTAAAGCACAAAAAAGGGTGCTGCGGTATCGACTGCCGAAAAGCCTTTGTATTTCAGGTAATCCGGGTCGGACAGAAACGGGCGCTTTTTCTCTGAGGCGGCAACAGTAAGACCGCAGCAGCCCTTGGATTTGGCATCCTGAATGCACTCCTCCAGCAATTGATTAGCGTAGCCTTTTCCCTTATACTGCCCCGAAATCCAAAAGCAGTTGATGTGCATATACCCTGGGGCCTCGATGGGACACCATGCCTTCTCTGCGGGAATGTACTCAATGAACACTTTGCCTCGCGCGTCCAGCTTCCGGAACACAAGGCCGTCCGCAAAGCGATCTTTCATCCACGCTTTTTTGGAGGATACGCAGGTATCGCCCTTTTTATCGGAGATAGCACAGCAGATATGTTCACGGTCGATATTGTCTGCCGTTACCGCAATGATGCTTTCCATCGCTACACCTTCTTTTTGATTTTTCTTCGGATTTGAATCAGGTGTTTTACGTCCTCTAAAATCGCCGCATTGGTCACACCGACCATCAGCCATCTGCCGCCCGCGCTAAAGACGGTGTTAGAAAACAGCTCCTGCGTATACCTGTCGCACAGCGGCATGGTAAGCTCGGCTTCAGACTCTTCTTTCGCACCGATCACGACCAGCGCAATAAAATACCCGTCCATCGGGTAGAGGGTACAGAGGGAGCGCCCGGCTTTTTGATATTTCACATTCCAGCCCGGCTGGGCGGAACAACTGCTGTAGCTGAAGCTTGGCTGCACGTCGTAATTTTCTTGCAGAAAGCAATTCATTTCGGCCCACAGGGGACTGTTGATATACTCCGCGATTTCGGCGGCGCTTGGCTGTCTGTCCGGCCTGTAAAGCGTTACCCATTCCATCCTTATCCCTCCCGCATTTATAATACATCAGATAACATGACAACAGTGCGTCATGTTTTGTTTCGTATTTCCTCCAGATAATCTGCAACGCGCGCAGGATGAAGCACCTTCACATCCCCGCCCAGAGAAAGTAAAAAGCTGTAGAGCCAGCCGTCTTCCGGCATTCGGACAAGAACATGATAGGAGCCGTCGGCATTGCGCTCAATGCAGCCCTCGTCAAATTCATCGTAAACGCGGTGAGCCGCCTGTGCCGAAAATTCCAGCTCTAAATCGATCAGAGACAGAGACGCAGCGTCTGCCGATTCAATGGGCGGCGGGCTGTATTGTCCCGCCGGGAAATGCTCGTCCGTTAACTGCACATGCAGCATGCGATTGATCTTAAAGGTGCGGTAAGCCTGTTTTTCCAGACAATAGCCCTGCAGGTACCATGCTTTCGACTTAAAAACCAACTTCAACGGGTATGCCTTTCGGCGGCTTTCGCTTCCGTAGGAACCCACATAGTCAAAGCAGACGACATGTCTTCTCAGAATTGCCGTTTTGAGCAGCTCAAAGCGCCGATTGTCCTGCGCGCCCTGCCCCCATCGGGAAAAATCCACCTCAAGCCAATCCGTATCGGTCTTTTGAAACAATGCGCCCAGCTTTGAGAGCGTACGGTTTGCATCCGTGTTGCCTGTGGCGGCCAGACTTTGCAGAGCGATCAGAATCTGCTTTTGCTCCTCTTCGTTCAGCGCAGCCTTATTGAGCACATAGCCGTCAAGGATCGAGATGCCGCCGCCCTTGCCCTGAGTGGTATAAACCGGAATATTTGCCGATGAAAGGGTATCGATATCCCGCAAAATGGTTCGTACCGAAACCTCAAAATGTGCGGCAAGCTCTTTTGCCGTCATGGCTTTTCTGTCGAGCAGCAGGTATATAATTTGAAAAAGTCGATCTATCTGCATAACATCACCTGTCAGCAGTATACCACAAAAACAGAGCGGCGGAACGTGCGCTGGTAAAGTCTTTGTGGAAAATAAGTATCAGCCATTATGCCCCTTGTGTGTACAGGCTCTTTGCCCGGGCAAACACGCAATGCCCTCAAGTTTCACTCTATCAATTTAAAAAAGAACACTCCTCCCTGTTCTTATTCTGCAAAGCAGGCAGCAATAGCTGATATAAAAACGAAAAGGCTGGGAACCAGTGTAAACCAGTTTCCAGCCTTTATCGATGCTTATCTTTTGACCGCCATCCCGTTGAATCGGGCGCTGTCGCCCAGTAGCTCTTCAATCCGCAGTAATTGATTATATTTCATGATCCTCTCGGTTCTGCATGGAGCGCCGCTTTTGATTTGCCCGGCATTTACCGCGACAGCCACATCAGCCATCGTCGTGTCCTCCGTCTCGCCGGAGCGATGGGATACCACGGTGGTATACCCGGCTTGCGAAGCTTGGGGCAGGCGCAGCTCATGGCACAATGCGGGATGTTTGTGGGCGCGGACAGCTTTTCAGTACCGATCCGTCACGGCGTATTCCCTCACTTTAAAAAAGAGGAAGATACCTCTATGAAAAGCGGCAAGCTGGATGAGGAATTGACCCGCATGAGTGAGCTGGTCGATCATTTGGAAAGCGGCGCGCTGATGCTGTTCAACGAGTCCTTTGCGGCCACGAACGAACGTGAGGGTTCCGAACTCTGCCGCCAAATCACACAAGCGCTTATTGAAAACGGCGTAGAAGTCTTTTCGGTGACACATCTGTACACCTACGCCGCCGCGTTTCTCAGCCACAATGAAGTACAGTATTTACGGGCACAACGTCTGGAGAGCGGAGAGCGCACGTTTCAGGTCGTACCAGGTGAGCCCTTACAGACAGCGTTTGGGGAAGATTTATACAGGAAAATTTTCGAAAGAGCGGCAGAATAGAATTTTTCATCTGAACGTTCTTCCTCGATTTGCGGCATAGCTGCGTATCACTGCTGCAGGCGAAGAATATCCTCACAAGGCAGATTCAGGGATGACAGGAACATCCTCATTTTAGTACTACCATCAATCTCTATGCTCATTCTGAACTGCACTTCTAAGTTATTCTCTTCCGAAACATCGCTCAATGATTTGATCAATGTACTGAGAGAACCGAAAAACAGCCGAAAGAGAGCCATACTTTCACTTGATCGGGATTTAGAAGAATCGTTACAGCACCAAAAAAGCCTGTAAACAATATTGTTTACAGGCTTTTTCTTACGGAAACGGTGATTTTGTATATGAAATCAGCGTCTGTTGTCAACAGCTTTTGAGACAAGGATGACGATTTCCATTCGTATTTTCAGGAATAAAGTGGTGCGGCTGCACCGAGGCAAAGGTCTAAATTGATTCTTTCAATTCGCTTTTCTGGAAGATCACTCTATTATTGTGATTTTTTCCTGATTGGGAATATGAGGAGGCATTGTCTCTTTTGCATATCCCAGTAAAATCCCCATACCGCATTCATAGCCTTCCGGAAACTTGAGTTTGTTTTTGAACTCGGCCGCTCTTTCTCCGGCAAATGCCAACCCAACAAAACCACAGTGCAAGCTGGCAATCCCTAAGGATGTTGCAGCCAAAACAATGTTTTGTGCCAGTATTCCGCAATCAATGAGTTCCGCACCTTTGGGATATGCCTGCTTTATCGCAATTACTATCATGCAGGAAGCGTTATAGAACAGTTTTCCGCCGCGCGAGAGAATGCGGTGATACATGGATTGATCCTCCATGCTGGATAAAAAATTCATTCCCTCTTGTTCCATTTCGGCAATTATATTTCTGTTCTTTACCACAATCACATGCCAGCATTGCCGATTCATTCCGCTGGGCGCCTGAATGGCCGCTTCAGCAATCGCGTGAAGATATTTGTCTTCCGGCTGTTGATCTGTAAAGCTGCGGCAGGAAAATCGCTCTGCTATTGTTCTCAATGTATCGTTCATATCAATCTCCTTTTCATACAGTTGCTGATTTGAGCTGTCTTTTATAATAAAAGCTGAATGCCCGAATGATGATCTGCTAAATAGAATCCCATTTTGTCCATTGTACCATACATCCAGGCAGAAATTAAGACATAATCTTCCTCTCATGTCCGATCATTTGGTGGACTCAGGGAGACTTGTCGGCACTAAAATGACGCCCCTGCACTGCTCTTTGCTGAAATCACGCCGCAAGCACATTTTCTTGATACTTATACCCTTACGAGTTCGAGTTTTCATTGAAGTTTTAGAAAAGAACCCAACCAAAAGGCTGGATTCTTTTTTGTCTAATGACGGTAATATTGATACAATTTCACGTTTACTCTTGATGAAACCGTGTGGTTTTATTTTTTATTTTGCTGGTTTCAAATTCAAAAGTTGGTTGCACTTTTTCATGATAAGTATGATGAACTTCACAGTATGCTCATGAAAGGCTTGATATGCGGAAAAATCCCTTTTTAGCACCAATCGTCCACTGATGGTTTGTATGGTGCACCTCTTGACATTTTATATTTAATGAGATAATATAAATCAAACGATTGATTAAAGATATTCTGAGGTGTTTATGTCAGAACCGGATACAAAGCTGAAAATGATACGGGCAGCCAAAAAATTGTTTGCACAAAACGGATTTGACGGGACATCAACAAGAGACATTGTTTCTGCTGCAGGCGTAAATATCTCTCTGATTTCGTATCACTTTGGAAGCAAGGAAAATCTGTTTTTTGCACTATTTGAAGGATTCCCAGTCCCCACATATGACGGAATGCCAGAGAATCGTGACCAACTTCTGGAAGAACTGTCCGGTATCATTGCCGGAATTGTAATGCTGCGATTTGATGAACCGGATTTGGTCACTATTTTACAGCAGGAACTTTATCGGCAGAGTACGAGATCGGAAAAGCTGGTGGAGCTTTTGACCCCCACTTGGAACCGTCTCCGTGCGCTGATTGAGTTGGGCAAGGTGCAAGGTCTTTTCCGGGTGGAGCACGTGGACACAGCATTATCCTTTATCATGGCGGTGGCGTCTTTTCCGAGACAGCACTCTTTTTATCAGGGGTATCTGCGGGAAAAAGAAAACCCGCAGGACGTTGCCAGAGAAACCTTACAGTTTATTTTTAGGGGCTTGGGCTGCATCGAACAAGAGTAGGAAGGCGAGTCAAAATGAAGTTGTTTTTTAAGGATCAAGCATTTTCTTTTGAACTGCTGCGTGCAGTTTCCTACAGCGGCTATCAGGGTGCGGAGTTGGGAGAATGTCTGGCGATTGCGGCGAATATCCGCGAGGGAGACTTTAACAGTTGGTTCGTCGAGTGGAACAAGGCCGCCGAGTGCCTGCACAAGCTTGGGAAATCCTGCATTGAGAACGGTCGGAAGGTCAGTGGCCGGGAGGCTCTGCTGCGTGCGTCCAATTACTACAGGACGGCGGAGTTTTTTCTCTCCCCCGACGATCCTCGGCGCAAGGCGTCATATCGGGGAAGCACCGATACTTTTCGGGAAGCCATGCGACATATGGATTTCCACTGCGAAGCCGTAAAATTCCCTTATGAAGGGAGTTATCTGTCCGGCTATTTTTACCGCGCTTCCAGTGACGACGCTTCCATCCCGAAGGCAACTCTGGTAATGCTGAGAGGCTTCGATTCCACTTGCGAGGAGCTTTATTTTGCCGGTGCGGCCGCTGCGATCAAGAGAGGATATCATTGCTTAATTTTCGACGGACCCGGCCAGGGCGAAACCTTGCGCATTCAGAAAAAGCCCACGCGCTTTGATTTTGAAGTACCTGTGGGCGCGGCACTGGATTATCTGGAAACACGTCCCGAAGTTGATCAGCGCCGCATCGCGCTGATGGGAATGAGTATGGGTGGATATTACGCGCCTCGGGCGGCGGCATTTGATAACAGAATCTCTGCTTGCATCGCCTATGACGTCCTTTACGATGTATGGGCTTCGATGCTGAATAAAAATCCCAAGCTGCGGATCGTCGAACGGCTTTCACCCGCAGCCGCCGAGTTTGTCATGGGTATGGCTATGAAAACTAACATCTCTCTGCGCTGGATGGTTCAAAACGCTCTGTGGGTTTACGGACTAGAGCACCGGTATGAACTCCTGAAAGCCGTTCCCCAATACACCCTGCGGGAGGTGGCTGGCCAGATCAAATGCCCTATGCTTATCCTTGTTGGAGAGGCCGATCATTTTGTTTCTGCGGAACAAGTTGATGAGCTTGTAAAACAGTTGCATTGTCCTTCCACGGTGCGTATATTCACGAAAAGAGAGGGCGCGGAAGAACACTGTCAGGAAGGAAATCATGCGCTGTTACATCAGGTCGTTTTCGATTGGTTGGATGAGCAGCTACCTTCCAAACCCATGTAGGAATTTATATACCATATATCACAAAATAATGAGTTTTTGCCATAAAAAAAGAACCCTCGCAGGATGGATTTTTAAAGTCACCCTACGGGGGTTACATTTATTCGAAAACTTTCTCTATATCCCAGCAACTTCCCCAGCAAAGCGCCCTCTTTGACCGATTCAACCCCAACACCATATTTTCCAAGCTCCCGAATAAAGCGCATACCACAAATCGGAAAGAGATAATGGACATAAATAAAAATTCCGCTATTAGCTGGCGAAATCCAACGAATAGCGGAATTTTATCGGTGTCGCACTTTTCCACTATGCCTGCAAACCTTTTCACGAAAGGTAGAAAAGCGCCGCAGGGCGGTTGTATCTTTTTACGATACGGTTTCAAAAAGCAGAAAAGCCGCCTATTGAGGCGGCCTGATTTTTCCCTTGAAATACGAAAAAGCCCAGTAAACACTGGGCTTTTTCGGCGTACCAACATTGTATCAATATTAACGTTTCTTTATAGAAAGTCAGGTCATAAAAGA
>NZ_CBYL010000046.1 GCF_000577335.1 Faecalispora jeddahensis | reverse complement strand
CCGCTTCTGCCTTCTGCGGAATTTCCCGGCCCACCACCGCCGTAAGTACCAACTTTATCTGTGTATCCGTTGAATATGCTCGTAACTGCGACAGTAATGCTCGTACTGTCCCCCCCTGCATATCCATTGGCATAGTCGCTTCTGCCACCGGCAGCGCCAGCACTATACCCTCCACCATATGGGCGCTTTAGCATCCCTAAGCCGCCTAATATGGTCAAATTTCCGTTTTTATCAAGAGCATTACCGCCATTGCCACCATCCCCACAGATCAACTGTGCAGGATACGGGTAGGTATTCTGCGGATTGGTCTTGGGTGCAAGCCCTGACTGATCAATCGTGCCGTGGATAATGCAGTCACCCTGCACCCGAATAATCAGACCGGCGTTGTGTGCAGCGGCTCTAAGGATAGCCCCAGCGTTAATGTACAGCGATTTATAATGCTTTTCGATTATTGACTGATGCGGTACCGGCACGGGCAATGTTACTGTACCGCTGATAACAGCATCGCCGTCGCTCCCATTGCCAAAGATAGAGGGGGTGGAGCTGACCCCCGATCTAAAACCCAGCCGTGTCCCGTCCCAATACACCCCCGTCACCCAGCAGCCCGCCTTAAACAACTCCCCGGGCAGCGGTTCTCCGTTTTGGAGCACCGCCGTCACGGGCTGGCCGTTGACCGTCCACAAGTCGCCGTCGGCAAGGTCAGCCGTGGCTAAAAATGTGAGGTTTTTTGCGCCCGGGTCTACGGCCAGATTGTTGACCGTGCCGGTGCGGGTGTGGAGGGCGGTGGAGATAGATCCTTCCGCAAGTCCAGCGGCAATTCTTTCTTCCAGATCATTCATGCTGTCTTCAGCAAAAGGATCACCTGTTTCGGTGACGTTGCCTTCCGCACGCACCACGTCATAAGTATTTTCAATTCCCGTCGGCTCCAGGCGTCTACGGTTCGGGAATTCGGACATTCGGTTCTTCCAGACCTTTTTCTGATAGGCCAAATTAAATCACTCCAATCATTTGCCCGGCGAAGGGTTCACCGGCGTACATAATTGCCCGCTTGTTATCTTCATAGAGTGTGTACAGATCGCGCAGGATTTGTTCAATATCGTTTGCTTTGTGATATTCATTCACGGGATTCTGCGGCGTTGCGGGCGTTGTCTGATACACAAAATAAGCAGCGCGCAGGGTGTTCAGGTTCGCAAGGATTCTTTCAAATTCACCCGGCGTCGGAAAGTCTGTGCGACTCCATGCGCGGGTTTGCACGGACACGCCAAAGAGACCCGCCAGATATTCACAATCTTGCTCGATGCGATTCAGGTCGTCGGCATTGTAATGTCCATTGGGTGTTTGGTCGTCGATGTCGCTCTGCATCCGGTCGTAAACCGGATCAATCCAAGCCATCACAGCACCCCCATGTCCTGCCCGGCGTAAATCTCGCCGGTGTAATACGCTTGCACGATATCAATGCCGTTGCCGATCAGTGTTGCGCTGGCAACAAAGCCGCCGGTCAGATCAATATCCATCTTTTCAATGGTGTCCATCGTGTACCCAGTCCCGTCGGTGTGCTGCAGAGCAACCTTTTCACCGGCGCGTTCCTGATCGAGGATGATGGGCGCGCTGGTCTGATAGCGGAGCTGGTAATACTCGTAGATGCGCTGCGCGAGGGTAGCGGCATTCGTGCTGGAGACCAGTGTGGCGCTTTCGAATTTGATCGTGTTCCGCGTGGCGCCGGCCGGGAGCTTTTCGGCAGCGAGCAGATAAGTTACAGGATGGTCTTCGTACTTGCGCCCCGTGATGATGACTTCGCTGTCAGTATCCACGGACACAACCGCATAATTGGCGTATCGCTCGACGATCGTGCCGCCGGTGATGCTCAGCTCCGCACACGCCGAATCAAACTGGATTTCATGCGATCCGGCCGCGAGCGCACCTTGAAATATCTGCTCTGCGTCGGCTTTCAGCGCGTAGCTGTGCGCCGTCAGCGACACGTCCGAAATATAGGACAGCAGCTTGACGGACCCGCCGGAAAACTTCCGGGAGCGCGGTATCAGATGGTTGTAGGTGGGCGGCTGTGAGTAAATGCGGATGGTGCTGCCCCGACTGTCGTCTACAATAGCACCGGCTGCGAATGCGACCTGTTGCAGAGCGGTTCGATGTGAGCTGATCGCCAGCCAACCAGAGAGGGGAGTGCTGCGGATTGTGTCCTCAACTTCGTAATCCGTCCAGCCAGCCGACGCCATGATCGCGTCGACGATATTCCCGGCCGGTTCATTCACGTAGACCCGGCCAATTTTAAAATCGGTCTTATCCAGTTCGCCCACGCTGGCATTGGCCGTAAACTGTCCGGTCGAAGCATCGGCGCTTTGCCAGGTAGCCAGCCGGAAGGTACCCATCTGCACCGGACCGGTGTCGAGAAAATGCCGGATGTGCACTTTTTGGCCCTGCTGGAACAGCTTAAACACTCCCTGTGGATTCATCAAATTGAAATCATCCGCCGCGCTGTGCAGCGTGAAGTTCGCCATGTTGATAGACAAGGTGTTTGAAATTAGGTCAACCTCTTCGGTGATTTTGGCTTCCACCACGTCGGTGTCTGCATAGGTCAGGAAGGTTCCGTAATCAATTACACGCAGCTTGATGTACCGATATGGTTTCGTGGTACCTTTAAATGTAATGACCAGCTTACCGAAATTCTCAACCGCACAGTCGCAGAAGTAATTCAGGGCATTCGGGGAAAAGTCCTTGCTGATGATAAGCACACCGCCGAGCGTGAGCCATTGAATATTCACCAGTGCCGGATAGTCTGGCAAAAAGTGCAGTGTCAGTCCTGCGCTGGTATGCTGCTCCGCGAAAGAGATTTCCAATGTCGGCGGGTTTTCAAAAGAGCAATCCGCGCCGGACATGCTCTGACTCCAATACCCGAAATCCATACCCGCGGGAGCGTCAGGGAATAACGTTTTGCTACCATCCAGAAGAAAGAAACCCTCTTCCAGCGTTGCATAGTCCGGAACAGACAGATCGTCGTGCTTGAGCTGTGTGGTATCCGCAAACGGCTGAATATCTGTTGCCACCGGCGTGCTGTCATCCTTGGCGGTGACGTCGATCAAATCCAGTGTAATTTCGGTATATTCCAAGCGATCACTTCCTTAAACCGGCTTCCGCGCCGGGGCCTTTGCCGTAAAGTTCACCGTGAGATTTTTCCAGTAGTTTTCCCCGGCCTGCTGCGTAAGCAGCTCGTCGCCGACATTTGCAAAGTAGGCCGTGAAGGTGTAGCTCCCGGATTCGTCTGGTACGACTACCGTATGAAACTCTACCGGCTCTGTCAGTTTATCCCACAGTTTTTGATACTCTGCTTTGCCAATCTTGGTGCTGCGGGCTAGCTTCAGCTGGTAGTTAAAATAAACTCCTATCAGCTTGCGCTGCAGGTTTCCGTCCTCGGTGCGCTTGGCGTACTTATCCAAAAATTCGGCGGTGCGCTTTAGGCTGACAATCGGGATATCAAATTTCGCTCCGTCGATGATGAGCATCAGCGACCACCTCCTACTGCAAACGCAGGACCAACCCGGCGGTTTTCCTGCTCAATCTCAAATTTCATCCAGCGAATAAATCCTGCGTTATCACCTGAAGCAATCACATTGACCTGCGGCTGAATGTTGAGCTTGTCGATCTCACTTGCCACAATGCTGCGAATCAGATCTGCTGGTGCTTCAATGTTTGTTCCGCTGCGCTGGTCACCAAGGATCGCTGCAAATTCCGCGCGCGGGGGAATGACAGCGCCGGTTGCAAGCCGGGGGATGGACACCTTTCCCAGCGTGGGAATATCAAAGCCAAACTTGATACCTCCGATTTTTGGGATGTTTTTAGGTACATCAATATGGATAGAATTCAATGCTTCGATGATCTTGTTGACACCGCCGATAAAGCTGTTCACAAAACCCTCCACCATACCGATCATGTTATTGATAGTACCTTTGAAGCCTTTTTCAATGGGATCAATCACATGCTTTGTAAACCAGTCTGAAACGGTTTGCCATATGCCTGAAATCGACTTCCACGCATTGCCCGCCGCAGTGGATATTCCTGTCCACAAGCCCGCAAAAAACTTGCTGATAGGCTGCACTACATTGGTGTTCATCCACGCCCCGGCAGAGGCCCATGCTTTCTGGATCCAGTCCCACGCTGCAGCACCGGCAGCTTTGACCTGATCCCAGTGGGTAATCAGCAGGTATACGATAGCGATAAGGGCGGCGATGGCCGCCACAACGAGAGTAATAGGGGAGGTAAGCACAGCCATAGCGGCATTAAAGAGCCATGTTGCCGCCGTAACGGCGACCGTGGCGGCGTTTTGTGCCCATGTGGCCACTGTCTGTGCGGCGGTGGCAGCAGTAGTGATAACCCACTGCGCAGCCTGTTTTACGAGAGCTGCTGTGGTGTTCACAAGACTGACCAAAAAATCCTTCGCGTACAGGCCTGCAAGATAAAGCGTTTCTTTCTGGGCCACGACTTTTGCACCGGTGACCGCCCAAAGCGCATCTTTCATTTTCATAAGAATCCCGACTACGCCACCAGCGTTCGTAATAAACGCTAAGAGATCAACAATTTTCCACGCCGCAAAAAACAAACCTACCGTCACGGTCATGCCCTGCACAAGCCCTTGGTTTTTACTGATCCAATCCGACACGCCGTACAGCGCATCTTTTATATTGGTCAATACGCTGACGATAACGCCGCCGGTCCATGCAGCCAGAGGCTTCAAAAAGTTATCGAATAGCCAGAGGGCAAGAGGCTTAAGAGATTCAATTACAGAGCTAAGTACTTCCATCGCACCGGCCAGCACGCCAAGAAAAGCGGGAAGCGCATCCTCAATGGTCCATTTTGCAAGTGGTACGAATATGTTTGTGTACGCCCATTCCAGCCCGGAAAACAGTGTTTTCCCGAGAGGCTTTACAGCATCAGCAAGTCCACTAAACGCCTTTTTAAGGTTGGTAAAGTCAATAGCTTGCAGAGGCGAAAGGGTGCGCTTTAGCTCGTCGGCCGCTGCCTGAACCGCTGGGCTGACCGTTACACCCGCACCGATCTCTTGCCCACCGATGGAATCTATCGCTGCGCCGCCGGAAACATCTGGAGTGGAAGTGTCTGCCGACGAGCTTCCGGCTGAGGTGTCCTGCTGTAAAACGTTCAGTTCGTCAAAACTGGCGAGTGAGCCGTCCGCTGCTTTCCCGGCCTTTTTCGTTGCGTCGGCAAGCCTATTCTGCGCCTTTGCAGCATCATTCGAGGACGTAGCGATATTGGTAGCTGTGTTGGCGACCGCCTGCTGCTGAGTAGCCTGACGGCCAAACAGAGCCGTCGTGACCTGTGCGAAGAGATTCGCGACGCGGGTCAGGGCTGTGATGATGGCGTTCAGGCTCGGAAGCACTGCAGACGCTATCGGAAGTATAGCGTTACCGACCGCAACTTTCAGATTGTTGAAGTTATATCCAAGCTGCAAAACCTGACCGGAGTATGTACCGGCCAGCTTGGCGGCGTCACCGGTCTGGAAGCGAGTTTCCTCCATGATGCCATTGTACTCAGCCTGAATTTTCTGCTGCTTGGTGAGGTCTTGTGTGGATACGCCGATGCTCTTGGCGTAATCCTCCCACATTTTCGCTACGTTCTTTGTGACGCCAGCGTTATCAACCAGGATAGAATTTTCATTCTTTAAGCCTTCAGTTGCGGACGTTACCGCATCGCCGAGGGAATAGCTGGCCTGCCTGCCGAACGCAGCAGAATCTTTCAGTGCTTGGAGGGTGTCTTGAATCTGTGGGTCGGTGTAGCCGCGCGAAGCAAGGTTTTTGTATGCGGTGATGGCATTCGTCGCCGGAATAAGGCCGTCAGACGTGTATTTGTTGATAAAATCCTGCGCCGCCTGAAAACTGCGCCCTTGGCCCTCCATGATGCTCTGCAACCCCATCATGGCGTTAGAGAGCTCAGTTGCGGCGCTGACCGAAGCTTTGCCGAAGTTAACCACCGCAGCGACGCCAAAAGCGATGCCAGCAGCCGCGGCCAGCTTTTTGAGGGATGAGGTAATTCCATCCAGTTTCCCACTGAGTCCCTTGACGCCCTGATTAAAACCAGAGCTGTCGATCTTGGTGTCAATATTAATACTGCCGTCGTAGCCCATTGCCAAAGCGTATCACCTGCCTTTATGCAAATAAAACAGCCCGGGCATCACTGCCCGAGCTGCGCCATAAATTTATTGATTGCTGCCTGTTCTTCCGAGGTGTAAATCTCGGGCAGGTCAACGACTTCTCGCATGGAGTAATACCATTCTTTTTCCTCTTTCGTAAGCTTGCCTTTGGCTTTCTGCTTCCGCAGGTAGATCAGGCGGCTGAAAAAACAGTCTTCTTGCAAGTCCAAAAACATATAGCTAAATCGCCACCAGTGCAGATTTGACGTGGAAAGGTCGATGTGATACGTCTGCTCGATTGCCGCCATAATGTACCGCGCGTCCTGCGACCAGCTGTAATACCGGGTAGTGTCCGGCTCATCGTCAATCAGCTTTGCCTCTTGTCCGCAGTTTAGAAACTTTACGGCCAGTTCAGAAGCACGGCGGGCATCCGGTGGAACAACAGGGTAGAGCAGTTGCAGCATAACGGCTTGCTTTTCAAATCCGGTCAAATCTGGGTCCTCGAAAGCAGTCATGATCTGTAGGCCGATGCGGTAATCGGTGTTCAGCTCATATTCCACACCGTCGATTTCCGCAGCGGTCGGCAGTCCATCAATCAGGACGTTCATTTCAGCACATTCCTATAAGAGGTAGGTGTGGTGTATTTGCTAACCTGCTTTTCCCGCGCTTTCTGCACAAATGGCGTAATGCCCTCGAAAAACTGCTCAAACATATCAAGTGTATTTGCATCGCCAAAAGCGGCCTGACTGGTACCGGCGCCGAACACATCGTCAATCTTTTCGCGGAGGAATCCACAAGTTTCACGCAGCAGAACGAGAGCGGGGCCGAAGTTTTTAGGGATTCCAAGATTGTCGGTCTCGGTATTCTTCTGCAAGGCTTCAACTTTCCGCTGGTATTCCTTTTCTTTTTCCTCGAATTCGCTCAGCAGGCCATAGAAGCGTTCAGCGAAAGAAATATCGGTGGGGTTAAAGGCGATTACCCGTCCAGGATCGTCGTTGACACATAGTCGGATTTCGCCGGTGTTGATGTGTAAACTTTGCATTATTCACCGCCCCCAGTTCCTGCAGTAAAGGTTTTGGTCGACGGGTTGAATGTGCCTTTGATCGGATCGCCCACCATATTAACGGTGTAGTTGATCTCTACAGACTTACCACCATCGCCGCCGAAGTCGTCAATCTGGATGGATACGGTGTTTTTCTCGGCGGGATACGCTCCGCTGGCTTCTGTGCCATACAGATTAACCATCACAATATCAGTCCGAGCCGCATCCAGAACCGCACGGCTCTGGCGCAGGCTGTCCACGAAGTCGAAAACTTCGTCGCCCTGAATTGCGGTCTGCTGAGTGGCAATCGTGGGCTTGTAGCTTTCAACGTCGGTCGTGCCGCTGTCCTCGCTGACATAGGTTTCATCTGAGGTTTCAGGGTTGTAATCCACCTTGTGGCTGGTGATGCCCTGACCCATGCGAGCATAGGTTGCCGTTTCAGTAGGGGTGGTATTCATAAAGATCGCAAACAGCGACCGCTTGATTTTTCCTGCCATGTATAATCATCCTTTCCAATCGGTATATGTCATTTTGCAAATGATCTGATAAATCGCGGTCTGGTCGTTCTCGTCGCGCTGGTAAAGACAGCCCCATGAAGTCGCTTCAATGGATTCTACTGTTGTTTTTGTTCCGAGGTCAGGCAGAGTATCGTTGTCTGTCTGCTCCTCAAGCCAATCGGCAAAATCTTCGTAAAATCCGCTGTTGGCGATACGAGTTGCATCGTCCACAGCAGTCACACGGGAAGTCAGCGCAAAAGGAAATTCACGGGTTTTGTTCCCGGCGAGGTCTTGCGTGAGGATTCGGGCGCCCGGCAGGGTGTCGATGCTATAATTGACTGCGCCGGGCTCTAATCCATCCACGTGCAAATCAGAGAAAGCATTGAGAGTGGGACAGGTGGAGATAAAAGCCTGTAAAGATTCAACTATCGACATTATTTGTCACCGGAAGTTTTAACAGCTTCCTTTAGCAGCCCTTGAATTTCTTCGCTGAATTTGCACCCGTTTGCAGCCAAATCATGGCACAAATAGTTTTTGTTGTGGTAAGCCAATGTTTCCAAGGCCAAAGCTACTTTTACATAATCCATAGGGTCTTTACTAACTATTCCGATGTTCATTTTACTTTCCTCCTGCAATCTTTTTTGCACCGTTTATAATCTGCGTGCTATGAACGGACTTCATGCGCTCGAACCAATATGCGCCACGGCGGGGGTCATACGGCCGGGAATTGGCAGTGTTGTAATACTGATTTCGAGCATAAGGGGCAATCCATCGGACATGGCCGCTACCGACCACAGTACCAAGCTGGCCAGACTTAATCAGCATGCTAGACCGTATGGGGATAAGTGGGGTGGAGAGGCGCAGTACCTCACTGTCAACGTACTGCTGAGCGTGAGAATACTGCCCCGGCCATTTGTTTTTAAAGCTACTACTCCAGACAAGCCGTGCGTTTCCAGCCTTGGTGACAATGATTTCCCCGCGCGGGGTTTTAATCTCTGGACCGTCCATCATTTCCCACCCACTTCCCAGTGCGTCAGTCCGCCGTAGTCAAATGTGGCCACGCTTGTGATGGTCAAAGCATCGTAATTCTGTGTCAGCTCAGCAATGGAACCACTGGGGGCTGGTACAAAAGCGCATTCACCCTTGACCATAAAATCCTTAGCCTTGGTTTGCATCGTCCACGCACCGGCAGGTGCTGTCTGATAGTCTGTGGGCAGCTTATATACTGCGCCACCGGAATCAACATTGAACGGGATAAATACCCGCACGCTGTCCACGGCAGCCGAGCCAGTCTTGTTAACGTTTTTTGCTTTGGTATCCTCCCAGAGCACGCCACGCAAGACGGTACGATTGTATCCGGCCTTGGTGTAGTTGTAGATTGTTATGACGTGCGGCCAATTCATCAGCAGCGCCCCCCAGCTGACCGATCCATCAGGCCAGTATAAATCAGATAAGGTGCCGCGGCGTCAGACAGTGCAGAATCGAGCGCTTCGCGGATGATGCCAGGGTCCTGATAAGCAACGCTCCAGCTCCCGACGGTTTCATTTTTGACGCCGGCGGCTGTTCTCGCAGCCTTTCGCGCATCTTTGTATTCTTGGATGCATTCTGCCACTGCACATGTCGCCATCTTCACGGCATCCGTCACCGCCCGGCCTTGATTGAGCCGATTGTAGGTCAGCTGATCGATAAAGAGGGACGCTTCCCGGGCAAGAGTCGGAAAAGCGTCCTCATCGATTGCAGACCCGTGGTATACATCACGGTAATACTCAAAGTCTGCGTAGATCATAGCTGCTCCTTACTGCACGATCGGCAGAGTGATCGGCTGCGCAATTGCCGCGCTGGCAACCGTCACAGTAGCAGTTTGCGTCACATATCCTGCCTTTTTGATGGTGGCCGGGTAGGTGCCGGGGCGCAGATTGAATACTGCGGTACCGTCAGCATCGGTCAGCTTCTTCGCACCGTTGACGTCAATACGCGCGCCGGAAATGGCAGCAGGGGTTTCAGCGTTGTCCATTACCGTGAAGGTTACAGCGTAATCGGTTGCCGGGGTAGTGGGTTCCAAGTATGCAAACGGTACATTTGCGCGATCGCCGTTCAGACGGGTAACCGGATTTGGCAGCGCCCACCCGAGGCGCATCACGACACGCAGGGCAATCATATCCTGCTGGGCCAGAGCGTACACAATTTGCTTTGTTGCCGGATCAATGATGGTGGCTTCTGTCAGGATTTTTACGGTCACGTCCTGACGCATCGCGTATACAGCCTGATTCCACGCACCGGCAATCATTTGCGCGGTGGACATATCAAACGCGCCGTTCTGTTCAAAGGTGATCGGAGTCCCATCCAGCGCGTAAGGCGTGGAACCCTTCATGTCACTGACAAAAAGCGGACGTCCGGTGGTATCTTTCAGTCCGCGCAGTGCCGCCCGGGTTCTCAGCGAGGAGAGAATCCCGTTTACCATGTACCCGGACTCTTCCACCTTCGCGATCAAACCGTCGGCCCCCATAATGTTGTCGTAGGTGATGCCGCCTGCTGCCGCAACGTTGTTACCAGCCTGTCTGGCAAGAGTAATAATGTCGGACTGCCATTCGCTGGGGCGGCCGATGCCGAATGCGATTGCCTGGTCGACCTTCTGCCCCATCGCTTCGTTCACGCGCGGCGTAACCTCACCCATGATGTCATAGGAAGCATCGTCGAGTACCGCCTCCGGGATCGGGACGATGACGGCCAGTTCGGCCGCAGTCAGATAAACATTATCCCACGCCTGCTGCGAGGTTTGCTTATAGCCGGTATCACCGTTGACCCAGTAGGCCATGGGGAGCATATCCAGCACGGGAATCCGGGTCTGCTTGCTGGTCATGTTCGGGAGCTTTCGCATCAGCGCAAGCACCGCTGAATTCTTCGGGACGTCCTGAAAAATGGTAGAAACGATCTGTTCCTGAATAAGGGCCTCTGCGGCCTGTCTATCAATAGGCATATTTTAATCTCCTTTTCGTCCGAACGCTTCGCGCAGGGCGGCGTTCGCCTTTTCATTGTTGGTAAGCGTACCGGTTTGCGGGCCGGGGGTAGGTTTGGAAAATATGGGCGGCTTTTCATCACTTTCGAAAAGAAAGCCCTTTTCGGTTTTGAGCGTTTCAAGCTGTTCTTTGAGCCCGAGAATAGATTCACCGTCCAGCTTCATTGCGTCGGTTTTGAGGTGTGCCTTGACCGATACGGTGTCGCGCACCTTCGCGGCTTTCAAAGCATCGTTGAGCGCATAATCGAATTTCAGCGCGTCGAGCTTCTTTTGAGCGTCCACCGCCGCCGCGTCAGCTTTGGTTTTCCAGTCGGGGTCATACCCGGCCAGCTTGCCGTTGGCCTCTCCGAGCTGCGTTTTGAGCCCGTCACGCTCCGTGGTCAGAGCGGAAACAGTGTTCTGCAGCTTGGTGAGTTCTTTTCCGTGCATTTCAAAAACTTTCGCCGCCTGATCATCTGTCAAGCCGAGCGCGGTTAATTCTTCTGTTTTCATACTTCCTCCGTACAGCTAAGCGTTTTAGGTGGTTGCTTTCACCTGCTGCCATGCAGATATAGGCCGGCATGGTAGGCCGATTTGGGTATAAAAATAGCACCTGTAGCAATTACAGGCGCTAAGATTATTGAGAATAAGAAAACCACCGTCATTTGAAATGATGGTGGTTTAATCGAATTGAATATCAGGTAGAATCTGCCGCAATGGCTTTCCTTGAATGATCCAGCGGTCAAGCAAGTCGTCCAGCGAATGGAACACCAGATCAATATCTCCGGGATTGTCGGAGGCAGTGACGTAGTATTTTCCGTCCGGCCAGCAAATGGAGTAATCTTGCCCGTTATAGGAAAAATCCGGCTCATTGCACGCCATCATTTTTTTAAATGCATCAGCTGTCATTGCTCTCACCTCCCAATATGTTTTTGTGCTGAATTTGTTCCTCTTCGGTCACTTCTCGTGTTGTCCGATCCGGCTTATCGGCTCCATCGTGCCAAGCATAATCATGTACATGCTCTCCGTGAGTACCAAATGGATGTTGCTTCGGGTGACCGTGGTTGCTGCCGTGAATTTGCTTCACCATTTTCCCGGCTGAATCATAAATGGTACGGTCGACCTGCTTGCCCCCGCGGGAAAGAGTGTCAATTACCGCATAGGGTTTATATTCCGGCGTGATTTTTGGATGGGCTTTTTCTGTCCAGTCATCCGTAACAGCAATACTTCCATCTTTATTATACCGGTATCCGGAATATTTATCAACGGCTTTTTTATTGGCCCACACCGCTTTCTGCGCCTGGCTGCGACTAAATCCGAGCACTTGCTCACGCTCGCCTTGCCGGAGCATACCGGTCTGCCCGAGAAAATCGTCCATCTGTGACTTCTGGCGGGACAATTTTACCGATGCGGCCTGAAACTGCTCGTTCAGGGCGTTGCGCAGCGCTTCGTTATCAGTAGCTTTCATTCCGGCATCATATCCGGCAAGCTCGCGCTTGGTGGCCCTGATCTGGCGCTCCATGGCTCGTTGCATCTGGGTGGCATCGTAATACTTGATGGGTTCGCCGTTGTACTGCACGGCCTGATTTTCGTACTCCTGCAGCGTATCACGGGGATAAGCACTAGAAGAAAGACCCTCGAAGAACGGAAAGAAGCTATGCCGGCAGTTCCATCCACAAAGACCCTCGCCGGTGCCGTATCCGGTTGAAGCAACCAAATCGGGATACTTGCCACGGCCGCCGCTGCGGCTAAAGACCTTTCCTTGCCATACCTGATGTTCCGGTCGGGCTCCGGGGTGGGCTGTGGTTTCCACCAGGTCGCAGCCCATATCATCAGCATACCGTTCGGATATCTGCGCCGCCGTCTGGCTCACGCCGGTCAGCGTCGCTCTGCGAATTGCCACATCCAGCTTATCACGGTGCCCGGTAGGGTAAAGCACCTCGGCTCCGGATTCTGCCGCAGTGCGTACGGCGTTTCGGATGGCAGTCACATAATCAAAAGCGCCGCTTTCCACCTGCATTTCGGTAAGCGTGACGGCGTTGATGTATGATTGCTGGGTCACCACGGCGGTGGTCATAGAGAGGTTTTTTAAGTGCCCGGCGGTTTTCTGCATCCCGGCCTGAAGGATCTGCATAGCGCCTAAGGACTGGCGCAGGGGCGGAGGGGAGAGACCGGCGGCCTGATAGATGCCCCGGTCAATTTCCACGGCCTGAACTCCGGCATCCTCAAACAAGGCTTTTACTTGCTGATCGCTGGCATCGGTCAGCTGCGATACCCGGCGGATAATATCATCAAGCAATACGCCGGATTCCTGCAATCTCTGTATTTGCCAATCAGCGGTAGCAGAAACGCCGCCGGTCTTTACCAGGCGCCGCACAACATCTCGGGTGATGGTTTCATCCAGTTTGCTGTAAAGCTCCAGTAGATCGTCTGCGGCATAGTCAAAATAATCAGGCGGGAGCATCAGGCATCACCGCCCTGAAGCCGTATGGATTGCCGAGATCGGTCTGCTGTTCCTTTGCAATCGCTTTGGCATCGTCCTCGCTGTACCCCTCGAATTCCACCAAATAGCGCCAGAACGGGAATTTACCGGAGGTAACATATTGCCAGAACATTTGCTTGCGCTGCATAGGGTCATTTACCACGCTGTCATCCCAGTCATAAGCTGCCGTGTACGTCCCCTGCGGAGCGATATTGTATAGCGTAGCGAGTTTATCCATTGCATACAGTAGATCGTCTATGGCGCTCTGGAGCACCTTTTGCAGATCATGCACGGTGGAGTAGCTGCGCTGGCGGCTGGCCGTAATCTCCGTGGCTGTTTTGGCGACGTCCTGTGGGTCGGAAAGCGTACCATATGCAAGCCCGCACTGAAACTCAATGCGCTGCAGGATTGTGTTCAGGCCAGCGCGGTAACTGGCGTCGCGGAGTTGAGGGGCAAATATCTGGTAGAAATTTTGGTCTTTACTTGGCACGTTTCGGCGCCGGTACAGCCGTTTTTGCAATTTTGGTACCGTGATTTTGCCGTCTGCTTTATGTTCCAACAGATCCTCAGCGACATCCACGGCCAGCTGACCGCCGTCGAACTCCCACAGATATTTCCCATATTGCTCATCAGCATCGCGGATGGTGTCCACGGCCTCGGCGTAGACGGACACGCCCAGAGGGGAATGTCGGTCTTGCCGGTTGGCCTGTGGAACGCGGAAATAGGCGAATAGAGGGCGGTCTACATTGGATATGCTGGCCTCCGGTTCCAGATCGGCCCACTCTGGCACGCTTGCAAGCTCAATTGGGGAGCCCAAGGAGAAACTGCTGCGACTTGCAAATGCTTTGTTTGTGATGGTGTGGGTTCCGGCACTGTACTCGTGATGCTCTGCGCGGGTATAGATCACGCATTTACGCTTGATTTGCTGCACGAAGATAGCGCCGATCATACGATTACTGGTGTCGAACGTGGTGGGGAAGAAAGCATCACCCTGTACCATATCAATGCAAAGCCCCTGCTGCGTCACATAAGGCTTGAATACTGCACCACCCAGTGCACAGGCCAGTTCCGTATGTTGCCGGATAGAGCTGAGAAACGGGGTGAGCTGCTGCTGCAGAAACGTTGCCCGGGCGCCGCCGGAAAGAGAAACCTGCATCTCCAGCGTTACCAGCCGTGCAAATTCGGAAGCGATTGCCGCCGGCAGGCGCAGACTGTGAATATCCTTCCCACACCAGGGGCCGCCTTCCTCGTACATTCTCGCCCACAGTGCAATTGCGGCGCTCATTTTGTCAGAGATTATAATGTCCGCATTGTCGCCCTGGTTAAATGTCTGTGACAGCATGGAGCGCAGCCATTTCAAGAGTTTTTCAAACAAGTCTTATCACCTCCAGTCAGCCCAGCGAAATTCGCGGGCCAGAACGGTATAGCAGAAATATCGCAGGGCATCCATCGCATGGTCATTTTCTTTCAGTACTGTGTCGCTGTTCTTTTTCTCGTCCCAGCGGTACAGACCAAATTCGCGAATGGTGTCCTTGCAGGATTCGTGTACTTTAAGCATACCGGCATTGAGTAAAGTTGCAGTAACACGAATGCCATCCAGCACAGCGTTATCTGCCTCCCAAACGGCAAAGCGGCGGTGGCGGCGGATTGTTTCAATGAACGATGCAGCGGACGGGTCCACGATCACCCGACGGATGTAATACCCCTGGGTCAGCTCCTCCAAAGCGGCATAATGCTCTTCGTCGGTCTTCTGATGGCCCTCTTTGCGGCTATCAAAATAGGATTCGTGGAGCATTACGGCCTCTTTGCCGCGCACGCACCACAGCTGCATGGCCGTTGGATTCACGGTGCCGTAGTCGATGCTGACATAAAACTGACCGTCCATTCCGGCGGTAGTACCACGCAGAATGAAGCGGTCTGGGTTGTCGGTAAACATGGGGTAGACGCGGCCCTCGGCGACGACCCAGAGCCCACGGATGAAGCGGTCGTAATAAACGGTACTTTGATACTCGTTTTTAAGGCTTGCGATATACTCCGGGTCGAGGAAGGTATTGTCGTCGATCAGGAAGGACATCGACAGCATATCGAGCTTGTCGGCACGGTCCATGTACTTGGCTTTCAGCCAGTGCATGGGGCTGTCCGGGTTGGTTGTTGCGATCAGCTTCGCACCAGGGCAGGAGAGGCGGGACAGCAACATGCTGAAAAAATCCTCGGTAAAAAGCGTCAGCTCATCACAGTACGCGCCTTGTAGCGTCATGCCGCGAATCTTACTTTCGGCCCTGGCATCGTTCACGCCCTCGAGGTAAATCAGCCGGCCAAACAAGCACCCCTCTTTTTTCGAGAGTGAATAGGTGAAATGCTTTGTACCAACAAGCTCCTGCAGCAGGTCAAGGCAGTTGCGGCGCAGCGATGTAAGTGTCTTCGCTACCATTAGATAATTGCCGTCCTTGGGCATTGTGGCTACCCAGAAGGCCCACAGAACAAGGCTGATCCAGGTCTTTCCGGAACGGACGGAGCCTTCCAACAGATTAATCCGCCGGAGCTTGTCGCGTTGCCAGAGACGGAGCAGGGAAAGCTGCTTCGGTGTGTAGATTTTATTCATCCGCTTTCAGCCCCTTCAGGAGATTTTCAAGCTGTCCGGCTGCATCGTCCTCGCTTTGCGATTTCTCACTCCACCCCTTGAAGTTGTTCGATAAGCTGAACTTTGCGCCCATAGCACCATCACGATCAAACAACCGAGACTCGGCGTAATCCTCGCAGCGAGACTTCGCGCGCGTAATCGTGTCTACAAACTGCTTCTTTGCCTGATAATTCAAAAGCGATTGTCGGGTTGTGAATCCAAGTGCCAATGCTAATCCGGTAACAGTAGGAGGCTTCTGTCCGATGATAACAGGCTGGCCGTGCTTATCATAAATCAACTCTCCGTTATCATCCTGCAGTGGCTTTCCCTCGCAAGCTTTGAAATAATCGTCAATCGCCTCTTGCAGTTCCTGAACTGTTTTGTATTTCAGTGGCCTTGCCATCCTGTTTCTCACCTCGCTCTACCTGATATAAACACCTTGGCAGCATGCAGTACGGCACACCTGCCTTGCGGTAATCGTTCCATGGGCAATTGATGCACTTCACTGCTGCTCACCTCCAAATAAAAAGGACGGCCCGGAATGGGTCGCCCTGGGATATTAGGTTTGCCGGTCTTTCCCGGCAGTCGCCGCTGTTGGCATAGACATTGCGGTTGCTGTCTGCACCTTGCCAATAAGCCCCTTATTTATCAGCCTTATTTTGAGTAGCTTTTTGCATTGCCCGTGGCCAGTTGGGCTGCTTGCTGTAGCTATGCTGGTGCCGCAGAAAGGTTATTACCCTTTGCTGTCTTGCAGTCTACCGCGGCATATCTGCCCCGCAGTGTATTACCACGGGGCAATCTCAGAAAGGAGGTTGGGATGAACCTTGTATGCGCTTTATAGTTTCCTACTTTTTATTATAAAGGGTCGCAAGGGGACAAAAGGGGTCAAACAAAAAATCTTTTTAAATATTTTTTGTTTGCATTCATGCTCTTGCCCGTTTCATGCGCAACTTTACACCAACTCCAGTCTTTACGATAATGCATATCTAACAGAGTTTTGGCCCTGACATCCTCCAAACCGTCTATGAAATTGTCGATCTCGCTTTTTTGCTGAGTAAGTAGTTTTATCTCCCTAAGTGTTTTATCGTCTTTACGGAGGCCGTGGATTGATATCGGGTGGCACGTAAACGGATACTCATCCGATGAACCGGCAACCGTATCTGTAACGATTGTGGACGTCAATAATTTTAATCGAACTGCAATATCATGATATTTTTCAAGCTCTTCGCGTGTCATTCGCTACCTCCTTTTCCTCCGCTTTTCCATCCGCTCATAATCCTCGTGCTCATAGCCCAGCTTCATTTGGTCGCAGAATTGATCAACATGCTGCCAAAAGATTTCGTCATCCTGGTGCTCAATGATGAGATTCCCGACTCGTTGGGAAAGCTTGAGATTTCGTTTGGCTCCGAAACCGTACAGCTCATTCAGGGCAACGGCAACCAGCTTAAACAGCCGGCGGCTCATGTTGTGGCTTTCTTGCTGGATATATTCGTCAATGGCTTTCAGCGACAGATTGGAGATTTGCTGCCGGGGTGGGATATGGGCTTTCATGCGGATTCCTCCTTTGCTTTCTCGATCCTTACTCGAAGGGCCTTTAACAGGCTTTCCTGTGTGGTGCTCTTGCCTTGCAAGGCGTCCATGACGTCTTCGTCCATACTACCCTGCACAATCAAATTGTGGATGAAAACCCTTTCCTTCTGGCCCTGACGATGCAGACGTTTGTTGGCCTGTTGGTACAGTTCCAGGCTCCAATTCAGCCCGAACCAAATGATGCGATTACCGCCGTCCTGCAGGTTTAACCCGTAGGCGGTGCTGGCCGGATGTGCCAGAAGGATATCGATCTCGTGATTATTCCAATCGGTTTCGTCTTGGGCGTCCTTATAAACCCGAACCCGTAAACCAGACTTTTTGAGTGCTGCCAGAAGCCGATCCCGGTCATGCTGGAAGTTGTAAAACACAAGTGCCGGTTGCCCTTGTAAAGCCTCTACCAGTTCGAGAAAGGCTTCAATTTTGCACTGGTGAATTTCTATCACCTGTCGGTTTTCTCCATACACAGCGCCGTTGCCCAGTTGCAGCAGTTTTGTTCCCAGTGCCGCCGCGGTAGTGGCTGTGATCTCTTCCTCGTCGATCTCCAGCAGCATGTCCTTTTCCAACTTCTTGTAGGCCGCCTGGGCTTTGCTGTCCAGTACCACCGGCACGTCGATGGAAACGCACTCCGGTAAGTCCAGATAATCCTCCGCGCTCATGCTGATGCAAATATCGCTGATTTTGCCTTGGATAGTATCATCGGCGCCGTCCTTCGGCTTGTACGAAAACACCTGCTGCGCGTTGCGCTGGTCCGGATCGAAATACCGCTGTCGAAACCCGCCGATGGTTTTGCCCAGACGCTCGCCGCCGTCCAATAAGTACACCTGCGCCCACAGGTCAATCAGTCCATTCGGGGCCGGGGTGCCAGTCAACTCCACCAGCCGAGAAATCTTTTTCCTCACCCAGCAGAGGGATTTGAAACGCTTGGCCTGATGGTTCTTGAAACTGCTGCTTTCGTCGATCACAGTCAGATCGAATGGCCAGTCATTGCGATAATAGTCCACTAGCCACTGTACATTTTCCCGGTTTATGACATATACGTCTGCGGGAGTGTTCAATGCCCGGATTCGCTGTTTCAAGCTGCCCAGAACCGGAATGACTCGTAACAGTTGTAAATGATCCCATTTAGTCGCTTCTTTACCCCAAGTAGCTTCGGCAACCTTCTTTGGGGCAATTACCAAAACTTTGCGAACGGCAAATCGGTGGTATTTCAACTCATTTATTGCGGTTAGAGTAATGACAGTTTTGCTAACCGAGGCCCATACCGAGAAACATCCCCAAACCCGGGCCCGGAAATGTGGGCATGTCCACGATTCGATTAATGCAGTAAGCTTGGTAATTATGCGGCACGAACTTCATTTGGCATCACCTCGATTGTAAAGTTATGATATTTGAATTTTCGTCCTTTTCGTCGGTATTGTCCACGCAGTATCAGAGGCCCACCGAAAAGCTTTTGTGATGCCTCTCGCATGTTTCCAAATTTGAAAACTTCGCCTGTAGGAGAGATAATCTGCACGGGTATATCTTTATTTTGGTTACCTAATTTTCGAGAATGCTCGATATTTTTTGCCTGGTTAACCCACTCAAGATTCTCTACCGCACAATTCTGAGGGTTGGCATCGATGTGATTTACTACGTCGTAATTATCTGGTTTCGGTAGAAAAGCTTCAGCCACAAGCCTGTGTATATATGCCCATCTTCTTATCTTTTCATGGTACAACATGACTTTCAAATATCCTCCAGTCGATAGCTGTGGTTTCAGTTTGTGGGGCAATTTACCTGATAATGACCACACGTTTCCACAATCATCAACCACATATTTGCCTTCGTAACCTAAAACGGCTCTAAATCTACTCAACATCCCTCATCTCCAATTCCTCAATAGCTTTTGCCGTCTCCGCAGGGGTAACGTCGGCGTTCATAATCCGAAGCATCAGGTCAACATCAGCCTTGCTATCGACGCAGCCGAAAACGATTTGGCCAAAACCTCTTAACTCTCGGTGTCGGTTGCGCTGTAACTTCGTCGGCTTTTCTCCGGGGGCTTTCAGCTCGACGAAAACAACTCGTCCGCCCGGTAAACAAACCATTCTGTCTGGCACCCCTGTGTTACCCGGTGAAACGAATTTGTATGCCTTGCCGCCCAGTTCTTTCACCCGGTCACGAAGATACGCTTCTATCGCTGATTCTCTCAAAACGTCCTCCTACTCTGTCTATATACCCAGTCTCTATCTCTAACGCGCACGCATGCACACATGCACACATGCACACATGCACACATGCGTAATAACCTAAAATTATAGAGGTATAGAGGTATATATACTTTATATTTCTTTATTTTTTATTTATATAGATAAAGATGGTTTACATAGTTTACAAATAGAAATAATGGCTTTGTACTGCGGTTTTCGGTGTAAACCATCTTGTAAACCATGCTATTAATTTTGGTTTACTTGGTTTACACCCATTTCTTGGCAATGGTTTACAAGTTTACAAATTTGGGGCACTTGGTTTACATCATGGTTTACAAGTTTTAATTCTTCTCCGATATATTTAAACCCTTTTTGAGTACCGTAATTTGACCCAAATCGCATTGTGCTAACTCGTTCCCATCCGGGCAAAGCCCCTAAAATCTCATTGATTCGGTGGGCGTCCGCCTTGGGCATTGTTCTAACCTCCCCGAGGCATTCCCGCCATATCTCCAAAGCGCAAACGCGGTCTCGGGGGACTAGGGTCATGTCGTTGCGCACCCCGGAATTCCAGTACATATTTCTCCGGGTACCGTCCCATGATAACCAATCTTCTGGCACAGGCTTTTCCAAGAACGCTTCTATCTGTCCCCGTAAAGGGTCCCTTTCCATATGAATTTCACGGCGTAAGTCGGCTTCGGCTTCCAGTTCCGTTGATAGAATTAATGGTTCGCCAAGCTGCCAACGTACAACAGATTCGGCCCATATCTGATTGACGGTTTCAGGGGTTAAATCCTTGAATACGTTCTTAGTAGGGCTATGAACGCCGGTATCAACGGGCCAGAAACGACGGTTTCCGGTAGGGTCCCGCAGATATTCTTGATTATTGGTCGTACCGAAAAACACGCAATGCCTGGGGTGCTTTTCCGTTCTGCGGGCATAGGCTGCCCGGTACTGGTCCTCGGTCTTACTGAGAAACTGCTTAACGAGTTTAACGTCGGAGCGGCTAAGGGCTTCTAGTTCGCCTATTTCAACAATCCATACGCCGCGCAGAAGTTCCGCAGCTTCTTTTCCCTCGAAAGTACCGACACTGTTAGAGAACCAACCTCGGCCCAACCGAGAAAAGAATGTGGTTTTACCTATGCCCTGTGTACCCTGTACAACTGTCATAGTATCAAACTTGGTGCCCGGCACAATTGCCCGGGCAACGGCAGCAACCAGCGCCTTGCGTGTCACTGCGCGGGTATAGGGACAATCCTCTGCGCCGAAATAGTCGATGTACAGGCTGTCTACTCTTGGCACGCCATCCCACTGCAGGCTTTGCAGATAGTTGGATACTGGGTCAAAGGTGTTCCGCTGTGCTACTAGCAGTACGGCATCTGAAACGACCTCAGAAGAACGAAATTTTAATACCTCGTGGGTATAGTCTCGTATACCTGCATCATCAGCTTCACCCCACTCGAATTCACCCTCTGCATCTGTACGGATACCCCATGGCAGGGGGGCAATTCCCAGCAGTTGATTGGTGAATGTATTTAGCTTGATACGGCCTTTTAGCAAAGGGTCACATTCGAGCATTATCCGAACGTTCCGGGTGGATTTGGCAGGCAATCCCGATTGCGGGCTAACCTGTAACAGTTCCATCCAGTTGACGTCTGCGGCTTCATTTTCAGCCAAGGATACGGTTCCCGCAAAATCCTTTGTTGCCGCTTCATAGCGTTCCTTATTCAGCAAAGCTGAAACGCTCTTATCCTTTACCGCCAATTCACACATGGCGGTATATGATGGCAGCCGGTTGGTCGGGGTGCCCGGCTGCGCGACGTCGTCCTTGTCAGCAAACAGATGATACCGGACCAGATCAAAGGCGTTACAGAGCTTCCCGCCGGCCGGATCGGTCGCGTGGTGAGAGAAGATGAAATTGCCATTATCATACACGATGGCGCCGCCGGTCGTGCTGCCGCCGGTGAAGGTGTACCGGTCGGGGCTGTTATCCACGGGCTCATAAATGCCCGGCAGGAACTTATCCATGGCGGCCAGTACGTTGTACGTCCGGCAGAACGCACCGACTACGCCATGCTTTTCGTTGGGGTCGCCCTGCTTCGCGGCAAGGCGTTTGTGCGGGTCTTGGATACCGGGAACCTGCGGCCAGACAGTAACGTCGTGCCAGTCCTGCCCGGCCCGCGCATAAAGCCCCAGAACGCCGTCGGCAGATAGGAAAGGCTTGTCCCCGAAAGTGTATATGTACTGACTGTCTGAGCAGCAGGACGGCCAGTACATAAGCCGGGAAGCTTCAAAGGTGGATGGGTCACACATTTCAATACCAATCAGCTGCGCAGCCTTGCGCGCGATCGGCTCGTACTCGTCTGCGGTGCAGGTGCGATCCAGCGGCAGGATAATGCGAAGCCGGGGTGCCTCCGGGGCATGCTTGCGAGTGGAGTAGATGCAGTACCCACAGCCGAGGCCATCCACGCGGCGCAGCACATCGTCAGTAGCGCCTGCGGGGATGTGGTCAAGGTCGAGGGTAAGAACATCGCGCCCGTCGATGGCGTTACCTTTGCGCCGGCCACCTCCATGGACGACACCGCCCACAAAGCCGCCGACATCTTTCAAATTGTCCTGCTGGGGCTTGGTCATACGCAGATAAGCGGTCAGTGTTTCGGTGCTGCGCACTGGTACGGAAAGTTTGTCGTATAGCTCTGATATGTAGAGCCTTTGGGCTGGCCACTTAAGGGCGTTGCGGCTGCCGGCGGCGCTGATGGTTATTTGTCGGTCATTTTGGAGCATTTTGTCGACGTCACTCCTTTACAGATGGAAAAATATGGTGTACAGTAAAAGAAATAAAAATAATAAATTAGGGGGCGGCAATATGGTTTCAATCACGACTATTGACAAAGTAATTCAACTCGCGAATCAACGTCAGGAGGCGTATCAGAATTATTTGAAAAAGTATCGCCCATCGGGGGTCGTGGATATTATGAGTGATCAATTTCACAATACTCCAGAGTACCAAGTTTACGAGGCTGCTGATAGAAAATTAGACGCATTTCTGAATGATTTAAGCTATGAGGCTATAAAGGATTTACAAACAATCATGTACGTCGGGAGAGGGGATTTTGAAGAGGACATACCCGTGAAAGATCCGTTTTCGGATATGCGAGATTACTTAGATTCAAACGGTTGGAATGAGAATAAAAGGGTCGAAGAAAACCAAATGAGTGAAAAAATGCCTCTTGGTGATTATCTTACGGAAGGAAAAAAGGCGATTGGCATTTAGTCCTTTGTATAATACCCCCCGCACCACCCATCCGCGCTAAGCGGCAGACCCGGTGCCCAATCGATAGGCTGACTCATGATGCTGTACACAGTGTCGAGGTCGGCCTTTTCCTTTTCAATGTCGATAATCACTTCGTCATGTACATGAAATACCACCGGGAATCCGGCGGCCTCCAAACGTTCGATATTCTCTGCCAGGCAGTCACGGGCGATTGCCTGAACGATGTTCTCCGTCAGTTTGCCGCCGTAGGTTTCAATGGGCATCCACTTCTTGGTTGTCTGGTTCATACCCCAATACTGCAAAGAGGGCTTACCCCATTGGTTCGTGCCGAGCGAGGGCCGGGCATAATACAGCTTGCGTCCGCAAGGCAATGTAATAGTCAAAAAGTACTGATCTGTTGCGTGGTCGCCCTCGAGAGCGAACAACAGCCCCCGAACACCCGCCGGCCGGCCGGTCTGTACGACACCGATCGCAGCATTTTCTACGGCATACCAAAGGGCAACGATCCGCTTGTTGGCTTCCCGCCAGCGGCGCACGATATCGGGCAAATCCTCTTCAGGAATTCCCATCTTGAGGGCGCCCATGTTAATAAGTGCAGGTGCGGCGCCGTTATACCCGAGCGCCAGCGTGGCGACTTTACCTTTCTGGCGTAGATCATATTCCGGGTTACCCTTGACGATCTTTTCGATCGGCACACCGAACATGTTGGCTGCGGTAGCTTCGTAGATTTTGCCGTGGCTGCGGAACACATCCAGCACCCAGTCCTCACCGGCGAGCCAGGCGATCACGCGAGCCTCAATAGCCGAGAAGTCAGCGTCCACAAATTGATGCCCGGGTGCCGGAACCAGCGCCGTGCGGATCAGCTGGGAAAGAGTATCCGGTACACTGCCATAAATCAGCTGCAGGTGGTCGAGCTTTCGCCCCTTAACCAGTTCACGGGCCAAATCCAGCATATCGCCGTGAAGGTATGTCCTTGGAAGGTTTTGAACTTGCACGAGCCTGCCGGCCCATCGGCCACTTCGATTTGCCCCATAAAACTGGAGCATGCCTCGAACCCGGCCATCTTCGCACATCGCCTCTGTCATGGCGGTGTATTTTTTTACGCTGGTTTTGGAGAGCTCCTGCCTGATTTCCAGCGCCCGCCGGGCGGTATCGCTGGGGATTTCTCCTTCTAGCATTGTTTTGACCGTTTCTTTGCGTAGGTCGGTAACTGTGGAGCCAGTCTCCTTGGTCAGCCATCCGGATAGCTGCGGCACACTGTTGGGATTGTCAAGCCCCGTCAGCTGTACGGCCTCTTGTGTGAGCACGTCTGTAATTGCATCGCTGCATTCCAACGCGCCATGGATCAAATCAAGGTCAACAGCAACGCCGCGGGCGTTGATTCGCAGATCGGTTTCCCATTGGCGCTGCACGAAATCCGGTACAGGGAAAGGCGACAGACGGCGCTGAATCTCCTGTTCTGTCACGACATCCTGCCGGTTGTATTCCTTGAACAGTTCCCATTTTTCTGGTTCGTGATGGGGAAGCGTCCGGGTCCTGCCGCCATTCCGAGCCGTGGGTGTCGTAGGGGTACAGAACAGCTTTATCAGGGCCTTACCGGTTGCCAACTTGCGTTTGTCCTCTGGCAGCCCCAGCGCGACCCCCGTAGCACCCAGACCAGCGGTATAGCCGCAGTAAAGGCCGTGGAGCTGTGTGTCTCGCCATTGAGGCGCCCATGCGCAGGGGTCAGGCGTATTGTAATACTTGGACAAACAGTACCACTCAAACGCGGCGTTGAACGCGTGCTTGGTGCAAGCCGGGTCAAACAGCAAACGACGGATGACGTCGGGAATGCCGATGCCGTGCGTGAGGTCGATCACCTCTACCGGTGCCCCGTCGAGGGAATATCCGAACAGCAAAATTTCAAAATCCGGGGATTGCACGTATTTGTACATGCCCGCTTTTTTGATGTCGACCGAAGAAAAAGTCTCAAGGTCTATGTTCAGATGATGGATCATGGGGTATCCTCCGGCTGATCCAGCCAATTTAGCAGACATTTACAGCAGTTTCTATCATCAGAATGATTGCATTCAATTTCTGCCAGGCCCATTTCGTTCGGGCACATCAGCGTTACGGCGAGTTCAGTATTGCTCATGCCGCGAATTCTGTCACCGTTCGTCAGAGGCCTGTTTTCACGGCGGTTCCATTCAGTT
>NZ_CBYL010000045.1 GCF_000577335.1 Faecalispora jeddahensis | reverse complement strand
TCGCACAGAAAGACATGGAACCCGTGCAGGCATACCGGCACGACGGCAGCGCTGCGTTCAATGTGTTCCGCCGTGTTCTGGAAAACGGCGCAATACAAATGAAACCCAACTATCAGGTTCCCGCCGACCACACGCTGACGATTCTGGCGCTGCGCCGCGCGGACGGCAGCCTGAAGGGCGCCATGATCCATTATCCGTGCCACGCGAACATTTCCAATGAAAACGCCGTGCAGCCCGATTATCCGGGCGCTGCGCTGCGTATGCTCGACGACGCGTTTCCCGGCAGCATGTCCATCTTTTTGCAGGGCTGTACTGCCGATCTGCGCCCCAACAGTGTTCTGGGCCAGCGTTTCGTATCTGCGGGCTACGACAAAGTACTCGTATTCGCCGAAGATTTTGCGAATGCCTGCCGGGACCTGCTCAGCCTGAAAGCTGAGATGATTATACCACGGTTCAACGTTCAAAAGCAACTGCTGGAGCTGCCTCTGGAGGGGGCGCTGCCCGCACGGGAGCTGGAGGAGCGCGCCAAAACCGCGCAGGGTGTGCAGCTGGAATGGGCACAGACGGTTTTAAAGAAGAACAACCGTCCCAGCGAGCAGCTGGAGTTTTCCAGAATCGAGTACGGCGACCGCCTGCGCTTTTACACCTTCAGCGCGGAGGTCTCGCAGTATTACGCCGCTTATGCGCGCGAGGTAGACCCGTATGCCGTGTGCGTCGCATATACCAATGGGATGATCGGGTACCTGAGCACCGCGCAGCAGATCGAACAGGGCGGCTATGAGCCGATTGAATCCGCGCTTTATTTTGCGCTGGCGGGAACCTATTCACCGAAAATCGAAGCCATCATCCATGCGGCCGTCGCATCGGCTGCGCAATCAGAATAAGGAGGCATTCTCATGCAAGAAGGCACTGTCATGGACCTTTACTTAAAGGAAGTATTCGGAATCATTCAGGACATACACGACCATGAAAAGGAGCATATCCTCGCCGCGGCGCATGTGATGGCCGAGCAGATCAAAAAGGACCGCCTGATCTACATTTTCGGGCCGGGCGGCCATTCCAACCTTGCCGCCATGGAAATCTTTTTCCGCGCGGGCGGGCTGATGCATGTGAGCGCGATGCTCAATCAGGACACCATGCTCTCCTGCGGTGCGCTCAAATCCATGCAGACCGAGCGCCTGCCCGGATTCGGCCGCATTATCGTCAATGACTACCGCATCGGTGAGGGCGATCTGCTGATCGTCGTCAACGCCTACGGCATCAATTCCGCAACCATCGATGCCGCGCTTCAGGCAAAGGAAAACGGCGCGACTGTAATTGGCGTCAGCTCCCACGAGCACGCCGAAAATTGCCCCAAGGAGCATCCCGCGCGGCATCCGTCCAAGAAAAATCTGCACGAGGTTGCTGACTACACGGTGGACTGCAAAGTAAGGCTGGGCGACGCGGTCATCGAGCTTCCGGGCTTTGAGCAGAAGATCGGCGCACTGAGCACTTTTGCCAACGCCTATGTGCTCAACAGCATGGTGATCGAAACGATCAACATCCTCAATAACGAAGGCATCAAGCCGCCGGTCTGGATGAGCGGCAACGCCCCCGGCGGGGACGAATGGAACAACCGCTTCATGCAGGGCTTCCGCGACAAAATCCGCTGCCTGTAATGTATTTAAAGGAAGGGATCTCAATGGCTTCAATCCTGTTTCGCAACGCCCGGATCGTAACGCCCACCGGCGTTACCCCCGGCGAGCTTTTGGTGAAAGACGGCGTCATCTCGCAGGTGCGCTTTGACTGTAGCATCGACGCCCCCGCAGACCGCATCATCGACGCGGGCGGGCGCTATCTTTCCCCAGGCTTTATCGACATCCATACCCACGGCGCGGGCGGCGCCGATTTCATGGACGGAACGCTGGATGCGATTTATCAGGCGTGCCGCAAGCATATGGAGCACGGCACCACCTCCATCGCACCCACCACCATTACCAGCACAAAGGAATCTCTGCTTTCGTTTGTCGACCTGTTCAATCAGGTACAGCTGGACCGCGAAGACATCCCCAACATCCTTGGCCTGCATCTGGAAGGCCCTTATTTTGCCTATGAACAGCGCGGCGCGCAGGACCCGAAATATCTGCGCAGCCCTGACCCAGAGGAATACAACGAGGTGCTGCGCCGCACCGACCGCATTATCCGCTGGTCGTTTGCCGTGGAGCTGGACGGGGCAGACCTGTTTCTGCGCACGTTGCGGGAGCATGGCATCATCAGCTCGCTGGCGCATTCGGACGCCACCTGCCCGCAGGTATTCCGCGCCTATGAAAACGGCATCTCGGCGCTTACCCATTTTTACTCCGCCATGTCAGGTGTGCGCCGCATCAATGCGTACCGCGTCGCGGGTGCGATCGAAGCGGGCTACCTGCTGGACGATCTGTTTGTGGAGGTCATCGCCGACGGCAAGCATCTTCCCGCCGAGCTTCTCCAGCTGATCTACAAGATCAAGGGCCCCGAGAGCATCTGCCTTGTCACCGATTCGATGCGCGCCGCCGGAATGCCCGACGGCAGCTATATCCTTGGCAACCGCGAAACCGGCATGGAAACCATTGTGGAAGACGGCGTCGCCAAGCTGCCCGATCGCTCCGCGTTTGCGGGGAGCGTCGCCACCACCGACCGTCTGGTGCGCACCATGCTGCAAATGACCACGGCACCCCTGCATGAGGCGGTCAAAATGATGACGCTCACGCCGGCGCGGCTGCTGCGGATTGATGATCGCAAGGGTTCGATCAGTGAGGGTAAGGACGCAGACCTGCTGCTCTTTGACGAGAATGTCAATGTCGAAATGGTTCTGGTGCGCGGACGTATCCTTAAAGAAAACTGAACAGGCACAGATGTGCCGCAGAATAAAAACCCACCGGCTATGCCGGTGGGTTTTTATTCTTTTAGATTTCCCCACAAACATCTTTGTCCGGCTTCAATAACTGGAAGAAACACTTAAAAATACGTTTTCGTAATGTGCTGTTTTCATGCCTGAAAACAGCGTATCACAAAGACGTATTTCTTTTGGCTTGTCAGCGCTGATCACGGCTTGTCACTGTGTCATATGTTCTGCCGCCCCGCAATAAATAATGAATGTGGATTCACGATAAGGGGGCAACGCGGGAATGTATGATGCAGGCCAGCTGGACGAAATGAGTTATCCAAAAAATGAGCAGCGGCTAGGAAGAAGGGGACAAAATGGGGCGCAGGGATCACGCTTTGACAGGTGTGGCGAAAGGCATGCAGCGCAGCGCGTGGAAAATCGCCGTCTATATCCGGCTTTCCAAGGAGGATGGAAATGATGTGAGCTACAGTGTGATCAATCAAAAGGCTTTGATACTGAAATACATAGAACAAGTGAAAGCAGAAGAGGAAGAGGAATACGCCATTGTCGATTTTTACATCGATGACGGACTGACGGGAACCGACGACTCCCGCGAAGAGTTTCAGCGGATGCTGCGGGATATTGAAAGAAAAAAGGTAAACTGCGTCATTGTGAAGGATCTTTCCCGCCCGTTCCGCAATTACGCGGACCAGGGGTATTATCTGGAGTATTTTTTTCCGCTGCACGATGTCCGTTTCATTTCATTGCAGCTTCCGTTTCTCGACAGCTACCTGTATCCGGAAACGATGCAGAGCATCGCCGTCCCGATGCAGGGCGTTGTAAACGACAATCATTGCAGAGAGACCTCTATCAAAGTGCGCCAGGTGTTTAACTATAAGCGCAGCCAGGGTCAGTTTATCGGCGCGTTTGCCCCTTATGGCTATCAGAAAGACCCGAATGATAAAAACAAACTGCTTGTGGATGAGCAGGCCGCGGCGGTGGTACGTGATATCTATCGCTGGTTTGTCATGGAGGGGATGAGCAAGATGGCGATTGCGAAAAGGCTCTCCAGCCAGGGGACGCTCAATCCCGCCTCTTATAAAAGGGAAAACGGATTGAAATATGAAAACCCCAATACTCATTTTGACTGCACGTTGTGGAGTGCCGCAACGGTCACAAGGATACTGAAAAATCCCACTTACCTGGGCCATATGGTGCAGGGCCGGCAGAAGGTGAAAAGCTACAAGGTGCATCATCGTGTTGCTGTCCCAGAGGATGATTGGTTTCTCGTCGAAAATACGCAGGAGCCGATCATCAGTCAGGAACTCTTCGATAAGGCACAAAGTCTGCATGCCCGCGATACAAGAACCGCGCCGCAAAAAAAGGAACTGTATCTGTTCTCGGGCTTTTTGCGCTGTGCCGACTGCCAAAAAGCGATGCACCGCAAAAAATACGGTAACTATGGATACTATGTTTGCCGTACCTATAAAGAGCATTCCGGCTCGGCCTGCTCAAAGCATACCATTCGGGAAAAGGATTTGATCAAGGCAGTCCTAAAAATGATTCAGATTCAAATCCAGCTTGTCGATTCGATGGCGGAAATGATTCAGAAAATCAATGATTCACCGGTTGTCCAGGTTCAATCGAACCGGATTGCTGACAATTTGAAAAACCGTGAACGAGAGCTGGAAAAGGCAACCCGTTTGAAGGATTCCTTGTACGAAAGCTGGCAGAACGGCGATATCAGCAGGGAAGATTACAGCAGGATGAAAGCGAAGTACGAAGAGCAGCTGGAACAGTTGGGGCAGACCATGCACTCTTTGCGCAAAGAACAGGAAACGCTTTTTGGGGGCGTTAGCCCGGATCATCCCTATCTTCAGCACTTTATCAAATATAACAACATTGAGGAATTGAACCGCGGACTTCTCATAGAACTGGTAGACACTATTTTTATCCATGAAAATCACGCTATCACCATCCAATTTAAATATGCCGATCCATGTAAGCGTGCGGTTGAATTTATTGAAAAGAATAAAAATTTTCCGGATTGACAGGCTCTTATTTATTTTTAGACCTAATGCAAATGCACCGGTGGGGCCAGTAGGCCCAATCGCACCATCAGCGCCCGCAGGTCCGGTAGGGCCAGTGGGGCCAGTCGGGCCGGTAGGCCCAATCGCACCGTCAGCACCGGCGGGTCCAGTCGGGCCAGTGGGGCCTGTCGCACCTGTCGCGCCCGTAGCACCGGTAGGCCCGGTGGGACCTGTTGCACCTGTCGCGCCCGTTGCGCCGGTAGGCCCGGTGGGGCCTGTTGCGCCTGTCGCGCCCGTAGCACCGGTAGGCCCGGTGGGACCTGTTGCACCTGTCGCGCCCGTTGCGCCGGTAGGCCCGGTGGGGCCTGTTGCGCCTGTCGCGCCCGTAGCACCGGTAGGTCCAGTGGGGCCGGTTGCACCCGTTGCACCCGTTGCGCCGGTGGGTCCAGTGGGACCGGTTGCACCCGCAGGGCCAGCCGGTCCAACGGGGCCAGTTGCCCCGGTTGCGCCCGTAGCGCCGGTAGGTCCAACGGGCCCAGTTGCGCCTGTAGCGCCCGCAGGTCCGGCAGGGCCGGTTGCCCCGGTTGCTCCTGTTGCACCGGTAGGCCCGGTAGGTCCAGTTGGCCCGGCAGTACCACAGCAGCATACTACATTACTTGGCTGACTTGGCTGGCAAGGATTACAACTTCCGTATATTCTCATCTCCGGTTCGAAATATGCCATTATGCTACCCTCATTTTTTTATAAAGTTACCCAAGGTTTTGATTTTTATAAAGTTACCCAAGGTTTTGATCAAAGCAGTAGGGTACATACTATCATATGAGAGCTTGGGACAGAGGTCACAATACTATAAAAAAATTTGGCCAAGCATCGTCTGAAGAAAAATTTCAGGCCAGTTGGTCGAAAATAACTTATAATCTAGAATATTTAAGTCGAAATTTACAAATAATTGCGAAACATTCCTTGTGAAGGTGAAATATTTCTGATACAATGTGTAAGGAATATCGAGAATCACTCCAGCAGCCAAAGAGATGGATATACATAAGAATGGGAGAGCGTGGAGGAGGAGAACGTGTTTGATGAGGGTGCTGAGAAAACAAAATATAAAATACTGATCGTTGAAGACAGCCTGTTCAATCAGATGGTTCTGCGAAAGATTTTGGAGAGCCGTTATACGATTGTGACATCGACAACAGCAGAAGATGCGCTGGCAAAGGTGCATACCTTTGAGCCGCATCTGATTCTGCTCGATATCATTCTGCCGGATGCAAATGGATTTGATGTTCTTGTTACATTGAAACAATCTGAAGACACCCGTAATATTCCGGTCATTATTATCACAGGGCTTGACAGCGATGAAGACGAGGAAAAAGGCTTTCTGCTCGGAGCGGTGGATTATATCAAACGGCCATTTAAAAACGCGATTGTTTTGGCACGTGTGAATACGCAGATTCATATTATCAGGCAGATTCAGACGATTGAGCACCTTAGTCTGATGGATGGCCTGACCGGGATCGCCAACCGGCGTGCGTTTGATATTCAGCTGCAGTATGAATGGAGCCGTGCGGCGCGTGAGCGCAGCTGGCTGAGCATGATCATGCTGGATGTTGATAAATTCAAAGAGTATAACGATACTTATGGGCATCGGCACGGGGATTTCATGCTGCAAATAGTGGCGCAAACTCTAAAACAAGAGCTGAAATCTGTGACAGATTTTTTTTACCGGTACGGTGGCGATGAATTTGCCATACTGCTTCCCGGTCTGCCAGCAGAAAGAGCGAGAGACTTTGCACAGAGGCTTGTGACGAGCGTAAACCAAATGCTGCTTTCGGCTGTGAAGTGCCAGAGTCCTTGTGCTCATAGTATCAGCCTCGGGTCGGCGTCTATGCAGCCTCAGCCGGAACAGAGCCCGGCCGCACTGGTAGAACGGGCAGACAAAAAGCTGTATCTGGCCAAACAAAACGGACGCAATCAGGCACAGTGTGAATAGGGAGAAGTGTATGAGAGAAATCTTGTATGCTTCTTTTTTATTACTTTGATTCTATTTTTAATTTTATAAAGCTCATTTGTCAGCCGACAAAAGCGCGTTGAAAAGGAGACCGCCACTGGACAAAAGTACAAAGTTTCTGATCAGACTTCTGCAGAGGGGAAGAGAAGGAGAGAAAAAGAAAAGGCAGACAGCCGAAGCTGTCTGCCTTCTCAATCCCGTTTCCGGGTAAGCTAAATCAAGTTCGAAAAGAAAGTCAATTACTGAAGGAGCTTCAAGATGCTCTGGGGCTGAGTGTTGGCCTGAGCCAGCATGGACTGCGCAGCCTGAGTCAGAACATTGTTCTTGGTCATCTCCATCATTTCCTTCGCCATGTCGACGTCGCGGATGCGGCTCTCGGCACTGGTCAGGTTCTCGCTGGTCACACCCAGGTTGTTCACGGTGTGCTCGAGGCGGTTCTGCAGAGCACCCAAGTCAGCACGAGTACCGGAAACCTTGTTGATCGCGTCTTCGATGGTCTGGATAGAAGAAAGAGCAGCATCCTGAGTAGCAACGCTAATGCTGTCAAGGCCAAGTCCCTTGCTGCTCATATTGCCAATATTCAGCGATACCTGCTGATCTTTTGTAGCACCAGCACCAATCTGAAGAGTCAAAGAACCAGAAGTACCTGTACCATCGGCTACTGTCTTTGCAGATGAACCAAAACCAGTTACAGCGTCAAAGGCAGTGCCTGCAAGTTTACCGGAAAACTCTACCTTCCAGTCTACACCAGCAGCCTTCAACTGTGCATTAATGTCTTCTGCACTATAATCTTTAGCATCCAACAGATTAATAGTAACAGCGCCAGCATCAGTAACGGTTACACCTTCTGCGCCACCTGCTGCATTAGAAGCAAATGTAAAGCTGGCAATACCAGTCTGACCGTCTTTTGTAGAAGTCAACTTAATTTTGCCGTCGGCAGAATAAATGTCAGTAGCCTTAGTTGCGACAGAAGTATCGGTTTTTGCAACACCAGTAGCTTCAAAAGTTCCAACAGCACTTCCATTAGTTGCTGTTGTGAGAGCTCCGGTAGCACCAGTTACCTTTGCATCTTTTAATGCAGCGATGTTCTGAATGGCAGCCTGAACATCCTCTACAGTTGCAGTAGTAGCATGAGTAGACTCACCATATGTCAAAGCAATTGTCAAAGTATCGCCGGAAAGAGATGCAGAAACGGCATCTGTGTCAGTACCATTATCAGCATTCTGTACAAATACAACTTTAGTGCCTTCTGCCAGACCCTCAATGTTCATGGTCTTTCCGAAAGCAGTTACATTGGCAACTGGTCCTGTTGCTTCGCCAGCACCCAGAGATCCATCGAGCAGGTTAATCTTATTGAAGTTGGTGGAAGTGGAGATTCTGTCGATTTCGCTCTTCAGAGCATCGACTTCCTTCTGAATGTTCTCACGGTCAACGTCGTTCTGATAGGTACCGTTAGAGGACTGAGTAGCCAGTTCCTTCATTCTCTGCAGAATGCTGTGAGTCTCGTTCAGAGCGCCCTCAGCGGTCTGTACCAGAGAGATACCGTCGTTGGCGTTGTTGGTTGCCTGATCCAGGCCGCGGATCTGGGAACGCATCTTCTCAGAAATCGCAAGACCGGCGGCGTCATCGCCCGCACGGTTGATCTTATAGCCGGAAGAAAGCTTTTCAAGGTTCTTCGCAACGCTGTTGTTGTTGATGCCCAGCTGTCTGTTCGCGTTAATCGCGGAAATGTTGTGCTGAATACGCATAATTTTTTCCTCCTGAAATTTTGTTTTTATTCCGCAGGAAATCTGCGGTATAGGGAAAGGGCGTCCGTGCCCTTGCCTTTTGATTTATGCACCACTCCCACCAGAGCGGGCCCTGCCCTGCGGGAAGAGATACCAAGTGAATGTGAGAACCGTTTTTGTTTTCGGTTCTAATCTATATTTCGGTGCGGATTTGGAAAAGTTTAGTACCAAGATGAGAAAATTTTCATTCTTTTTGTTTTAATAAATCTTTCAACTCGGCTAAAGTTTGCGCCTGCAGTTTTTCGCCCGCCTCGCGATTGATAGAAGCGGTTTCCAGCAGCTCTTTTCGCGTAATGCGAACCTCTTTCGGCGCGCTGATCGCCAGCTTGACCCGGTCGCCGCTGATTTCGGAAATGCGGATTTCAATATTGTCGCCGATCAGGATGGATTCCGATACTTTTCTGCTAATCACCAGCAAAGCGGTTCCCTCCTTCTCATCAACGGCCGTCAAAAAGCCGGTAGCGCAGAGGATATTCCGCATCCTCCAGAATCACCTGCTTTGCATGCTGATTGTAAATATTAATCACAATCGGGGCTTTCAGATTCACCACGGAATCGGAAAGGGGAGAACGGATCACGGCAATGACCAGAAAGCACAGATCCTCCGGCTGAGGGTTGCCCAGCAGCTCCAAGTCTCTCTCAGAAAGGCTTGGATTATAATCCTCACGGATCGTAAAAGGGTCTATGACAATAAAAGACGGAATCTGGCTGTCATTGGCGGCCGTCAGGCTCCACAGAACGTTCTCTTCGTCCTCATGAAACAAAAGGTACTCATGAATCTCCTCAAAGCCCAAAAGGCCCTCGGGAAAAGTTATAATATTGCGGGATTCCTGGCTCGTTTCCATATCCGCTTACTCCTGTCAGGTCATAAAGTCGATAAACGATTTGCTGAGTATTTTGGTACCCATTGAGAGAGCCGCATTATAAGCGTACTGCTGCATGTAGAAATCCATAATAGCGTCTCCTGGGTCTACATACTCAATGTCTTCCGCGCGCTCCAGCAGAGAATCACCCATCGATTCCAAGTTGGTTTTCATCGTGCTTAAAAAATTTGATTTCGAACCGGATTTCGTAATTTCGCCCAGCAGAGCGTCTCCCTGCTTGCTGAATTGGTCGAGATAAGGCTGAATATTTTCCATGGAAAAGTTGTCACTTTCCAGTTGGTCGGCAATCTGCCCCATCAGCGTGTAAAGGTTGCCCGAAATCCCCGAGCTGTCCTGCCCGTAGCCCAGAAAAGAGATGCCGGGAATCGCGGAATTGAACGCACTCTGCGAGTTGATTGTGGTGCTGTTTGCTCCGGCGGTAGTTTTCAAACCCAATCCCAGATTGACCAGAACCTCTTCATTTGCAAGGGCAGAAAGTCCATCCTGACCAATGGAGCTGGTCAGAGAGGTGGAAACAATCTCCTGATATCCGCCTGCGCCGTTGGAAACGGAAATAGAACGGTTCATATCGCCGGAGATGCGAATTTTTGAAAAATCTATTTTGTCATATCCTTTAATCAAATTCAGCAAATCCTGATTCGTTTTATATTTCGACAGGTCCGCTTTAATTGTAATATAATCATCTGAAATGGAAATGTTGGTTTCGCTACCGGCACCGCTGTCTGCTATCTTTAAAACAATTCCATCTTTAATGGTATAGCCGGTGTCGGGATCAGTGATAGGGTCGGAAGACGAGGAATTGAACTCGATCAGTGTTCCGTTGAAATTGGCCGCTGGGCCGGTTTCTATTTTCCCGGTGTTCACATTAATTCCGCGATATAACAGCTCCCCGCTGTCATTGACAGAAAAAGACGCTTCGGTCATTTCAGTGCCGCCGAACAGATACTTCTCTCCAAACTTTGTATTGAGGGGAGAGAGAAATGCCTGCTGCATCTGCCGCATTTTATTTGCGATGATCGTACGGTCGCTTTCCGACATCGTGCCGGTAATGGCCTGAATGACGTCGCCGCTTTCCGCACTGCTGACGATGCTGTAAATAGACTGCATCGCGCTCTGAGCCGTCATCAACTGACTGTCCACATCACCCAAAGAATCCTGATAGGTTTCGTTTTCAGCCATCTCCCGGCGAAAACGATACAGCTTTGTGGCTGCGAACGGGTTTTCAGAGGTTCTTTCAAAACTGCGGTACGTAGTGGCTCTTCTGGAGGCCACGTTAAAGTTGTTCAGTGAGGTGTTCAGATTTTTTGAATATTGACCGGCAATCATGCCCATTGTAATTCTCATAATGCATTACCCTCCGTTCGTTCCATATCAGCGGCCAACGACGCCCATTTTGTTGATGATGGTATCCATTGCTTCATCCATAGTCGTCATGAAGCGTGAGGAGGCCGTCAGGGCTTGGTTGAACATGACCAGATTGATTCCTTCTTCGTTCAGATCCACAGAAGAAATGGAAGCTCTCTGGGTATCAATGTTATTCAGGTTTGCTGAATATGTTTCATTTGCATTGGTAGCGGTTTTAATATCGAGGCCAAGTGTGGTGGAAACCTTCGACACATACGAGCTCAGGGAAGACGTAAACAGTGAAATCCCATCGTCGGTAGAAAATGTCTTTTCTTTTGAGAATTGGAGCACCATGTACAGAATGTTTTTTCCGCTGCTGGAATTGTCCACACCATCCAGTGTTTCATCCTTAGTAGCGGTGATATAGTTTCCTGTCGCCTTGCTCCACTCGTCAGAAATGGAAATGTTCGCCGCGGTAATGGTGGTTCCTGCTCCGTCGCTGGAAGAGAACAGCGGCTTCTCCACCGTCGTGGTCGTCGTCTTTGTGGGATCGTCCGGGTCAGTGATGGTCGTGGTGACCGCATTGACGTCATTCAGGGTCTTGGCCAAATCCTGCGCGAGCTTGTCCATGATTTTTTCATAGTAGCCGATTCCGCGGGTAGTGGTCGCCAAAGCGCCTGTTGTTACGTCTACAGACGGATTTCCCATTTGAATGGTACCGCCTGAGTAAGCGTCGAACTCGCCGCTGTCGTTCAGCATGGAGAGATATCCGCCGAACACGCCGGTCGTCAGATCATCATTAAAAACATGAGTGGAACCGTCCGTATTTTTGATCAGCTCACCATTATAGTCACGCATATAAACGGAAACATTCAGTTCCTTTGTTTTATATACATAAGAATTGCCGTCCGCGCCATCGCCTGTGTATTCAATCTGGTCCTGATTCTGAGCGGCCTCGAACTGCATATACTGATCGTTGTCAATCAGCTGAATGGAGTCGTTTCCGTTCACCAGATGTACCTGCAGTTCCTCTACCGTGCGTCCCGCACCGATCGAAACAGTGGAGCTCGAAACCCTGATATTAAACTGCTGGCTCAGCTGGTCGAGCAGCTGATTGCGCTGATCGCGAAGCTCAAGGGCTGGAACCTGAGAAATATCGCAGCTTTTGATTTCACGGTTCAGCTGAGCGATATTCTGCAGCAGGCTGTTGGCCTGGTCGATGCCGGAGCTTAAAAAGGAATCCGTCTCCTGCTTGCGTACCTGTGACAGCTGTTCGGCGGCATTGTGAAAGGCCTGTGTCAGCAAAAGGGCCGAGTTTTTCACAATCGTTTCAAGGTTGGTGTCGGCAGGGGAGCCGGCCAAGGTATTCAGCTGCTTGATCAGATCGGTAATCTGGCTGTTGATGCCGTTTGTGCTGATTTCATCATAAATGTCTTCGATGCTGCTCAGCGTGTTGACTTCCGTACCGGATTTCGATACCTTTCCGCTTTCCAGGCGATAGCGTACATCCAAATAAGGGTCGCGCAGCTGGGAAACGCCTTTGGCATCTACACCTCCGCCAATCGCCAGATCCGACACGTTGGCATACCGCATATTGTTGCCGGAAGAACCGACCGCATAGGAATCCAGACGCTGCCGGGTGTAGCCGGTAGTGTTTACATTAGACATGTTTTGTCCGGTGATCCGCAGATTGTACTGCGCATTCTGGATACCGCTTCGTGCCACATAGTAAGAAGAAAAGCTAGACGCCATGATTTTGCGCTCCTTATACTTTTTTCGAAATAAAGCCTGCGGAATTCAATTCCTCTCTGGCTTTCGCGTCATATTTTTTTTGTAGCTCAGGCTGCTTTTTCATTTTTTTCAGCGCCGCGTCCACTCGTCGAAGCCGCAGCTCGGTCAAATAGTTGCAGCGCAGGTTCATTTCTTTCAGCTCTATGATCACAGCGGAAAAGTCGTCGAAGAGTTCTTCCGCCTGCTGCCGTATGTCAGGATCAAAGTGGGGAAGAAGCTCGCGGAAGGTGGACACCGAAACCTGTGTGCGCTGCATCAGCCGTTCGCGCTCCGCCTCCATCCCTTTGGATCTCAGCATAAACACTTCTTCTACTTTTACATGATCATTCAGCTTGTCGATCTGTCCCTGAGAGATGTCCTGATATTTTTGTGTTTCCAAAGCGAAGAACTCCTGAAAAAGTACCAGATAACGACTCAGGAAGTCCACAAATTCTTCCGATAATGCCCGATCCATCCTATCGCTCCTTGCTGTTGGGGGTTCAGCGGCCCTGAAGGTCGTATTATTGTAATAAAGAAGCCCGGCCGATCAGATGCTTTCGTCCAGCAAAAGGCCAGCCAGCTCGTAAGGATCTATTTTGTAATCTCCGGACGCGATTCTGGATTTCAAGTCTTCCAGAAATTCCGTGCTTTTTTCCTGATGCAGGCTGGTGACGATCTGTTCCTTGGCCTGTACAAGAGTGGGGCGCTCTGTTTGAGAGCGCTGAGAAATTTCAATCGTGTCGCGTCTGGACGGGGCAGAGATTTTATCCAGCTTTGCTCCGTTTGTCTGCTGGCGGTTCAGCTCGCTGTTCTGTGACGCTTTATTCACATAGCCGCTGCTGGCCGTATTTGACACGTATCCTTGATTCTCAATTCTCATCTCATTCACCTCATATCCATAATATCGGCACGAACACATAACAGTTTAGTGGATTTTTGGCAACTGCAAGATTATTTTTATAGGGTTCTGCCAGAAATAGCCGTATTTTTATGAAACAATTCTTGCATTTTTAACCGTGGCTTTTTTTTCCATTTTCTTTTACATTAATAGATGTGGTTTTTTAAAGGAGAAAGTTTGGAAAATAATGTAGGAATAATAGGTTAAACTTTGCAGAAATAAGTTGACTATTGTCGATTCGATGTATATAATTAGTTTAAATCCGGTCACAAAAACTTAATAGTTTATACAAATTTTGGAGTTGAATAAGACTCAAATTATTCTTCCTTTTTTAAAGTTTTTTTAGAGAATTTTAATAAAATTGGGTCGGAAAGTGAGAGATGTATATATGGACTGGCTGAACAGTGTTCCCATCAATCTTTTAACCAAAGATTTGAACGGACTTTGGATGCGTCAGCAGGCAATTTCCGGTAATCTGGCAAACTGGGAAACCCCCGGCTACAAAAGCAGGGAGGTCAGCTTTGAAGAGGAATTGCAAAAGAGCCTTTCTTCGCAATCATCGCAAAAAAGATCGGAGCTGCTGCAGGCGATTGACGGTACGCAGCCGCAGGTAACGGTTTCGCAGGCTTTGTCCCAGCGAATGGACGGCAATAATGTGGATGCGGAGCAGCAAAACGCAGAGCTTGCGAGAACACAGATCAATTATATGTATTCTCTGCGGGAGCTTTCCGATTATTTTTCACGGCTGCGTTATGTGATCACAGACGGCAAGGGTTAACAATTACAGAAAGGACTGAATGTGTTTGGCTTTTTTAAGTTCTTTGGACATCAGTGCTTCTGCTTTGACGGCGGAACGCTTTAGAATGGATGTTATATCGGAAAATATGGCGAACTCGTCAACCACCCGTACGGAAAACGGCGGTTCGTACCGCAGAAAGCTTGTCGTACTTCAGACGCAGGGGGAAGATCAGTCCCGTTTTCGCCGCATTTTTCAAAACCAGCTTCAGCAAGTTGGCCAGGGCGTGCAGGTTGCTCAGGTCGCGGAAGACCCCAGCGATTTAACGCCGGTGTATGACCCGACACACCCGGATGCCAACGCAGACGGGTACGTCATGATGCCTAACGTGGACCCGGTCAAGGAAACCGTGGATATGATGGCGGCTACCCGGGCCTATGAAGCGAATCTGACAATGTTCAATGCGGTGAAAAACATGGCTGTGAAAGCTTTGGAGATGGGGAGATAGATCATTATGATGATAACACCAATACAGCCGATCCAATTGCTGGAGGAGCTTAACCAGACCACCAAGGCCGCGGATCAGGCGGAGCTGCCCTTTCAGTCCCTGTTTCAGGACGCGATAAACAACGTGAAGGAAACGGATCAGGCCGTACAGGACGAGGTATATAAGCTGGCGACCGGTCAATCAGATGACCTGCATAATATCATGATTGCATCACAAAAAGCAACCATGTCCGTTCAGCTTTTGGTTCAACTGAGAAATAAGGCGCTGGATGCTTATAACGAAGTTATGAGAATGAGTGTTTAGATTCCGGACTTTTTCGTCGCATTCTTACTACATTTGTTTGGAAAGGCGTCTGTCAGGGTGAACCATGAATGAACAACTAAAAAAATATATCGAACCGATTAAAACCTTTTGGAGCAATCAATCAAAAAAGAGAAAAATTATTTGGATCAGCGGCTTGGCGGGAGTTGTATTAATTGCCGTATTGGCCGCATATTTACTGAATCGCCAGCCATATGTCGTGCTTTACCCGGGCCTGGAGCATCAGGAAGCCGTTGAGGTAATGACCGAGCTTGGGAACCGCGGCGTCAATTATGAGGAAAAGAACGGCACGATTATGGTGCCGAAGGATGAAGAGAATGCCCTGCGCATGGATCTGGCGAATATGGGTTACCCGAAATCCGCACCGAATTACGATTTCTTTACCTCGAACACCGATGTGATGACTACGGACTACGAGAAAAAGACGATCGAGAAATACCAGCTCAATCAGAGGCTGGAAGCGGTCATTAAAACACTCGACGGCGTAAAGAACGCCAACGTAACCATCAGCATCCCGGAAGAAAACACCTATGCCTGGAGCCAGGATTCCGCAAAGACCACAGCGTCTGTTTCCGTCACTTTGTACGGCGAGAACTCGCTCAATACAAAGCAGGTCAACGGCATCAAACAGCTGGTTTCCAAAAGCGTACCGAACCTTACCGTCGACAATGTGGCGGTTATTGATACCTCCAGCGGTGAAGAGCTGGGCAGCGAAAGCGACGGCAGCAGCCAGGTGGATCTTTCCCAGTTCAAAAGAACCATCGAAAAGGCTTATGAAAGCGATGTGGAAAGCAGCGTCATGAAGGTGCTGGGCCCCGTTTTCGGAGCCAATAATGTTGGGGTCACTGCGAAGAGCGTGATGGACGTTGATAAAAAAATACAGGAGATTATTACCTATAAACCGTCGACGGAAGACGGAAATACGGGTGTCGTCAGCGAATCGTCTCAAACGACGGAGCAGGAGCGTGCAGGCGCCGGCTCGGGCGGCGCGGCCGGGGCAGAGACCAACTCCGACATCACTACTTATCCCGGTGTAACGGTGGACGGAAACACCATATATACAAAGGACGAAAAATCGTATAAATATCTGGTCAGCCAGGTGAAGGAACAGGTTCAGGGCGATGCGGCCAGCATTAAGGATTTGACGATTTCAGTCGTGATCAATCAGGAGATGATGAACGATACCCAGCGCACGCAGATTGCGTCTCTGGTGGCCCATGCGGCTGCGATCGATCCCTCTAAGGTTGTCGTGTACAATGCTCCGTTTGCGGAGAAGCCGGCCACAGAAACAGCGTCGAATGGGCTGATTACTCCCGAAATGACCCGGATTCTGATCTTTGTCGGAATCGGCGCAGCGGCTTTGCTCCTTCTGATTATCATTCTTCTGGCGGTTTCCAGGGCCAGAAAGAGAAAAATGGTGGAAGCCGAGGGCGAAGAGATTCCTGTGCCTGAAGACTTCTACGAGCTGACACCGGTCAGCGGCCAGGATCCGGAGGAAGAAGAGGAGGAGGATCCGGAAGTTGTGGCGAGAGAAAAGGCGAGAAAAGAAGCCGAGGATGCACTCCGGAGTAAAAGAGAAGCTCTGGAAGCTCTGGAAAAATCCCGTGAAGCGCGGTCGGGTAAAGAGGAAGTTCTGCGCGGCAAGCTGAAAGATTTCGCCGCTCAGAATCCTGAAATCGCGGCCCAGTTGATCAGAACATGGCTGAGGGGTGATGACTTTAATGAGTGAGACAAAACTGGCAGGACCTCAGAGAGCCGCATCCGTTATTGTTGCGATCGGCGTTGAAAATGCCTCGAAAATCTACAAATATCTAAAAGAGGACGAGGTTGAGCAGCTTACTTTTGAAATTGCGAGGCTCGACCAGCTTGCCGCCCAGGACGTGGAGGACACGCTGGATAACTTCTATCAGGTCTGCCTGACACAGAAGGTGATTACAGAGGGCGGCGTGGAATACGCGCGCAACGTTCTGGAGAAGGCGTACGGCCCGCAGATGGCGAGCTCTTTGCTGGAGAGGGTCACACGCAATTTAAGGACAAAGGTGTTTGAGTTCATCCGCAAGGCGGATTATAAAAACATTATCGCAATTATTCAGAATGAACACCCGCAGACGATCGCTCTGATCCTCTCTTACACAAGTGCGGATCAGGCGGCCAGTGTCATCGGGGAGCTGCCCAAGGATGTCCGCCTTGAGGTCGTCGAGAGAATCGCGACGATGGACCGGACTTCGCCTGAGATCGTTAAAATTGTAGAGCAGAACCTTGAGAAGAAATTTTCTTCGCTCATGTCTCTGGATTTTACCGAGATCGGCGGTGTCAATTACATTGCGGATATCATGAACAACATGGACAGAGCGAACGAAAAGTATATCTTCGACGAGCTGACCCGCAAGGACGCGGCTTTGTGCGAAGAAATCCGCAAGAGAATGTTCGTATTCGAGGACATTACCGCTCTGGACGATATGTCCATCCAGCGTTTCCTGCGCGAGGTGGATTCCAAGGACCTGGTGTTTGCGCTCAAGGGGGCCAACAAAGAGGTTGCCGAAACAATTTTCAAAAACATGTCTACGCGTTCCAGCGAAAGTGTTCGCTCCGATCTGGAGTATACACACAATGTCAGGCTGCGTGACGTGGAAGAAGCGCAGCAGCGCATTGTTGGTATCATCCGCCGCTTGGAGAGCGAAGGCGAGCTAGTGATTGTGAAGGGCGGAAAGGATGAGTTCATTGCCTAACGTCATCAAAGCTTCGCAATATACTAATTCCGGGGTGCGGGAGGTCAAGCTTTCAGAGCTGGCCTCGAGCCAAAGGCACAATGAGCCGGCGGGGGTTCCCGCGGTGCGCAGGGATGCCGGACAAAGTCAGGAAGCCATTTTGCAGGAGGCTTTGGAGCAGGCAAAAAACATCGTGGAAAACGCCCGCAGCTACACCATGAATCAGCTGCGGGAATCTACGGCGCAGATGAATGAAGAAGCGTCCCGCATCAGAGCCGCAGGTTACCAGGAGGGTTTCTCCAAGGGCAGTGCCGAAGGCTTTGAGAAAGGGCATAGCGAAGGCTATGAAAAGGGCTTTGAGCAGGGCCTGCAGGAAGGCCGCGAGGCCGGAATCCGAGAACTGCAGGAGCAATCCGACCGGCAGCGTGAAGAAATCACCCGGCTGATCGAAGACCTTGAGCAAAGCAAACTGCAGATTCTGGAGGAATTCCGGTCGGGGATCGAAGCGCTGTCCATGCAGATTGCCCGCAAGGTGCTGCACCAGGAGGTCAGCGACGGGATCGCAGTTCCCGCGATCGTGTCCGGCGTGCTGGAGGAATATCACGATCAGGAATGGGCGTGTATTCATGTTTCTCCCAGGGCCGCAGAGCTGCTTCAGGCAGATCCTCAGCTGATGGAACGCCTTCAGTCGGTTTCGAAAAATCTGCGCATTGTGCCCTCTGCTTCACTGGAGGATTCGGATTGCCAGATCGATCTGCCGGACCGCCAGCTGGATGCAGGGGTAGAGACACAGCTGAAGGAAATTTCTTACGAGCTTCACTTATAACAAAACGGAAAGGGGGAGAGCGAATGACGCTGGACGAACGGCTGGAGCGCCTGTTGGAGATGGACTCCGTGGTTTGCAAGGGGAAGGTCACCAATATTGTCGGCTCAATGATTGAAGTCAGCGGCATTTCTGCGAACGTCGGCGATATCTGCACCATCGACGGCACGCAGGACTCTCCTCCGGTTCTGTCAGAGGTAGTCGGCTTTAAAAACGGGAATGTTCTTCTGGTCGCCTATGGCGATGTGAAAGGGGTAGGTCTCGGCAGTCTGGTTCGTTCCACCGGCCGAAAGCTGTGGATTCCGGTTGGGGATTTCCTCATCGGGCGAATCATCGACGCGACCGGCCACCCGATCGACGGCAAGGGCGAATTCCCCATGGGAGAACGCTACGGGGTCGATTCAGCTTACATTAATCCGCTGGAGAGGCCCCGCATTAGTGAGCGGCTTACCTTCGGCATCAAGGCGATCGATGGGATGCTGACCATCGGCAAAGGCCAGAGAATGGGGATTTTTGCGGGCAGCGGCGTTGGAAAAAGCACCCTGATGGGGATGATCGCCAAAAACGTCACCGCGGATGTCAACGTGATCGCTCTGGTCGGCGAGCGCGGGCGCGAGGTTGCCGAGTTCATGGAAAAGGATCTTGGCCCCGAGGGTCTCGCGCGTTCCGTTCTGGTGGTGGCAACGTCGGATCAGCCGGCAATGTACCGCCTGAAATGCGCGATGGTGGCTACCGCCGTCGCGGAATATTTCAAGGATCAGGGTAAGGATGTCCTTCTGATGATGGATTCCCTGACCCGATTTGCCATGGCCCACCGTGAAATCGGGCTGGCAGCGGGGGAGCCCCCCATCGCACGCGGGTACACGCCCGGCATTTACTCAGAGCTGCCAAAGCTCCTCGAGCGTAGCGGCAACTTTAAGCAAGGCTCCATTACAGGCATCTATACGGTTCTGGTAGAGGGTGACGATACCAACGAGCCGATTTCCGATACCGTACGCGGTATTATAGATGGACATATCGTGCTCAGCAGAGAACTGGCACACAAAAACCATTATCCGGCCATCGACGTCAACGCCAGTATTTCGCGCCTGATGAATGATATTGTGCCGGAGGATCACCGCCAGGCCGCGGGCAAAATCCGCAACTGGCTCTCTGTTTACCGGCAGAACGAAGATCTGATCTCGATCGGGGCGTACAAGCCGGGGCTGAACTTCCGCCTGGATGAGGCGGTCAAAAAGATGGATTCCGTCAATCAGTTTTTATGCCAGCAGGTGAATGAATGTTTTTCTTTTGAGGACACCATTCAAATGATGAAAGAGATGTAGCAAAGAATGAAAAAATTTGTGTTTACATTGGAAAAAGTCCTCCGTTTTCATGAGCAGGAGCTGGATGTCAAAAAGCAGGAGCTGTCCGCTCTGCGGGCCGGTCTGCGTGACCTTGATCACGAGATTCAGTGCCTGAAGCTGGAACTGTCTCAATTGAATCAGGAAATGTCCCGCGCCATGGTTTCCGGCCTGAACGCCAGAGACATTGCGGTTTATAAAATGTACTTCCGCTCTATGGAGCTGAATATCCGCCGCCTGGAAACGCAGCGGGTTGAGCTGCGAAACCAGGTAGAAGAAAAACAGGCAAGCGTCGTTCAGACGAATCAGGAGATATCCGGTCTGGAAAAACTGCGCGACAAACAGTTCGATGAGTACAACGCCGGCTGCCGCAAGCAGCAGGAGCTGGAAATCGAAGAATTTGTTTCGCAGGGGATTAAAGTTTCCTGATCCTTTCTGAAGTTTATTTGATATAGTAATATTTGGAAGGAGGTGAAAATCAATGGTGCAACAAATCAGTGTACAGCAAATCAGCCTGCCGAAGGCAGAGCCCAAAGAGAAAATTCAGCCGGAAGCATCCAGCTTCAAAACCGCTCTGAAAAAGGCCGAAAATTCTCTTCCGTCCAAAGCGCCCAAAGAGCCGAAAGACGAAACCGGAAAAGCGGATACACAGACGTCAGGCGAAGAAGCGCTCCCCGCGGAGAAAGAAGAAAAACTGCCGGAGGCCGGCCCGCAAAACAACATCGTTTCTCCGCTGATGCTTTGGCTTCTGATGGGAAATGCCTCTTCCGCAGAACAGGATGTGCAGTCCTCGACAGATCCTTTGACCGCGACTGTCCCGCAGGTGCTTTCCGCTTCTTCTGAAACGGTTCAGACAGCTCTCACCGCCATCGGTTCCGCAACGGGAAAAACGGGCGTGACGCTGCAGCAGCTTCTTCAGCAGCAGATAAGTCCGCAGACGCAGCCCGCCGTACCGGCAGCCCAGACGGCGAATCCCCCTGCCGCGCAGCAGACAATCCAGCAAGTGCAGGTGCAATCACCGGTACAGTTCCTCACTTCGCAGCAGACGGAAACGCCCGTACAGCCGATCGTACAGGAAACGGTGCTCCCGCAGTTTGCAGTACAGACAGCCGATCCGCTTTCCGCTTCTTCCAAAACACAGCAGAAAGGGAATCAGGTGGTTCAGGGAATTCCCTCTCTTTCGGCAGACGCTTCCGGCACAGCCGCCGCAATGCCTGTTCCAGTGCAGACCCAGCAGAATAATCTCGGCTCCGCCTTATCCGGTCATACGCAGGACAAGCCCGCCGATACAACGGGGAACACTTCCGAGCAGCACAGCGATTTCGCGGCTCTGTTCGTCAGTCAGAACGATTCCGTTTCCGCATCCTCTGCGGCGCATGCTTCCGCTTCGTCCAGGCTTTCTGCCGGTACGGCCGCTCATCTGACGGAACAGATCGTCAAAAATGTTCAGGCCAGGAACAACAGCTTCCGCATGGAGCTGTTCCCGCAGGATCTCGGCAAGATTTCTGTTTCTCTTAAAATGGAGCAGGGCCTGTTGGTGGTGGATATTCTGGCGGACAGCCCCAGAACACAAAGCCTGCTGGCATCCGGATCCGGTGAAATCCGTTCTCTGCTGGAATCAGCCGTTGGCCAGCCCGTTCAGGTGACGCAGCCGCCGCAGGACGCCCCCGCCTATTATCAGCAGGAGCAGGAATCCTCCGGTCAGCAGCAGGATGAGCAGCAGAGTCAGCAGCATCAGGAACAGGAAACGACAGAAGATTTCCTCAGTGTTCTTCAGCAGATGAAGGAACAGAGCAGTATCCTATAATGAAGGAGGTGTCCTATTGGATATCAGCCAAATCAACAGTTACAGCAGTGCATCCACTAAAAGAAGCAGTGCCAATTCCTCGTCTTCTCTCAGCATTGAGCAGTTTTTAAGCTTGCTTGCGGCACAGCTTTCGAATCAGGATGTTCTGAACCCGACGCAGGATACCGAGTTTGTGGCTCAGATGGCACAGTTCACTTCATTGCAGGCTCTGGAAAACCTGAACCAATATGCAAGCTATCAGTATGGCAGCTCACTCATTGGAAAAAAGGTCAGCGTCGCGATGTATGATTCCACCGGCAAGTACGTCTCCGACATGGGTGTCGTCACTCAGGCCGATTATTCGTCCGGCGATACGACCGTTACAGTCAACGGCAGATCATACGGGATTGCCAATATTATGGAAGTGTTCAACGACGCAAGCTACGGCTCTTATCAGTATGCAGCTTCTCTGGTAGGTAAAAAAGTTCAGGTCACCGGCTATGATGTGAACGGAAACGTGGTAGAGAACACGGGAATCGTTTCTTCCTGCACCTTTGCTTCCGGCGAGGCCATGGTGGTTGTCGACGGTCAGAAATATACGCTTTCGGCTGTGCGCCAGGTTCTTTCGCAGGATGCAGATCCGGAACCGACCGATCCTGAAACCTCCGATGATACGACGGTTCCCGATACAGATTCATCAGGTTCTACAGATCCGGACACCGAAGGATGAGCTGCTTTTTGAGTCTTTCAAAAAGGAGTCGCTATGAACGATTTAGAATTTAAGAAAAATTATTCCGCGTTGATCCCACCGAGCTATGGTGTGACAAATCCGTCGCAGTCTCAGGCGCAGAAAACGCAGGAAAATCCCCAGAACAGTGAATTTGCCGCGCTGGTACGCCAGTCGCTTTCCAAAAACAGTCAGCTGAATTTCTCAAAGCACGCTGTTCAAAGACTGGAGTCCCGTTCCATTGAGCTTTCGCCCGAACGGTTGACACAGCTCAGCGGTGCGGTAGAAAAAGCCAGAGCTAAGGGCGTGCGCGATGCGCTGATTTTGGACGGAAGTACGGCATTTATTGTGAATGTCCCGAGCAGTACCGTTGTTACCATGCTGAATGATCGGGAAATGACAGATAACGTATTTACCAATATTGACGGAGCCGTTGTATTGTAACCGGACCTCGCAGAGGAAGTTACCGGGCTTTGACTGACAGATAAGCCCGACGGCGCCGGACACAGAAAAGGAGATTATATTATGCTGAGATCACTTTTTTCCGGTGTTACCGGTCTGAAATCCCACCAGACCAAAATGGACGTCATCGGCAATAACATTGCCAACGTCAATACTTATGGATTTAAATCTTCCCGTACCACCTTCCGCGACGTGTACTATCAGACCATTTCCTCTTCCACTTCTGCCAGCGGCACCCGAAGCGGCAGCAACGCCTCCCAGGTCGGTTACGGCACCTCGGTCGCGTCGGTGGATATCCTGAATACCCGTACCGGCTATGCGGCTACCGGCAACTCGATGGATTTGTACATCGACGGCGAGGGCTATTTCGTCGTGCAGGACGGCAACGGCAACGAGCACCTGACGCAGGTGGGTACCTTCGGCTTTGATGGCGACGGCAACCTGACTGACGGCAACGGCAACTTTGTGTGCGGCTATTCGGTAGACAAGCTGAAAAGCACGGTTTCCGTGGGTGGTGCGAAAGTCGACTTCGACTTTATCTCCTCTACCGACAGCACGAAGAATGGCAGCTATACAATTGACGGAAAAAACACGAGCTATATTGAAGGCTACACCTTTAAGGTTGTGGATGGCGGTGCGTCTGCAACAGAGGGAGTGGAGCTGGATCCTACCCAAAAAACCATTACCGTCACTTTGCAGACTGCAAATATGACCAAAGAAAAGCTTCAGAATATGCTGCAGACGGGCACTTGGCAGGTCACTGGCGAAACCAGCACCGGCTTGGGTTTTGCTATTAAGGATTCCAATGGCAATGCTCTGAAACAGGCCGACGGCACCACAGACCTCCAGTGGGCTGACGTGCTGAAGCTCACCCAAATTAAAGTAGACGGCGCTGCTGATGCCTCCACTAAGGATGATGTAATCAAAGCCACCACCGGCAAAATTGCGGAGGAGGCGACTTTCGAGGGGAGCGGCTCCGGTTCGGCAGCCCTGAAAAAAATCATTAATAACAAGGGCGAAATGAAGAATATCGCTGTTGGTATGGACGGCACGATCACGGGTGAGGACGTTGACGGTACCATCCAAATCATCGGTAAAATTGCCATTGCGAACGTTCCGAACCCCGACGCCCTGCAGCACGAAGGAAACTCCTATTACAAGGCGGTCAACAACACCGGCGTGATTACCTACACCACACCGGGCGAGAGCAACACCGGCGTGCTGAGAAGCGGCGGTCTTGAGATGTCCAACGTAGACCTGGCAAATGAATTCTCTGATATGATCATGACCCAAAGAGGATTCCAGGCCAACTCCAAAATGATTACCGTCAGTGATGAAATGCTGGAAACACTGGTCAACCTGAAACGATAATTGAAAGCGGCTGCCGTTCCTGAGCCGGGGTCGGTTCAGGAACGGTGGTCCCATATCAAAGAGGGATGTGCATTATGGTAGAGCTGACGAATATGAATGGCGTTGCGTTTGTGCTCAACAGCAATCTGATCGAAACCATTGAACTGATTCCGGAAACAAAAGTGACGACGACGACCGGAAAATATTTTCTTGTGAAAGAAAAGCCGGAAGAAATCGTTCAAAAGGTCATTGTTTACAATCGAAAGATTTTCCAGAATGTTATTCGCACTTTGTAGTGCAGCACATGCCCAGGCTTTCCCTGTGGGAGGCCGTCCGGATCCTCCGGAGCTGTCCTCGGGTGTTTCGCGAGGGTCAGGACTTGTTTTTATACCGCAGATTTTAACTTGACGAGGGATTGGTGGTACTATGGCGGAAATATTGTCGCAGCAGCAGATCGACGAGTTGCTGGGCAGTTTGCAAAGTGGAAATGTCGATTTTAAAGATGTAGAAACCCAATCAAACGGCCCGAAAGTAAAAGAATATGACTTTATGTCGCCCAAAAAGTTCTCTCGGGAGCAGCTGAAGTTATTGGATAATATTTTTGATAACTTTGCGCGAATGTTCAGCCTGCAGCTGGCCAGTATGCTTCGTATCTCGTGCCAGATGGAAATTTTGCAGGTAGAGGAAGAGGACTATAAGGAATTCAACAATGCGCTCAACGATTCCGTTTTGGTCGCAATGATCGGAATGCACAATCAAGAGCATCGCATCGACGGAAAACAGATTTTGATGGAGCTGTCTCGCCCGATTTCGTTTTCCATTATTGACCGTATGCTGGGCGGCAACGGCTCCGGATACAACGTAGACCGAGATTATACCGATATTGAGCTTGCGCTTATGGAGTACCTGTTTAAGCAGATGCTCACTATGATGAAAAATTGCTGGTCCAATTACATCGAAATTGATCATACGCTCGATATGATCGAAACAAATTCGCGCTTAATGCAGTCAATACAGCCCGACGAATCCGTTGCCATCGTGGTCATTGAGATCACGCTGGAGGATAATTTAAAAGGGAATATGAATATATGTCTGCCGGCCGCTTCGCTGGAGGAGATTTTTAAAGTCTTTAACTCCAAATATATCAAAATTCCGCGTAAGGATGACCCTGAGGTGGAGCAGGAACGCAAAGAGATCATCATGAAAGGCCTGAAAGCATCGCCGCTTTATGTTTCGGCCGTGCTTGGAAAAACGCAAATCACTCTGAAGGACTTTTTAGGTCTTCAGATTGGGGACGTGATCACCCTGAATACACCGCTTGAAGAAAACCGGATCACGGTATGTGTGGAAGATCTTCCATGGTTTACCGGAATGATCGGAACCAAAAAGAAAAAATACGCGGTGAAAATCGATCAAATCTTATAATTTTCGAATGGAAAGGTGATTTCTATGGAGCCTAACGGGTCTAATCACGAGGAACTGATGTCGCCAATGGAAATTGACAGCATTGGCGAAATCATGAATATCAGCCTGGGGTCGTCTGCCACTACAGTTTCTACTTTGCTGGATCAGCGCGTGAATATTACCACACCCCGGGTAACCATCGTCACAGCGCAGGAATTTGAGTTCAAGGGCCTTGAGCCCGCCGTGGCAGTCGAAATCAATTATGTCAGCGGTTTGGACGGAACGAATGTGATGGTTCTCAAAGAATCGGACGTTCGCATTATTGTCGGGCTGCTGCTGCAGACAGAATACTCTGAGGAAGATTTCGTCCTGGACGAAATGAGCCTTGGTGCGATCTGCGAAGTTATGAATCAAATGATGGGCGCTTCGTCCACTGCGCTCTCGCAGCTTTTGAACCGCCCGATTAACATATCGCCGCCGGATTCTTTTAAAATAGAGAATCCCGAGCAGTTCAAGAAGAAATATTTTAACGACGACGAGCCGATTGTCACAATTCATTTCAATTTGATGATCGGAGAGTTGACAAATAGTGAATTCATCAGTATTATGAGCCTTGGCTTGGCAAAGGATTTAATTTCCAGCTTTGGGTTCGGCAGTTCCTCTTTGGAAAATACACCTGAGTCTGCACCGGTTCAGTCAGCGCCTCCTGCGGCGCCGGTCCCGGCAGCTGCGGCTCCTGTGGCATCCACGCCTCCTCCGGCAGCAGCACCCGCTCCGGCGCCGTATCCGGCTCAGCCGGCTTATGCAGCTCCGGCCGCGTATCATCCCGATCCGCAGGCAGGCTTTGTGCAAACGGCCTACGGTGTTCCGGCCGCGGCGTACAGTGCACCGCCTGTTCCCATGGCATCGCCGATGCAGCCCACGCCTGTCATCCGCGGCGGAAATAT
>NZ_CBYL010000044.1 GCF_000577335.1 Faecalispora jeddahensis | reverse complement strand
GCTCGTTTGCATCGGATGAGACGCCGAATGTCTGGCTTACCGCAGAAGAAGCAGCAGAGGATGCGGCACTTTCAGCTCCCGACGTATCGCCTGGCCGCCCACCCTGCGGATTCGCCATATTCCCTCCATCCATCTCTACACTATCAGGCTTATACAGTTCGCCCTCACCATCCTTGGTGCGTTCTAGGTAACTGCTGTCCAGGACCTCAACCGCAAGGTAAAATCCCCAGGATTCATCATTTACGCGGATGCTGGCATAAGAAAATAACGGAGCATCCACTCCAATGTAATCCATAATATCGTAGCTGAGATATTCCTTTATGGATGTCGCATCAGAATAATTGTTATTCAACGCCAGCTGATCCAAACCCATCCATGTTTGACCATCGACATATTCGTCAAACTTTATTTTAAAGCTGTATCGATCGCTGTCGTCATTTTCTGCAACAGCCTTAAGGCTGGAATTCCCTTTAGGCTTAATTCCAACATTTTGAATTGTTGTTCCATTGATTGTAACATCAGCAGAAATGTATTCTTTTTGTGACGCATTCTCCAGCATCGTTTGCCATTCATCAGGGTCAGCGGTAATTTCAACTGTCATCACAGAATTTTTGTTCATTTGCGAAGCATAAGCCACATTGGATTCCGACGAAGCGGTTTGGCCTGTGCCTGCTGAACAGGCCGACAACAATAAGGCCATTACCAGTAAAACAGATAAAAACGGGCAAAATTTTCTCTTACTTATCATATTGAAATCTCCTCATACGATATTTTATCTCAGTTTCTTCACTCGGTGATGGTCGTTTCGCAGATTATAGCATTGTACTCTGAAAACAATCTGAAAAAATGATCCGGAAACAAAGGCTTTCCATTTCGCGTATCGCTGCTCTTGGCGGCAGTGTAGAGAAACACATAAAAAAACAGTCCATCCTAATGGATGGACTGTTTTGGGTGAACTATAGGGGATTCGGGTGGCGCGATACCAGCCCGCGTCCCGCGGTAAAGCCCTCTTTCTCCTGCTTTCTTACAGCTCCACTCTCTTTGCCGCTTTTTCTAGGCTTTCTGCCCGGCATCACCAATAAGAAAAGCTCCCTTTTTTAAGGGAGCTTTTCTTATTGGTGAACCATCGGGGATTCGAACCCCGGACACCCTGATTAAAAGTCAGGTGCTCTGCCAGCTGAGCTAATGATTCATCTGAGTTGAGAACTTGTATATTATAGCAATTGAACCGGGGCTTGTCAACACAAAACGGGATTTTTTTCATTTAAAACGCGTTTTGACCCGAAAAATAGAATTCCCCGCCGTGCTCTCATCATACGTCCGGGCGGGGAATCATTCCCCCGCCCGGAACATCTGAGTTTGCGTTTTAAAATTTATTCTTCGTCTTTTACGATCGTACCGCTTTTTATCTGGAAGCGCTTCATCAGCTCTTTCAGCATTTCGGACTGGCTGGAAAGCTCTTCGCTGGCCGCCGCGCTTTCCTCTGCGGTTGCAGAGTTCGTCTGTGTAACGGAAGAAATCTGCATCATGCCGTTGTCCAGCTCTGTAATCGCTTTGGCCTGCTCGTTGGAAGCCTCGGCAATCCGATTGATCAGCTCGTTGACCTGACCGCTCTTTTCTACAATCTGGTCAAGCGATTTCGCGGTCTGATCTGCGATTACCATTCCCTTTTTTACGGAATCTATAGCTCTTTGAATCAGGTCAGAGGTAGTCGTGGTCGCCTGGGCACTCTTTGAAGCCAGACTGCGCACCTCGTCCGCTACCACGGCAAAGCCCTTGCCGGCTGAGCCTGCACGCGCCGCTTCTACGGCCGCGTTCAGCGCCAGAATATTCGTCTGCGCCGCAATATCGTCAATCACCTTGATGATATTCAAAATCTCGTTTGCCGCATGATCGATGTCGCGCATGGACTGCAGCATTTGGTTCATCTGCTCATTGCCCTGCTGCACGAACCGGATCGTTTCATTCGATAGCCCCTCCACAGAGGTAGCGTGGGAGGCATTGTTCTTGACATGCTCAGAAACATTCTGCAAAGACGTATTCAGCGATTCTACCGTGCTGGCCTGCTCTGCAGAGTTCTGCGCCAGATTCTGCGCACCCAGAGCCATCTCTTCAGCGCCGGCGTTCACCTGGTACGCCGCCTGCGAAATTCCCTCGAAGGTTTCGTTGAGCGAATTCAAAATCCGGGCCAGCGATTCCCGAATCGGGGCGAAATCGCCGCGGTACTCCACACCGCTTTCTGTGGCCAGATTATTGCGGGACACCTCGTCCAGCACGTGGGAAATATCCTGAATATACAGTCGAAGCTGCTGCACGGTATGGCCCAAGGCACTGGAGAGGCGGGCAATTTCATCGCGGCCCTTCACCTGCGGCACATCGGTCTGCAGGTCGCCCTGCGCCAGCAGCTCGATTCTCTCGGTGGCTTCTTCGATCGGCTTGGCCAAACGAGTCGCAAACATCGCCGCGGCTACCAGAGTGATCAGCTGAAGCAGCACCGCAATGCCCACGTTGATCAGCAAGGTGCGGTACAGATCCTGCATGATCTGGCTGATCGGACGGGAAACCGCGATCGCCCATTTTTCAGGGCCGGAAATCTGTGTAAAGCCCACTTGTCTTTTCTGGCCCTGATAAACCGTGTACTGGATGCCGGTTTCTCCGGTTACTGCACGCCGGTACAGCTCCGCCACGGGCGCTACGCTTGGGTCCGTTTTAACCTTTTCGGCGTAATCCACCGGATTTGCTACCGTGTCTTTGGTGGGGTGCAGCACGGTTTTTCCGTCCTGGCTGATGACAAAAGCATACCCCTCGCCGCCGATTTTAATGGAATCGAGCATTTTGGCAAACGAGTCGTATGTCATTTCGCCATACATTACCTGGCCGCCGCTTGCCGGCGCACCGATGGTCACTGTCAGGTCGTCGCCGCGGCGGCTCTTGACCGGGTCGGCGATATAGGCCGCTCCGCCTTTCGCGGACTGGAACCATTTTTCCTGTGACACATTTCCATCCTGCTGTGTATTGCCCTGACTGTCGGCCAGCGCGAAATACACAAAGCCCTCCTGTCTGGCCTGCTCCTGCAAATACTGCTGCTGCACCGCCGCATCCGCAGAGTTTAACATTGCAGATTTCGCAACCTCCTCTACCTCTCTCCGGTACTCGTCCAGCTCAGAACCCAAGTACTGCTTGTAGGATTCCGCCAGATATGACGAGGTCTGCTCGGCCTGCGTCATGGAATTGAGGTAGGACAGCCAACAGGTAATTCCCGTAGCCATTATGTTGGTGAACAGCACCAGTATCATTATGAAAAGATGCAACTTTCTTTTTAAAGATTTCACAGCGTCTATTCTCTCCCTTGCGAAAATTTAACCGGGTCGAAAAATAATAGCCGGCACCCGTATTTCGGCTACTGACAGGGCTTTCTACCTTTTACAATATATCTAATTATAATTATCGGCCGATGTGTGCTTTTTTTGAATGAAAATAGCATGAAAAGCGAAAAAAGATGGAGAAATTACGAGCTATTAAAGAATAACTGTAGAATTTTGTCAGTTTGCGAAATTTGCTGTATTTTTCAGAAAAAGCATCAAAACTCTATAGAAGCAACTTGGAATACACTCTAGTTCAAAAACGGCGATTCTGTTCTTCTTCTCCTCCGGTGAAAAGGAATCAACCTTTTTTTGAGGGATAGGACGATACGGAAAAACCTTTGTCACATCGGCGAAAAATTCCGGATTGCGGAAACGAAAGCATATTCTCCATAAAAAAAGATCCTGCCTTCCGGCAGAATCTTTTTAAGTCAATTATTTCGAGAGTTTATCCATTACGCCGATAATCTCATCGATTTTTTTCTGCTGCTCTTCGCTGCCCAGTGCCTGACTGACGCAGCCGGTCAAATGCGCGTGCAGCACCTCGCGGTTAATGCTGCGCAAAATCGCCTGTGTGGCCATCAGCTGGTTGGAAATATCGATACAGTACCGATTCTCCTCAACCATGCGGATCAGGCCGTCGATCTGGCCACGGGCCGTTTTGAGCATCCGCAGCGTTTTTTCTCTGTCTGCCTGCATCCTTACCACCTCCCTATTCGGAGCCGGATCAGCCGAACAGCCCCTTCTTCTCTTTCACAGAAACCAGCTTGTAGCCGGCATCCTCCACCACTTTCGAAAACTCCTCGTCCGGCACGTCGCGGCTGAGGGTAACAGTGGCCTCTTTGTGCTTCAGGTTTACCTTGGCCTGTACGCCCTCGATCCCGTTCAGAGCCTTTTCCACGCGCGCCTGGCAATGCTCGCAGGTCATTCCTTCAATTGCAAGTAACTTTTTCATAGTACCGTTTCCTTTCTGATTTGTCAAATTTCCGTTTCCCCGTCAAACCGGCGGCGGGGCTTAAAGAATTTCAGACGCAGGGCGTTCGTCACCACGCACACGGAGCTCAGGCTCATCGCCGCCGCCGCGAACATGGGGTTCAGCTTCCAGCCCAGCAGCACGTAGAACACGCCGGCCGCCAGCGGGATGCCGATACTGTTGTAGAAAAACGCCCAGAACAGATTTTCTTTGATATTGCGAATGGTCGCGCGGCTCAGCTGAATCGCTGTCACCACGTCCATCAGATCGCTCTTCATCAGCACAATGTCTGCGGATTCGATGGCGATATCGGTACCGGCACCGATGGCGATGCCGACATCGGCCCTAGCCAGTGCGGGGGCGTCGTTGATGCCGTCGCCGACCATGGCCACACGCTTGCCGGACTCCTGTATGGAGCGGACTTCTTCTTCCTTATCCTGCGGCAGCACCTCCGCTACTACGCGGTCGATACCCATTTGCCTGCGGATCGCTTCGGCTGTGCGTTTGTTATCGCCGGTCAGCATGATCACATCGATGCCCATTGCGGTAAGCTCACGCACCGCCTGACGGCTGGTGGGCTTGATCACGTCGGCCACGGCAATCACGCCGAGAAGCTGGCCGCCCTTTGCGAAGAACAGCGAGGTTTTCCCCTGCTCGGAGAAGGCTTCGGCCTGCTGCTGCAGAGCGCCGGTATCTACCTTCTGCTCCTGCATCAATGCAAGGTTACCGGCCGCATACGGCTCGCCGCCAATGCTGGTGAGGATTCCGCGGCCCGAAACAGCCTGGAAGTCCCCGACCGGCGAAAGCTCCAGAGTGAGCTCGGCGGCCTTTTCGACGATCGCTTCCGCCAGCGGATGCTCCGACGGCTTTTCGATTGACGCGGCGGCGGTAAGCAGCTCCTGCACCTGAATGCCGGGAGCGGGAAGAATATCTGTTACCCGGGGCTTGCCTTCGGTGATGGTGCCTGTTTTATCGAGCACCACAGCGCCCACGGTATGCGCCGTTTCGAGCGCTTCGGCCGATTTGATCAGAATTCCGTTGGAAGCCCCCTTGCCCGTACCGACCATGATGGCCACGGGAGTTGCAAGACCAAGCGCACAGGGGCAGGAAATCACGAGCACCGCAATCGCGATGGAAAGCGCGAACTCAAACGACTGCCCCAGCACCAGCCAGACGACAGCAGCCAGCAGGGCGATCACGATAACGATCGGGACGAACACGCCGCTGATCTTATCCGCCAGCTTTGCGATCGGCGCTTTGGAGGAGCTGGCTTCTTCCACCAGCTCGATAATCTGCGCCAGAGTGGTGTCGCCGCCTACCTTTTTGGCTTCCATCTTGAAAAATCCGGTTTTGTTCAGCGTAGCGGCGATGACGGAATCGCCCACGGTCTTTTCGACCGGGATGCTCTCGCCGGTAAGCGCGGACTGGTCAACCGCGGAGGAGCCCTCCACGATCACGCCGTCGACCGGGATGCTCTTTCCGGGGCGGATCAGCACGATGTCGCCCACTCTGACCTGCTCGACGGGGATTTCCACTTCTTTTCCGTCGCGCAGTACCTCCGCCGTTTTCGGCGCCAAATCCATCAACTTTGAAATCGCTTCAGAGGTTTTGCCCTTTGAGCGCGCCTCCAGATATTTACCGAGGGTAATCAGCGTTAAAATCGTACCCGCAGACTCAAAATACAAATCCATCAGGTAATGGTCGGCCATCATCATATCGCCCATGCCCAGCGCATAGCCGATTTTATAGATGGCGAAAATGCCGTAGGCGATCGCCGCCGTGGAGCCGATGGCGATCAGCGAATCCATGTTGGGCGAACGCTTCCACAGCGTTTTAAAGCCAACCTGGAAATATTTGCGGTTTACATACACGATCGGCATCAGCAGAAGCAGCTGGGTAAACGCAAACGGAATCCCATTCTCTGCGCCGTGGAACGCGTTTTTGATCATGTCCGGCACCGGCAGGCCGATCCACTCTTTCAGCATGTGGTGCATCGCCAGGTACATCAGCGGAATCCAGAACGCAAACGACACAATCAGCCGCATGCGCATGGATTTCAGCTCTTCCTGAACCGGGTCCACCGTTTTCTGCGCGGCCGGAGCCGCCCCGTGGGTAAAGACGCTGGCGCCGTAGCCCGCGCTTTCCACCGCTGAAATAATGCTGTTGTCATCGAGAATACTTTCATCAAAATGAACCGTCATGCTGTTTGAAAGCAGGTTGACGTTTACGTCCTCCACGCCCTCCAGCTTTTTTACGCTCTTCTCCACCGCGGCGGAGCAGGCGGAGCAGCTCATTCCGGTCACATTATATTTTTGATTCATATAGCCACCTCCCTATACCCCGGGTGGGGTGTACCTATACTTTACTCCCTCAGTGCGTGTTTGTCAAGAGTAACAGAAATTTTTTCTTTAAAGATAGCCTGCCCGAATTCTGATCTTTCTATTTTTTTGAAAATTTTTGTTTTTTATATGGCGGCTTTTATGCGGGGATTTCTGCGGGAGCCGGGCGTTTTTTCATGCCGGGAGAGTTTTCTTGTACTCTTTTTATTATGGTACAAATTTCAAATGATTTTTTCTTTAGGATTCGCTGCAGAGGTAGCTTTTGCTGGTACAGGGGCTAATTCTCAGGCCGGGCGGGTAGTTGTTTTGTTTTTGATCGTTGATTGAAAGAGTGAATTCTTCTGCGGGTTTTCCGCGACGTGTGTGCAGACTCAGTCTGCAAAAAATAAGCGCCGTTCCTTAAAGGAACGGCGCTTTCGGCCGGGATGGCCGAGTGTCTGCACCAAAGTGCGTGCAGAAATGGCCTTCTTACAGACAAGGACGGCAGGGCCGGGACTGGCGATGAACTGCTAACATCGCCTTAGCATGAAAATCCGGGGGAATGTTCATGGAACATCTTCCGGCCCGTGCCGGGACTTGCCTGTAAGGCAGCAAAAAAGCGCGTGTCACGGAATCCTAAAAGGGATGCTCCCATAAACACAGCGCCCGATATCACAAGTGCAATACACAACTCCCGCTTTGGTGGGATTCCCATTTTTGCCACAATCCCCTATACAAAAGGGGAAAAATGAGTTATACTGTGACTGCAAGTGCGGCATTGCCGTTGCTTATGGAGGCCAGCTCTCCGTAGGCAGGGGGCGAGGTGTTCCTAGCACTTCGTCCCTGCTTTGCACTTAATCATGCCTTACCGGTAAATAATACCATTATTTGGGGTTCTTTGCAAGAATAAAATACAGATATGAGAAAAATTGTCACATTGTAAAAGGAAGCGCCGGATTTTTAAAAATCCGGCGCTTTTTTGCATTCCGACAGGCAGAACAGTGAAAGCCGCTGATCCCTTACAGGACAGCGGCTTTTCTTCGCATTATGACAAATCAAATGACATGATATTCTTTCAGCAGCTTTTCAATATCGGTGCCTTCCACTCTCCGGAGGATCGCTTTGAGCGCCAATCTCTCGAGCAGTCTCTGATCCATATCCGTGACTTTTTTACCGTCGCGCAGCTGGACGGTCGCATTCAGCAGATCGCGGATATCATAGGTGCTGCCCCAGACCTCCGGCACGCCGCGGTCGATGTTCAGCAGGGTATAGACAGCCTCCATGCCGGTGCGAATGGAATATTCCGTCGTGAAGATGGTATCGCGCACCGTTTCGGCAAACTGCCCGAGGAACGCGAAGTTCACGCTGCCCTGCGGCACAACGGCGGGGCGGTCCCCCGCGCTGCGGGGCATGAAAAAGGCGGTGATATAGGGCATCATGCAGGGGATGGTATTGGCGCTGTGCTCCGCCATATCCTCAATCTCGTTTTCCGGAACCCCCATGTGGTACAGCCATTCCATGCAAATCTCTTTGCCGGTGCACTCGCGCATCGGCTTTTTCACATAGTTGCCGGGCCTGTCGCTGAACAGGCCGTAAACCCAGCCCACCAGCTGGCCTTTCGGCTGGCTGCGGAACTGCGGCTGGCGGTTGAATGTCCAGCTCAGCAGCCAATTGGAATCCTTAACGGTAACAATGCCCCCGGTGACCACCTTGCCGCTGAAGGGATCGCGTTTGCAAATCTTCTGCACATAGGGAGGAATGCGGTCGTCCAGCGTCGTCACGGTTGCGGACATCCAGTTGCTCTGCTCCGGATCATAGCAGAATTTATCCGGATGGCCGAAGGACGGGTCCTGCGCCGCGATCTTGCGCCACATATCCCAACCACCGCCTTCTTTGATTTCTTTGTTGAAGGGCGCCGGTTGATTCTGATCGCCGAGAGAGGAATTTTCGACACAGCCGCCGTTGGTGATAAAGACGAGATCGTTTTCGGTCAGATCGATGCTTTCCTCACTGCCATCCCGGATGACCGTGATGCATTTTGCGACCTTTTTATCCTTTTGGATGTCGAATTCCACGTTTACGACCTTGGTGCCGTAATGGAACTGAACGTCGCGGGATTCCAGGTATTTGATCATCGGCAGAATCATGGACTCATACTGGTTATATTTTGTGAAACGGAGAGCCTTAAAATCCGGCAGGCCGCCTACGTGATGGATGAAGCGTTTGATATAGAGCTTCATCTCGAGCGCGCTATGCCAGTTCTCAAAGGCGAACATGGTGCGCCAGTACAGCCAGAAGTTAGAATTCAGGACTTCATCGTCAAAGACCTCTTCAATGCGCTTATCATACAGTTCTTCGTCCGGTGTAAAGAAGAGCTTCATGATCTCCATAGCGCCCTTGTCGGAAATGTCGAATTTACCGTCTGTGTGGGCGTCTTCGCCGCGATTGATTGTCGCGCGCATCAAAGAGTAGTTCGGGTCGTGCTTATTGAGCCAATAGTATTCATCAAGCACACTGACTCCCTCAGTTTCAATGGACGGGATAGAATGGAACAAATCCCACATGCACTCGAAATGGTTATCCATTTCGCGGCCGCCGCGCATCACATACCCGAGGCCGTCATAATGGTAACCGTCGCAGGCTCCGCCGGGGATCGGGTCTTTCTCCAGAATATGAACCCGTTTTCCGTTCATCTGCCCGTCGCGAACAAGGAAGCACGCCGCCGCGAGAGCGGCCAGGCCGGAACCGACAATATAGGCGGATTTACGGTCAACTCCCTCGGGCTTTTCCGGGCGTGCAAAGGCTTCATAGTTTCCGCTGGAATAATACATCATCTTGCCTCCATCTTTCGTTATTGTATCTTCTGCTTACATTACTCAGTTTAGCTTTTCCCACAAAAAATACCATAAACAATAAAAACGCCGTGATCAGAGTTTGATCACGGCGTTTCAATTGTATTATTTTTTATCATATCAGGGGTTTTGATGGGGTCTATCCAAACGATATTTGTCCAGTGCCCTTGTAATGTCCCCTTCAATCAGGATGCTGAGCCGGTCGATGATCTGCTGCGGGTCTTTTTTCATTCCGTCTTTGATCCAGTCCAGCATCAGACCGACAAACGCAAATTTATAAAAATTGGCAATAAATTCCTTATCGGTGTCATGAACGTCCATTCCCATGGCCTTTTCCTCGACCACCCCGATCAGCAATTTGTGCGTCAGGGTATACAGATAATTTTCCACCTGCTCCCGGCTGACCGACTGATACACATTCTGAATGAATGGTTTATTTTCTAAAACAGCCTGAAAGATTTGAAGGAATCCCTGCTGCCAGGTGTCATACGTTTTCTTTCCGTCCAGTGCCTTTGCGGCGTCTTCCACGCAAGACCACTCGATCAAATCGTAGATATCCTTAAAATGGTAATAAAAAGTCATACGACTGATTCCGCAATCTTCCGTGATGTCTAAAATCGTGATTTTGTTGACCGGTTTTTTCAGCAGCATTTTCTTCAGGGATTCTTCCAGTGCCCGTTTGGTTATTTGTGACATACAATGACCTTTCCTGTTATGATCTTACGGCCAAAGCCTACATGGGCCGCAATTGTGAAAATGATGTACCTGGGATTCTTTTGGTTTCTTAAGTGATAAGCCGCCCGCAGTTTTTCACTGCCGTCAAAAATCATGTTTGCCTATATTATACCATCCGTTATTCTTCTATTCAATCATAATGATATCAATACGGAACAACGCGCCGCGCATGACACAATCCGCCACCGAATGGACAGGGTGCATAAGGAAGCAAATACCAAGACACCAATAATAACGAGATAGACAATCAACAGATAAGTAATGTAGCAGACAAAGAGGGAAAAACGCTTTGTCTGTCGCCTATATTGACAAAATCAAAAATTGAGCCCATACTATGTATAGCTACTTAGCAAAACTATGTATCTCCCATGGAAAAGGAGAAGTGATTATGGCGGATAGTAAATATATTCAGCAATTCAAAAAGGGGTCATTTGAAATGATACTCCTATGTCTGATTGCTAAAAAGGAAACTTACGGATATGAAATTATTACAGAATTAAATGAAACAGGCGGCAAAATATTTGGTTATGCCAAAGAGGGTACGATTTATCCAATGCTATATCGCCTACAAGATGCTGGTCTAGTTCAATGCCGGATCGCTTCATCACAAGCAAATGGCGGTCCAAAGAAATATTATTCCCTAACTGCTAAAGGACGAGAAACCTTGTGCGAGTTGATTTCATTTTGGCGTAGCTATACGGTATGTGTTGATAGTTTTATTGACATAGTAAAAGATTTGGAGGCTTGAATATGAGAGAGGAATATATAAAGAAGGTTACAAAGGAATTATCTGTTTCCCGCAACCAAAAGCGTGAAATTATCCGGGATTTAAACGAAGCGTTTGATTCCGCGAAAGAGCATGGAGAAACCGAAAAGCAAGTAATTGACAGATTGGGAACGCCAAAGGATTTTGCAGAAAGTATGGAAGAAACCATTGGCTTCAACCGAGCGCAGTATAGGAAAAGAAGGAGAAAGTTATTAGCGGTTTATTGCTCATGTGGCATTGCGGTATTCTGCCTGATTTCCGCTTTCGTTGCTAAACATTCCGCACTCCCTGATAATACAATCGGTCAGGCCGATTCCATGACACAAATTACGGTTAATGGTTTTTGGCCTTTTGATATTTGGAGCGCCTTATTAATAATTGGACTAATATTTGCCATTGTTGCGGTGGCCCTTATGATTGGTCTTACCCGAAAGAAGAAATAGAGATTGGAGGAAATAAAATGAAAAAAGCCTGTGGGGTATTTCTTGTCGCAATGCTTATTGCGCTTATGACTGCTTGCGGTAACACTTCTTTATCTGATAATGGAGTTAACGCTGATCATTCTGGAAATGCTTTGCCTGAAAATTTTGTTATGCTGGATACTGAAGAATGGCCTGAAAACGAATATACTGCCAACATACCGCAACCAGAATTAGGTACGTTATTGCGTGGGTGGATTGACCCGGATAAAGAATATTGTCATCTTGAGTTATCCGATATGACACAATTTAAATCGGAACAGTATATTAAGGCTCTGAAAGAATCCGGATTTTCAGAAGTCGAAAAGGTTTCAGAAGAAATCAATGACGATTATATTTCAGTAGGTACTTTACTGACAAAGGACAGCACCACCATCAGTATTTCATATGCTGATGATTTGTTTGGAATGTACATCAAAAGATGAACAGTAGCAGTTAAAATATGTCTTCGAATATCTACTCCCAAAAACTGCTTAACGGAAATAAAAAAACCGTTGTTTCGGCGGCTGGTTATGGCAAAGCCGTAGGGATATTACTATTCGAGGAAGCAATCAGAAAAATGAAAAGTTTGATTCGGGCATTGGAATCCTTCAAAAAGCCGCTCTTCTGACCTAAAAATCAGCAGAGCGGCTTTTGTGGACCCAAATTGAGCTTTCCATAAAACAAATCCTCCTATCAAGACATTTACCAATGAATCGGTCATCGCCCCGCGGTGTGCGGAATAATCGTGATCTTTGTAAATACCCTGATTGGAGGAATGTGAACGATCAACGTCTTTTATTTCTGATGCTCGCGGATGAACTTTGCCATCTTCAAATCTTCGCGCTTGATGTGGTTGACCAGCCAGCCGCCGATTGCGGTATTGACCTTGGCCACGAGCGCTATGTTCGCTCCATTCTGGTTCAGCTCCTGCTGAAGCTCACGAATGGTCTTTTTATATTCCTCATGGAATTTGTGGTGCTTCTCGTACTCCGGGTACGCATATTGGCGCTGCAGTCTTTCTTCATCGGAGAAATGCTTGTCCACATATTTGCTCAGAAAATCGAGCGTTTTGCCGATCTCCGCACGCCCCTGACCCTTGGAGCAGGCCTCTAACAACGCGTTGATCGCATCAAACAGCTGCTTGTGCTGCGTATCGATCATACTGTTATTTGTAACCAGGTCACTTGTCAATGTATAAGCCATCAATAGCACTCCTCTATGTCCAGGCGCGGCGGGCGCTTGTTCGCACCCGCTGAGCCCTGTATTCCATTCATTTGAGAGCCGCAAATAAAGGCGATTCTGCTTTACAGCTCCGCTTTCCACAAGCCGTGCAGATTGCAGAACGCGTAAACCACCGCGTGAGAAGTCTCTCCCTCGCGGTACACAAAATTGCAGGGGTTGGCCTCACAGTTGGGCACGATCTCATCGTTTTCGCCCGCGAAAATTTCTTCGTGAGCCTCGCCCGGATGATAAGTAAACTCTGCCCTCGGCTTGTCGCCCGGGTGCAGCTTCACAATTTCCAGCCTGTCGCCGTCTTCCAACGCAATCCACTCGATATAATGCTCGGCGGTCATCGGATGCGCCACAGAGCCAACCTCAACGATCAGGCGGCCGTTCTCCACATGAGCTACCGGCACATGCTTTTCGTGCGCGGCGTCGGTTACATTGGCCTGCAGCTGTACCATCGGGTCCCCACAGCAGACCAATGTGCCGCCCCCAAAGCCGATGAGCGCCACCAAATTCCCACAATGCTTACACTGATAAAAAACAGCAGATTTCATATTTTCCACTCCTTTTTCATGTTTGGAAACAGCCGCTCCGCCCCAAAGCCGCGACAGCCGCCGCACGACAAATTGCAGCCGTTCTGTTTGATTGAATAAGACCTCTTGCCAGAAATTTCAATCTCATCTTATCGCTTTTTCGATCAAAACGCAAGGGTTTTCCGCCGATTTGAGGAAATAAATAATAATCATTCTTTATTTTAAGAAATTTCTCTACATAATTGAAACTTTATAGCCTCTCCGCTCCATATGACGGAAAATGAAAAATCACCGCCGCGAGAAAACGCAAAAACGCCGGCCTGCAAAGCAGACCGGCGAGTCAGCCAAAACCGCGCGGCGGCATGGCGTTATTATGCTTTTGCCGTCTTGGCCATGGAACGCAGGAATTTAACCGCTTCCGTCCCGGCCTTTGCGCCCTCGTAAACCGCCTTGGAAACCTGAAGCAGGCCCCCGGTGCAATCCCCGGCCGCGTAAAGCCCCGGAATATTCGTCGCCATATTTTCATCGACGACGATCTTATTGTTTTCCACTTCCGCCCCAAGCTTGCGGGCAAGATCGGTACTGCCGGCCACGCCGACGGCCACAAATGCGCCCTCGGCAGTCAGTGAGGTACCATCCTCAAAACGCACGCCGCTCAGAACCTGATCACCGTCGAGCGACTGGATCTCTTTTGTGCACAGCCCGATGCCCTCCGGCACGGAAGCGAGCATTTTTTTGCCGTTCGTGAGAACCGTAACGGATTTTGAGGTATGCAGCAGCTCGAGCGCTTCGTGAATGGCGTAGTCGCCGTTGCCCAGAACCACTACCTCTTTGCCGCGGTAGAAAAAGCCGTCGCACACGGCGCAGTAGCTCACACCGTGACCCTCCAGCTCCTGCAGTCCGCGGATGCGCGGTGCGGAACGGGTGGAGCCCGTCGCGAGAATCAGCGCGTCTGCCGGGTATTCGCCGTGCGTGGTCTTGACCGTCAGGCGCCCGTCATACGAGATGCCGACCACTTCATCCTCCACCATCTGGGCGCCCAGGCGCTTTGCCTGCTGAAGCCCGGTCTGTACCAGCTCTGTTCCGGTGATCGGCTCGGGGAATCCATAGTAATTCTCGATCTTCTCTACCTTTTCGAGCGTCCCATTGTCTTTGCCGATAATTGTCGTTGCCATTCCGGCGCGCAGGGTATAAAGAGCGGCGGAGATGCCAGCGGGGCCTCTGCCGACGATCACGATGTTTGCCATGATTGAGCCTCTCCTTTTCCGATTTCGATGTTCGATGGAATTTTATTCTAGTATAGTATATCATTTTCAAAAAGAAAAGTATCGTGATCAAGTTACAAATCTCATTTTCTCGATAGAAACAATCAAAGGGCCGTGCGCGCGGCCCTGAAAAACTGTCGGAATCACAGTGGTTTTCTTGCAGAAATCGGTATATAATAAATTTGCGGCAGGAAAATTTTGCCGTTTACTTCATCAAACAAAACATAACCCCAGCGTCTGTAAGGAGGATTCTTATGCCGGAACGAATGCCTGCGCTGTTTGTGGGACATGGCTCCCCAATGAACGCGGTGGAAAACAACAAATATACGAAAAAGTGGCAGGAAATCGGCCGTCAGCTGGCGCGCCCCCGGGCCATCCTGATGATCTCGGCACACTGGTATACCCACGGGACCAGAATCATGGATACCAAAACGCCGCGGCTGGTGTATGATATGTACGGCTTCCCCGAAGAGCTGTACCGGGTGCATTATCCCTCGCCCGGCTCGCCGGAGCTGGCCGCCCGCGCGCAGGAGCTGCTTTCTGTTCCCGTGCAGACAGACAACAGCTGGGGGATTGACCACGGCGCGTGGTCTGTGCTGTGCCATCTGTTTCCCGAGGCTAACGTCCCTGTGGTTCAGCTGAGTGTGGACGGCACCGCCGGCGCACAGGCGCACTTTCAGATGGGGCAGGACCTGTCCGCCCTGCGGGATGAGGGTGTTATGATCATCGGCAGCGGAAACATCGTGCATAACCTGGCAAGAATCCAGTGGGAAGCGGAGAGCGGATTTTCGTGGGCCGAGGAATTTGACGGCTATATTCGGGACAAAATCCAAAAGAGAGGATTCCCCGATGTGGTGGATTACAGAAAAGCCGGTTCCTGCGCCAAAATGGCGTTCCCGATGCCCGACCACTTTTATCCCCTGCTGTATGTTCTGGGGGCGTCGAACGAGGAAGATCGGCTGACTGTTTTTAACGAGGATTGTCTGATGGGTTCGCTGTCTATGACCAGCTACCTGTTTCAGCCATAAATGAGAGCGGCCCTGCAAAGCCGTACTGAAAGTGAAAGGAACAATTGTAATTATGGACACCATTAAAATTGTAGGATTTACCGGAAGCCTTCGCAAAGGCTCTTATAATCGCGGCGCGCTGCGTGCGGCCAAGGAACTGCTGCCCGAAGGCGCCGAGCTTGAAATTCTGGATCTTTCCGCGATTCCTTTTTTCAATCAGGATCTGGAGGGCGGCGAGCTGCCGGCCCCTGTGACGGAGTTTAAGAAAAAGGTTGCCGAGGCCGACGCTTTGCTGATCGCGACCCCTGAATACAACTATTCGATTCCCCCCGTGCTGAAAAACGCGCTGGACTGGGCGTCCCGCGATGCCACGAAGCCGCTTTCCGGCAAGCCCACGGCGCTCTTCAGCGTTTCCAGCAGCGCGCTGGGCGGCGCCCGCGCACAGTATCATCTGCGCCAGGTAGCCGTGATCCTGAACCTGAAGCTTTTGAACCAGCCCGAGGTCTTTGTCGCGTTCGCGCGGGAAAAGTTTGACGCCGACGGCAACCTGCAGGACGAGAATACGAAAAAGTATCTGTCCGGCCTCGTGAACGCACTGGTCGATCTGGCCAGGGCGGAGAAATAATTCAGGCTGAAACCCATGCAATTCAGATGGAGAAAGCAATCCATGGAAAACAGCAGCAAACAATTACCGCCCCCCTCGCGGCGAGCACGCAGTCTGCGCGTATCGCTGACGCCGCAGGAGCGGGAGCAGTTTGAACGGTACGCGCGGCAGCTTCTGGATCACCCGCAGGTGCTTCAAATGGAGCGTTTTATTCAGCACGGCTCGGTCAGCTGCCTGGAACACAGCGTGGCGGTCGCCGAGCTCAGCTTCTGGATTTGTCGCAGGCTGGGGCTGCGCGCGGATTTGAACAGCCTGGTGCGCGGCGCGCTGCTGCATGACTTTTTTCTGTACGACTGGCATGAAAAGGCGCCGGACCGCCCCGGGCTGCACGGCTTTACGCATCCCAAGGCGGCGCTGAAAAACGCCGAGCGCCTGTTCCCGCTGAGCGAGCGGGAGCGCGATATCATTGAAAAGCACATGTGGCCCCTCACACTCGGGAGCTGCCCCAGATTCCGCGAATCCGCGGTTGTCTGCGCGGCAGATAAATGCTGTTCCCTGTGGGAAACCTTCTTCTGCCGTTCCACCAAGGAGCCCTGAACAGACAGACGATGATAAAAAAGCGGGCGGTATGATCATACCGCCCGCTTTTTCTATTTTGTCCGCCACTCATCAAAAACACCCGGTCGCCCGAAAGGGCGCACCGAGTGTTTTTCTTTTACGTTCACACCGTCAATTTCAGGAAAGCGTCCGCAAAGCGGTTTCTTTGCTGCGGGCTTCCAAGCGGCGGGCCCGCGCCCGCTCCTTAATGAGAATTTCACGCAGCGTCTGCAGGCGAAAACGGTTGTAGCGCTGAATGCACACAAACGGCAGATTCCCCAGAAAAATCAACCCGGAGAACACCAGGCCCATCACCCACGAGGAATTGACGATGATAACCACAACCACGCAGATGCAGTTTTTCAGGTGCATCCATTCTCCGCGGCAGGTCTCGAGCATGAACTCATCGATATATTCCGGAGAAACGCGCGTCAGATGCTTTTTCGAGAAGCCGTCTTTTCCAATATATTGGGGGACGCTGTCTTTCCACAACTGAATTTTCAGATAAGTGCGGTACCACCGGCCGTTTTGCTCCCAGCGGAATGCCTGATAACGGTTTTTCGAGGGATCAAACGTCTGCTTCGGCAGTTTAACGCAGGCAAAAAACACCACACAGTGCCACATGGTGATCATCATGACATTCCATACGATCGCGTGAGTCAGAGTAGCATTCTTGAACATAACAATTCCTTCTTCAAAAAATAGCAGCAAGTGCTTTTGGTCAAATCATCCATCATCGAATCGGCTTCAGAAAATCCCACCCCTATTTTTCGGAAGCATTGAGCGAATGATCCTATGCTCTCGGGCGCCAAATCTCTGCTTTCGCTTACGCCAAGAGGATACTAATATCATAGTCTTTTTTACAACAAAAATGTTAATAAAATATGAACGAAATGTTTCTTCCGGCGCTTTGGGCCGCTATATTGCGGCTTTGCGGCATGGTGTGGTAATATAAGAAAAAAGCGGTTCTTCCATATTCCCCCAAAATGGAAAGGGCGTTCTCAATGAAAATACGATGCCTGCTTATTATGATTGTATGCGCTGTTCTGATTGGTTATCCCTGCCATGTCGCTGCAGCGGCGACAGAATATTTTTCTGCCGCCCTTTCTGCCGAATCCGTTTATCCCGGCGAAACCGTACGCGTGGAGCTTTCGGCGAATTCCGGCGCGCTGGCTGAGGGTGAACAGCCCGCCGCATTCCGTGCGCGGCTGGAGTACGACAGCGCACGTCTGCATTTTTTGCGGACAGAAACCTCGGATCAGATTCAAAGCGGTGCGTTTCAGTTTTACGACGACGGAGAGAGTGTGACCGGCGTGTATGCCTGCGATGGCCTTTCGGCGCCCAAATTGAACGGCGTGTGCATTACTTTTATTTTTTCCGTACCGGAGGATGCCGACCCCGGCTCCGCCGGCATTGCGGTTCAGATTGACCAAACCGCCGACTGGGCCGAGCGCCTGCTGCCGCAGTACGACAGAGAAGCACAGCTCTCCTTTTCCATCAAGCCCGCTTTGTCGCAGGATGCGAGCCTGCTAAGCCTGGTACCCTCCACCGGCAGGCTGCGCCCCGATTTTTCGTCCGATATCGCGGAATACGAGCTGCGGGTCGGCTCAAATATCAGCTCGGTCAAATTTCAGGCGGACGCGGCGGACGGCGGAGCAGTGCGGGTGAACCGGCAGTCGCTGCAGCGGGCGGGCGAAACGACCGAAATCGTTGTGACCGTAACCGCGGAGAATAAAAAGAGCAAGTCGCAGTACCTGATCCGCGTGAACCGGGCCGAGTCACCTGGCTCTGCGGAACCGGAGGAAAGCGCCAAGCCCGCGGCCTCCTCCTCTCCGGAAAAACAAAGCACCGGAAAACAGACTGCGGAGAAACCCTCCTCCTCTCAGAAAAGCAGCGGCAGCACTTCTTCCAAAGCCTCCGGCAGCAGCTCTTCCAAATCTGCTTCCTCCAAGTCCTCTTCGAAATCCTCGTCCAAAAGCACCTCTCCCCTCGCCGCTGCAAATCCGGGAATAGCGGCAGAGCCGGAAGCTGTGCAAACGGGCGGCACAAGGAATTTGTACATCGTCGGCGGGCAGACGGACAGCCTGCCAATTTGGATTCTGGCCTGCTGTGTGATAGTTCTGACCGCACTGACGGCCTGGAATGTCTGGAACAACAGAGGAAAGCGTTAACGGGCGGGAATTTTCAAGGCCTGTTTTACAGGTCATCAGTCCAGCAGTTTTTGAGCGGGTGCATCCAGCGAATTGTACCGTTGTATGAATGAATAAAAGATCGCCCAATTTTGATGGATTTATTCCGGTAATGGAAAAAGTTTCACAGAAACTCTGCGGCGAGGCCGCGAAAAACATCGAAAAAAGGCCGCCCTGTTCCGCTAGGACGCGGAACAGGGCGGCCTTTTTCTATTTCTATATCTTAATGATTCAAAAGGAGGCAGTTATTCACCGGCAGGCAGTCTCACGGCAGCTCAATCAGCATCAGCGGCACGTGCTGCTGGGCGGCGTGCATATCGGTCTCGCCGATCGAGCCCTGCTTGCGCGGGCGGGGCAATGTAATTTTAATGGCGCGCGCCGCGTCAAAGCTGCTCAGGGTGATGATCTTCCCCGGATCAATATGATACAGCTTCGAAACCAGCTCGCGGTTGATCACGCCGCTGTCGAGCACCCGGCGGTAATCCTCTTCGTTCTGGAAGATGATATCCATCGTCACTTCGAACGGGCCGGCATTTTTGCTGCGGATGATTTTCGCAATATCCTTTAAATATGTCATGCTACTTCACCTCGATATACTGAATGGGGAACAAGGCAGCCGGATCATCCACCTGCATCAGGTGGTACACGTTGAACGCGCAGACCTCGCCCAGCGGGATTTCCAGCGGGGTGAACGGCAGGCCGATATTGCCGCTGGTAGCCATTCTGCCCTCATAGGGATTGTGCAGCAGCCCGATACGCACGCGGTTGCAGACCTCTTGCGCCGCCTGGGGTGTGGGCGCCGCTACCTCTACGATCACGCACAGCTCCTGCGGTACAAAATCAGAGTTCGGCTCCAGATCACCCATCACGCCGTTTTTTCCGTACACGTGGAAAATCAGCTGACTGCCCTCGCGCTGCTCTGCGGGCAGGCCGTTCACCAGCTCGCGCACACTGTCGAGGAAGGGATCGATCTGCGAAATCAGAATCGGGTCGCGGATACCGGCAACACAGATGCAGCGGTAGCCGCAGCGCTTTGCGCCCTCCAGCTTTACGGTATACGGGTCTGCGGGCCGGAACTGGCTGCCGCTGACCCGCACGATTTTCTCCGTTACCGGCTCGAATTTGGAACCGGACAGGTCGAGCGTTCCGCCTGGGCCGGGCAGCAGGTACGGGTGCGTTTTCTCATACAGCGTGTGCGCGGCCACCGAATAGGGGGTGCAGCGCTCTTTGTCGCCCAGCGGGATCAGATCAAAATACTCCTGATGAAGCTCACCGACCATACACCGGCTCGAGGGCTCGGTACAAAGGCCGCCGCACTCCAGAATTTTGCCCATATGCCACGCCAGCCCTGCGGGGAAGCCATTATGCAGCGCCATAGCCGCCATGGGTGCCGGGTCGTAGCTGCGGCCCGAAATGATCAGGTTGATTTTCGGATTTTCCCGCAGCACTTTCAGGTACGGTTCCGCGCCCATCTGCGCCACAATCACCGTTGCATCGTCGACGTCCTGCGCGGTCAGCGAATCCACCGGCCCACAGGGCTGTACTTTTCCCTCGCCGAGCTTTTTACGCACGATCTCTTTGTCAATGTCCGCGTAAATCAGCGCCATATTCAGCTTCCATCCGTTCTTATGGGCCAGCTCGCGCGCAATATCCGCAAAGATCTCCACGTGCTGGTTCGTCCCGTCACCGCCCGCGGAGCTGATAAAAACGGGAATATGGTGCTCCAGCCCGGCCCGGATGAGAATCTCCATCTCCTCCGTGTAGGCGCTACGCGTGCAGGTCATGCTGCCCAGTGCCAGCTTTTGCGGGCCGCTGTCGGTAGAACCGGAATCCACCGAGATAAAATCGGGATTCATCGCGAGCCCCCTGTTGAAGCTGTCCAGAGGGAAGCCATACCCCAGCATTCCGCTTGGAACAAGCACCCGAAGCAAGTCTTTTTTCATAAAGGCACCTCGCATTTCATTTAGATGATTCTGAGAAGGAATCAGGTGATGATTTCTTGTTTTTATTCTACTTGACAAAAGAATATCTGTAAAATATTATAATGATTATAAAAATAATAAGTTTTGTCTTATATTAAAACACTGCTTAAATAGGACAAAATGAAACCCACTGTTTCTTTTCTGCTTTGGCCTGAAGAAGGAACAGAACCGTGAAACCAGAGGTGCAAACATGATCAACGAGCGTCAGATGGAAGCCCTGATGACGGTGGCGCGCGAGGGGAACATTACCCGGGCCGCCAAAAAGCTGTATATTTCACAGCCCGCCCTGAGCCAGATGATTCTCGGCATTGAGCGCGAGCTGGGATCGGCGCTGTTTGACCGCAGCAGCATTCCGCTGCGGCTGACTTACGCGGGGGAAAAATATCTCGCGGCCTGCATGCAGATCCACAGCATTTACGAATCCGTCACACAGCAAATTACGGAGATTCAGGACGGCAGCATCGGACGCATCACGCTGGGGATGTCGCTGCATATGAGCATTTTTATGACACACAAAATCCTGCCCCGCTTTTTTATGATGTACCCGAAATTCGATTTGAAGCTGGTGGAGAACTCACCGCACAATCTGGCGGAAATGGTGCTTGCCGGGCAGGTGGATCTGGCGATCGTATACCTGCCGCAGATCAGCGGGCTGAGCTATGAACCGATTGCCAAAGAGCAGATTTACCTGGCGGCGCCGCCGTTTTTTTACCGAAATCTACCGGGCTGCAGCACGGGGGTCAGCAACCGGGCGCTGCATATGCGAGAGGTATATGACGCGCCGTTCATTCTGCTGAAACGGGGACACGGCATGCGCACGCTGGCAGAAAAGATTTTTTCCGACTCCCACTGCATTCCCCGCACGCTGCTCGAAACCGACAGCATCGAGGTCGCCCACCGGCTCGCAAAAGAGAATCTGGGCTTTACATTTGTGCCCTCCACCGCAATTTACTATGGGAATTATGTCAACACAAATGGCGTGTATTTCCCAATTGCGGACAGCATTTCGGAGCGCGAGCTGTTTGTGTGCTTTCGAAAAGACACCTACCGCACCCACGCGCTTGACGCGCTGATCGAGATCATCGCCGACGCGGTGCGGGCAGAATAATTTTTGTGAACCAATAATAATTACGATGACAAGTGCCCGGGCTGCAAAAGAAAACCTGCAGCCCGGGCACTTGCCAAAATATGTTTTTAATCCAGCCACATTGCCGGAATACCACCAAAGGAAACAATCGCCATATAGCCTGCAATGGCGACAACCACCCACCCCATCGCTGTCATGATCTTGGAGTGTTTATACTCCCCAACGATGTCCTTTCTGTGCGCGGCGATCAGCATAGAGCCCAGGGCCAGCGGCAGAATCAGCGCATTCAGGGTTCCGGAAAGGATCATTACCTTGACCGGCTGACCGATAAATTCAAAAAGAACGGTGGAAAGTGCAATGAAAGCAACAATCGATCCCCTTTCATGATTATAGATGGTTTTGGACAGGGTTTTCAGGAAGGATACGGAAGTATACGCTGCCCCTACTAAGGAATTCAGTGCCTCCGAGAAAATCAGCACGGCAAAAAGAATGCCTCCGGCAGGCCCCATGACGAATGAAAAAACCGATGCCGCAGGGTTTGAGGGATCCAGTTTGAATCCGGATACAACGGCGCTCAGTGCGGCAAGGAACAACATGATTCTTACAATAGTGGTAAGTACAATGGCGAGAGTTGCATAGCCGCCAACTTTTTTCAAATTTTTTTGACCCACGATTCCGGCATCCACAAGCCGATGTCCGCCGGAAAAACAGATAAATCCCCCAACTGTTCCGCCGATAAGGGTGACAACGGGAAATAAGGGCAGCTCATTCGGCATAAAAGTCGATTTTAACGCAAGGCCTACCGGCGGGTGGCTGGCAACCCCAAGATATATCAGCGTAATCAGCATAAAAATCCCGGTTACCTCGCAAAATTTATCCACAACCACGCCGATGCTTTTATATGTAAACACAATGATCCCGATTACTCCGATCACAAGAGAGCCAATTTTGTAATCAAGACCGAACAGGATGTTCATGGCCAGAGCGGACGCGGCGTTGTGCGCCAGACAGAAAGCCAGACCGCCGAACGATACGAAAAACGCAATGATATGGCCAAGACCCGGAAGAACCTTATTCGCCACATCCTGAGCCCGAAGCCTGCTGGCCGCAATGATTTGCCATATGTTCAGCTGTGCGAAAATGGATATAAAGGTAACCACCAGAATGACAAACCCAAAAGAATTCCGGTACTGTTCCGTAAAAGTCGTCGTCTGCATCAGAAAGCCCGGCCCGATTGCCGAGGTAAACATCAGGAACGCCGCTCCCAAAAGAGCCGATTGCTGTCCTGTTCCCAAAATGTTCTTCAGCTTTGCCCATAAGTTATTTGCGCCCGCTTGAGCGGTTTCATCGTTCCCTTCGATATTGGCAGACTGGCTGCGAACATCGTTTTCCTGTTCAACTAAATTTTTACTCATTTCTTCACCCCTAGCTATTTTTCTGGCTTCGTATCCTAAATGATTTGTTCTTTTACCGTCTCGCCTCCTTTTTATTTTCAGACTCCGTTCAGCCTTTAGATCAGCAGCGACTCGGGAACAGAATGAACCATGGTTTTGATTTCTCTGTCAGAAAAGCCCTGTTCAATCAGCAATTCAATGAAATGCAGCATCCCCTCCCTCGGAGTTTCTTTTCCCTTTTGTCCCCTGTCTGTTGCGATAAACACGTGCTCACAGCCCACCAGGCGAATATTGCGCATCATTACCTCCACCGGGCAGGCGCCATCCGCAATATTGATCCAGTCCTTTTCCACCACCACCCCCAGCCCGGCCAACTGCGCCTGAATCTCACCGGGTACAACGGTACGTTCCCACTCCGGGTGTGTCAGAACCGTGTGCACACCCATTCGCCGCGCTTCCTTACACGCGATTACCGACTCCTTTGGGCTGACATGGCCGGTAGCAAACACGGCATGATACCGTCTGACGACCTCCAGCACCTCGTAAACTGCTGGCAGAAGCTTATCATTCTCATCCAGAACAGAAATGCCCGGCCTGTCGAAAAAGTCACCCGGCATATTTCCATATGCCAGACAATTAGCCGCGTCTCGGGTTGGCAGCCATACAAAGCTTGCCCCGAGCTTCAGCGCGCTTTCCGCCGCATATGGATTAAGTCCCCCCGCCGGCCAGTTCAGCACAACGCCGCCATAGGCTTTGGTTGCAAGGCCACTTCGCTTGTTTAGCAGCATGGCCCGCGCAGCGGTGGATTCATAATGGTTTTTGATCAGAATTCCTGCCATTTTTGCTTCACTTGCCTGCTGCAATACCTCTACGTCATCCAGTATTCGTTCGATGTGGGAAGGGGTACTGTGAACATGAAGATCATAGCCTCCTTCCAGTAACTCTGCCGCCTTTCGTTGATAGTACTCCATAAAATAGTCCCCCGATATCGCAATTTTCTATTCATTTCGTGAAGCTTCATTAACAAAATTGTAGCACGGTACGGCCCATTTGAAAAACAAGTATTTTTACATCAGAATCAAAACTTTCACTTGTGTAAGGAGCTCTGGAATCAAATATTCACTTTTTTCTATTAAATGGAAAATTCTTGAAATATCCGGCATTTCGAACTATAATGATCGTAATTTTGAAAAGTCGTTTCGATAAAATCAAATCACGATCAAAAAATCGCACAAGAAAATTTCGCTTTTTCACAAGTTATTTCTTGTGTCTGAAATGCCGGGTTGTGCCGACGGAAGGGAAACCGCGATGAAACAAAGCTTTAAGATTTTTCTTTTGGCCGCCGAAGAGCTGAGCATTAGCCGCGCGGCAAAACGAGCCTATGTAACGCAGCAGTGCGTCAGCGATCACATCAAACGCCTGGAGGAAGAATACGGTGTCCCCCTGTTCGAGCGAAAGCCGAATCTGCACCTGACGGAAGCGGGCGAAACCATGCTCAAAGCCTTGCGAAGCGTACATATTTTAGAGAACAACATGGAGAGAAATATTCATGAAATTGCCGACGGGCGCAGGGGCGCCTTTACCGTGGGGATGAGCACTTCACGCGCGCAGATCATCTTGCCGCTGATGCTCAAACGCTATTACGAGCATTTTCCCAAGGTAGACGTTTCTTTCTATGTAAACGATACCGTGATTCTGGAGGAAAAGCTGCTGGACGGTACCATTGATTTGTTTCTGGGGGCCAACGCTTCTTTAAACCCGGTGTTCCATACCATGCCCCTGGCCATTGACCATATGTACCTGATCATCAGCGAAAGTCTGTTTCAGCAGCATTTTGGCAGCAAAGAAATGAAGGAATTTGAACAGGGCGCAGATCTTTCGCGCTTTTCAGAGGTTCCCTTTTCGCTGTATTACGAAACAGGTGCAGTAAACCTGATGATTCAGCAGCATCTAAAGGACTATGGAATTCATTTGTCAAATACCCCCTACCATATCAGCGACTGTGATACGCATATTCTCTTGTGTGCGTCGGGCTTATGCGCCGCTTTGATCCCTGAAATGCTGTCGCTGCGGATTTACGAGCACAATGCCAAGTGCGACCCGGACAAGTACATCCACATCTTTCCCGTAAAAAACTTTCAATACCCGCTGCGCATCGAGTTGATCTGGCATAAGGATATTCGGCAGCCTTTCTACATCAAAGCCTTCTGTGAAATGCTGCAGGAAGAAGCCAATAAGCTGGTTTCCAACCATAAATAATTCCTGTACACAGCGTACCTTCGCAGATTCTCATGAACTAAAAAAGAGCCAGAAAAGCCCCGCATCACGCGTGATGCGGGGCTTTTTACAAAAATTTATTTTTTAAAAGATCAACCTGCACTTATTCCCTCTCCTCCTGCGGCACAGGAGCCCGGTTCGGCAGAACCGATTCCCATGGCATGCGCAGCACCATCAGCGTAATGATCAGGGCCGCCGCGAGGTTTGAGAACAGGTTGCCCCAGAACACAGAAAGTACACCGAGGTACCTCTCCGTGGCCAGGATGAACAGGTAACGCAGAAGCCAGATGCGCAGGATGCTGATGACCAGCGGGATGCGCGTGCGCCCCAGACCGATAAATGCGCCCTGCTGCACCATGCAGACGCCAAAGCCGATAACGGAATAAATGTAGATGTACAGAGAGGTGCGGGCCATGTCGAGCACCTCCTGGTTGCGGGTGAACAAGCCGGTGAGCGGACCGACAAAGGGAACGATCAGCGCGATCAGCACCACGGCGGTCAGCGCGCTGAATCCACAGGCGATCCACATGCTGCGGCGGGCGCGGTCCTTCTTCCCCGCACCCATATTCATGCTGACCATCGTCGTCACGGTCGGGCCGAACGCACCTGTCATCGCAAAACAGATACTCGTGATGTTGCTGGCAATCCCCTGGCCGTTCAGAACAATCGCGCCGTATTTCTGCACCTCGTTGTTGATCAGATAAAAGCCCAGGTTCATCATCACGCTCGACAGCATCGTCGGCAGGCCGATTCTCAGCAGATCCATGGCGATTTCGCGGTCGAGATGAGCGCCCGGCCATTCGAGCTTTTCCTCCGACTCCCGGACAAACAGCTCGTAAAACATAATCACGCAGACAATCACGTTCGACAGCACCGAGGAGATCACACAGCCGATGATGCCGAGGGGGATCAAATAAATAAACAGGAAATTGAAGAGGATTTTCAGCAGCAGAAGCAACAGCATCCGCACAAATGTCGCCTCGGGCTGGCCGGCGGCATTCTTGACGGCGTTATAGACCGCCTCCATAAAATAGAACGGCATCGCGAACGCGTTGAGTACGAGATACAGCCAGACAATATCCGATATTTCCTTCGTGACGATCGCCGAGATCGGAAACGCCAGCAAAATCATCACCGGGATGGAAGCAATGCCAAGCAGCAATGCCAGCAGGATCAGCTGAGAGGAAATTTTTTTCCCCTGCACAAAATCACCGCGCCCGTTTGCCT